>JAFXFC010000005.1 GCA_017513525.1 Clostridia bacterium
TACCGAATATTGTATAGTCTTTTGTGTTTAGTATTTTTATTTTCACACTTTAATTTTACTAAATATTTAGAGCCAAGTACAGTCTTTTCTGCACTTGGCTCTATCTTATTTTTCAGGGACTTTTGATACAGCCCCTTTTATTTAGCCTATATCACTGTCATTGAAAATGTCGCCGCATTCGGGGCAGAATTTCGGGGGATTCATCGGGTCTTCGGGAACCCAGCCGCATTTATCACATCTGTATAAAGGGGCATCTGCGGGCTTTTTAGCTCCGCATTCAGGGCAGAATTTTCCTTTATTTACTGCACCGCAGGCACATTTCCAGCCGTCTTCCGAAGGCTTGGGAGTTCCGCATTCAGAGCAGAAATTACCTGTCACTGTTGCACCGCAGGAACACTTCCATGCGTCTGCGGGAGCCTGAGCAGCCTGCTGTGCCTGAGCCTGCTGCTGTGCCATTCCCTGCTGGAAAAGTGCTGCAGTATTGCCCATCATATTTCCTGCCATTCCCATTCCCATAAATGCATTTACTGCACCGTTCGGGTTATTTGCGGCATTCATAGCAGCATCTGTCAGACCTGTTGTCTGATATCCGCCCGCAAGCATGGGGTCGGACATAATGATTGATTTCTTTATTCTCTGAATCTCATCCTCGTCTTCCTTAGGAGCGTTGAGGGCATTGAAGCTTACACTTTCAATCTTGATACCGCGGCCAATTTTCCATTTGGGAGCCATTGCGATGTCAATAGCTTCACTGAGCTCTTCCGTGTGTGCAGGAATTGAGCTGTAGCGTACACCCATTTCACTCATCTTTGCAAATGCAGGATTAAGAGCGTGAAGGAAGTCTGACTTTAACTGCTCCATTATTGTTTCTTTTCTGTACTCGTCTGCTACATTTCCTGCAATGTGAGTGTAGAAAAGAAGAGGATCAACTATACGGAATGTAAACATTCCGTTACAGCGGAGTGTTATTTCATAATCAATATCCCTCTTGGGGTCAATGATTACTCTGAAAGGAATGGGAGACCTCGTTCCGAACATATTGTTCATTATTTCTTTTGTGTTGAAATAATAAACTCTCTGGTCCTTTGCAGGCTCACCGCCGAAGGTAAAACGTTTTCCTACGGTCTTGAATGTTTCCTTGAGGCTTTCGCCGAAGGAGCCTGAGAAAATTGAAGGCTCACTTGATGAGTCGTAAGTAAACTGACCGGGCTCTGCACAGACTTCCACAACCTTGCCCTGCTCAACTATTATCATACATTGACCGTCAGCAACTACTATGCCTGAACCCGATGAAATAACATTATCACTGCCCTTTGTGTTTGATGATCTGCCTGAAATTCTCTTCTGTCCTTTTACTATAAGCACATCATCACTGATTGAATCGCAAGTAAAAAATTCTTTCCACTGATCGGCGAGAACTCCGCCGAGTGAACCGAGGCCTGCTTTAATAAGTCCCATAATTTTTCTCCTTTCAGTTAATGATTATTAATTTGCTGCCGTGTAATTATCAACAGCATACATAAAACCGTCAATAAGGAACTGTCTTGCTTGCTTTGCGGGAGTTGTAAATGAAAACAGATCAAATCCGTGGAAACAGCCTTCAAAGGTTTTGAACATAACTTCAACACCTGCTGCTTTAAGATTTTCTACATATATATTTGTTTCATCCCAAAACGGCTCTATTGTGCCGATATAAGTAAGCGTGGGAGGAAGTCCCGCATAATCTTCTTCCCTTGCAGGTGCTGCATATTTTGGAACATCATCAGTTCCGAAAAGTTCACCGAGATAAAGCTGCCATGCAAGAAGGTTTGACTTTGTATTCCATATGGGAGCATCGTTATTCTGAGAAGATTCTGTAATCATTCTGTCGTCAAGCATGGGATAAAGAGGCATCTGGAAAGCGATATTGACATCGCCCGTATCTCTTGCTTTAAGGGTTACTGCAGCACAAAGACCGCCGCCGGCAGAGTTACCGCCGACAAAAATCTGATCGTCTCTCATACCGTAATCCTTGCCGTTTTCTTTAAGCCACAATAAAGCACTGTAGCAATCGTCAAATGCGGCAGGGAAAGGAGCATCGGGAGAATTCAGATAATCGGGAGCTACAACAACACAGCCCGATGCTTTAACAAATGCTTCAATGAACGAAAAATCCTGTTCAGGAGCACCTAAAGCGAAACCGCCGCCGTGTATCCACAGAAGCCCCGGAACATTTTCCTTTGCTTCTTCGGGAGTATAAACACAAATACGAAGACAGCTTCCGTCTTCTCTTGAAATATATTTCTGTTCATAGTTTACTCCCCTTGTAAGGTCGGGAAGCTTAAAAACAGTCAGAAAACGGTTTGCAAGCTTAAAAAAGAAATTCGTAAAATTGGGGAATACAGTTCTTATAACATTTCCTAAACAACGAAGCTCGGGATGTATCTCTTCGGATTTTACTTCCCATCTGTCAATTACAGAAAGTGAAAACATTGAGTTTTCCTCCGTATTATTCTCTCCCGAAGCAAACACCGTAACGGGAGAAATAAGCATAATAAAAGTGAGTGCAAAAACAATAATCTTTTTCATGGCTTTCACCTCAGTTAAATTATACGAGAGGGCTTTCCTGTGAAAGCTTTTCTTCGTTCTCACGTTTTTCTCTTATAAATGAATATATGGGCTTTAATCTTTCTCTGTCAAGAGGATAACCGAACTTCATAAGAAGCCATACGCCAGTATAAACTACAGCGGGAATTACCGTGCATATGAGCATTATCTTCTGGCTTGTGCCGTCAATAAAGCCTGACATATTACCGTCATAGTTTGCCCACTGTAAAAGGAAAAGTCCGCTGCCGTCAGCAATTGTCTGACCGAGCTTTCTTGAGAATGTATAAACGGCATAAACGGCACTTTCGTTTCTTATGCCTGTTTTATATTCCTGATAGTCGATAACGTCCATAACGACTGCCCAGCAGGTAAGGCTTACGAATGTATAGCCGAAGCCGATTATAAGAAGACTTACCATGAATATCCATGCAGGAAGTCTGCCGTTTACGGGATCTATCCACCAAAGGAATTTTTCGTTATTTGCAAGAACAGCTACAAGAACGGAAGCTGCCGCTGAAAGAATTGAAAGATTTCCGCAAAGCTCTTTTTTACCGAACTTTTCAACAAGCTTCGGAGTAAATAGAACGAAAATAACCATAGGAAGGTAATTGCATATTGTACCTATAGTTCCGAGTCCAGTATTAAGGAAATAGTTTTTGTAAAGATATGCGTTAAAGGAATTGAACTGAAGCTGACCGCTGATAAGAACACCTGCGAGAGCCACGGTTACAAAGGGACGGGATTTGAGAAGTCCCATATATGTAGCCTTGAAATCCATTTTGGGTTCGGGCTCTGAGGGTACTCTTTCCTTGGTAGTCTTAAAGCCCCAGAGATAGAAAACAATGGATAAAATACCCATAACAAGGCCAAAAATAAACATTTTATTTCCGTCTGCATCCTGAAGCACCTTACCCGTAACATCCTGCATAGGCTCGCCGTTTGCGTCAAGGCGAACGGAATAAATAAGCATGGGAGCAAGAAGAGAAACGACTGCTCCGCCGATACCTGAGCCTATTGAACGGAAAGTTGAAAGAAGTGTTCTGCCCTTGGGGTCGTCTGTAATAACGGATGCGAGTGAACCAAAAGGAATATTCATACCCGTATACATCATACCGTAGAAGGTATATGCAACAAGAGCTATTACAAACAGTATCGTTGTATTTGAAGTTAATTTATGATAGGGCAAAAAACAAAGAACAGTTGAAATGCCGAGAGGGATTGAAACCCATTTAAGATAAGGTCGGAATTTTCCGTCCTTTGAGGGAGGTCTTTTTGCAACCATAGCACCCCATATAGGGTCATTGATACAGTCCCATAAACGAGTGATAATAAGCATTACACCTGCAGCTGCTGCTGGGATTTTCAGAACGTCTGTCATAAACAATTTCAGATATCCCGAAATATATGTAAGGTTAAACATATTACCCGCTTCTGCTATTGTATAGCCTGCGGCTTCCTTAATACCTATACGGTTAGGATGAGTATTTATTTCCTTTGGTTTCTTTTCTTTAGCCAAAGCTATCATCTCACTTTCCTTTTTCTTAAAATAAATATACCATAAACCGTAAAAAAAAGCAATCCGAAAAAAGGAATGTTCTTAGCATAGAATTTGCAAATCTCACCAAGTGCGAGTTTCGACCAGTCAAACACCAAAACTCTTATAACAACAAAAAAGAGCAAGAGTAAAGGATAAAATTCCTTCTATTCTTGCTCTTGTTTTTCTTTTTTGTCGATATGTCAACTTCGTTGCCTCGATATGCTGTCGCTTCGCTTTGCTTGATATATTGTCGCTACGCTCCAATTCGATATGAGATAAATCCCTCGTTTGCGCAGCAAACATATCGAGTGCGCCGGCATATATCGAATGCCAAAGGCATATATCGAAAATCCCGAAAGGGATTTATCTCGATGCGTGTTCTCCTTTAAGGATAACACGCTAAGGATTGCTTTATTTATTATAATTCAATTATTTCATTTTCATAGCCGCTAAGCTTGTTACTTACACTGTCAGGCTGATGACCGCCTGCATAAAGAGTGATCTTTCCGTCGGGAGAAACTCTTTCGCCTGTTTCAAGAACAGCCTTAAGCCAGTATTTATCTACATTAAATTGAGCTGTCTTTGTTTCACCGGCATCAAGTGTCAAGGCTGAAATTCCGCAAAGCTGGAAATGAGGCGTTACAGTTCTTGAATCGGTGAATTTTGCATAAAGCTGTGCTCTTTCTGCAGCATTTATATTGCTCTTATTTGTTACATCAACGCTGACCTTAAGAGAAGCTTCCGTTTCCTCAAGAATCTTCATGTTGCTGTAAGAAAAATCAGCATATGAAAGACCGAAACCGAAGGGATAAAGAGGCTCACCCTCAATGTATCTGTAGGTTCTGCCCTTCATTGAATAATCTTCAAATGCGGGGATTTCGTGAGTGTTGGAGAATACCGTAACGGGAAGTCTTCCTGAGGGTGAAACCTTACCGGAAAGAATATTGCCGACTGCCATACCGCCCTGAGCACCGGGGTACCATGCGTGAAGAATTGCCTTTGCCTTCCTGTTTACCTTTTCGCCGAGGTCAACCGCACTGCCGCACATGATAACAACAACAACATTTTCACATACATCGCAGACAGCCTCAGCAAGTTTTATCTGAGTTTTGGGAAGATTTACATATCTTCTGTCACCCTTCATGAAAAAGTCATCGCTGAAATTTGACATTTCCTCACCCTCAACGGAGCAGTCAAGACCGAGAGCAAGAACAGTAATATCAGCCGTGCTTGCAGCTGCAAGACCGTCGGAAAGAAGATAGCCGTGACCGTCATGGTCAAGAAGCTTTTCACGGTAGTAGTTTGAGCCTTTTACAACTGCGATATCAGCATCCTTGAATGCTCTTCTGATACCGTCTGCAACGGTCACGTATTCGGAGGCGTGTCCGAAATAGTTGCCTTCAAGTGCTGTTTTTGAAAGTGAGTTGGGGCCTACAACCGCAATTCTCTTGGTTGTATTTTTGTCTATAGGAAGAAAACCGTCGTTTTTCATCATAACGACACATTCTTCTGCGGCTTTGAGGTTAAATTCTCTGTGTTCTTTACAGTCAACCGTTGTAAAAGGAATATCACTGTAAGGTCTTACTTCCTCAAATTCACCCAAAAGGTGGCGGATAGTATAAAGTCTTTCACAACACTCTGTAATCTCTTCTTCTGTTACAAGATCCTGTTCGTATGCGTCAACGAGAGCTTCATAGGTTTCACCGCAGTTAAGGTCACATGTATTTTTAAGTGCAAGCGCTGCAGCCTCTGCTCTGGTTTCAACTATATGATGATCGCCGCAGATATCTGCAATTGCCCAGCAGTCAGAAACAACATAGCCGTCAAAGCTCCAGTCTTTACGAAGCACCTTACTCAGAAGATATGAATGAGCACAGCAGGCTTCACCGTTGGTTCTGTTATATGCACCCATAACACCCGTAACACCGTTTTTAACGGTATGCTCGAATGCGGGAAGGTAGGTTTCGTGAAGGTCTTTCAATGAAATAATTGCATCAAAGCCGTGTCTCATCCCCTCGGGGCCCGAATGACCTGCAAAATGCTTGGAACAAGCGGAGGCTTTAAGAAATTCTCCGTCGCCCTGAATACCCTTTATAAGTGCGGAGCCGAGAGTTGCGGTAAGGAAAGGATCTTCGCCGTAGGTTTCCTGTCCTCTGCCCCAACGCGGATCTCTGAAAATGTTAATATTGGGAGTCCAGAAGGTAAGACCCTTGAAAATATCATAGTCACCGTATTCAACGCTCTTATTATATTTTGCTCTGGCTTCTGTTGAAATAACATCACCTATTTTTTCAACGGTTTCGGGATTAAAGGTTGCAGCCATTGCAATTGCATGAGGGAACACTGTTGCAGTACCTGCACGGGCTACTCCGTGTGCTGCTTCATTCCACCAGTTATATTCTTTAATGCCCAGTCTTTCAATTGCAGGGGAATTGTAAAGAAGCTGAGTCATTCTCTCTTCTACGGTCATTTTAGCGACCAGTTCTTTTGCTCTTAATTTTGCTGTGTTTTTATCCATAAAACTAACCTCTCTTTCAGGGATCAGCATAATTATAGTAAAAATAAAAAAAATAAACAAGATGTTTTTATAACTCAAATAACTTTTATGAGTTGAATTCTATAAATCACTGTGATAAAATAACATAAATTCTGAGAAGCAGGTGATACCGTGAGAAGCGTAAAAAGAGGAAGAGGCCCATCTTTTATGGGTGGAATAGTAAGTATAGGAGTAACCCTTTTCGGGCTTTTATGGACATTTTTGGTTGTATCGTCCGGTGGCGGCATTTTCGGCCTTTTCGGACTTATATTTGTAGGAATCGGAATTGCAAATACCGTATATAATTTCAAGAATGCAACAGGCAAAAACCGATATTCCGAATTTGATATTACGGAAAACGGCGAAGAACCCGACCCTTGGAATGAAAGATTCGGCACACCGTCAAATGCCGATAAAACAGTTTATTCCGTAGGAAATTCATTTTGTCCGTATTGCGGACAGGAAGTACAAAAGGATTTTGAATTCTGCAATAACTGCGGAAGAAAGCTGCCTGACTGAACATGAAAAAACATAAAGAAGAAACAATAAAGGCATTAAAAGCCACCTTTCCCGTTTTTTCGGGATATATAGTGCTGGGCTTCGGCTTCGGCATAGTGCTTCATTCAAAGGGCTTCGGAATACTCTGGGCATTTTGTATGAGCCTATTTATATATGCAGGCTCAATGCAGTATGTTGCAGTGGACCTTTTATCGGGCGGAGCCTCACTTATAACAATGGCGCTCACCACCGTGCTCGTCAATGCACGGCATCTGTTTTACGGCATATCTATGATAGATAAATACAAAGGCTCGGGAAAATTCAAGCCCTATCTTATATTCGCGTTAACGGATGAAACATATTCTCTCGTCTGCACCGAAGAGGGAGAAAATTCACACCGATATCATTTTATGGTGTCATTATTCAATCATACATATTGGGTATCGGGAACTGTACTTGGTGCGGCTGTTGGAACAGCCTTTAACTTTGCACCGAACGGCATAGATTTTGCACTTACTGCTCTTTTTGTGACGGTATTCGTTGAGCAGTGGCTTTCTTCAAAGGATCATGCTGCAGCTATTACAGGTGTTACGGCATCTGCAATTTGTCTTATTGTTTTCGGAGCAGACAGCTTTCTTATACCTTCCATGATTCTTATAACAGCTGCGCTTACCGCTCTTCGCTTTATAAGAAAGAGAAAGGGGGATATGAAAAATGCCTGATCTGCATTCGGCTCTTCTGATTGCGGTTGCAGCACTTGTTACCGCTGCTTTAAGATTTATCCCGTTTATCATTTTCGTCGGAAAAAGAAAAACCCCCGAATTTATTACATACCTCGGAAAGGTACTCCCCTTTGCAATTATGGGCATGCTTGTAGTATTTTGCCTCAAAAATGTTTCCGTAACCTCTTATCCTCACGGGATTCCCGAAATTATCGGTGTTGCCACCGTAGCAGGTCTTCACATATGGAAAAGAAACACTCTTTTAAGTATAATAGTCGGTACGGTCTGCTACATATTACTCGTCAATTTTATTTTTATTTAAGGTGATAGATATGAAAATTATGATAGCTTCTGATATCCACGGCTCATACCACTACTGCAAAAAAATGCTTGATGCATTTGAAAGCGAAAAAGCAGACAGGCTTCTTTTACTCGGAGATATACTTTATCACGGTCCGAGAAATGACCTGCCCGAAGTTTATGCACCTAAAAAGGTAATTGAAGAATTAAACGCAATAAAAGAGAGGCTTTTATGTGTCAGAGGCAACTGCGACACAGAGGTGGATCAGATGGTCCTGAACTTCCCCATACTCGCAGATTACTGTATACTTCAATTGGGAGAAAACAGTGTCTTTGCAACACACGGTCATAAATTCGGAGAAACCACTCCCCCACCCATGCCAAAGGGCAGTATTCTTCTTTGCGGACACACCCATGTTCCGAAATGTACCGCATATGATGACTATATTTACATGAACCCCGGTTCAGTTTCCATACCTAAGGAAAACAGTCATCACGGATATATGACATATGAAGACGGAACATTCTTATGGAAGGACTTTGACGGAAATACAATAAACTCATATACCATATAACCACGATTTCGGACTGCCCTGGTGCAGTCCTTTTTTTCGTCATTTTGCACAAAGGAGCAAAAAAGCAAAAATGACAAAAATTTAACATTATTGATGCTTTTGTGAAATTTATACAAATATTAAAAAAGTGTTCAAAAATCGTTGACAAAAAGTATTGACCTGTGCTACTATGAGGGTGCAGAGAACAAGAGGTTTTCTGAAAAGACTAAAAGAGAGAGTGAGTCCGATGTACAACTAAAGCTCAAACTTAAAAGTTCAGAAAAAGCTTCTCCGATCAAGGAAAGATTGGCAAATTAGAAGATCACAGATTTAGATGACAAAAATTTGATATTCTTTATAGGTCGGAACTTTGCAAAATAATTATGAGAGAGTGAGTCCGATGTACAATTAAAGCTCAAAAATAAGTGCACTGAATTTTAAGGAATTCCTTTTTACCGATAAGTGAAAACTCAGACAAACGGCAATGGTCGACTAACGAAAATATATCCTTTTCAAATAATACAAAGAGTGCTTATCGGAAGAAACCCTGACTGAAAATTTCAGAGAGAGTGAGTCCGATGGTTTACTAAAATAAAAAAAATATTAAGAAAAAACATTTTTTCAGGTAATTAAAACATATATATTCCCACCGAAACAAAGAAAATCGGGTACATCGAATGTGTAAGTTATTATTATCCCGGCAAATTCGTTTTACAAGAAAAAAGCAACGGTCATAATTGGATGAAAGAGTAAATAAAAGTGTTTTACCTCATTAATATAGATACAGATTATGTAAGGACCGAGAAAGTGTAAATGCGAATTGATATGTTTTTTCAAAAAAGGCGATGACTTTTTGATTATTATAAATTTTTAGCAGTTTTCTGACACTGAAAAGATGTTAGAAAACTGCTTTTGTTTTATCTATAAATAAAAATTAGTTGCAAAAGAAAGCCGGGAATGTTAAAATTGGTACAATGCTGTAAAAAAAGGTGAAATTATGTTTTTATTTGCTATTAATACGCTGGATAATGAAGATGACAAAATTTTCATTCAGAATTTATATAACCAATATTTTCCGTGGTTAAAATTTCGTGCACACAAGTATGTAAATGATATAAGTCTTTGTGAAGATCTTGCACATGACTGTATGCTCAATATGATAAAGTCTATTGACAAGCTCAAAGAATTTTCTGAAGATAGGCAAAGAGCATATCTTGCAATTGCAATAGACAACATATCAAAGAATTATATCAAGCGTGAAAAAAGGTTAATTGAAATAGATGACTTCACAGCTGCCGATTTAGTTTTTGCAGCAGATGATTACAGCATGGAAGACGAAGTTGACAAAAAATTAGATTATGAAACAGTAAGAGCAAATTTCGACAAGCTTTGCGAGCGTGACCGCGATATAATTATAATGAAATATGATTTAGAGCTAAATGACCAGCAGATAGCTGATATTTTACAAATTAAGAAAGACAGCGTCAAAATGACTGTATACAGAAGCGTAAGAAAATTAGAAAAAGTAGTTATGAAACAGGGGGGAAAGAAATGAACGAATACAATAAAAGAATATTACAAAATGTCCTCCAAGATCATAGAGAAGAAAATGATATTGAATTTCTCAAAGAAATTGAAGAAGCAGCAAACGACCCGATGTATCAGAATCCTGAAGGAGCTGCAGAAGCCTTCGCTGAAAAGTACAGCAAATCTTCAAAAAAGAGAACAAAAACTTTTCTCTTCAGAGCTGCAGCTATAATACTTGTAATTACTATGGGAATGTCCTTGATCCCTATTACAGTAAAAGGTACCAAAGGAACGCTCGTACAGCTTATTGCAAACTTTGTGAACTCAGAATTCATCTCAATCGGCAATGACGAAAAAGACAAGCTCCTGCTTTCCTTTGAGGGACAATATGTTCCTACATGGATACCTGACGGCTATACGATTTCATCAGTTTTTAACTTATCAGAAAGAAAAGAAATTACATTCACAAATGCAAATGGAAAAAAAATTATATATAATGAACATTCATCTGATTCACAAATAAGAATTGACAGTAATGAGTACAACAGCGTTGAAAATATTGAAATTAACGGTTATAAAGCAGTATATGCTAAAACTGATGAGTTCCAAAGAGTTGCTATAACAACTGATACTGTGGTTGTTTATATTACATGCGAAGACGCAACAATTGATTTAATCGGTTTTGCGGAATTAATAGAAAAAAGATAAAAAAACGTGTTACTAAATCCCCTTTTTAATTGTTTAATAAGTAAAAGATAAAAAGGAGGATTTTTATGAAAAAAATCATATCTGTAGTTTTAGCTGTTATTCTTTTGGCAATGCCGCTTTGTACCGAAGCCTTTGCTTCAGACGGTGAAGCAAACTATGATGATTTAGTAGCACCCTGTTTTACTTATTTGGATTCAATATCAGCATGCATTTCTAAGGGTATACTAGGATTTGTTACATGTACTACTGGCTTTATAAGCTTTGACACAAACAAAACCTTTGTTCTTACCTGTTATTTACAGAGAACCGACGGAACTCATGCCTGGGAAAATTATAAATCTTATTCTGAGACATACACTGAAAATGGTTCCCATGCTTTTGAAAAAAATTGGTTTGCCCCTGCAGGTCACGATTACAGAGTTTTATCGGTATTAGAAATCAAAAACTCAGCTGGTGTTATCCTTGAAACCGCAACATGCCCGTCTGCTGTTCTTTATAAGTAATTCAATCAAACTCACCGGTTGATTTAGTGTTTTTGATTTAATACTCTATAAAAAAAATACTGTCCGAAAAAGAATTTCCTTCTTTTTCGGGCATCTTTGCTGAAGACCAATTAAAATAGCGGTGATTTATCAAATCACCGCCATAGGAGTGCGACCACTATTTATATATGCAAATGCTTTCACATATCCATAGCATTCTCATCGAGCAGGAATTGTTCGATGCCGATATAGAGAATACCGTCATCATCGTGCCAGGGGATGATGTTGTCTTTGACTACAACGATCTTCTTAAAGGAATCGCCGACGCGCTTCAAGGAACGAATCTCTTGCTCACGCTTTTCTTCATCTGCGACGGTCAAAGCCGACTGGATATAATACTTTTTACTACCCTTATTCGCAACAAAGTCGATTTCAAGCTGGGTGCGTTTGCTTTTCTTTTCTGCATCCTTATAGCAATACTCAACCACGCCAACATCCACGCTGAAATCGCGGCCGCAAAGCTCGTTATAAATAATGTTTTCCATAATGTGACTTTCTTCTTGCTGACGGAAATTCAGTCGAGCATTGCGAAGTCCCACATCACTGAAATAGTATTTAAGCGGCGAGCCGATATATTTTCTTCCCTTAACGTCATAACGTTCGGCTTTATAGAGCAAGAACGCATCGATAAAATAATCAAGATATCTGTTAACGGTAGGCGCACCGATATTCATCTGCTTTGCACTCTTGAAGGTGTTGGTAATCTTATTAGCGTTAGTAAGCGAGCCAACCGAAGACGAAACGATGTTGAGAATATCATCGAGCACCGATTTTTCATACACAAGCTTGTTTCTATCCATAATGTCGCTGATATAAATCGCATCAAAAAGCGATTGCAAGTACTTTGCTTTTTCTTCATGACTCTTTTTAGTCATTACAAGAGGAAGGCCACCATAGGTGTAATACTCCTGCCAAGCATTGCGTTTTTCTCCCTCGAAAGCATTGTAAAACTCTGCAAAAGAAAGCGGATTAACTCTGATTTCATCCCCACGACCACGAAACTCGGTGAGGATGTCAGAGGACAGCATTTTAGAGTTACTGCCGGTTACATACACGTCAATATTGTCGTGCTTCATAAGACCAAGCACAACATCAACAAAACCGATCTTATCCTCAACTCCTTCGATATACGGATTCTGAATGGTAACAACCTTTTGAATCTCATCAAGGAAAACGTAATAAGTTTTGCTCTCATCGGTAGTTAAGCTGCGAATATGCTTGCCGAGTTCAAGGGGATTACGGTATTGAATATTCTCGTCATCATCAAGAGCAAGGCAAATAATACACTCGTCCTCCACTCCGATTGATTTCAAATAGTCCTTATATATATTGAACAGCAAATAAGATTTACCGCATCTTCTGATACCGGTAATAACCTTAACCAAACCGTTCTCCTTTTTGCTGATTAATTTTTTGAGATACTTTTTTCTTTCAATCATAACGCATACCTCAGCGAACAATTTTGCGTATTTACGCATTTTTATGCAATTATTATAGCACATCCTTACTTGCAAGTCAATATTACATCGAATAATTTTGCGTATTTCTACACAATTAAATTTTTCAAACAGAAATGGGACTTAGGTACTTTTAACTCTAAGTCCCATTAAAATTGTGTTGAGTTTTAGTAAAACCGCGTGATGACAGTACTGCTATCGGGTTCGTTATAAGAATTGATGCGACAAAAACCGTATGGCGTTTTTTCGGATAAATCCGCTGTTATATCCACCACATACCATGTACCGTCTATACATACCCGGTTCCAAGTGTGCTTGTATTCATAGTCAGCCTTGAGATATCCGTCAATAAAATAACAAGGGATATTTCGACTACGGCAGATGGCAGTAAAGAGATTCGCAATATCATAACAGATACCTTTTTTCGTATGCAAGATTTTATCAAGATCGGAATACTGATAAAATGGGTTGCAGTCATAATCATATTTAATATTGTTTAAAAACCAAGAATAAGCGGCCTTTGCTTTTTCCTCATTCGTTAAGGCACCTGAGCAGATTTCATCAAACTGTTTTTCGTGGTTAGTATCCCATAGAACGCCGGTTCCGTTAACAAGTGCTTTGTTTGTGTACGAAAATGCAAAACCTGTAAATACAATCGTCACGACAGTACATAAGAGCAATACGGTGCCAATAATTTTGGTTAATAGTTTATCCTTTAAATTTGGTCCACAAATAAAGTTCTGAGCAATTACCGTTGCTGACGAAAATACCGAAAGAAAGCCAAGAGGACGGCGATAGTGAATTGCAAAGAACAAACCTATCAACAAAATTACAACTGCAAAGAATAGGTAATAGTTCTTTGTGACTTTGATTTAACATTAATTAAAAACAAGCCGCTACAAATAATAGAAAGCATAATAAACAAACAGGCAGTGTGCTGATTAAAAGTGTATCCCACAAAGAATAGGTAATGAAAATATTGATTGCCGTTAAAACGGCAAAGCCAAATAGCCGAAATTTCATAGAGGTTCCTCCAAAAAATTAAGCCATTTACTCTCGGTTTCAAGTGTAAATGGCTTAAAGATTTTTTTGGAACTTTTACTCTTGCCTTGCCCCCTTAAAACCGTCATTTTTTGCACAAAAACATGCATTGGCTTAAGTTTGGCTTATGGCTTACGGTTTTGGCGGTCTTAAAACTTCCAAAAACCTAGTAAAATAAGGGTTATTGAGACTTTTACTTATCCAAGCTCTTCATTGTGGGGAAAAGGAGAACATCGCGGATAGCCTGTGAGTCGGTGAGGAGCATTACAAGACGGTCTATGCCGTAGCCGATACCGCCTGTGGGGGGCATACCGTATTCGAGAGCTGTAAGGAAGTCCTCGTCTGTGTGGTTAGCCTCTTCATCACCTTTAGCGAAGAGCTCTTCCTGTGCTGCGAAGCGTTCTCTCTGGTCAATGGGGTCATTGAGCTCTGAATATGCGTTACACATTTCTCTGCCGTAGATATAAAGCTCAAAGCGTTCAACAAGACCGTTTGAACCGGGCTTTTTCTTTGTAAGGGGTGAAACCTCAATAGGATGATCGCATACGAATGTGGGCTGAATCATCTTATCCTCGCAGAATTCCTCGAAGAAGAGATTCATGATATCACCCTTCTTATGATGCTTTTCAAATTCGACATGATGCTCTTTTGCAATTGCCTGTGCTTCTTCGTCGGTTTCTACCGTAGTAAAATCAACACCGGAATACTGCTTGATAGCATCTGTCATTGTAATTCTATTGAAGGGCTTTTCCATATCAATAACGGTGCCGTTATAGCTGATAACAGCACTGCCGCAAACCTTGTTTGCAAGGTAGCGGAACATGCTCTCTGTAAGCTCCATCATACCTTCATAGTCTGTATATGCCTGATAAAGCTCCATAAGAGTAAATTCGGGATTATGGCGGGTGTCAACACCCTCATTACGGAAAACTCTGCCTATTTCATAAACTCTTTCCATACCGCCGACAATAAGGCGCTTTAAGTAGAGTTCAAGAGAAATACGAAGCTTTACATCCTCGTCAAGAGCATTGTAATGAGTTTCAAAGGGACGGGCAGCTGCACCGCCTGCATTTGAAACAAGCATGGGAGTTTCAACCTCAATGAAATCTCTGCCGTCAAGGAAGTTTCTTATCTCTTTAATTATCTGTGAACGCTTCTTGAAGGTATCCATAACCTCAGGATTAACAATAAGGTCAAGATAACGCTGACGGTAACGGGTGTCAACATTTGTAAGTCCGTGATACTTTTCGGGGAGAGGAAGAAGTGACTTTGTGAGAAGTCTTATTTCCTTACAGTGAACGGAAATTTCGCCTCTTCTTGTTCTGAAAACGAAGCCCTTTACTTCAACGATATCACCGATATCCCATTTCTTGAATTCGGCGAAGGCTTCTTCACCGATATCATCTTTTCTTACATATACCTGCATTCTGCCGTCACGGTCATAAACATCAATAAAGTTTGCTTTACCCATATCACGCCATGTTTTGATTCTGCCGCAAATGCAGACATCCTGATTTTCAAGCTCTTCAAAACGGTCATTTATCTCTGCAGAACGGATATTCTGCTCAGCCTTTGTAATTTCAAAGGGGTCACAGCCTTTTTCCTGAAGGACACCAAGCTTATCAAGTCTTATCTGTCTTAATTCATTAACACTTTGTTCGAGTTCTTCGGCAACTGCTTCGCCGGAAGTAATAATTTCTTCAGCCATATTCTCACTCACTGCCTTGTGCAGTATCCTTTCCTTTTTTTCAAAAAAGCCGCCGAAAAGGCGGCAAATATTATATCTTATTTAAAGATTTCAAGAATTTCAAGAACTGTATTTCCTGCAGGTGTTTCAACAGTCACAACATCGCCGACCTTATGACCGAGCAATTCCTTGCCGACAGGAGATTCATCTGAAATTTTATTATTAATGGGATCAGCCTGAGGAGCACCTACTACCTTATAAGTAACCTCTTCGTCATAGGTCTTATCATAAATTTTAACAGAAAGACCTGTGTGAACTGTTTCTGTTGTAAGAGCACTTTCATCAAGAACTGTTGCGTGACTGAGCGTATATTCAATCTCGCGGATTCTTGCTTCAAGCTTTGCCTGATCTGATTTTGCTTCGTCATATTCACTGTTTTCTGAAAGGTCACCGAATGATTTAGCTTCCTTGATTTTTTCAGCCATATCATTTCTGCCTGTAGTACGAAGTATTTTAAGTTCATCTTTAAGCTCCTCTATGACCTTAAGAGGCAATACATATTCTTCTGCCATTTTATAACATTTCCCTTCGGTTTATATTAGTAAATATATTTATATATTTTATTTTTATTATTGTGATTTGTCAAGTACTTTATTGTTTATCGGGGACAATTATTATACCGGAATCATCTTTTTCACCTTTTGCGGTGGCGATAATATCCTTTATCTGCTGAATAAGACCTTCTATTCCCGTATCAGAATTTCCGTCACCTCTGACATTCTCAATGACATCAAATATGCCGTTGACAAATTCGGTAATTCCTGCAGCAATTTCATCTGTCACAGATCCGCCGCCTTCGCCGTCAGGGTCATTCGGCACTTCGGGATTTTCAGGAGTTGCGGGAGGATTGGGATTTTCAGGTTCTGCAGGAGGAGGCAGTATAACAACTATTTTGATACTCTGTCCTTCGGGAACTTCGTCGAATTCTTCTTCAAGCTCAACAGATGTACGAAGAATATGTCTTGCATCAGAAGCATTTATAACACCGTCGAAGTTCACATCTGCATATATGAGATCTTCCTGATTTTTGATCTTTTCAAGCTCAACACAGTATCTCAAAACTGTTCTTGCATCTTTTGATGAAACAGCACCGTCATTATCAATATCGCCGAAAGATCTCGGAGTCCAGTCAAATCGAGATAACTCGGTGGTTATATCATATCTTATTGTCATCTCTGTTTTCTGAAGTATCTCTCTTGCAGTTACAGTGGGGTTTCCCGTATTCTGAAGAATGGGGTTTGCAATAGCAAGACCTATTTCAATAAGATCTATACCTGTATATAAATCAAATATTCTCATTATATCATAAAATGATAAGACAAAAGTATAAGAAATATTCTGTTTATATTTTACGAGCTCACCCTCACCGTTAAAATCTGCCTGAACCCATGCATCGTGGAATTTGAATTCAAGGAATTTAATATTATCGAGAGGATCGTTTTCGTCATCAAAAGTAGGTCCGCCTATAATTACAGGGTTTATAGCACCCGACGGAAGATCAAACACCTTATTGAGCGGTGAAGAATCCTTTGTTGAAAGATCATATTCATTAAACTCATAGCGGATTTTCAATGAATCACTTTCGGGTTTCAGAATATCCTTCTTTTCCTCTACCATGAGTTTATATTCATCATCTACGGCTAATGCAGAAACATAGTCTTTACCGTAGGGAGCAAGGAAATACTTTGTATCCATTCCCTTACTGATCTCTTTTTCGCTGATTTCTGAATTGCTTTCTGTCAGAACTCCGATGAAATTATTTACAAGACCTCTGTCAGGATTAAAAAAAGCATCGACAATAGCAGACAGATATTTTCTTGCCTCTTCAGACATGTCCTCGCCATTAAATGCGTTTTCATCCCTGCTGATACCTGCAGTTTTCTTATACTGGAAAGAAGGCTTCTTTTCCTTGATAGAGTTTACGGCATCATTAAAGATTGTAAGATATTGAAGCTTTAGCTCTTCGTTGCTTATCGTTACTGCAAATGCGGAAGAAAACATAGCAGCCATCATGGCAATTGTCAGTACAACTGCAAATATGCTCTTGATAACGGTATTTGATTTTTTCATCATTATACCACCTTTCAAAAAGAGTATAGCATACAGAATTAAAAAAAACAATTTGAATGTATTGGCAAAGTGTTAAATTTATTTTACTATTTTAAGCTTACTCATAACAAGTGCACCTGCAACGGCAGCAACTATAGTTACAAACAGCAGTGTACTTACACCGAATGTGGGAGATATGAGAAGCACAACAATACCGACAAAAACAGGGAAAACAGAAATCTTCCAATGCTTCTTAAGATAACCTGCACCCAAAGCACCGAAAAGCGCTGCGGAAACATAAGAAAATGCAGGCTTTAAGGCTTCACTGCTTCTCATCTCATCAAGCACGGGGGAGAAAATAATAACACCTACAGCAATAATAAGAGTTGTTGTTATTGCGGATGAAGCGACGGCAATAGTTGAAATTATTTCGCCTTCTTCGCTGTTTGACTTGACCTTTGCCTGTTCCATGGCATTAAGAGCACAAGGAAGCTTAAGATTTGTTATATTACCTGTAACAAAGCTTAAATATGCACCGCCTGCTCCGAGCATTGGAGTAAATGTAATAACCTCAATAATAGCGGTTGCCCAATAAAGAGGAATAAGCTTTAAGAGTGCATTAAAAACAAGATTTGCCTGAGGCCATGCGTTATAATAAACACTTATGGCAACGGGGAGAGAAAAGAGAACGATAAGAGCACCTACGGACCATAATCTGCCCCAGATATGTACGGAATCAAAATAATCTTTTTGCTTTTTTACTTTAGTCATTTTTCCTTACCCCCACCATGTAAACGAAGTAACAGTTTCGGGCAGCCACATATTGAGAAGCACTGCCATTGCCATTGCCCCGAAAATACTCAATGGCGTTGCGAAAATTTCAAGCTTCTTTAATTTCAGCTTCTGGCAAAGAGTTTCAAATATAAGGAAAATAACAATTGCACTTACGAGTGTCATTATAGACATAAAGCCTGCATCACTTGAACCGTCAGAGGACTTACCGTTGATAGCCTGTGCTACAAAAGCGGAAATGATACCGATAAATGCCGATGCGGAAATAACATCTGCAATGTTTGAGCTTTTCTCGCTTTTTGCGGTAGCTTTACTTATCTTATTGATTATAAATCTGCCGATTATGGTTACAAGCACAAGACCGAAGCAAATACCTACAGTCATTACCCATGCAATAGCAGCGAAGTCTGCTTCATTTGTAACTTCAGTATTGATATTACTTCCGAGAACGTCAAGCATAGTTTCTGCGGCTGTAGTTTCATAAAGCAGATTGCCTACAACACTGAGTCTTATCCAGGGGAGAACGATACCCAGTGCAGATGCAAGAACCACAACGGTTGCAAGAATGGATATTGCGGGAGCAACCGAAAAAAGAGCACTGGAAACGACAGTATTTTTAAGCGTTTCGGTTGATATTCCTATTTCTTTTCCTCTTCTCCATGCTTTTATCATAAAGAAAAGAGATTCAACGACAACAAAACCGATAATGAGTGCTGCCATTCCTAACATTAATGGACTTTCCTTAAAGTCCGCAAAGTCAAACATAAAAATTTATCCTCCATAATTAAATATACTGTTTTATTATACATTACTATAATAAAACAGTCAAGAATAAAACTCTATATTAATAAAGAACCGTTAAACCGCTCCGCCGTTTACACCCAGTATCTGACCTGTTATAAAAGAGCATTTTTCACTTGCAAAAAATGCCACCGCATTTGCGACCTCTTCGGCCTCCCCCATTCTGCCCATGGGGATATCCGCACAAACAGCGGTCTTTTCTTCTTCGGAAAATCTATTCATCATATCTGTATTTATAACTCCCGGAGAAACACAGTTGACGGTAATACCGCTCGGAGCATATTCCTTTGCAAGTGCTTTTGTAAGTCCTATAACACCTGCTTTTGATGCGGAATATACAGCTTCACAGGAAGCACCTACCTGCCCCCAGACAGAAGAAATATTTACTATTCTTCCGTATTTACTGCGAAGCATACCGGGCAGAACCTCACGGCAGCAGTTGAACGTACCCGTAAGATTTATTCCGAGAGTGTTTTTCCATTCTTCATCATTAGTTTCATCGAAAAGTCCCCACAGTGACACACCCGCATTATTTACAAGAACATCAATTCTGCCGAGCTTTTCTTCCACAAGAGATATCATATTTTTAACCTCAGCGGAAGAAGAAACATCACATTTTACACTGAAAACAGAAAAACCTTCAGAAGCCAATTCAGAGCAAAGAGCCAAAGCTCTTTGCTCTGATTTGTTGTAATTCACTGCAACGGAAAATCCGTCCTCACACAGTTTTTTTACTATGGCGGCGCCAATTCCCTTGGCGGCACCCGTTACCAATGCAACTCTTCTCATTGCTCAATAAGATCGCCGAGCAAGGTCATAAAGGAAACCATACCTGTAATGCCTTTATATGCCTTATAGCTTGAAGGCGGTGCAGACTTATCAGCAGGAACAGATCCGGAAATTGATGTAATATCTGTAGATGTGACAAATTTACCGTTTTTATCAAATGAAGCAAGGCGTAAAAGACTTGTGCCGTCCATGTAAACTCTTGATTCTCCTGAAGCTACATTAAAGTGGTAAACCTTGCAGTTGCGTCCGTTATAAACTTCTTCACTTACGGAATTCGCACCTGTAAGCTCCCCGTAAGATGCAAAGTTAATGCTGTCTGAATCTAAAAGCTCATCAACATTAAGACCTGCCATGCTCATTATGCTGTCAGAAAGAACAAGATAAGCCTTCTTTTCGGGATAAACCATATAAACCGTGTCATCTTTAACAAGCATACCCATAGAAGCGCCGCTGAAATCGGAAAGCATATAGATGCTGTCGGGAGTAATAGCAACCTCCATAGGAGTTGTTTCACCTGTCTTATCCGTCATGGAGCCTATCATATGGAAAGTACCGTTTCTCAATATATCATATTCGCTTGAGGCAGGGGCTACGATCTGATTATTGGGTGACTGTGCAGGATTAGAAGAAGGCTCTGCGGTTTCCTGAGCTGCTGTTGTTGTTTCCTGAGCTGCTGTTGTTCCATGAACATCAGGAATAACAGACACTGTGGTTTCTTCTATATTAGGAGTGACGACTACCTGAGTTGTATCGATCTCTTCATATGCAGAAGCATCATCTTCAGGCTCAGTCGTTGTCATGCCTAAAGTATTAGAAAAGCTGAGACACCCTGCAAATACAAAAACAACCAATACGATTAAAAAGATAGCAAGATACATTTTCTTCATTGTAAAATTCCCTTCTGAATTATCCGAGCGTATAAAAACGCAATGTCGGTTTATTATAGCATGTACACACGGTAAAATCAAGATATTTTGTTGTTCATTCACCTAATATTATGCAAAAACGCCTTAAATCTGTCTTAAAGGAAATATTGAAAACATGAGTTATTTATGTTATACTTGTATTATAATAAAAATTCAAGGTGAAAACTATGATTAAAATATCTCCCTCTATATTGGCAAGTGATTTTTCAAGACTCGGAGAAGAAGCTGTTGACTGCGAAAAAGCAGGAGCGGATATGCTTCATATAGATGTCATGGACGGACATTTTGTCCCGAACATCACACTCGGTGCACCTATAGTAAAATCTCTCAGAAAGTGCACCGGGCTTTTATTCGATGTGCATCTTATGATAAGCGATCCTATGAAATATATCCCCGACTTCGCCGAAGCGGGCGCTGATATAATCACTTTTCATATTGAATCAGACTGTGATACAAAAAAAACCGTTGAGCTTATAAAAGCTCTCGGCGTAAAGGCAGGTATCTCTCTGAAACCCGCAACACCTGCAGAAAAGGTTTTTGAGTATCTTCCCGATATAGATATGGTGCTTGTCATGACTGTAGAACCGGGCTTTGGCGGTCAGAGCTTTATGGAAAACCAGCTCAGCAAGATAAAAGCCATTCGTGAAGAATGTAACAAAAGAGGACTTGATACCGATATTCAGGTAGACGGCGGTATCACTGATATAACAGCGGTATCTGTCATTGATGCCGGTGCAAATGTTCTTGTTGCAGGCTCTTATGTTTTCAAGGGCGACAAGAAAACCGCTGTCAGCTCTTTGAAAAAGCAGAAATAAGCTTTTTTACAGCATCTTCTGTTATAATGCACTTCCACATTTCCTCGCATCTTGCCTTTTCAAGAGAAGGATTTTCGGGAAGCTCTGCAAATTCACAAATTTTTCCGAGTAATTCCGTTTTCTCTTTTGACGGCACATAAAATATCAGACGGTATTTCCCGTTTTTTTCAAAAAGAGAGCATGAATCATAACATTCCGTATTAAGAGCAGCCGACAGAACATCCTCAAAACAGCAAAATTCTGCTACCACCGGTGTGTTTTCGCTTTTTATAAGCTGTTTTACGGATTTTAAGTCATTGCCGTGAGGGGGAAGAGAAGAAAAACAGATCCGGTATTTCTCCTCGGACTCTTTTATAACTTCAATGAGGAGCTTTCCGGAAAGGCTCAGACTGATACCGTAAAGTCTTCTTATTTCATCAAGCAGTGACCATAGCACCCGTCTTGTTTCAATGTTCTTATAATCGAATTGTTCATATGTAATACCGTAAATCTTCAATTCATCGGCGGTAAGCTCCGCCTCAACTCTGTATTCGTTTCGCACAGTAATATTCATGTTTACGCCTCCGCAAATATTGCTTTCAAATATATTTTATTCAATGGTGTGTTTGTTCGCAATGCAAAATTAATGGAAAGAAATACGATTTTTTTTCAAGGTGACATATTAATGAAAAAGAAGAAAAATTATACTGAAAATCAGAACACGCCGCTGCCCAGTCACATTCAGAATCAGCTCAGAAGACGGCAGGAAAAACTGGAAAAAGAAGCAAAAAAGAACGAAAAAAGCAGAAATGCACTTTTCAGAAGAAGAGTTCGGGATGCTTCCGACAAAAAGGCTCCGAAAACACTCAGAACAAAGGCATATTACCGCTTTTCCGAGAACTATCCTTCTGTTGTAACACCCGACGGGTTCAGAGAAAACACTACTGAAAAGCACAAGCTTTCCCACAAAAAAAGGCTTTTTGTTTTTATTTCCTGTGTGCTCATTTTTGTTCTGAGCTTTACTCTTATAAAAACTTGCATCCTGCTTTCAGAAAAAGAAATTGAGCCTCAGCCCGACACGCCTGTTATAACTGATAGCACAGCCATAGCCGCACTTCATATAACACCGGAAGAGCTCGCCTCAAAAACTGCAGACGAGCTATTAAAAACACTGAATGCGGCACAGTGTAATACAGCTGTTTTTGAATTCAAAAGTGAATACGGCTATGTTTATTTTGACATCAAGTCATTTTTAGGCGGTTCGGCAGACAAAAAAATTGTGAATGCATGGGATACTGTAAAAGCCCTTACAGATAATGGAATAGTGTGTGCCGCATATATCAGCTGCTTTAAGGACACCGTTGCCGCATCAGCTCTGATTGGAATGCAGGCAGCCACCTCCTCAGGAAACATTTTCCTTGACAGCAGCAATTCAGGCTGGCTTGATCCATTTTCGGATGAAGCACACAAATATCTTCTCGATATCATAAAAAAAGCCTCTGAGGGCGGCTTTTCATACATAATACTTGACAATATATGCTTCCCTACTGAATATACCGTATCAGCACCTGTGTACAATTGGGGCGATATTACTGCTGACAGCAAAAACAAAAGGCTGGTTTCATTTATCAACAGTGCTGTCAAAGAAGTCGGAACAGAAAAAATTATCCCCCTTTGCGATATTTCAGGCTTCTCCCCGCTCTCTCAGCTTCCGAATGAAAAATACGGAAATATACTTTTAAGCTCCGACAGTCTTTCTTTCTGTGTAGACCTAAGACAGGATAAGCAATACACCGCACAGCTTGAAAACTCTGAGCATTTCAATTATATTGAAGAAATGCCCCTGGCTTTCATTCTTGATGCAGGAGCTATTGCAGTAAAGCAGCTCAAAGAAGAAAAAGAGGCTTCTGTAGCTTTTGCATTAATAGATAAGGATCTTCAGGACGCCGCAAAATTCACACAGCATGCGGGTATAGAAAATATTATTTATTGGTAAATAAAATTTGAAAGGAAATATATTATGAATTACAAAAAGGATCTGACTGAGAATATTTTATCTTTCTGGCTTAAAACCGCTTTAGACTATGAAAACGGCGGGATTTTCACTCAGCTCGATGAAAAAGGTGAAGTTTACGGCACAGATAAAAGCGTATGGTTTCAGGGAAGAGCATTATGGTCTTTCATGAAGGCATACAACGTTATAGATAAAAATCCCGAATACTTAAAGGCAGCAGAATGTATTTATTCATTCCTGCCTAAGTGTACGGATACAGACGGAAGAATGTTCTTCACTGTTACAAAAGAGGGCAAAGAGCTTCAGAAGAGAAGATATTATTTCTCTGAAACATTTGCTGCTATCGGCTGTGCTGAGCTTTATAAAGCAACGGGCAGAAAAGAAGTTTTAGCCGATGCTGAAAAATATTTTACTGTAGCTTACGAATGCTTTACGGGAGTAAGAAAAAATCCTCCGAAAATCAATCCCGAAAATCTCGGCACAAAGGCACTCTCCCCCGCAATGATAATGCTCTCAACCGCACAGACTATGAGAAGTATGAACAGTGATAAAAAGGATGAATACAATAAGATTTGTAAAGAGTGTCTTGATGAAATTCTCAACGGCGGTTATCTTACAGATAAAGCTCTTCTTGAAAGCGTAACTGTTGACGGTAAGTTTGTAAACACTCCCTCGGGCAGAATCGTAAACCCCGGTCATTCTCTTGAAGCTGCGTGGTTTATTATGCTTGAAGGAATACTCACTGATAACAAGGAAGCTATAGAAATCGGCAAAAAAATAATAGATATCACACTTCCCCTGGGACTTGACAAGAAATACGGCGGCATAATTGCATTTACAGACCTTTTAGGTTATCCTCCCGTACAGCTTGAATGGGACATGAAGCTCTGGTGGCCTCAGTGTGAGGCTATGATAGCACTGAGAATGGCTTATCTTCAGTTCGGCGACGAAAAATACCTGAAAGCCTATGAGGAAATAAAAGAATACTGCGAAAAGTATTTCTTAGATAAAGAAAACGGCGAATGGTACGGTTATCTTCACTATGACAATACCGTTTCAACAACTCTCAAAGGAAACATCTTCAAAGGACCCTTCCATATTCCGAGACTTTATATTCTCATGGCAGTACTCGACGAATGCGGTGACATAAAAGAATACGCAAAATAATTCAATTGTGTTGACATTGTGTGTATATTGCATTACAATATACATAGAATAACAATGGAGGTGCATTAAATGGAGACCGCTAATTTAAATATTCGTACTGACAAAGAAGTTAAAGCACAAGCGGAAAAGATTTTTGAATCATTAGGACTCAATATGTCTACTGCTGTTAATATCTTTTTAAGACAGGCAATCAGAGAAAACGGAATTCCGTTTGATGTTAAACTGAATATTCCGAATGAAACCACAGCCGCAGCTATCCGTGAAGGCAGATCCATCGCCTATGACAAAAGTTCAAAAGGCTATAGTAATATGACGGATTTAAGGGCGGCTCTTGAAGAATAAAATACGAGGTCAAATTTACAACACAGTTTAAAAGGGATCTGAAGCTTGCCAAAAAGCAAGGTAAAGATACAGAAAAGCTTTTCAGCATTATCGAAAAGCTGGCAAACGGTGAGACACTTGAGAAAAAATACCGTGACCACGAATTAAGCGGTAATTTTAATGGTTGCCGCGAATGTCACATTGAGCCTGACTGGTTGCTTGTGTACGAAGTAATCGATGATGTACTTGTTTTAATGCTTTACAGAATAGGCAGTCATTCCGATTTATTCTGACATTTAAAAAAATTTCTCCTGATGATTTTTTGTCATCAGGAGATTTTCTTTTAGAATTCAAGTTTTTCTGAAATGTATGCTTCGAGTTCAGCTATGGGAAGTCTTACCTGTTCCATTGTGTCTCTGTCGCGGACTGTTACACAGCCGTCCTCTTCGGAATCGAAGTCATATGTGATACAGAAGGGGGTACCGATCTCATCCTGTCTTCTGTAGCGCTTACCGATTGAACCTGCATCATCAAATTCGCACATAAACTTCTTCTGAAGTGAGTGGAATACCTTTTCGGCATTTTCATTCAGTTTCTTTGAAAGAGGAAGAACAGCGCACTTATAGGGAGCGAGAGCGGGATGAAAATGAAGCACAACTCTTGTGTCGTTCTTTTCTGCATCAACGATTTCCTCGTCATAAGCCTCTGTCATAACAGCAAGGAAAAGTCTTTCTACGCCGAGAGAGGGCTCAATAACATAAGGAATGTATCTTTCATTTGTTGTGGGATCAAAGTAGTCGAGTGTTTTTCCTGAGGTATTGATGTGCTGAGTAAGGTCATAGTCTGTTCTGTCAGCAACACCCCAGAGCTCGCCCCAGCCGAAGGGGAAGAGATACTCGAAGTCCGTTGTAGCCTTTGAATAGAAGCAAAGCTCGTCTGCATCGTGGTCACGAAGACGAAGATTTTCTTCCTTCATACCGAGACTATAAAGCCAATCACGGCAGTATGCTCTCCAATAATTGAACCATTCGAGGTCTGTGCCGGGCTTACAGAAGAACTCAAGCTCCATCTGTTCAAACTCACGCACACGGAAAATGAAGTTACCGGGTGTAATTTCATTTCTGAAGGATTTACCAATCTGCGCAACACCAAAGGGAACCTTTCTTCTTGTGGTTCTCTGAATATTTGCGAAGTTAACGAAAATACCCTGTGCTGTTTCGGGACGAAGATAAAGTTCGTTCTTAGTGTCTTCCGTAACACCCTGGAAGGTCTTGAACATAAGATTAAACTGTCTTATATCCGTAAAATTGGTTTTTCCGCAATCGGGACAGGGAATATTCTTTTCTCTTATGTAGTTGGTCATTTCTTCATTTGACCAGCCTGCAACATTTGTGCCGTCAAAATCTTCAATAAGATTATCGGCTCTGTGTCTTGTCTTACATTCTTTACAGTCCATAAGAGGGTCTGAGAAACCGCCGAGATGTCCGGAGGCTACCCATGTCTGAGGATTCATAAGAATAGCTGAATCAAGTCCGACATTATAGGGATTTTCCTGTACGAATTTTTTAAGCCATGCCTTTTTTATATTATTTTTAAGTTCAACACCCAAGGGGCCGTAGTCCCAGGTGTTTGAAAGTCCGCCGTAAATTTCGCTGCCTGCGAAAACAAAGCCTCTGCCCTTGCACAGAGTTACGATTTTTTCCATGGTTTTTTCCGTATTTTTCATAAACAAGCCTCCTTGCATTTACAAAAGTTAATTTTACCAAATTCTTTTTATTAAGTCAAGAATATTGATTTGTATATTTAATCACGGCACGAAAATAAATTCCGTTTCCCATGCGGGAATGCCTTTATAATGACGCATATAAATTTTATAATGCGGATTTATTCCAAGAACTTTAAGAGGAAGTGTAAAATAATCCTCGCTTCTGTGATAACAGGAAATGAACATCAAAGGAGAAAATTCTTTTATTGTGTCTTTGGCTCCCCGGAGGGCTTTCAGTTCATTACCCTCAACATCAAATTTTATGATAAGCTTGTCATTTTTAAGGGTTGTTTTTTCTTTTTTTATAATGGTATCAATACTTACCGCTTCAACCTGTGTTTTGCCTTTATCGCTTTCATGTGCTCCCCTGCCTTTTCCTGTATCAAAAAACACTGTATTGTCACTGTCACTTATAAGTGCATTTATAAGGGTTATATCTGAAAGATGGGATGTATTTTCGGTGAGTTTCCTGAAATTTCTTTTATCCGGCTCAACTGCTATAATTTTACTGTATTTATGTTTTTTAGTGAATTCAAGAACTGTATCTCCGTTATAAGCACCGAGATCAAGATAAACACATTTTTCGGGAATATCAGCTATATCGTTATTATCGGCCTCACACTCAAAAAGCAGGTTTATTTTTCCCGTAAGCTTGAATTCAATCAGATTATCAAGGGTTTTAACGGATATATCATCAGAAAGTGCGCTCCTTACCTTCTGCAGCTCTTCTTTATGGCAGTTATAAAAGTCGGTATTAAAAATATTATCTCCGTAAACGGGAACATCGGGAGCTAAGATCTCGTTTTCCTCTGAAATCTTACGCACATTTTCGAGCACTTCAGCTCTCCCTGAGCCGAAGCACATGAGCACCAGCATATCGGGGAATTCTCTTTTACAGGTTTCGTAATCCGTCACCTTTATCCCTCTGAAAAAACGCTCACGCACAAAGGCGGCACTTGAAAAAATACCGCTGATTTTTATATTTTCTCTTTCGAGAATATCAATTACCCTGTCTGCCCCGTTTCCCGTACCGTAAAGGACTATAGGACGGGAGTCGGATTTAAGTCTTGTCCATATATCCATAAATTCTGCCTGCACATATTATGCTTTCTTTTATATAATAATAAAAAGGCCCAGCTAATGCCGGGCTTTTTTTTAAGAATATTTATTCTTTAGGAATTACATCTCGTCAACATCAGCAAGGAATTCCTTCATCTTTTCGATAACACTCTTGATGAAACCAACGATATCATCGATAATCTTCTGAAGCTTTTCAAAATCCATTATTGGCACCTCTTTTCAAAAAAATCTTACAATTAATCTGAAATTAAATTATTCAGTAACATCTTCTTCTGCTCCGAGATCTAAGCCTTCAAGCCAAGCAGAAATGTTAGCGAACATAGCAAGGAGTTCCTTGAACCATTTACCGAGTAATTCTACCCATGCTGCTACCTTATCCATTAAGTACGCCTCACTTTCATAGTAAATTTATAAGTATCCGTTAGGATTCCTTACAAGGATATATTACCAAAAGATTAACGGATTTGCAAGAGTTTTTTTGTTGTTAATCATAATATTTACACTTATAACAAATTCTTGCAAACTTTCAGTGCAAAATAAGCAGATTTTTGATTAAAACACAAATTCAAGCCTTTTATCTCACTTAAAATCGCTTGCTTTCCTTTAATTTGTGAACAAATTGTTTCTGAAAAATAAAAATTCGCAATATTTTTGAAAACTATGAAATAAATTTAAACATTTTCCTTATATACGGAAATGAGAATTTCTTCCTCTTCCGCTGTGAGCTTCTTAAAGGGCTTTCTGCAGGTTCCGAGGTCTACACCGAGATACTTGCAAAGAACCTTTTCAGAGGGCATAACACCGAACTTGCAAAGTACCTCTATAATATTGTTAGCCTTTCTCTGTTCAGCGAAAGCTTCAGCGAGTTTGTTTTCTCTGAAGAGCTTTTCAATCTTAATAAACTTTTCTGCCATGAAGTTATAAGTGCTTCCGATACCGCCGTCTGCACCTGCTGCAAGACCTGAAATAAACATTTCATCAAAGCCGTTGAAAACTACTGCATCCTCGCGGAAAGCCTTAAGTCTTTCAAGCATAAAGAAGTCTGAGCTTGTGTGCTTGACACCGATAAAGCGCTTATCGGAGAGGAAATCTCTGAAATTATCCGTGCTGAGCTTTGCACCGCCTGCAGCGACAAAGTTATAAATAATTACGGGAACACCGACATCTGCAATATCAAAATAGTAATTTCTTATTTCATCATATGAAAAACCGTAATAGAAGGGCGGCACACTGCTTACCGCATCAACGCCTGTTTCCTTTGCATGGCGTGCAAGATCAAGTGCATGGTCTTCACCGACACAGCCGATATGAGCGATAATATTAGCTTCTTTATTTGTTTCCTCAACTACTGTTTCAAGGATATTCTTTCTTTCATCAGAGGAAAGAAGGAACGCCTCTGAGGTTGATCCGCCTACATAGAAGCCTGAAACACCTTTATCAAGATTGAAACGGACAAGCTTTTTAAGAGCCTTATAATCCACACTGCCGTCTGCAGCAAAGGGAGTAAGAAGAGCGGTAAAAACGCCGCCAAGTTTTTCTGCCATATTAATTACCTCACTATTATTTATTTAATAAAATTATAACAGAAATCATATAAATGTCAACTTGAATTTAGTTGCAAAGGAAGAAAATGTATGTTAATATAAGATGTATTTTAATAAGAAGAGGTAAAAAAAAATGAAACTCGGTATTGTCGGTTTACCAAACGTAGGAAAAAGTACACTGTTCAACGCACTTACAAATGCAGGCGCACAGGCTGCAAACTATGCCTTCTGCACAATAGAACCCAATGTAGGTGTTGTTGCAGTTCCCGATTACAGAATAGATGCCTTAGCCGAAATGTATTCCCCCGATAAAATAACTCCCGCAACTATAGAATTCGTTGATATTGCAGGGCTTGTTAAGGGTGCATCAAAGGGCGAAGGACTCGGAAACAAGTTCCTTTCTCACATAAGAGAGGTCGATGCAATAATTCATGTTGTACGCTGTTTTGAAAACGATGATATTATGCACGTTGACGGCGGTGTTGACCCCATTAGAGATATTGAAACCATAAATCTTGAGCTTATTTTATCCGACACGGAAGTGCTTCAGAGAAGAATAGACCGTGACACAAAGGCTATGAAGGGTGATAAATCCTTAGCAGGTGATGTTCAGTTCTTTAATTACCTTAAAGAGCAGCTCGATAATGCAGTAAATGCCCGAGCAGTTGAAATGACTGATGATCAGAAAGAGCTTATGTCTACTGTTGCTCTTCTTTCCTCAAAGCCTGTAATATATGCGTGTAACATGAGCGAAGAGGACTTCGCAGGCGATCTTTCTGCAAACAAGTATTTTACAAAGGTCAAGGAAATTGCCGAAGCTGAGGGCAGTGAGGTGCTTCCCATCTGCGCAGAGCTTGAAGCACAAATAGCAGAGCTTTCAAAGGAAGAAAAAGAGATGTTCCTGTCAGAGCTCGGCATTGAAAAGGGCGGTCTTGATATGCTCATTCAAAAGAGCTATGACCTTTTAGGTCTTATGTCTTATCTTACTGCAGGAAAGCCCGAGGTAAGAGCATGGACCATCAAAAAAGGAACAAAGGCTCCTCAGGCTGCAGGTAAAATTCACTCCGACTTTGAAAGAGGCTTTATCCGTGCAGAGGTTATTTCATTTGATGAATTAATGGCTAACGGCTCTATGGCTGCTGCAAAGGAAAAAGGCCTCGTAAGAAGTGAAGGAAAGGAATATGTGATGCAGGACGGCGATATCGTTCTCTTCAGATTTAATGTTTAATTATGAATGATACAGGAATCGGAAAAATATCTCCCGGAGACACCGAGGAATTTATTGAAGTGAGTGTAAAATTCACAGACGATGAAGTAAGTGAAGCAAATTTCATCTGCTCTGATGATGAAGTGCTTACCGACTGCGGAGAAACTATATGCCGTATGATAAAATATCACACGGCAGAAGATATCATGCAGGTTACAAATAATGTTGTTTTCTATAACACAAAGAACAAAATACCGCGAGAAAAGCTGTATCTCGGAGCGATGGCCGTTATGGCAGCAAAAAGAGCAGTAGCCGACTGGGGCAGAAAAAACGGTAAAGAGTTTTCCAATCACAGCGGTTGCAGCTGCTATTAAAACATATAAACTCAGGCTTACACAGGTAAGGCTGAGTTTTTTTACTTGAAAAATTCAAATTAAATTGATATATTAATTTTAAGAAAACATTCGGGAGGTTATCTATGCAAATTTTACATTCAAAATTTACAGAATTTAATGCTCTTAAAAACACAGTTCCGTCAATGGTTTTTGACCCCGAAAAAGAAACTCTTGAAGTCTGGCAGGAAAAAGCGGGCAAAAAATTAGAAGAACTGCTTGGACTTCCTCATAAAAAATGCAATGCTCTTTTTGAAAAGGAGCATGAAAAAGAACTGGAAAACTGCACGGAAATCCGCTTTACATATCAGAGTGAAGAGGGAGAATTTGTCCCTGCCGTAATGTGGATTCCGAAAAATTGCAGCAAGGAAAAGCCTCCCGTAATGATATGCTTACAGGGACACTCTACAGGTATGCATATATCAATGGGCAGAGTGAAATTTGACGGTGATGAAGAGAGTGTTTCTTCAGGTGACAGAGATTTTGCGGTACAGTGTATAAAGCACGGCATTGCCGCAATTTCCGTTGAGCAGAGATGCTTCGGTGAAAGGGGCGGAAATCCTGATCCCGACTGTTATACCGCTTCCATGGCCGCGATACTTTCGGGCAGAACCATCATCGGCGGAAGAGTATGGGATGTTATGAGTCTTATTGATGTACTCGAAAGTGAATTCTCTGAAATTCTTGATACAGATAAAATATACTGCATGGGAAATTCGGGCGGCGGCACTGCTACATTTTATGCCACGGCGTTAGAAAAGCGCATAAAGGCGTCTATACCCTCGTGTGCATTTGCTACTTTCTACGGCTCAATCGGAACTCTCCGCCACTGTGCCTGCAATTATGTACCCTCAATCAGCAAATATTTTGATATGGCTGAAATAGCAGGACTTATAGCTCCCCGTCCTATTGTTATAGTTTCAGGTAAAGAAGATAAAATATTCCCCCTTGAAACTGCAGAACACGAATTCGAGAGACTTAAAAGTATATATTATAAAAACTGTGAAAAACCCGACAACTGTGTGCATGTAAAGGGTGAGGGCGGTCACAGATTTTATGCTAAAGACTCGTGGCAAGAATTTAACAGATTACTAAAGGAGAATAATGTATGAATAAGCTCCAAGAAAAATTTCAGGCAATAAAGAATAATCCTGAATTCACCTTAAAAGAGCTTCTGGGCTTTGCATCGGGTTCATTCGGCAACTCCATGGGGCAGGACTGTGTAAGTACATATACCGATCAGTTTTTCTATGACTACATGGGTCTTAATTCTGCTCAGAACCTCACATTAAAATCCGTAACAAAGGGCGTAAATATTGTATCAGCTCCTCTTATCGGACTTCTTCTGGATAACCGAAGTAATGCAAAAAGATTTATGGCTATGTCAGCAATTCCGCTTACTGTAGCCTCCGTTCTGATTTTCTATGTTCCAACAGGCTCTATAACCTTCCGTCTTATATGGTCATTCCTTTTCTATCTGCTTTTCAATGTTGCAGATACCTTCTATGATATATCACTTCTTACAATGTCATCAAGAATGACTGCCACACCGGGTCCGAGAAAAACATTTTATACTGTTGCTCAGTTCGCTTCAACTCTCGGTTCAACTCTTCCCGGCGGACTTGTTCCCTTTATAATTGATCTGCAAAAAGGGAGCTATAATTCCGAAAAATGGGCATTTTTCGTTGTAGCCCTTATCTTCGGTATTTTAGGTCTTATCACAATGATTATTCCGTGTCTGACACTTAAAGAAAGACTCGCACTTACTCCTCAGATCAAAGAAAAGAAGGCATCGGTTGACCTTAAGGTTGTTCTTCTCAACAGACCGCTTCTTCTGTTATCCCTCAGCCAGATAATCGACTCCGTAAGACAGGTATGCTACTATGCACTTCCCTTCTTCTATAAGCAGACCATGAATAACTACAGCATGAAAACCGTTGTTGAGGTCTGCTCCTCAGCACTTTCCTATATAGGTCTTGCTTCCGTTCCCATTATCGGTAAAAAGCTCAGCTCCCGTGACATGGTGTCATATGGCTATCTTCTTACAGGTATGTGTTATACTCTTTTATCTGTATTCGGATATAAAAATAAGTTTATCGTGGGATTTCTGATAGCAATAGGCGGCTTCCCGAATGCAGGTATGAGTGCCGCAAGAAGAGTGCTTCTTGCAGACAGTGCCGACTATATGGAATGGAAGAGCTACAAAAAGCTCGGCATTTCCGTAAGAAACGAAGGCATGATATTCTCCTTCAATACCATGTGCAGCCGCATTTCAAGCCTTTGGAAGGATCTTATGATAGATATAGGACTTTCCATTATAGGCTATAAGAGTGCCACCATAGATGCAAACGGTAACAGCGTTGAAGCAGTACAGACTCCCGAAACGCTTAAAGGCATATTCTATCTCGTAATCATTCCCGGAATAATAGGCAATCTCCTTCCCGGTCTTATAATGAGATTTGATAATTTCGACGGCAAGAGAAAAGAACAGATACTCGCCGAATTAAATGAAATCAGAGAAAACCGACTTGCAACAGCAAATGAAAATTAATACCTTTATAAAAATCAAGGTCTCAAGCCTACTTATGTAAGCTTGGGACCATTTTTATTCTATATAAAAATCTTAATTTAACGCAGGAAGTTGCCCTTACTTTTGTAGGGAAGGGGTTCTCCCCTACGATAAGAAAGTACCTCTTGGCATGTATCAGATAAAATATGGTTTAATTTTTATTTCCATTCTTTAAGATATTCATTGACACTGCGGCTCATTTCGACGGAGAAATCACTGTTATATTTTCTCTCACAGAAGGCTTTCATCCAGTCTTCATAAGATTTTTCTTTTGCTTTGGGAGAAAAAAGCTCATTTCTTTCGTTTTTATCTAAAATTCTGTATGTATCCGTATGAACTATATGCTTCATATCGGCTCTTTCGGGCTTTATTCTTTTTATCTGTCCTTCGGTGGGGTAACCGAAAACCAGCATAGCAGCAGGAAAAACATATTCGGGAAGCTTCAGCATTTCACGATGAATTTCACAGTTTTCCATAATATCTCCGATATAGCAGGAGCCGATACCAAAGCTCTCTGCGGCAACGACTGCATTCTGTGCCGCTATTACGGCATCGTTTACGGCAAGAAGAAAATCTCCTGCTGCAGGCTTTCTCGGCGTGCAGTCTGTATCAAGAAAAGCATCATACCACTTTTTGAAATCGGCACAGAATATAAGCACGAATTTGGCATCGGCTATAAAAGGCTGATTGTCGCAGGTGACGGAAAGCTTTTTCTGTAATTCTTTATCTCGGATATCAAGTATTGTATAAAGCTGCTGATTACCTGCAGTGGGTGCATTTACAGCACAAAGAAGAATTTCATTTTTTATGCTTTCATCTATCTCCTTTTCCGTGAAAACTCTTACGGATTTTCTGTCTTTTAAGCTTTTCGTTATTTCATTCATTTTGCAGTCTCCTTTTTAGGTGTTATCTCATTCCATAAAGTAAAGCCGAGTATCAACACACCGCCTATTATCTGCGATAAGGTCATTGTTTCATGAAGAATAAGAACCGAGCAAAGCACGGCTACAAAGGGGTCTATATAGCTTAAAATTGCCGCCTTTTGACCGGGTAATTCTTTGAGTGAAGAAAAATACATGCAGTATGTAATACCCGTATGCACAAGACCTACAGTAAACAATAGCACCCAGCCTTTTGTATCAAGGCCACCGAGAGTAATTCCGCTTGTAAACATCACATAAGGGAAAAGCACAATAACGGCAGATATAAACTGCAAAAAGGTGCGGTGTATTCCGTCAACACTCTTAATAAATTTATTGATAAGTATTACAGTAGCATAAAGACATGCGGCACCAAGTCCGAAAAGAATACCTAAAAAGTGATTACTGCCTGTATCAAGTGAGCCGATACCCGTAATAAGAACAATACCGACTGTTGACATAATAAAGCATATCCACTGCTTTAGCCCCATTTTTTCCTTAAAAAGTATGGGGCACAAAAGTGTTACTATAACAGGTGCAAAATAATAGCTGAGCGTTGCAACCGATACCGTAGTGTAATTATACGCTTCAAACAGAAGAATCCAGTTGAAAGCCATCGCAATACCCGAAATTATAAGTAACGGCAGTTGCTTTTTTATTTTTCCGAAGGGTATTTTATTTTTAGTTGCAAGTAAAAATAAACCTATAAACACAGCCGCAAGAACTGCTCTGTAAAATGCAAGCTCACCTGAGCTTACATTGATATTTCTTCTGAAAAGACCTATTGTGCCGAAAATTGCCATTGATAAAATCAGCATAAGCCTTGCATTAAAAAACCGTTTCATTTATTCTCTCCAAAATTTACAAATTACTCAATCATTTTATCACCGTGTTCCTGCTTTTGCAATAGAATTAATTCCTTTTGATTGATAATACATTTTTATTGTGATAGAATTAAGCTGTTAAAATTTCAGATATAATATAATTTACAAAAAAATCAGGAAATTAAAAAAATGAGAATTAAAAACTATTTTAAGGATATAAAGCTCTGCTCATGCCTTACGGCACTTATAGGAAGTGCCGTGCTCTCTTTCGGAATGTATAATATACATTCAATAGCTGATATTACAGAGGGCGGAACACTGGGACTTACGCTGCTTCTCGAAAACTGGTTCGGGATATCCCCGTCAGTTACTTCAATTTTACTGAATACCGCCTGCTTTATTCTGGGAATTAAAACACTGGGAAAAAATTTTCTTATCTACTCAGTAGTATCAACAGCGGGATTCAGTGTATCATACAGGATATGCGAATTATTTCCGAGAATATACCCCGAAATTGCCGATTTTCCGTTATTAGCGGCAATACTCGGCGCAATTTTTGTAGGTATCGGAGTAGGGCTTTGTGTTCGGATAGGCGGTGCACCCTCAGGTGACGATGCACTTGCTATGAGCATAGAAAAAATAACAAAGCTGAAAATTCAATGGGTATATCTTATATCAGACCTCACAGTGCTTCTTTTATCACTCACATATATCCCCATAAAACAAATTTTGTATTCCTTTATTACGGTTGTAATTTCGGGACAGATAATAGGCATAATATCAAAAAAAAGCGGTTCGTAGAAGAATCGCTTTTTCCATTTAAAAATATTTCTTTCAGGTGTAATAATCTGTGTTTCTTTTCGTGTAACGTATGAAGACCGAAAACGGTCTTCGGAAAGGAGAACCAAATGGATAATGGTGCAAGTAGCTACCGCCGTTTCCTTAATGGTGACGAAACTGCCTTAATTGAACTTGTAAAAGAATACCGACCCGGACTTCAGGCTTACATCAACAGCATAGTAAAAAATTTTGCCGTGGCTGAAGATATTACAGAGGAAACCTTTGTAAAAATCCTCGTCAAAAAGCCAAAAGACAAAGGAATTTCCTCCTTTAAGACATGGCTTTATACAATAGGCAGAAATCTTGCTATTGACTGGCTTCGCAGAAATCCTTACGGCAGATACATTCCTTTTGAGAAACTGGAAAATCTCCAAAACGAAGAACAACGCTTCGAAGAACAATATTTCAGAGAAGAACGAAAGCTCGCCGTGCACAGGGCATTAGAAAGTATAAATCCCGACTACAGGCAGGTTTTAATTCTATCGTACTTTGAAGAGTTTTCCGTTGAGGAAATTTCTAAAATTATCAAAAAGACGAAGCGTAATACATCGGTAATTCTTCACAGAGCAAAAAAGGCATTGAAAACACAACTTGAAAAGGAGAATTTTAATTATGAAATCTGACAAAACAATGGCAGAGGATATTCTTGAAAGAGTATCCGTTATTGAAACCAAAAAAGCACACAGAAAAAAGACTTTTTATAAAGCAACCGCTTCTCTCGGAGCATTCGCTTTAATTCTTGTTGCAGCATTCACATTCCTTAATAACACTCCCGCACCTCTCCCCTCTTCCGATGAGTCCCTTTCTCCCATTGAAACAACCGCTCCCGCAATTCGCAAAGGCTTCTCTTTTGTTGTTGCAAATGCTGCTGAAACCGATGAAAATTATGAAGTTTGGAGTTTTAGACACGAAAGCAACATGGCACTTCCTTTAGGCGGCATACTTCTTGTAAAAGATATAACAGGGATGTCCTCAGACAGCATCAGCCGTATCCCTCATGAGCTTCATTTAAGGCTTGAAGAGATATACGGAGAAAATGACACTTTCAGCGTGAGAGGTAACAGCGCTCCTCCCACAGCCATTTATTTTGGCACTATCGGTAAAATGGCTGTAAAAACTGAGGATGCCTCGGCACTTCAGAGCATCGAGATCTCATGCAGCGATACGGGAAAAGTAACAATTCAGGATATCAGCTCAATTTTCAATTCTGACGATTTCCTTGAGTCATTCAATCAGGGAAAATATGTAAGTGTATCAGGCGAAGAATATGCCAAAAGATATGATAATGAAGAAGGTATGTATTTCTACTGGCTTCCCTCAGAAGAAACTGAAGCTTTACTGATAGCCGAACCCCAAACAGATCTTTCAACAATAACTGATACAATTACTGTAAAAGTAAATTACACTGACGGCACAAGCGAGCAATTTACTCTTACACTCTCTTTTGACGATGAGGGCATACTCACTTCGACCTACAACTACAATTAATAACTGTCATTTAACTAAACCCTAAAAACTGCAAACTTCTTCAAGGAAAGTTGGAGGATCAATAATTAAATGTGCCTTGCACTCAGGGGAACCCCCGACGAGGGTTCCCCTGAACCCTTCCTGCGTTTTATGTAGCATTAAGGATTTCGCTGTCTGCGGACAGCGACGAAAGGCTCCGCCTCTCGACTCCGTGAGCTTTTGAAAAAGCTCAAGCAAAACTTTTAATCGGCGCTCCCGCGCCAAGTGCGAATGACCAAATTGCCATGAAGAACAAAAGACCTCTTCACTATTCTCTATTATTTATTACTTCAAAAAAAACCTCCCCGAAAGATTTCTCTTTCGGGGAGGAAAAATTATGTTTTAAGCGTTAACAAATGTGTCTGCCATAAACCTTTTTTGTCAGTTCAGATACTTAAGCAGCAACTGTTGTATCTTCAACAGCCTCTGTTGTATCTTCAACAGCTGCAGTTGTGTCTTCAACAGCTTCTGTTGTTTCTTCTGCTACTGTATCCCAACCTTCGTAACGGCCAAACTGGCAGTCGTTGTTACCGGAGGAAGTCTGGAACATTTCAAGCATGTTGATGGGATCGTCGAAGTCAGCAAGCCAGCCTTCACGAGCGATGTCGAAGTTGCCGTTCTTTCTTTCTTCAAGGAATGTGTTCCATTCAACCTGCTGAATTGTCATCTGAATACCGAGTTCAGCGAAGTCCTGCTGCATGATCTGAGCAGCTGCAACGTGACCTGTGCCGTCGTTTGTAAGGTATTCGATAACGATGGGAGTTTCAGCGGAAAGCTTGCCGTCTTCGCCGAACTTGAAGCCAGCAGCTTCAAGATATTCCTTAGCCTTAGCAACTGTTCCGTCGAAATCGTTGTTGATTGCATATGCATCATAGTAGGAGTTAGCTTCTTCTGTTGCCTTGAATACGCCGCCGTTACCGTCAGCCATACCAAGAGGAATGTAAGAGGAAGCAGCTACCTGACCTGTCTGGCCAACTGTTTCACAGATAGCATCACGGTCGATAAGGATGTTGAAAGCAAGTCTCATGCAAGCAGCTTCAGCAGGAGTCTTATCCTTGAAAAGTTCACTGTTTGCATTGAATGCTACATAGTATGTACCAAGGTTGTCAACGATTTTGAACTCTTTGTTTTCTGTTTCAAGAAGGTTCTTGATTTCATCTGTGGGAACTGTGTCGATGATATCAACGTTACCTGCATTGTAAGCAGCGAAGATAGCTGTATCGTCAGCAGAAAGCATGAATTCGATCTTATCTACTGTAACGTTAGCAGCATCGTGATAGTTGGGGTTCTTTTCATATGTCATGGAAACATCATGATCCCAGCCTGTGCAAACGAAGGGTCCGTTAGAAACGAAGCCAGCTTCTGTGCACCAACCACCGGGAGAAGTCTGCCAATCAGCATAAGCTTCAACAGCGGACTGCTTTACGGGGAAGAATGTGGGGAATGCCATGAGGCCTTCCATGTAAGCGCAGGGAGCTACGAGTGAGAACTCAAGAGTGAAGGCATCCTTAGCAGTAACTGCAAGGTTGTCGGGATAGCCTACGAATGTTGAGAACATGTAACCGTAGTCAGAACCTGTTGCTGTAGCAGCAGCTCTCTTCCATGAGTATTCGAAGTCAGCAGCTGTAAGATCGCTGCCGTCTGACCACTTAAGGCCTTCCTTAAGTGCTACTGTGAAAGTAACGGAGCCGTCTTCTGCGGGTTCACTTACTGTGTAGCCTGTTGCAAGATCAGGAACTGTCTTGCCTTCTGCATTGTAGGTATAAAGACCTGCAAATGTGTTAACTGCAAGGCAAGCACCGTCAACGGAGCTGTTGAGAGCGGGATCAAGATAATCGGGCTCACTTGCAAGATTTACACGGAGAGTCTTGGAATCGTTAGCGAGTGTTACCTTGTGGAAGAACTTGTAACCGAAGAGGTTAGAGTACATACCGGAAACGTAATCCTTTTCCATGTAAATGTCGTTGTAGTAGTAAAGGGGAATAACGCAGCCGTTAGACATAAGGATGTCTTCAGCTTCGTGCATCATTTCTACACGCTTAGCTGTGTCAGTTTCAACTCTGATCTGGTCGATGAGTTCATCATACTTTGCCCAGTCATTGATAGGATCAATGAAAGCATCACTGAGAAGCTTGCCTGCAGCAGATGTGTCAGTGTTGTTGGGAGCAGCAGTTGTTTCTTCACCGCCTGTGGGGCCACAAGCGCAGATAGCAACAGCCATAACAACAACAAGAAGCATTGCTAAAAACTTTTTCATTTTGATTTCCTCCGAAATAATTTTTTATTATACCCTGTATCCCCGGTTATTTTAACGGAAGAGTTCAAGAACCGCCATATATGAAGGTTTACAGGAAGTATACCAAGGTTATTTATTGAAGCAGGCTGACATATGTCCGCCGCCTCTGTCCGTAAGTGTGGGACATTCCTGAGCACACTGCTCTGTAGCATATTGACAGCGTGTTCTGAAAGGACAGCCTGTAGGCATCTTGAGAGGACTTGGAACATCACCCTCAAGAACAATTCTCTGTCTGCTTCTTGCGATATCGGGATCGGGAATCGGAACAGCAGAAAGAAGTGACTGTGTATAGGGGTGAAGAGGATTATTGTTAAGTTCATCGGAATCTGCAAGTTCTACAATTTTACCGAGATACATAACAGCAATTCTCTTTGATATATGATGAACAACAAGAAGGTCGTGTGCAATAAAGAGATATGCAACACCGAGCTTTTCCTGAAGCTCTTCAAACATATTGATAACCTGTGCCTGAATGGAAACGTCAAGAGCGGAAACAGGCTCGTCGCAGACGATAAACTGAGGATCAACTGCGAGAGCACGGGCAATACCGATTCTCTGACGCTGACCGCCTGAGAACTCATGAGCATATCTTGTTGCATGCTCGGAGTTAAGACCGACATAATTCATAAGCTCGAGAATTTTTTCTCTTCTTTCCTTTTTGTTGGAATAAAGCTTATGAACATCCAAGGGTTCGCCGATAATATCCTCAACGGTCATTCTGGGGTCAAGAGATGAATATGGATCCTGGAACACCATCTGCATCTTTTTTCTCATTGAGTTGATGTTATTCTTGGTGACTTCCTCACCGTCAAAAATAACCTGACCTGCAGTGGGCTCATAAAGACGGAGAATACTTCTTCCGACTGTGGTTTTACCGCAACCCGATTCACCGACAAGACCTAAGGTTTCACCCTTACCGATTGTAAAAGAAACACCGTCAACAGCCTTTAAGGGAGTTTTCTGAAAGAAACCTGTGCGTATGGGGAAATACTGCTTCAGGTCGTTTACTTCAAGTAAAATATCACTCATCAGCATTTCCTCCTTCATTTATCATGGCATCTCTTACATTTATCCAGCAGGATGCCTTGTGATTTTCATTTATTGATATTTCTTCGGGCTTCTCGGTAAGGCATATCTTCATTGCGTTGTCACAGCGTGCGCAGAAGGAACAACCCTTAGGAAGATTGAGCATATTAATGGGTGTACCGAGAATGGGGATAAGCTTCTCCTTCATTCTTGTAACATTGGGAATGGAGCGAAGAAGTCCCTTTGTGTATTCGTGCTTGGGATTATAGAATATTTCGTGAGCAGTTCCTCTTTCGCAGATTCTGCCGCCGTACATAACTATTATATTATCGCACATGCTTGCGATAACACCAAGGTCATGAGTAACGAGGATAACTGCCATACCAAGCTCTTTCTGAAGCTTCTGGATAAGCTCAAGAATCTGTGCCTGAATGGTAACGTCGAGGGCTGTTGTAGGCTCGTCGGCAATAAGGATATCGGGCTCACATGCAAGTGCCATTGCTATCATAACACGCTGACGCATACCGCCTGAAAGCTCATAAGGATACTGCTTAAGACGACGCTCGGGCTCGTTGATACCTACAAGCTCAAGAAGCTCAGCGGCTCTCGCTTTTGCCTCTTTACCTTTTTTATCTGTATGCAGCTTAATTGCTTCTGTGAGCTGATTGCCGATGGTAAAAACAGGGTTAAGGCTGGTCATGGGATCCTGGAAAATGATTGAGCAGCACTTGCCTCTGAAGTCACGCATCTGCTTTTCTTTCCATTTAGTGATGTCCTCGCCTTTATAATATATGCTGCCGTCAACAATTTTACCTGTAGAAGCAAGAATTTGCATGATTGAATATGCGGTTACGGATTTACCTGAGCCTGACTCACCAACGATACCGAGTATCTCTCCGTGGTCAAGATCAAAGGAAACACCGTTAACTGCACAGACTTCACCTGAGTCGGTGAAAAATGATGTGTGGAGATTCTGTACACTTATAAGAGGTTTATTCATTTTTCATCACCTCTTCAACTTAGGATCGAATGCATCTCTGAGACCGTCACCGAGAAGGTTAAGGCTCAGAACGATAAGACAAATCATAATTGCGGGAAAAACAAGCTTATGGGGATAAGACATAATACCGTCTCTTGCTGCGTTTGCAAGTGAACCGAGAGAGGGCATGGGAGCCTTAACACCAAGGCCTACGAAGGACAGATAGCTCTCTGTGAAAATAGCAGAGGGAATCTGAAGTGCAACGGAAATTATGATAACCGATAAGCAGTTGGGGATAATATGCTTCTTTATTATGCGGGTGGGCTTTGCACCGATAGAACGGGCTGCAAGGATATATTCGTTTTCCTTTATGGAAAGGATCTGTCCTCTGATAAGACGAGCCATGCTTACCCAATAAAGAAGACCGAAAACTATAAATATGGAGATCATATTCGTTCCGAGCTCTGCCAATATCGTGCCCGGCTTAAACACAAGCACTTCGTTAAGAACAACGGAAAGAAGAATGATAATAAGCATATCGGGAAGTGAATAGATAATATCGACTATTCGCATCATTACAAGGTCAACTTTACCGCCGAGATAGCCAGAGATACTTCCGTAAATAAGACCTATGATAAGAACGATAATACTTGCAAAAAGACCGACAGCAAGAGAAACTCTTGTTCCGTAAATAACACGGACAAAGTAGTCACGGCAAAGCTCATCCGTTCCGAGAATATGAGGGAAGCGTTCTCCGCCGTTTGCTATAAATTCCTGTTCCATTTCACTGTATTCAAAGGGAGCAAGATTCTGTGCACCTCTGTCACGCTTACCGTCAACCTTAAGAATTTCATCATATTCATAAGGAACAAACATGGGAACAAAAATAATTGTAAAGAGAATAAGAGAAAGCAGCACGATACTTAAAACTGCAAGAGGGTTCTTGAAAAGTCTTTTCATACCGTCCTTGAAGAAGGTGGTACTCTCACTCATTACATCCTGCTGTGCCTTTTCTTCATCGGTTGCAGGAGCGAATTTAGATAAATCTATCTGTGTGCTTAAAAAACTCTTTTTAGGAAGGTTTTTATCTTTATTTTCCATTTTATTCCCTCCTTAATCGAATTTGATTCTGGGATCTACTGCCTTATAGAGAAGGTCACATATAAGGTTTGCAATAACCATGATGGTTGCAAGGAAAACAGTAGTAGCCATTATCATAGTATAGTCACGGTCATTGATAGCTGTAATAAACTTACTGCCGATGCCGCCTACGGTGAATATAGTCTCAACAACCATTGAACCCGTAATGATGTATGCAATCTGAGGACCTGCATATGTAATAACGGGAATCATTGAGTTTCTCAGAGCGTGCTTGAAAATAACCTTCAAACGGGAAACACCCTTTGACTTTGCTGTACGGATATAATCCTGTCCGAGAGCATCAAGCATACTTGTCTTTGAAAGACGGGTAATATATGCCATGGGATAGGCTGCGAGTGCTACAACGGGAAGAATATAGTTCGGATTATTCGCATCCCACACGGGTATCCACTGAAGTGTTATACAGAACACCAAAAGAAGAAGTGTTGCAAGAACGAAGGACGGAACCGCCGTGAACAGAGTTGAGAAGAAAACAATTATTCTGTCGGGCAGTTTATTCCGCATCAGTGCCGCAAGGCTTCCGAAAACAATACCCAAGGACATGGCTACAGCCATAGCCATAAGTCCGAGCTTTGCAGATATGGGGAAGGATTCACCTATAATTGCACTTATCTCACGTCCGTTTTTAAGAGAAACACCGAAATCTCCCTGCAATATACCCTTCATCCAGTTAATAAACTGAATAAATAAAGGCTCGTCAAGACCGTAACGCTCCTCAAGAGCCTTAACGGTTGCAGGGTCAAGTGCCTTTTCGCTGTTAAAGGGCCCGCCGGGAACGGCGTGCATTGTAAAGAAAGTGATAGCACAAATTATAAGAATAGTGACAACAGCCAATAATACGCGCTTCACAATATATCTGGTCATACTGTTGCTCCTCTCGCTTTTTTCGTGAATTTCACAATATTTTTTATAATCAGTCCACAATCAAGACGCACGAAAAAACGGAGTCTCACCGCTTTTGCGTAAAAATTATCATGATAATCTCTGAATATTATAATCTTACAAGCGGCTTTTGTCAAGTAAGAACAGCCCCATTGTAACAAATCAAAGCTTTTTGTAACATTTTGTCATATGTATTTTCTTGACAATATTTTTTCTGTATTATATAACCAAAATGTAAGGAGCTGATACGATGAATACATATAAATATGTTGCCGTTATAGGTATCGACGGCATGGGAAATTTCAATTCACAGACCGATACACCGAATTTAGATAAGATATTCGAAAAAGGCGCCGTGGCATGGTCTGCTGTCTCGCAAAACCCCACTATCAGTGCACAGAACTGGGGTGCAATGCTTCTGGGAGCGACTCCCCTTGTTCATAAGCTTACAAACGGAAGTATCAGCAACGAGCATTATTTGAATGAAGCTCTGCCGTCAGTTTTCAAAAGAATAAGAGAAACTGATCCCGACTGTTATCTCGCCTCAGTCTGCAACTGGAATCCTATAAATCACGGTATTGTTGAAGAGGGCATTGGTGTCGAAAAGCTCACGGCAGACAATGACAGGGAGCTTGTTCCGCTTATTATCAGCTGCGTTAATAAAAAACCGAAATTCCTTTTTGTACAGCTTGATGATGTTGACGGAGCGGGACATTCGGGCGGCTACGGAACAGAACACCACTATGAGGAGATAAGACGCGCTGACGGTTACACGGGTGAAATTTATGAAGCCTATAAGCTTGCGGGAATTCTCGATGAAACACTTTTTATTGTAATTTCCGATCACGGCGGGGTCAGAAATGGCCACGGTGGATATACAGATACCGAAAAATATGTTTTCATGGGCATTTCGGGCAAAGGCGTTCAGGAGAATTTCATAACCTACGCAGAAACAAGGGATATTGCGGCAATAGTGCTTTCCGCTTTAGGACTGTCCGTTCCCGAATATGATGAAGAAGGCTTTACTTCGCAAATTCCCGAAGGCATATGGGAAGGTACAAAGCCTTATTACAGAAAGCCTGTTGAACGCCCCTTAGTTCCCGTAAGAGAAACTCCGGGAAATATTTTTGATTTTATTGATAAAGACAAGGTAAAGCTTTTAATGCACCTTGATAATTCTCTTGAGGATATTTCAGGTAAATGCAATATAAAAGAAAAGGGCACGGTAAAGTTTTATTCAAACGGCGTAAACAGTGCCTGCGGTGAATTCGGAAAAACAGGCTTTTGTGTAACAGACGGTGTTTCATTCGGCGAAAACAGCTTTACTGTCGCTTTCTGGGTAGAAACCGATAATACCATAACTGAAGTCCCTGCCCTCATGGGCAATCAGGACTGGTCGTGGCAAAATCGCAACAAAAAGGGACTTACTGTAGCCCTCAGAAGCAACGATATAGTATTTAACATATCAAACGGTAACGACCATATAGATACGGCAGTCCCCTTCCCCGAAGGAACGGACAGAGGCTTTCTTCACTATATAGCCGCATTTGACAGAGAAAACAAGGAAATCCGTTTTTATAATAATTTTAATCTCCGCCATATTATAAGCATTCCCGACGATTTTCTGATTTCCTATGATACGAACTATCCTTTTGTTGTAGGCAATGACGGCAAAGGTGTTTATAATAATGTAAGCCACGATTTTATTTTCCATCTTGATGATGTACTGATTACTTCTTTTGCCTTTAACGAAGAAACAACTGAAAATCTGAGGAAATACTATTTTGACAAATAAAAAACATCAAAAAAAACGGCTCCTGTGAGCCGTTTTTTTGTAGAGACATTTTTACATGTCGTTTCTAATAATATCTTCGAGGGTTTCGCGTTTTACTGCTATAAAGTCCTCTTTGTCTTTTATCATTATGACTGCGGGTTTTCCGAGGCGGTTGTAGTTTGAACTCATAGAGTAGTTATATGCGCCTGTTGTGAGGACTGCTATTTTCTCTCCCCTTTTAATATCGTGGGGAAGACGGATATTTTCCTGTATAAGGTCACCGCTTTCACAGCAGCGTCCTGCAAGTGTACAGAGCATATCACATTCTGCTTCGGGACGCGATGCCGATACAACGGAATAATATGAGCCGTAAAGAGCGTACCTGGGATTATCTGCCATACCGCCGTCAATTGACACATAGTTCTTGTAACCGGGAATTTTCTTGAGAGTACCTGCAGTATAAAGAGTGATACCTGCATCTGCTACTATGCTTCTGCCGGGTTCAAGATATATTTTCGGCATCTCTATTCCGAGCTGAGCAACAGTCTTTTTCATAAAGTCTGCAAGAAGCGCGATATTTTTATCAATATCAATATAAGGATTGGCTTCTATGTATCTCACGCCGTAGCCGCCGCCGAGGTCAAGAATTTCAGCAGTAAATCCGAGCTCCTTTTTCACTTTTGCGATAAATTCGAGCATTATTTCGGAGCCCCGAATGTAAATTTCCGAGTCAAATATCTGTGAACCGATATGACAGTGAAAACCGCAGAGCTTTATATTTTTAAGACCTAATGTAAGCTTTGTGATTTCAAACCCTTGCCCTGTTTCAATGGCTGAACCGAATTTTGAATCGACCTTGCCTGTGTTTACGGCTTCATATGTATGAGGGTCAATACCGGGGGTAAGTCTTAAAAGAACCTTCTGAGTTACGCCCTTTTCGGCAGCAATTTCACTTATTGCATTTACTTCCTCAATATTATCACAGACAAAATAACCGATACCGTTATCAATTGCAAAAGCTATATCCTCATCGGTCTTGTTATTTGAATGAAAAAATGCGTTTTCAAGCGGAAAGCCTGCTTTTAATGCGGTGTAAACCTCACCAGAGGAAACAACATCTGTGCCGAAGCCTTCTTCTCCTACTATTTCATAAAGCTTTTTAAAAGAACATGCTTTACTCGCATATAAACAGCCTGCATTTTCACCGAAATACTTTTTCATAGCGTTTACATATACACGGCAGTTATGTCTTATTCTGTTTTCATCCATGACATAAAGGGGTGTGCCGTATTTTTCGGCAAGCTCTACGGTATCTAGACCTGCAAAGGTGAGATGACCGAGAGAATTTACACCTAAATTTTCACAAATCATATTAAACTCCTTGTTATTAAAGCATGTGAGCTAACATTTCTTCATAGGGAATTGCGGATAAATCAGCGGGAGCAACATCGAATACAGTTTTACAGCCTGTTATTCCTCTGCTTTTCATTTTATATATGGCTCTCGCATAACAGAGAATTACACTTGCGGTAAATTCGGGGTTTGAATCGAGCGTGAGTTTATATTCAATTACCTGCTTATTTTCGCCGTCTTTGCCCGTAACCCCTGTTCTGATAACGCTGCCGCCGTGAGGAATACCTTTATGATTGAGATTTAATTCTTCCTGAGAAATAAATGTAACAGTGGTATCATAGTCGGCAAAATAGTTGGGCATTGTAACTATTTCATTTTTAATTCTTTCAAGGTCTGCGCCCTCTTCTGCCACAACAAAGCATTCACGGGTGTGCTTTTCTCTCGTGGTAAGCTCGGGATTTTCTCCTGCTCTTACTTTATTCATAGCTTCTTCTACAGGACAGGTGTACTGTCTTGCATCAAGAACACCGTCAATTCTTCTGATAGCATCTGAATGTCCCTGACTTACTCCCCTGCCCCAGAAGGTATAATCCTTACCTGCGGGAAGAATAGCCGAAGCCATAAGGCGGTTTACGGAGAACATTCCGGGATCCCAGCCCGCAGAAATAAGAGCAATATTTCCGTTTTCGGTTGCTGTCTTATTTACATTAGCGAAATGCTCAGGTATTTTTGCGTGAGTATCAAAGCTGTCAATAACATTGAAATTCTTTGCAAGTTCAGGCGTCATTTCGGGAAGGTCCGTTGCACTGCCGCCGCAGATTATCATTACATCAATTTTATCCTTATATTCTAAAACCCTGTCTGTCTTTACAACTTCTGCTTCGGGAGTGAGTATTTTTACTGTTGCAGGGTCTCTTCTTGTGAATACCGCAACCAGCTCCACATCGGAATTCTGCTTGATTGCACATTCTACCCCTTTTCCGAGATTACCGTATCCGTAAATACCTATTTTCATTTATATCACCATTTTTTCTTAAAATTAACCGATAAGAGAGCTCATGTCATAAAGTCCCGCTTCTTTTCCGATTATAAAAGCGGCTGCTGCAATAGCACCCTCTGCAAAAAGAGTTCTTGAATGTGCTTCATGCTTTAATGTAATAGTTTCATAATCGGTTGAAACGATTACTTCATGCTCGCCTACGATATTACCGAGTCTTAAAGCGTGAATTCCTATTTCTTCGGGAGCTCTTTTAGAGAATCCGTTTCTGCCGAAAACAAATTTTGCATTTTCTCTGACGGTTTTAATTGCATTTGCAATCATAAGTGCAGTACCGCTGGGAGCATCTACCTTGCGGTTATGATGCTTTTCAACGATTTCAATATCTGCACCGGGGAGTGTCTTTGCGGCAAGAGTTGCCATCTGACATAAAAGAGCGACACCCATGGACATATTTGCGGCAAAGAAAACGGGAACGGCTTCTGAAGCCTTTCTTATGATTTCCTTTTCTTCATCCGTGTGACCTGTTGTTGCTACAACAAGAGGAAGATTTGAAGTTACAGCATAATCAGCCGCCGCCTTTATTGACGCGTGGTTTGAAAAATCAATAATACAGTCTGCTGATTCTTTAATATCTGAAAATGAGGTGTAACAGGGTATATCTCCGTTCTTGGGGTTGATATCAACACCTGCAACAACTTCACTACCCATATAACCGTTTCCTGCGACCTCGAGCACCGCAGCGCCCATTCTGCCTGAAAAACCGTTTAATATAATATTCATAAACTTACCTCTTAAACATTGAGTCCTGCTTCACGCATAAGTGTGAGAAGCTTCTTTTCATTTGCTTCTTCCATAGTGGTAAGAGGAAGACGGACATAGTTTTTACCGTAGCCCATAGCAGCACAGGCAGCCTTTACGGGAATGGGATTAACTTCACAGAAAAGAGCATTTATAAGAGCGAGATAATCGAGCTGCATCTTTGTAGCCTCTGAAACATTTCCGTTAAAGAAATTCTTGCACATCATAGAGGTTTCTTTGGGAAGAATATTTGAAAGAACAGAAATAACACCCTTGCCGCCAAGTGACAGAATGGGAAGCACCTGATCGTCATTACCCGAATATATATCAAGCTTACCTCTTGTAAGACTTGCGATTTCTGCTACCTGTGAAAGATTGCCCGAAGCTTCTTTAATACCTACAATATTGGGATGCTCAGCGAGTGCTGCTGCAGTCATGGGAAGAATATTACAGCCTGTACGGGAAGGAACATTATAAAGAATACAAGGCTTTGTAGCGACATCAGCTACAACCTCAAAGGACTTTATAAGTCCCTTCTGAGTAGCCTTATTATAGTAAGGTGTAACAAGAAGCACTGCATCTGCTCCGACTTCACAGGCATACTTTGTAAGATCAATTGCATAGTCTGTGTCATTTGAGCCTGTACCTGCGATTACGGGCACTCTGCCTGCTACCTTATCTACTGCAAACTTAATGCAATCTCTGTGCTCTTCGTCTGTAAGAGTTGAAGCCTCACCTGTTGTACCGCATGCAACGATAGCATCTATTCCTTCAGCTATCTGCCATTCGATCATTCTTCCGAAGCTCTCGTAATCTACTCCGTTTTCATTCAAGGGGGTGATTATGGCTGTTGCCGCACCTGTAAAAACTGTCTTTTTCATTATATTTTCCTCCGATAGATTATATTTATTAAAAAGAGCCGCCCGACATTTACGGAGCGGCTTGATACTTTTCCAAACGATACATAAAAAACAGCCGTCATTAACGGCTATCAATACATATCGAGTAATACTCAAAGTACAGATAGCTCTCCGCAAAAAGCGACAGCAAAGTAAATCTTATTTCACTCTGCCAGAACGACCTACGCCGCAGCCGTCTTCGGCGCCGATACCTTTCACTTTTGCAACACTTTTGCGTTAAAGCTTACACAAAACCTACTTTTTATCAAACGCACCTCTATCAACAGATGTAGAATAACACATAAGTACAACATTGTCAATAGAAAAACCGCACTTTTAATGTGCGGTTTCAATTAATAAAGTTCGGGGCGTCTGTCGTCAAAAACAGGGATAGTTTTGCGGATATTTTTTATTATATCCAAATCTATGTCCGCAGTGATTATTTCTTCTTTTTCTCCCGCTTTTAAGACTATATTACCGTAGGGATCTGAAACTAACGAATTTCCGCCGAAGACGGTTTTATTAAACTCTCCGCAGGAATTACAAAGCACCGTAAACATCTGATTTTCGACAGCTCTTGCTCTTAAGAGAATTTCTAACTGAGAAATTCTTTCTTTGGGCCACTGGGAAGGCACGAAAAGAATTTCTGCACCCTCTAAGCTGAGCTTTCTTGAAAGCTCGGGAAAACGAAGATCATAGCAGATTATGACTGCAGCCTTGACACCGGCCAGAGTAAATGTGAAGACTTCTTCCCCCGCCTTATAAAAATCATGCTCTTTCATGGGAGTAAAAAGATGAGTTTTACTGTAAGAGGCAATATTTTCTCCTTTATCATTATATATATAACAAGTATTGAAAATATTACCGTCTTTTTCCTCGGTAACACTGCCGCCTATAATACTTACTTTATATTCACGGCTTATAAAGGAAAGCAGCTCTTTTGTGCGACCTGCGTTTTTATCGCTGAGGGCTTTTATGTTTTCTTTCGGAAAAAATCCCGTGTTCCAGGTTTCGGGAAGAATTATCACATCGGGAGATGCTGCTGCCGCTTCAATAAGCAGTTTTTTCATATGAGAGAAGTTATATTCTGTATCTTCTTCTCTCATATTGATCTGTATAATACTTATTTTCATAATTAAAGCTTATTACGGATTATTTTTCCGCTTGTAGTCTTGGGAAGAGAGTCTCTGAATTCCACTATTCTCGGATACTTATAAGGAGCCGTATTCTTTTTGACATAGCTCTGAATTTCTTTCTTAAGCTCTTCAGAAGCTTCGGTTCCCTTAGTAAGAACAATAACAGCTTTTACTACCTGTCCTCTTACTTCATCGGGAGCGGCAGTAACACCGCATTCGAGAACAAAGGGAAGCTCCATGATAACATTTTCGATTTCAAAGGGTCCTATACGGTAGCCCGAGGACTTGATAACATCGTCAATTCGTCCCACATACCAATAGAAGCCGTCTTCATCCTTCCAAGCCATATCGCCTGTATGATACATTCCGTCGTGCCAGACTTCATTTGTTTTATCTTCGTCAAGATAATATCCCGTAAACAGACCGCATGGGACTTTATCTCCTGTTCTTACAATAATTTCACCGTGTTCACCGACATCACAGGAATTGCCTTCACTGTCAACAATATCAATATCATAAATGGGAACGGGCTTACCCATTGAGCCTATCTTATGGTTTGCACCTATGAGATTACCTATCATAAGAGTGCTTTCAGACTGACCGAAGCCTTCCATAATACGAAGTCCCGTGAGCTTTTCAAGCTGCTTGAATACTTCGGGGTTTAATGCTTCACCTGCTATTGTTGCATGCTCAACGGATGAAAGGTCATACTTTGTAAGATCTTCTTTTATAAGCATTCTGTACATAGTGGGAGGTGCACAGAAGGTAGTAATATGATGTTTACTGAACATGGGAAGAATATCTGCGGCATTAAAACGGTCAAAGTCATAAACAAAGGTTGCGGCTTCGCACATCCACTGACCGTAAAGCTTGCCCCAGAGAGCCTTTGCCCAGCCTGTATCCGAAATTGTAAGATGAAGTCCGTCGGGGTCAACGCAGTGCCAGTATTTTGCAGTTACAAAATGACCTAAAGCATATTTATAATTGTGTGCTGCAATTTTGGGATAGCCTGTGGTGCCCGAAGTGAAGAACATAAGCATAAGATCATCTCCGCAGGGAGAATCGTCTTTTCTTTCAAACTTTTCACTGAAAAGCTCATATTCGCTGTCAAAGCTTCTCCAGCCCTCTTTTTCACCGTTTACAATTATCTTTGTTTTAAGAGTGGGAGCCGCTGCCGCTGCCTTGTCTGCTTCATCGGATGTAGTTCCGTCTGCTGTACATATAACGGCACTTATACCCGCCGCATTGAAGCGGTAAGAAAAATCATGCTCAAGAAGCTGATTTGTTGCGGGAATTGCTATAGCACCGATTTTATGTAAGCCTAAAATTGCAAACCAGAACTGATAGTGACGCTTTAAGACAAGAAGAACTCTGTCACCCTTTTTGATACCTAAGGACTTGAAATAGTTTGCACACTGATTTGATGCACGGCTTATATCGCTGAAAGTGAATCTTCTTTCGGTGTGATCCTCTGAAATATGAAGCATGGCAAGCTTTTCGGGCTTCTTGGCTGCAATTTCATCAACTATATCAAAAGCAAAATTGAATTTATCTTCATTCAGGAAATCAACCTTAACGGGAGTGCCGTTTTCATTTTTCTGCACAGATACCCACTTGCGGTATACTCTGTCGGTTTTAGCTTCACCGAGTCTTTTGGGTGATACTGCAGCTTCCGCCTTCTGTGCGGAGAATTCGGGGATAGGCTCACCCGAGGGATTTAATACTATTGCATAGAAAAGGCAGTCCTCTTCACCAATAGCCGCCATACCGTGGGGGGATGAGCTATCGTAATAAATGCTGTCACCCTCATGGAGTATTTCGACATGCTCGCCTACCTGAACCTTAAGAGTACCTTTAATAACGATATCGCATTCCTGTCCCTCGTGGGTGGTAAGCTCAATATCCTTATTTTCGTCATTCTCTGTTTTTACTGAATGAACATAAAGAGGCTCTGCAATACGGTTCTTGAAAGAAGAAGCAAGGTTATAATAGGTCATACCGTGTGCCTGCTCAATTCTCTGTCCTTCGCCCTTTCTTGTTACCGTGTAAGAAGCCAGGGTGGGGGATGTACCCTGAATAATATCCGTAACATCGACATTGAATGCCAATGCACAGCGGTAGATAAATGCGAAGTTAAGGTCACTCTTGCCCTCTTCACACTGAATATATTCTTCGGTGGTAACACCCGTTTTCTGTGCCATTTCATCAGGTGTAAAGCCGACAATTTCTCTGAGCTCTCTTATTCTTCCCGCCATTTCACGGATCTTAAAATCAAGACCTGTAATACTGTTACTCATAATTCCTCCTGTTAGGGCAATAAGAAAACGGCATCGCCGTACGCCTTACGGCGACCGTTTTCGAATAGTCCATCGCCGAGGGAAGTTTACTTCCCGTTCGGCGGGACATAAAATCTTTTTACATTATAGGAAAGAATTTCCTATAATGTAAAAAAAACGCCCCAAAGAAATTTTCTTTGAGACGAGCCAAAACCCGCGGTACCACTCAAATTGCACTTAATGTGCCACTCAGGCTCTATTCAAGCCTTATGCTTTTACGCAGCCTTACGGGAGAGTTCTACGGTAAAAATTTACTTTCCTCTCTCCGGCTCAGAAGCTACAGACAATTCCCTTTCACCGACCGCTTTCACCAACCGCTGCCTCTCTGAAGGTTTCTCTGGAATATCCCTCTTCGTCATAGCCTTTGTTTGTGCCATTCTATCATTAATTTACCGTTATGTCAATGCTTTGATTAATTAAATTAATTGATAAACGAACATTTATGACATTAATCATACTAAAAATTACTTAAATGTATCTGCTTTAAATATTTTAATTATAATACATTTTACTTTATTACATTTTATGAAAGAGAGTTCAGAATGAAAAAGCTCAATAGAATAAAACCAATCCCTATGTTTCATCAGGTAATCTGGTGGTTAGTGCGTGCATCACTTATAATTTTCGGAGTATGGGGACTTTTACATGACTCCGTCACTCAGTTTTTAATGGGACTATTTGCCATAGCATTTACTCATTTATGGGATATGTTCCAGCTTTTCGGCGGAAGATCATTTATTACGAGAGTAACCTATCAGGCACAGACAATGCTCAATTTATTTATCTGCTTCGGTGTTGTTGTAGGATATGTGCTCAACACAAAAACGAATTTTCAGTATGTGGATATACTCGAGCATTTCATATCGGGTGTCGTAGCTTCATATTTTGCTTATGATTTCGCAGTAGCATTCCAGGGGCGCTCCCGCCATTTAAGTCCGGGACTTGCTTCCCTGTTTGCTCTTTGCTTCTCCTGCTTTATACTCGTAGGCTGGGAATTCTATGAATTCACAATGGACAGACTTTACGGCTACACTCTTCAGGTGTCCCCCATTCTCGGTGAAGAGGGACTCGTTGACACCATGATAGACATGATACTCGCAGGTGCGGGCTCCGTTCTCGGCATGTTCTGGGTGTCTTTCTCAAGAAACGGAATTATCGGTAAAAACAGAAAAGAAATAAGAGCATATGTTAAAGCCCGTTCAAAGAACGACAAGGAAAGAGAGCTCAAGTACCTCGAAGAACACGATTTTTACAAATAAAAACACCGAGGGGACTTTTTTTGAATAATTAAATTAATTAATTAATTTCCCATATTAAAAAAATCCATTAATAATCGCAAAAAAAATATTTACAACAGAAAATTTTTGCAGTATATTATTAACTAAATTGAGATATTGCTGTTACGAAATATTTCAAAAATCCAGATTAAGGAATGATACAAAATGAATGTAATGCAGGAAATTACAAAATACGGTCACGAAAAAATACTTTTCGTCAACAACGAAAAAGCAGGCCTTAAGGCAATTATCGCTGTTCATAACACAGTAAGAGGTCCCGCTATCGGCGGTTGCCGTCTTCTTCCCTATGCTAATGAAGATGAAGCTCTTTTCGACGTTCTTCGTCTCTCACGCGGTATGTCACACAAGAATGCTGCTGCAGGTCTTGACTTCGGCGGCGGTAAGTCAGTTATCATTGCTGATCCTTCTCAGAAGACAGAAGCAATGTTCGAAGCTTTCGGCGAAGCTATGAATGCTCTGGGCGGCTGCTACATCACTGCAGAGGACGTTAACACAGACTGTGACGACGCTCTTATCATTGCAAGAAAAACAAAGCACATCTGCGGTCTTCCCCACATTTCAGGCGACCCCTCACCCTTCACTGCTATCGGTGTATATCAGGGTATCAAGGCTACTGCTAAGGTTGCTTTCGGCTCAGATAATCTCGAAGGCAGAACAATCGCTGTTCAGGGTGTAGGTAAGGTTGGTCTTGACCTTTGTAAGCACTTAGCAAATGAAGGTGCAAAGCTTTATGTTGCAAACAGAAAGAACAAAAAGAATCTTGAAATCGCTGCTGAAAAGTACGGTGCAACTATCGTTTCCGCTGATGAAATTCTTTCTCAGGAATGTGATATCTTTGCTCCCTGTGCTCTCGGCGCAATAGTTAACCCCTCAACTATTCCTAACTTCAACTGCAAGGCTATTGCAGGTGCAGCAAACAATGTTATCCTTGACCTCGCTTCAGGTGAAGCTCTTAAGGCAAGAGGCATTCTCTATGCTCCTGACTTCATCATCAACGCAGGCGGCGTTATCAACGCAGCAGGCGAAGCAGCAGGCAACTACAACGAGGAAGAAGTTCTCAAGAAGGTTAACAACATCTACAACACTGTTGAACATATCCTCACAGAATCTCAGAGAACAGGCGAACCCGAAGGCGTTATTGCTGAAAGATTTGCTGAAGAATGCATTGACGCAGCAAGAAAATAATCATAACATAAAAATTTCAGCTCCCGAAAAAACGGGAGCTGTTTTTTTGTTCGCAAAAACTATTGACAAATCAACTCTAATGCGTTAGAATAAAATTGCTCTAACAGATTAGAGAAAGGAGTTTTAGTTATGGATACCCCAAAAGTATTTGAAAGTGAATACCGTTTCTGTCTGATTTTATGGGAACACGAACCTATAAAAAGCAGTGAGCTTGTCAATCTCTGCAAGGAGCAGCTCGGTTGGAAGCCTACTACTACATACACCGTTATAAAGCGTTTATCTGAAAGAGGAGTACTCAAAAATGAAAACACAATTGTTTCTTCTTTGATTTCAAAGGATGAAGTTCAGGCATCCGAAATCAATGAAATGGTTGAAAAAACATTTGAAGGTTCTCTGCCTGCATTTATTGCAGCATTTACAAAGCATCAGAAAATCTCCGAAAAGGAAATCGATGAAGTACAAAAAATGATTGACCGATACAGAAAAGGAGAATTGTAATGGCAGGTATTTTCTTAAAAATAGTCAACATGAGCATTTCTGCTTGTTGGATTGTTTTAGCTATTCTTCTTTTAAGAATTGTATTGAAAAAAGCACCTAAATGGATAAACTGTGTACTTTGGGGACTTGCAGGATTACGACTTGTTATGCCGTTCTCTTTCGAAAGTATATTCAGCCTTATCCCAAGTGCTGAAACAATTACCAAGATTCCTGATTCTCCGAGACCGCATATTGATTCCGGTGTTCCGGTTATAGACAATCAGGTTAATGGTTATCTTCAGGGAAATTACTTTGAAGGAGTTTCAAGACCGATGGGTAACTTCGTTGATGTTACAACCATATTGGCAATTGCATGGCTTGTTGGCATTGCGGCTCTTTTGATTTATACTCTCATCAGCTTTTTAAGATTAAAAAGTAAAATCGGAACAGCAGTTTTATTCCGTAATAATATCTATCAAAGTGAAGCGGTTGTATCGCCTTTCGTTCTTGGCGTAATCGAACCTAAAATCTATTTACCTTTTAACATGAAAGTTCAGGATATGGACCACGTTATTGCACATGAGCAGGCACATATCCGCAGAAAAGACCATTTGTGGAAACCACTTGGATTCTTAATTCTTACACTCCATTGGTTCAATCCGATGGTTTGGCTCAGTTATGTTCTTCTCTGTCGTGATATTGAGCTTGCCTGTGACGAAAAGGTTGTAAAGGAGCTTAACAATGAACAGCGTGCAGACTATTCCGAGGCACTTCTTACCTGCAGCGTTAACAGAAAAATGATTGCCGCCTGTCCCCTTGCTTTCGGTGAGGTAGGCGTAAAAGACAGAGTAAAATCCGTGTTGAATTACAAAAAGCCTGCATTTTGGATTATTACAGTTGCTGTTGTTGTGAGTATAGCCACCGCCGTTTGTTTTCTTACTGACCCTATGAAGAAAAGCGAAATCCGGAGTGGTATATACAGCCTTTCGAAAGAATTGTATTCTGACGGTTCTTCTGATTACATTGAAAACAGGCGGATTGAAATAAAAACCGCAGGAGGTATGCACGTTTATCATTTTATAGGAGAGATGCTTTCTACAGGTGCTCGTTATGAGGAAGTTAAGCTCAACAAAGAAATCTTTTCAAGCCTTTTCGGAGAAAAAACCGATTTATCCGAGAACGAAAATCTTAAGGCATTGCTGAAAAACAACAATAAAGCCTGGCACGATAAAATACCGGATAATACAGCGGCTTACCCTTATATGCTTCTGTCACAGAAGGACGGTTCATTATATATGGTTTTTGCTGATTTTGAAAACGGAGAACCGACAAGAATCCGCTATATCCGTGAGCTTGATTTTGCAGGTAATGTTGATGAAAAAATGTTTTATTGGACTTATAATCCGATTCTGAGCTTCACGGGACACAGCTTTTATCCCTTTGAATTTGACTTAGATTACACCCACGTCATAGCTTCCTGCGAAAACGGTTATATGCAGAATCTTGAAGCGGACGGACAGCCAAAAGACAAGTCACTGCAGTTTACAAAGGGTCAGCATGTTTACTGGACTCCAGATGAAGCTATAATTGAAAAGCTTCATCAGAAATCAGAGGTAATATTCAAGGTTTATGACGGTAAAACTGAGTTATACCAATGCAGTGCAGTTTTTGAATGTATCTCTTCCGATATCGGATCTGCCAATTTTGAAATCAGCCTTACGGTGGATGCTGAACTGACAGTAATTTTCGACGATTGCATAAAGTTTGTAAGTAAAAACTCAATTTCCCACACGGGCGGTGCAGAGGATGCTACAAACATAATTATCAATAACGAATTTATTGATATGGAACAGCTGAAAGCAAAATTCCCGAACTATTTTGGGCTGTCAACCGCTAAAGGCTTGGAAATATATATCTGGCAGATGGCAAAGGAAACCTATTCCTGCGGACTTCTTCCCGGCACGAACAGAAATTACACTCAAGAAGAAATATGGAATCTGCATACATCATCGGCAACTCTGGATGAAATGAGAGCAATTGTAGCAAACTATATGGCAAACGGCGAAGTCACGAAAAGTGATATAACCATTCAGGCTATAGTAATACCTCACTCAAGCTATGCCTATAATATTGATGATACATATATGAAAAATTTAAGCGAGTTATTCTGGTCTGAAATTCCTATCATGGAAAATACCAAATACGTCCCCATCATAGACACCGCCACATTTGACATTGACGGTGACGGCAAGGATGAACAATGTACTCTTAGCTACGGTCCGACTTACGGTTTATTCACTTTTGTTATTTCTGTTTCAGAAAACGGAACATCGGAATATTGCAACACTTATACCGGAACTCACGGCAACCTTTCCTTTGAAAAAACAGATACCGGAATGATACTCCGAAATATACCTTATGCCGATTCAGAACCGATAGATTATTCATTCAGCATCAAAGACGGACATATTGTTCTTACTGCTGCCGATGAAACTGTTTCATATTGGGGAGAAGAACAGGGTATTCATTCAATAACCCCGACACAGGAAACAACAAGTGATTTGAGTGATCTCATTTTTGAAAATTTCAACGAATAATAAAACAAAATAATTAAGAAAAGCCAAAGGATACAGACAGGAAGATTTAGCAGAAGCATTAAATGTATCCGGACAAACAATTATTGCAATTGAAAATGATAAATATAATCCTACACTTGAACTGGCTATGAAAATAGCAAGGCTTTTGAATACAACCGTTGAGGAATTGTTCTTATTGGAAGATCATTAAGTTTTACAGAAAAAAACAAACAAATAGAGTCGGCGTGATGTCTGTGAATGACATCACGCCGTATACTTTTAATCATAAAATTTAATTTTATCTATATCGTAGCTGTCGGTTTCGACGATGTTTATTACTTCGTCAATGCTGTCTGTTACCTTGAAAAGCTCTGCAGTCTGTGCTCTTATGAAGCCGTCTTTGATATTTTCGTCAATGATTTCGAGCATTTTATCGAAAAATCCGTCAATATTAAAAATGACTATAGGCTTTGACTGACGGGCAAGCTGCTTTAATGTGAGAACCTCAAAAAATTCCTCGTAAGTGCCGATACCGCCGGGCGTTATTATAAACGCATCTGAATTATCTTCCATATATTTTTTTCTGTCACGCATGCTCTCGGGCCATACGAATGAGTCGCACTTATCATAGAGAACATCGCCCGCCTTGAAAAATTCGGGAGCAACACCTGTTATATGACCGCCGCCTTTTGTAAAACCACGGGCAGCCGCTCCCATAAGACCGTGCTTTCCGCCGCCGAACATAAGAGCATGACCTTTTTTTGCTAATTTTTCGCCTAAAATTTCAGTCTTCTCAATATAATTTTTACCTATTTCAGTTCCTGATGAACCGAACACACAAATTATCATAGTTTACCTCTATTCTGTTTCGATATTTTTAAATCGGAGAGCTTCATATATATGCTCTCTTCTAATTATATCATATCCATCTAAATCCGCAATAGTTCTTGCAACTCTTAAAACTTTATCATAAGTTCTGCCTGAAAGCCCCAATTCTTCATAATGCTTCTTAATAAGTGCTTTCGCGGAGTCTTCCATGACACAAAACTGTCTTGTCTGAACTGCAGTCATTTTTGCGTTACAGGTAACTCCCGTGCCCTTAAATCTTTCTCTTTGAATAAGTCTTGCTTTTTCTACTCTCTCTTTTATTTCCGAAGAAGTTTCCTCTTTTACAGCCGAGCCGCTTATCTCCGAAAAGGTTGCGGCAGGTACATCTATCTGAATGTCTATTCTGTCAAGCAGAGGTCCTGAAACACGGTTACGGTATCTTGCTACAGCAGAAGCCGTGCAGGTACATTCCTTTTTCGGGTGTCCGAGGTATCCGCACGGACACGGATTCATGGCGGCTACAAGCATAACTGAACAAGGATATGTGAGCGTTCCCGCAACTCTTGATATCGTAACTTCACCGTCTTCTATGGGCTGGCGCATTACTTCCATTGTTGTTCTCGCAAATTCGGGAAGCTCATCAAGAAACAGCACTCCGTTGTGAGCGAGGGACAGTTCACCGGGGCGTGGCACCGTGCCGCCGCCTGAGAGTGCAACCGAAGACACCGTATGATGAGGTGAACGGAAGGGTCTTTTTTTCACAAGACCGCTTTTATTTTTAAGCTCCCCTGCAATTGAATAAAGCTTCGTAGTTTCGAGTGCTTCTTCAAAACTCATATCGGGAAGTATTGAGGGAATTCTTTTAGCGAGCATGCTTTTGCCCGATCCCGGAGGGCCCGACATTAAAATATTATGTCCGCCTGCCGCTGCAATTTCCAAGGCTCTTTTTGCCGCATGCTGTCCTAATACATCCGAAAAATCGGGGGAAAATTCATCCTCCTGAGAAAAATCCATTTCAGGAAGCTTTATTTTCTGAATGGGGTCTACCGACTCTTTTCCAAGGAAAAATTCGAGAAGCTGTTTTACATTTTTTACGGGATATATTTCTATTCCCTCAACAACTGCCGCTTCACCGCCGTTCATATCGGGAAGAAAAACTTTTTTAATACCTGCATTTCTTGCTTCTATTATCATGGGAAGCACACCGTTCACGGGGCGCACATCTCCCGAAAGAGATAATTCCCCTATAAAAGCCATATCTTTTACATCAATATCAAGCTGTTTACCCGCTAAAAGCAGGGCTACAAAAATCGGAAGGTCATACACACTTCCCTCTTTTTTTATGTCCGCAGGTGCAAGATTTATTACTATATGACTGAAAGGAAAACCGTAGCCGCTGTTTTTTATGGCAGACTGAACTCTTTCCTTTGCTTCACTAACAGCCGCATCGGGAAGACCAACCATATCAAAACGGTATTTTCCGCCTGAAATATCGGCTTCGACCTCAACCATAAAAGAACGCATGCCGAATATTCCCATACTCATTACCTTTGCAGTCATAAAAGCACCTCCGAACATTTGTTTGTATTATACCGCCATTTCCGAAAAAAGTCAAGAAAAAAGAAACGGCGCGATTTGTGCACCGTTTCAGAGCTTATGATTATTTGCCGAGCATTATTCTCAGCACATCAAAGCCGTGCTGAAATTCATAATAAAATTCAGGGGATACTTCTTCAAATACAGACGCACCTACAAAAGCTGCAGTACCCAATACCATAAACATTATACAAGCGAATATAACAGCTACCATAATACCTATTGCTGACGCTATAAGAACAGCCTTGAAATAATTTGCTCTTGCAGGGAAAGTATTATCGAAGGCGTACTTAAAGCATAAAACGATATAGATAATAAAACCGATACCCGGTATTAGTCCCCAGAGAGGATATAAAAGCATCCATTTGAGATAGTCCTTAACGCTTGCAGGTCTGTTGTTTACGGGAGGATACGGATACTGAGAATATCCGCCCTGTTGTGCATTCTGAGAAGAATAGTACCCGTCCTGATACCCTGCATTTTGTTCAACACTGATTTTTTCACCGCAGTTGTTACAATAAGCTACACCTTCGGGTAATTCAAAACCGCATTTTTTACAAATCATAAAAAAGCCTCCTTTATAAAATAGTTATTCTTTGAAGTGCACGGATAAGGCTTGTAAAAATAAGCATCATCCTGTTTTCATCATTTTTCTTGAATTCAAGCAGCTTTCCTTTTGAAACACCCTTTACAAACTCCCGAACCTTCTGAAAAGCCGACTCGGTATCAAATTCGAGTAAGGGATAAATTCTGTCTGCTTCTGTTTTGAGATGATATAAAAGCTCTTCCATATTATATTCTTTTTCATCATCATAATCTAAAGCCGTCAGGAGCATTTCAAATGCAGAAATGAACAAATCTGTCTTTGTCGGGCGGTATTTTTTACAGTATTCCCCGAGAATTGCCGTACATCCTATAAGCTTATTCACTCTCTGATAACGCACAAACGGAGAAAAATCGAATTCCGCTTCCATGATGTTCAATACAGAAATGAAAGTATCGGCGGCAGCATTAAGTAAGGAGCTTATCTTTTCATCCGGCAGGAATGTATATTTTATCCCGTAATATTTTCCGTATACCTTCATTGTATCGTTGTAGCCGAGTTTTATGGAGCGTTCGAGAACATTTCTGTCGAAATTCAGAAAATTTCCGAGATCCTTAGAAGGCTTTATATATGTAACATCGGGATGTCTTAAATATCCCTCGTGGTTATTTTCCGTATTAAGGTCTATTGCCACGATTTTTTCTGCGCCAAGCTGAATTGCGGCAGAAATCGGAATATTATCATAAAAACCGCCGTCAATATATTGCACTCCGTCAATTTCAAAAGGCGGAAAAACAGGGTAACACGAAGCGGATGCGGCTATCCATTTCCACGCATTATCAATATCTTTTTCCATATCCGCTTTTTTTATTGTAACGGGAATAAGATCAGAAGGCCCCAGTCCCTTATAATTCACCGTCATAAGCGCATAATTTATTTCAGAAGAAAAGAATTTTTCCGTATCAAAATATCTGTGAATCATATTTATAAACGGAGTGTTATCTACTCTTTTGGTATTCAGGTAGTTTTTCAGAAAAGGAATGAGATTATCTTTCTGAGAAATGATACCGTCAAAGGATACATCAAAGTTTATACCGTTTGCCATGATATCACCGGCTGTGACCTCGTGCCACATTTTTTCAGCTTCAAGAAAATCATTCTGAACATAAAAAGCCGCATTTATAGAACCTATTGATGTACCTGTTGCGATATCAAATGTTTCGCCGAGCTCCTTGAGAGCCTTCCAAGCGCCGAGCTGATAAGCACCCTTTGAACCGCCGCCTGCAAAAACAATGGCTTTTTTTGCTCCGTCCAATTTTTTCACCTGACCTTTATTAAGAAAACTTTTTCATATCACTGCACAAAAGAGCTGTTCTTAATACTCTCACAGGAATAACTTCCTTTCCGAGATAAGAGGATACTGCCTGTGAGAGCTGAATGGGATTGAGATTAAAGGTACTGCCTGCAGGAAGAACCACCTTAAGCATTATATCGTCGCCTTCCTCACCTATAACAAAACTCTTTATATGCTCAGATACATTAACTGTTTTTATAACCTTTTTACCGCCCGACTTGCCGCTTTTTTCGCAAGTAAGGCTGCCGCTTGAAAGAGCCTCGAAAAGCTCATTTTCATTTATATCGTCCTTTGAATAAAGCACATCATATTCGCCGAATGCAATTTCAGCACTTTTATTAAAGGGCTTTACTGCACTTTCTACTAAGAGCCCCTCGGGCATACATTTATTGAGTCTGTCTTTGACTTCATCGGGCGTCATATCCCCGACTATTCTTATATCTACAGGCTCACCCTCGCTTTCAACACCGAGAGACAGTGCAAGAAGAAAAGATATATAAGGGTGGGGATTAAAGCCTTCCGTATACCATAAAGGTATTTCAGCTCTTCTTACGGCTCTTTGCATAAGACGGAACATATCAAGGTGAGAAACGAACTTGATTCTGCCCTTTTTTGATATAAAAAGTCTTAAATCATACATCGCATTTTCCTCCGTTCAGCTTATTTGCGGAACAGCCTGCACATTTTATGCGGCAGTGGGGTGTGGTTTCGGCATTAACGGATTTTTTACTCTCGTTGATAAGAAATGCCTTGCTGACACCGAAATCAAGATGATCCCAGGGAAGAATTTCAGAATAATCTCTTCTTCTGTTCGCATAAAATTCGGGAGAGATACCACATTCAGAGAAGCTTTCCATCCAATTATCAAACAGGAATTTATCTCCCCAGCCGTCAAATTTACATCCCTTTCTCCAAGCTGTTTCAATAACCTCGGAAAGCTTTCTGTCACCGCGGGCAAATACGCCCTCAAGGAAGGAAGTCGGGATATGGTGGAAGCTTACATTTATCTTTTTTGAGGGAAGATTATTTTTAAGATGCTCCTGCTTTTCCTTTAATTCTTCGGGGGTGCTCTGCGGCTCCCACTGGAATGGAGTAAAGGGCTTCGGGACAAATGAGGAAGCACTCACCCCTACAGTAACACCCTTGCCCTTGGGTTTATCGGGATTCATGTAAAACGCATCGACAACTTTTTTTGCAAGTATACCTATCCCCTCAACATCCTCAAGGGTTTCTGTGGGAAGACCCAGCATAAAATAAAGCTTTACGGCACAGTAGCCGTTTTTGAATGCGATACCTGCTGTTTCAAGAAGCTCTTCTTCCGTTACATTCTTATTTATAACATCACGAAGTCTTTGTGTGCCCGCTTCGGGAGCAAAGGTAAGACCGCTTCTTCTTACACCTGTGAGCTTTTTAACAAGAGAATCTGAGAAATTATCGACTCTGAGAGAAGGCAGAGCAATATTTACCTTTTCACTGCCTGTCCAGTCGAGAAGCTTTTCGAGCAGCTCTTCTATTTTTGTATAATCTGAGCTTGAAAGTGAGCAAAGAGAAATTTCGTCATAGCCCGTGTTTTTACAAAGTGTTTTACACTGCTCATTTATAACATCGGGACTTTTTTCTCTTATGGGTCTGTAGATAAAGCCTGCCTGACAAAAACGGCAGCCTCTTATACAACCTCTGAAAATCTCATGCGTTACTCTGTCATGCACAACATCAATAAATGGCACAACAAAATTATCGGGATAATGGACACTGTCAAGATCCTTGATTATTCTCTTGGTAACAGTTTCGGGGGCGCCGTTTTTAGGAGTTTTACTCTTTACGGTGCCGTCTTCATTATATGTAATATCATAAAGAGAGGGAACATAAACACCGGGGATTTTTGCGGCATCTATCAAAAATTCCTCTTTTGTTGAGCCTCTCTTTTTATGCTCTTTATAAAGGTCCATTATTTCGCTGTTGACTTCTTCACCTTCACCGAGACTGAAAAGGTCAAAAAATTCCGCAACGGGTTCAGGGTTACATACACAAGGCCCGCCGCCCATAACAATGGGAGAAAGCCCCTTTCTGTCAGCGGCTTTTACGGGAAGCCCTGCAAGATCGAGCATATTAAGAACATTCGTATAACAAAGCTCATACTGAAGTGTAAAGCCTATGATATCAAAATCCTTTATGGGGTCGCCGCTTTCAAGAGCATATAAAAGAATATCATTCTTTCTCATCTGCTCTTCCATATCGTCCCACGGTGCAAACACTCTTTCGCACCATGTATCCGCTCTTCCGTTCGCGGCTGAATATAAAATTTTAAGTCCCAAATGAGACATACCTATTTCATAGGAATCGGGAAAACAAAAAGCAAATCTTATATCTACTTCATCTTTATTTTTTATTACGCTGTTAAGCTCTCCGCCCGTGTATCTTGCAGGCTTCTGCACCAGCGGCAGTATTCTTTCAAGTTTTCTGTCCATAACAAAACCGTCCGTTTATTTAATAAATATAATATAACACTTTTTATTATATTTTTCAAGTAACAGACACTCCCCTTTTGTCGCAAAAACAACCTACCGTGCAATAAACAAAGAAAAACAGCAAAAACAAGTAATATTTCCCTCTCATCAAGGTAATAAAGAATAAAACGATAAGAAACAGCAGTGTAAAAAAAGCGCAGATATCGCAGATTTTTCTTACCTTCAAAATATCGAGATATTTAAGAAGAAAGGCATTGAGTGCTCTTCCGCCGTCAAGAAACGGCAAAGGGAGCAAATTCCCCGTTCCGATAACAAAATTAACGGAAGACATTTCATAAAACAAACTTACAGGAAAAAATTTTCCCAGCGAATAAAAAACGGTGCCTGCAAAAATATTCATAACAGGCGCCGAAAGAGTACATAATACCGTTTTATCATATGAAAGCATTGAAAAACCTTCTGCTTTAAGCTTTATTCCGCCGGGGTAAAAATCAAGCTCAGCATTTTTACAGCCGCAGTAAAAAAGACACACAAGATGCGTAATTTCATGCAAAAAAGAAAATATAAAGGTAAGAACAAAAAAGTGACCTCCGAGAGAATTGGCGGCAAGAGCAAAGAAGACTGCAAAAGCCATTCCGATATGAAGCCTTATTTTTCCGAGCTTAATATACATTCTGAGCCTCACAAAGGATTTTTTCGGGATCTACAGCTTTTCCGTTTTCATGCAGCTCAAAATGAAGATGCGGGCCCGTTGCAAGACCCGTCTGTCCTACCGCCGCTATGACATCGCCTTTTCTTATATTTACCCCTGCTGTAACATATAATTCACTGCAATGACAGTAAAGAGTTTCTCTTCCGTCACCGTGATCTATCTTTATATAATTTCCTGCCATGTCCGCTCTTCCCGCTTCCGTGACCGTTCCGTCAAGCACTGCATATATATCACTTCCCTCAGCCGCCGCAATATCCCTGCCACCATGAAAGCTTTCCCCTGAAAAAATCGGATGCTCACGGCTGCCGTAATCTGAAGTTACAGTTCCCGTAACGGGCATCACGGCAGCGGATGAATATGTATCAAATGCGTCGTTATATGTAAGGCTTTGTTCTGAAACTTCAGACTCTTCCGTTTCAACAAGTGTTACGAAAGAAACCGACCCCACGGTAATTTCCTCTGTTTTTTCTTCTGAAGGTGTAAAATAACCGCCGATATCTATATCTTCATCAAATATCATCTGAATATCATAAAGAATCCCATTAAATATATCGGCATTTATCCTTGAAAAAATAAAAACAGTTAAAACTATCATAATAACCAATAGCGACTGAATAAGACACAGCACCACAAACATATCCGCTTTATTTACATTTTTTTTGATTTTCATTCGCACAATTTTCATAGACTTCTCCTTTTTTAAGACTACAAAAATATATGTCCGAAAACCGAATAATATGAAAAAGCCCCTAAAACAGGCAAACAGTCTTAAGGTCAGAGGTCGGAATTCGGAGAAAGAGAAAACGAAACTTTTCAGCCTCTAAAGTTCATTTTCAATTATTACTTTCTTCACAGTGCATATATTTGTGTCTTCATGTCACTGCTCCGACATCCGACCTCCGATCTTCGACAAATCATAATTTATCGTGCTGATAAATTATGATTTTTTATTGCTTCTATTATTTCTTCAACAATTTCAACTATCTTGAACTTTATTTTATATCCGCTTTTTTCGGTTACGAGATCCCCGCCGTTTTCACCGAAAACTGCATAGACCTCTTCTTCATTCTTTTCCATTGCTGCGGGAAGACACAACGGCGGGAACATTACGCACCACCAGTTCTGACCTTTTCCCTCTCCCAAAATTACCTTACAGGCTGTGTATGTCCCAGAAGGGAGTTTTACATCCTCATATTGCCTTGTTTCAAAATACTCTTCTTCGATACTTATTTTCGCCGTATATGAAAAGCCGTTTTCTCTTAAAACCTCATTGGCGGTTTCTTCGAGAAAAGCTTTATTTTCGAGTATCTTTTCAACGGCATCTTCCGAATCAGTGCTTTCTTCAAAAAGCCCCGCACTGCTTTCGAGAAGTGCATCTCTTACAAGAAGCTTTACCTTCTGATCCGCTTCACTGTCGGAGGAAGCCAACACATGAAGCCTTAAGCACTCGTTTCTTACATTACCTGCCGCAAAAAATCCCTCACTTACTCCTGCCGTCATAAGACTTATTGCTAAAACCGCCGCCATGATGATATTGAGATATTTTTCCGTTTTATACATTATGTTCATAAAAAAAGACCTTCCTTTCAAAGGAAAGTCTTGCCATTTTTTTTGTTCTTATTCAACGCCTCTTGATTTTGTTGAACAGATAAAAACATTTTCAGCATTGCCGCGAAGAAGCTCGACACACTTTTTCATATCTTCCTTTGAAGAGAAAAGTCCGTAATACGCCGAGCCCGAACCCGACATGGAAGAAAACCATGCACCGTTTGAATTCATAGTTTCTTTTATCTCTTCACCTATTGTAACATCCGAAAGTGTTTCAAACATATTTTCGGCATATTTTACGGCTTCCTTGTAATCTCCCATTGCCGCATAGAAAAGGAAGCTGTCATTATCGGGATGAGTTATATTTGTTGCACTGTCAAAACGAGCATAAGCATCCTTTGTGGATACTCTTTCATAGGGCTTTACTATGAGCACATCACTGATAAGCGGCGGAAGAGAAGACATTACTTCTCCGATATTCTGACAAAGCTTGGTGCCTCCCACATAGCAAAAAGGTACATCTGCACCGACCGTGAAGGCAATTGACATAATATCCCTGTGGGAGAGCTTTCCGGGATAAGCCGTATTCAAAGCCTTGAGCACTGCGGCGGCATCGGCACTGCCCCCTGCAAGTCCTGCACCCGAGGGTATCACCTTTTTTATGTATATATCACATTCGGGCTCAAGCCCCATTTTTTCATAAAACAGTCTTGCGGCCTTATATGCCGTGTTTCTGTCATCACAGGGAATATATCTTTCTGAGCATCGAAGAGAAAGTCCCTTTTCTCCCGTTTTAACAGTTATCGGGTCATAAAGACCTACTGACTGCATACAGGTAAATATCCCGTGATACTTATTCGGAAGTATTCCCGTAAGATCCAGAGTGAGATTTATTTTTGCATATGCCTTTAATTTAACTTCCATAACCTCTCCGCCTTTCGGATTTATTGTAGCATCTTTTTTTCCGTCTGCATACTCCTTTTTTGTAAAAATATCAAAAATTCCGAATATACATTCAAAAACACCTGAAACAGAAAAAATGTTGAAAACTTTGTTTAAGTAAAGTGCCTTTGTTTACATTTCTTCTTGTTAAAATTTTAACAAGAAAAGTTTTCAACATTTTCAACTAAGTTTTCAACATTTTGCCTTGAGTTTTCAACACTGTAAAGCAGAGGATCTTTACATCAAAATATACATTCCTCTGTATAAAATGGATTTAAATGCCATTTATTTTATCAGCTTCTGTCGATGAAACCAATAAATATACATTATATAAATACAACAAAAAAGCTCCCCGAAGCTTTTCGGGGAACTCAAAAGCTATTTTCTTGTTTTTAAGGCTTTATGGAAAATCGGTTTTCTTTCGCCTGCATTTACCATTTCTCTTGAAAGTAATTTTCGCATCTGATTAAGCACTTCCGTATAATCTTTATTACCAACAAGATTATTTTTCTCATAAGGGTCATTTTTCAGGTCATACAGGAAATCATCAAAATAATGCACCGCTCTTGGTTTATACCAGCCTGAGCCTATTGCCCTTGCGGAGTATTTCCAGTCCTTTGTTCTCACGGCTCTGCCTATATGCGATTCACTGATCTGAACGAATACGCAATCTCTTTCTTCACCCATTTCCGTGTTCACAGGAAGAATTTTTCCCGAATAGCTTTCGGGAACTGCTATATCAGCAAGACTGAGAAGTGTCGGCGGAATATCAATAAGGCTTACAAGCTGAGCCTTCCGTGCGGCTTGTTTTACAGCACCGCCGCCGAATACAAGCGGAGTATGTATACTTGAATCATGGCAGCTTCGTTTATATTCCGAATTTCGTGTTTTAAAATGGCAGCCGTGATCACTTGTATATACAATAACGGTATTGTCGTATATCCCCTTATCCAAAAGAGCCTTGATAAGCTTTCCTACATTTTCATCAAGTGAATGAATTGCAGCAAGATAATCGGGATATTCCTCTTCGTAATCCCCTTTAAGAAATGTCAGATCCTCGGGTTTTGGGTAGTCACGGAATTTTTCAATCTTATCCTTTGGCCCTTCAAAATGCCCCCTATCATTCTGATGATGCGGCTCTAACTGAGAAATGAACATAAAAAAAGGCTTTTCACCGTTATGATTTTCAATATACTCAATTGCAAAGTCATTTATACAATCGGCTCTGTATCCCTTAAAATCAAGTCTTTTGCCGTTTTCATCAAATACATAGCCGTCATAACCGTGTGATGTAAATTCAAGCACATCTGCGGCACGCCAATATTTATAACCACCCTGTCTCTCAGGGGGGACAGCAGTTTTTTCGCAGTGAACACCTTTTCCGGGAAAACGGTCGGAAGCTAAATGCCATTTTCCGATATAAGCAGTATCGTATCCGTTTTCATTAAAATGATCGGCAAGAGTTTTTGTGTTTTCAGCTAAAGGAATTCCGTTCCAAAAGCAACCGTTCTCAGTTGCGTATTGTCCCGTCTGTAAGCAAGCTCTTGCAGGACCGCAAACAGGCTGACAGGTATAAGAATTTTCAAACAAAACCCCTTCTTCACCCAAATGAAAAACATTCGGCATAAGGGTACTGTTCAGTGTATCCCAGCGCTGCTGATCGGAAAAATAAAAAATAATATTATAAGACATATTTCCTGCTCCTCCACGATATCTTTTTTTAATATATCATAAAAGACCTATATTTACAAGGATTCAAAAAATTAAGTTCCCCGAAAATATTCCGAGGAACTCAAAAGCTTTTATTTTATTTTAAGAGATATCTTAGTTTTTCTTATCTCTTCTGCCGCCCTTGAAATCTCTTCTGGGCTTTCTGGGAGTATCGTCAATTTCGTTTTCGGGAGTAAGTCCTTCAACTGCGATAAGAGCATTTCTTCTGGAGAGATTGAGTCTGCCCTGATCGTCTGTGGGAAGAACCATAACGATGATTTCGTCACCTACATTTACAACATCCTCAACCTTTTCTGTTCTCTTGACATCAAGGTGGCTGATGTGAACCATGCCTTCTCTGCCGGGTGCAATTTCTACGAATGCGCCGAAGCTCATAAGTCTTGTTACAACACCCTTATAGATAGCGCCTTCTTCGGGATCATTTACGATAGTTTCGATCATGTTAAGTGCTCTGTTTGCATCGTCGATATCTGTTGAGGAAATAAATACGGAGCCGTCTTCCTCGATATCAATCTTACAGTTACATTCAGCACATATCTTCTGGATAACCTTACCCTGCTTTCCGATAACATCACCGATCTTTTCGGGATCGATCTTTGTTGTAAGCATCTTGGGAGCATACTTTGAAAGCTGGGCTCTGGGTTGGGCTATACAGGGAAGCATAACCTCATCAAGAATCTTACATCTTGCTTCATAAGTCTTATCGAGAGCTTCACGGATGATAGCGGGAGTAAGACCGTGAACCTTAAGGTCCATCTGAATTGCAGTGATACCTTCCTTTGTACCTGCAACCTTGAAGTCCATATCGCCGAAGAAGTCTTCAAGACCCTGAATGTCAACCATTGTCATGAAGCGATCGCCTTCTGTTACAAGACCGCAGGAGATACCTGCAACGGGAGCTTTAATCGGAACACCTGCTGCCATAAGTGAAAGAGTTGAACCGCAGATAGAAGCCTGTGATGTGGAACCGTTTGAAGAAAGAACTTCGGAAACAAGTCTTATTGTATAGGGGAAATCCTCAACTGAGGGGATAACGGGGACAAGAGCTCTTTCAGCGAGTGCACCGTGACCGATCTCACGTCTTCCGGGACCTCTTGAGGGCTTTGTTTCGCCTACTGAATATGAGGGGAAATTGTAGTGGTGGATATATCTCTTTGACTCTTCTTCATCAATTCCGTCAAGAGCCTGAGCTTCACCAACAGTACCGAGTGTGGTAACTGTGAGAACCTGTGTCTGACCTCTTGTGAACATACCTGAACCGTGAACACGGGAAAGAAGGTCTATTTGTGCATCGAGAGGACGCATATCGTTGATGCCTCTGCCGTCTACTCGCTTACCGTCATCAAGAAGCCAACGGCGAACGATATATTTCTGAAGCTTATAAAGACAGTCATCTATCTTTGCGATATCATCGGGATAAACCTCGTCAAACTTTGCATGAACTGCATCATAGATGGGAAGAAGTCTTTCGTCACGGATACGCTTATCGTCTGTGTCGAGAGCTGCCTTTACATCTTCAATTGCAAATTCCTTGATTGCTTCATACATTTCGGGAGCAGGATCATTTGAGGGGAAGGAAACCTTTTCCTTTCCTATCTCAGCCTGAATACCCTTGATAAATTCAACTATCTTCTGATTTTCTGCATGAGCGAACATGATAGCATCATACATAACATCATTGGGAACTTCGTTTGCACCTGCTTCGATCATAGCAACAAGGTCAGCAGTAGAAGCGACTGTTGCAGCCATTTCTGACTTTTCTCTTTCTTCAGCTGTGGGATTGATAACGAACTTACCCTCAACAAGACCTACGGAAACACCTGAAATGGGACCTTCCCACGGAATGGGAGAAATTGAAAGAGCAATTGAAACACCGATCATTGCAGTGATTTCGGGAAGACAGTCGGGGTCAACGGACATAACTGTTGCTACGATGCCTACATCGTTTCTCATATCCTTGGGGAAAAGAGGACGGACAGGTCTGTCAATAACACGTGAGCAAAGAGTTGCCTTTTCTGATGCCTTGCCTTCTCTTCTCTGGAAAGAACCGGGGATTTTACCTACTGAATAAAGCTTCTCCTCAAAGTCAACTGACATGGGGAAGAAATCTACGCCCTCACGGGGCTTGTCTGCCATTGTTGCAGTACAAAGAACTTCTGTTTCGCCGTAACGGATAAGACATGAGCCGCCTGCAAGCTGAGCCATTTTACCTGTTTCAACTACAAGAGGACGGCCGGCGAGTGTTGTTTCAAACTTTCTGAACTCGTTAAACATTTTACTTCTCCTTATATTTTTTATATTCCAAAAGACCGTGGTTACTGTCAATGTACAATTCACACAAAACAAACAGAGTTTATTTTGAATTCGGAATTATGAATTATGAATTATGAATTTTGGAAGGCTTCGCCTTGTTCCGCTTCACTCTATTGAATCAATTTTCACTTTTTATTTACGCGTTAGCGCTTACAACGCCGACCGCAGGTCCCGGAATTCCGAATTCCGAATTCCGGATTCCGAATTTTCAAAACTTCGTTTTGTCTGAATTGTACATTATACATTAAAAGAACACGGGGCTTTTGTTCCGAAAAAAAGATTTTCGGGCGACAAAGGAAACTTCGCCGCCCATGACACTACAATTATTTACGAAGACCGAGTCTTGCAACGATAGAACGATATCTTTCGATGTCATTCTTCTGAAGATAAGCAAGAAGGTTTCTTCTGTGACCAACCATCTTAAGAAGACCGCGTCTTGAATGATGGTCCTTCTTGTGAATCTTAAGATGCTCGTTAAGGTCGTTGATTCTCTTTGTAAGAACAGCGATCTGAACTTCGGGAGAACCTGTGTCGCCCTCGTGAGTAGCGTATTCAGCCATTATTGCCTGCTTTTCTGCCTGTGTCATGTTTTTTCACCTCATATAAATATTACCCTGATATCCCAGAGAGGGCAAGGTGAAAGCGTTGTGAAGACACAACGATATAAACCCCGTCTCCGAGAAACCGGACATAGTGCATTTTAGCACACCTTTTCTCAAATGTAAAGTATTTTTTTTACAGCATTTTCCGAAATATTTTCGGAACAAAAGAATTTTACCGCAAAAAGTAAGTTTTTATACCTATAAGTGTAGAACTTATACAAAACTTTAGCCAAAATACCGCATTTTTCTACTATGAATATAAAAAAATGTTATTTACTTTTTTCATATAAAGTGTTAGAATGTTTTTTGGTGTGTTACCAATCTAATGTATTTTTATTTAGGAGGATATATTATGGCAAGAATGAAAAAGTCCATGGACGGAAATAATGCAGCTGCATATGTTTCCTACGCTTTTACAGAAGTAGCAGGTATTTATCCTATTACTCCTTCAAGCCCCATGGCAGACTATGTTGACCAGTGGTCCGCACAGGGTCTCAAGAACATCTTCGGCACAACAGTTAAGGTTGCCGAAATGCAGTCCGAAGCAGGTGCAGCAGGTACAGTACACGGCTCTCTTGCAGCAGGCGCACTTACAACTACTTATACAGCTTCTCAGGGTCTTCTTCTTATGATCCCCAACATGTATAAGATTGCAGGTGAACTTCTTCCCTCAGTTTTCCACGTTTCCGCTCGTTGCGTAGCCTCTCACGCCCTTAACATTTTCGGCGATCATTCAGACGTTTATGCTTGCCGTCAGACAGGCTTTGCAATGCTTGCTGAAACAAATACACAGGAAGTTATGGACCTCGGTGCAGTTGCTCACCTTGCAACTATCAAGTCAAGAGTTCCCTTCCTTAACTTCTTTGACGGTTTCCGTACTTCTCACGAAATCCAGAAAATAGAAATCTGGGACTATGAAGACCTCAAGGAAATGTGCGATATGGATGCTGTTGACGCATTCAGAAAGCGCGCTCTTAATCCCGAACATCCCGTAATGAGAGGTTCTCATGAAAACGGCGACATCTTCTTCCAGCACAGAGAAGCATGTAACGAATACTATGATGCAGTTCCTGCTATCGTTGAAGAATACATGGATAAGGTTAATGCAAAGCTCGGCACTAACTACAAGCTCTTCAACTATTACGGTGCAGAAGATGCCGAAAGAGTTATCGTTGCTATGGGCTCTATCTGCGACGTTGCAGAAGAAGTTATTGATTATCTTACAGCTCAGGGCGAAAAGGTAGGTCTTGTTAAGGTTCGTCTTTACAGACCCTTCTCTGCTGAAAAGCTCATTGAAGCTATCCCCGCAACTGCTAAGAAAATCGCTGTTCTTGACAGAACAAAGGAACCCGGCTCACTCGGTGAACCCCTTTATCTTGATGTTGTTACTGCTCTTGCTACTAAGGGCGTTCAGGCTACAGTTGTAGGCGGCAGATACGGTCTCGGTTCAAAGGATACACCTCCCTCAAGCGTATTCGCTGTATTTGACGAGCTCAAGAAGGATGCTCCCAAGGCTCAGTTCACAATCGGTATCAACGATGACGTTACAAACCTTTCTCTTGAAGAAAAGCCCGCTCCCAACACAGCTGCAGCAGGTACTATCGAATGTAAGTTCTGGGGTCTCGGCGGCGACGGTACAGTTGGTGCTAACAAGAACTCCATCAAGATCATCGGTGACCATACAGAAAAATTCGTTCAGGCATACTTCCAGTATGACTCAAAGAAGACAGGCGGTATCACCATTTCTCACCTTCGTTTCGGTGACAGCCCCATCAAGTCCCCCTACTACATCAACAAGGCTGACTTCGTTGCTTGTCATAACCCCTCTTATGTTGAAAAAGGCTACAAGATGGTTAATGACGTTAAGCCCGGCGGTGTATTCCTTATCAACTGCCAGTGGAATGCTGAAGAACTTGCAGAAAAACTCAACGCTGAAACAAAGCGCTATATCGCAAACAACAATGTTCAGCTTTACACAGTTAACGCTATCGACCTTGCACAGAAGGTTGGTATGGGCAAGAGAACAAACACAGTTCTCCAGGCTGCTTTCTTTGCACTCGCAAAGGTTCTTCCCATTGAAGAAGCAGTTCAGTATATGAAGGACGCTGCAACAAAGTCCTACTCCAAGAAGGGCCCCGAAGTTGTTAAGTGCAACCACGATGCTATCGACGCAGGTGTTTCCGCATTCGTTAAAATAGACGTTCCCGCTGATTGGGCAAATGCAGAAGATGTATGTGCTTGTGCAGAAGCAGGCTCACAGTCAAAGCTTGAAAAAATGGTTAACAACATCATGCTTCCCGTTGGCCGTATGGACGGTGACTCTCTTCCCGTTTCCGCATTTATGGATCACGCTGACGGTACATTCGAACAGGGCGCTTCCGCTTACGAAAAGAGAGGCGTTGCAGTTATGGTTCCCGAATGGGATCCCACAAAGTGCGTAGAATGTAATCAGTGCGCATATGTATGTCCTCATGCAACAATCCGTCCCTTTGCTATGACAGCCGAAGAAGCAGCTAATGCTCCCGAAGTTACAAAGACAAAGGAAATCAAGAAGACTGATTATACATATACTCTCGCAGTATCTCCCATGGACTGTATGGGTTGCGGCGTTTGTATCGGTGTATGTCCCACTAACTCTCTTACAATGAAGCCCAGAGAAAGCCAGGATGCACAGCAGGCAGCATTTGATTACTGTGTAGCTAACGTTACAGAAAAGGCTGATATGACTGCAGGCGTTTCCGTAAAGGCAAGTCAGTACAAGACTCCTCTTCTTGAGTTCTCAGGCTCATGTGCAGGTTGTGCTGAAACAGCATATGCACGTCTTATCACTCAGATGTTCGGTGACAGAATGTACATCTCCAACGCAACAGGATGTTCCTCAATCTGGGGCGGCCCCGCTGCTACATCACCCTACACAGTAAATAAGGCAGGTCACGGACCCGCTTGGGCAAACTCACTCTTTGAAGATAACGCAGAACACGGCTTCGGTATGTTCCTCGGACAGAACGCTATCCGTAATTCTCTTATCGCAAAGGTAGAAGAAATCACAACAAACGAAAATGCTAACGATGCTCTTAAGGCTGCGGCTTCGGAATATCTTGCAACAGTTTCAGACGGTGCAAAGAACGGTGCTGCTACAGATGCTCTCGTAGCTGAACTCGAAAAGGTTGCTTGTGATTGCGAACACTGCGCATCTATCCTTAAGAACAAGGAATATCTTGCTAAGAAGTCCGTATGGATCTTCGGCGGCGACGGTTGGGCATATGACATCGGCTTCGGCGGTGTTGACCACGTTCTCGCTGCAGGTGAAGATGTAAACATCATGGTATTCGATACAGAAGTTTACTCCAACACAGGCGGACAGGCATCAAAGGCTTCTCAGATCGGTCAGGTTGCTCAGTTTGCTGCTGCAGGTAAGCAGATTGCAAAGAAGAGCCTTGCTGAAATCGCTATGAGCTACGGTTATGTTTATGTTGCTCAGATCGCTATGGGTGCAAATCCCGCTCAGACCATCAAGGCAATTGCAGAAGCAGAAGCTTATAACGGACCTTCAATCGTTATTGCATACGCTCCCTGCGAAATGCACTCAATCAAGGGCGGTATGGTTAACTGCCAGGCTGAAATGAAGAAGGCTGTTGAATGCGGTTACTGGAATATGTTCCGTTACAACCCCGAACTCAAGGCTAAGGGCGAAAATCCCTTCACAATCGACTCCAAGCCCGGCAAGAGCGAAGACTTCCGTGCATTCCTTCTCAACGAAGCACGTTATTCTTCACTTACCCGCTCCTTCCCCGAAAGAGCAGAAGCTCTCTTCGCAGAAGCAGAGGCTAAGTCCATTGAAAGATATAATCATCTTCTTAGACTTAAGGACCTCTACGCTCCTGTTGCTGAATAAGCAAAAAGAAGCATAAACAAAGTTAAGGTGTCAACTCCGAAAAGAGTTGGCACCTTTTTTCTCGGAGATCGGAGATCGGAATTCGGAGAAAGGGAAAAACAAGCTTTTCAGCCTCTTAGGTTTATTTCCATCTGATAAATCCTTTATTTATATCGAATAAATCTGTATCTTTATGTTACTGCTCCGACATCCGACCTATCCTCCACTTTTATATTTCCCCCTCAAAAATCCGGGTGGCTGTGCACTGTATGACTACAGAGTTGTCTTCCCTGCAAAACACATAAACCGTGTTATTATTACAGGTCACTCTCATTTCTTCATTGTAATTCGCTTTTCCTGTTTTACAGGCTGCAAGAGCTGTTGCGGCAAATGCCGATACCGTGGGACGGGGATTTCCTGTTTTATTTTCATAATAATTGATATCAAAGCTGTTCTTTGAAAACCGTTGGGCAATTATAAAATCTGCTTTTTTCCCGAAAAGTGAATTTACCGAAATTCGGCTTCCGAAATACTCTGTATCCAGATTATCCTTATTCTCCGAAAAATGAACTGTATGTATACCGTGAAGCTCTAAAGCAGTAAGTGTGAGTATTCTGTTTCCTATTTCTGTTTTTCTCATAATTGCAGGGTGTCGGATATCAAAATTGCCTTTACCTAAATCACATGAAACAAGCGGATTTTTGCCGCCGGAATCAGAAAAAAGAGTAAAAAATTCATTATTTTCACAAGAAAATACACACTCGCCGAAGCTTTCATTTGAATTTATCGCAAAAGCGGCACAAATTGAAGCCGTAGAATAATCTCGCATAATTTCACCGTTTTGCAAAAAGCCTCTAATTTGGCTGTTTTTAGAATTATTTTGTTTAAGTGCAAAAATTCCGTCTGCACCGATACCTCTTTGTCTGTCGCATAAAAGTCTTATATCTAATTTTTCAATTTCACTGAATGAATTTTCTTCGCTCAAAAATATATAATCCTTGCCTGCACAAAAAAATTTATTGAATTTCATCTGAAAACCTGCCTTTCCTAAAAGCATATGCAAATACTTTCATAAAAAGACAGGAATTATGAGAAATTTTTAATTTTACAGTTGACTTTTCTATTTCTTAGTGATAATATATATGAGCGTTGGGAAACCAATGTGTAAATAATATGCGCCGGTAGCTCAGTTGGATAGAGTGACTGGCTACGAACCAGTAGGTCAGGGGTTCGAGTCCCTTCCGGCGCGCCAAAAATCCTGTACGAAAGTGCAGGATTTTTACTTTTTACCTCTTCACTCTTCACTAAAATTCTGAGGTGAACATATATGCTTGAATTTTTTAACGCACATTCAGAAGTAATAGCGCAGATTTTCGGCTTTATCGCAATGGGAATTGCAATAAGCATGTACCAGTTCAAAAAGCACCGCACGATACTGATACTTATGTCCTTATGCTCACTGGTATGGTGTCTTCATTTTGCCTGTCTCGGGCTTTTCACTCCCGTTGCCATGAATTTTTTAAATGTCTTCAGAGGAATAGCCTATAGCTTCCGTGAAAAGAAGTGGGCACAAAACAATATCATCCCCGGAGTATTCATTGTTATTTGTGCAGGCTCTGTAATTCTCACATGGGACAGCATGTGGAGCATTCTCCCCTTTATTGCTTCAATTTTTGCAACAATAGGAAGCTGGCAAAGAAACACAAGACTGCTCAAATATCTTTCTATCCCCGTCTGCGTCTGCTGGTTTATATATAACATAGCAAACGGATCAATAGCAGGCACACTAAACGAAACCTTTGTGCTTATATCAATCCTTGTGTATTTTGTGAGAACGAGAAAAGAAGCAAAAGAATAAATCATAATTTATCGACTTGTCGATAAATTATGATAGTGAAGTTTCGCACAAAGATGCGAAGTGAAGTTTTCACAAAAGTGAAAGTGAAGTATTTGCTTCGCAAAAGTGAAGTTTTTGCCTGCGACAAAAGTAAAGGAAGGCTAACGCCTTGTTCCGCTTCGCTCTATATGATTCAAGGGCGAAGCCCTTCCGATACGTTTGCAAAGCAAACACTTCACATCCCGTAAGGGATGCTTCACATTGCGTAGCAATACTTCACACACAGAATGTGTGCTTCACTATCATAATTTGTCCCCGACAAATTATGATAAATAAAAAAGCGGTTCGGATTTTTCCGAACCGTATTTTTTATTTGTATGATGTGGGTAGGATGTAAATTCTTACACCTCTGAAGCCCCATGTATAGCAGTCTGAATATGTGTTCATAAACAGATCCACTGTAGCTCCGTTTTTCCAATAGATAAATCCGCCTGTATCCTCGGCTCTTGCAAAACCGTAAACATATTTTCCGTCCAGGGAAACTATCCACATTTCTGTGCCGTAGGGGATTTCTCTGGGGTCAACTGCTACAACACCGGGACGGGTGGCAGAACCTGTTGATGTTTTGTTTCCGTCATAATATGCGGTAGCCTTACCGTCGATATAATAGAGATAGTTTTCGGGAACTCCGTTTTCATCAAATGTGAGTGACGGAGGGGGCTGCAGCTGAGAGATCACCTGTCCCGGTACACAGCTGGTATAAAGTCCTGTACTCGGAATATTTGAGGGGCCTCTCTGATACCTATAAGTGTCAAGATAAAGATTTCTGTTTGAGCTTGCAACTACCTGACCGCTTGCTTCCCAGAGCTCTCTTTCTCTGTCTGCTCTTTCTATTTCATCAAGCTTCTTTGCAGCATCCTCTTCAGAGAGGGATGAAATATGAGAAGTGAAGTCATAAGACTTTTCTTTTTCACTGTCCTTTTTCTTCTGAATAAGGTGGGTTGCAAGTGAAGGACTGTAATTTACCTCAGGGATACCTTCAGTTATTCTTACAGGCTCCTCAGGCACTTCTTCTGTTTTTGTTACTACTTTTTCATTCTCTTCAATTACGGGATTTGTAGCTGTGATATTTAACAGTCCCGATATTGAAGCATTCAGTTCTGCAGTGTAGTTCCCAAGCTGTTCTGCCTGTTCTTCCACGGTGGAAGCATATACCTGATTAAAGTTTGGGGGAACATCACTTATAACTGCTGAGAGTGCAAGACCGGCAACAACCATTAAAGCCGCAGGGGCTGCGTGGTAAGATGTGATGCCGTGTGACTTAAAGGAGAATTTCTTCTTTTCTCCGGAAGCCTTTTGCTCGCTTCTCTTACTGTGAATATTCATAATCATACTCCTATTCCTTAATAATATTGAGCTGATTTGTAATGATTTCTTGCTCAATACACTTTGGGGGTTAAGGCTTTGCACATTATATTCAAAGATTTTTCAAATGTCAAATCAAAAACTTTTTTGATTTTGTATACTTTGCACAAAGAATATAAGCTCAAAAAATCACCGGACACCTAAATATAGGGATTTTTGCTTTTTATTTCGATTTCAGAATTATCTATTCTGCCGTTTTTTGTGAAAATCTTACAAAAATTACAACTGCACTTTTAATGGTTACAAATTGTAATCATTTTACTGTAAGTTTTGTCTAAATATGTCAATATTCTTTTAAGCACTTTTACCATAAATCATGGACAAAGCTTCTTGATGAATATATATTCAGGGAAGACAGAAAAAATTCCGCTTTGTAAGAAAAGCAATTTCTTATAAAGCGGAAAGTCTTTATTCAAATGATTTTGAGAGGAATGCCGAGGTTTTCGGCGAACTGGGATTATCGAAAACCTCTTCGGGTGTTCCCTCTTCTTCTATAACACCGTCAGCCATAAAAATGACCTTATCGGAAACATTTCTTGCGAATTCCATTTCATGGGTGACTACCACCATGGTCCTGCCCATGGTTTTAAGGGATTTAATGACCTTAAGAACCTCTATTGTAAGCTCGGGGTCAAGAGCAGAGGTGGGTTCATCAAAGAAAAGTATCTTGGGCTCGAGTGCCAATGCACGGGCAATTGCAACTCTTTGCTGCTGACCGCCCGAAAGCTGCCAGGGATAGGAGTCTATTTTATCACTAAGTCCCATATCGCAAAGTATTTTGTGAGCTTTTTCATTGATTTCTTTTAATATCTGTTTCTTATTCGCTTTGTAGTCTTCCCTTTCCTTGGCTTTAAGCTTCACGGCAAGAGTCACATTATCAAATACATTATACTGAGGAAAAAGATTGAACTGCTGAAAAACCAGACCTATTTTAAGCTGCTTTTCTCTTGTTTCCTTGGCTTTGTGCTTCGAGTGGTCTTCTCCGTCAAAAATCACATCGACGTCAACTAAAATTTTACCGCTGTCAGCCGTTTCAAGGAAATTGATACAGCGAAGAAGTGTTGTTTTACCGCTGCCTGAAGAGCCGATAATGGACATTACCTGCCCTTCATCAAGGGACAGGGATATTCCTTTAAGAACTTCATTTTTTCCGAAGCTCTTTTTGAGCTCATTAACTTCAAGTATTGCCAATATTTCCCCCTCCTTACGCTTTGAAATAATCCATTTTCTTTTCTAATTTTGCAAAAATTATCGTAAGTAAACCGTTGAAAATGAGATAGAATGCACCTGCATATATAAGCGGCCACAAAAGTCCGCCGTTTTTGATAAATTTCTGTGCGTTCCATATAATTTCATATACAGCTATGGTTCTTGCAAGAGAGGTATCCTTTACGAGTGTGATTATTTCATTACCCATGGGAGGAACGATTCTCTTTACCACCTGAAGAAGCACAACTCTGAAGAAAGCCTGACTTTTGGTCATGCCGAGCACCTGACAAGCCTCAAGCTGACCTTTCGGTATGCTTTCAATACCGCCGCGGTATATTTCAGAGAAATAACAGGCGTAGTTAATAACAAAAGCAAGAAGAACCGAGGGAAAACGGTCAAGTCCTTTCATACCTGCAAGCCAGTTAAAAATAGGGTTATCTATGCCAAGCTCCCCGAACCAACCGCCGATAAGCTCAGGACCGTAAAAAACAACAATGAGCTGGAGCATAAGAGGAGTACCTCTTATAATCCAAACTACGGTTTTTGACAGCCATTTAAGCGGCATGAACTTGCTCATAGAACCGAAGGCTATTATAAGCCCCAAGGGTATTGCAAAAAGCAAGGTCAGTGCAAATAATTCAAGTGTCGTCATAAAGCCTTCAAGAAGGCTCAGTGTTACAGTCCAAAACATAAATTATCACCTAAAGTATCAAAAAAGCAGAAGACCCGCACGGAGTCTTCTGCCCCTGAATTCCGATTAATTATTTAACAAGTGTAAGCTCATACTTTGCTGCGAGAGCATCAAGAGTGCCGTCTGCAAGAAGCTTATCTGTGATCTCATTGATCTTTGTGCAAAGGTCTGAACCCTTACGGCAACCGATACCGTATTCTTCTTCATTAAGAGAAAGAACCTTTGTAAGGTTTTCGTATGTTGCACCTTCTGCAGTAAGAGCATCAGCCATTGTAAGGTCGATAATGCAAGCATCAGCCTTGCCTGTGTGAACCTCAAGAATAGCATCGGACTGATATGTAAGCTCTGTAAAATTGAAGCCGTTTTCTTCAGCAACACCCTTACCTGCAGATTCAACTTCTACTGCAAAGGAAAGATCCTTAAGGCTTTCAACTGTTGTGTAATCTTGGGCCTTATCCTTCGGCATAACAACAACCTGTGCATTCTTTACATAAGGATCTGTGATATCCATTGACTTCTTAAGAGCATCTGTAATGGTCATACCGTTCCATACACAGTCGATCTTCTTGGATTCAACTTCAAATTCCTTGTTATCCCATTCAATTTCAATGAACTCAACTTCTACACCGAGCTCTTTAGCAACAGCTCTTGCATATTCAGCATCAAAGCCTGTCCATTCACCGTTTTCATCAAGATAGTCCATGGGCTTGTATTCAGTAACACCAACAACGAGCTTACCCTTGTTCTGAATATAAGCAAGGTCGCTTTCGCCTACTGTTGTTTCTTCACTTGCTGCAGTTGTGTCATCTGCCGGTGCAGTTGTTTCTTCGCCTGTTGAGCCGCAGGAAGCGAGCATAAATACACAGCCGAGAGCTAAAAGAGCTGCAAGAATAACTGATAATGTCTTTTTCATTGTGTTTACCTCTTTCAATTTAACTTTTTAGCACTTTACCTTAATAAAGCATAGGCATATAATAACAGACAATTCACTGCTTGTCAAGGACTTTTTTTTGAGGTCGGAAGTCGGAAAAAAACTTATTTTTTTATTTTTCTGATTCTGCCTATAACAAGCAAAGCAAGGAATAATTTTACCGCATCGGGAATGATAAAGGGCACTACCGTTACAAGGGACGATGATAAAACTCCCTGAAAAGAAAGGTAACCGAAATTAAAATAAGAATACCACAAAGCACCCGTTATATAATGTAATAATATATATAATATATATCCTGTTATAATAAGACTTTTTTTGTCGGCTGCCGTTTTTTCAAATATATAAAAAACAGGTACACCTAAAAGAAAACCCCATATAAACCCTGCCGTGGGACCTGTGAGAGCACCCAAACCGCCTGTAAATCCCGAAAAGACGGGAAGACCCAACGCACCGAGAAAAACATAGACTGCGAGCATTATAAAGGTGTTTTTACTTCCGAGAAGCCCTAAAGCCACCATAACAACAAATGTCTGCATTGTAGCAGGAACGGCGGACGGGAAATGAATCCATGCACCGACACACATTAAAGTGGCAAACAGAGATATAAAAATCATATTCTGTAAACCTTTCTGTCTTTTCATCCCTGTTCCCCTTTCATCAGATTTTATTAATGATAGCACAAAAAAACCGGCAAAACAAGTTGTTGACTAATAACAGCTAAAATAATATAATTATGAAGATAATGAAGAAAACTGAGGTTAAATTATGATTCTTTCAAACTTTCATACACACACCACCTACTGTGACGGCAAGCACTCCCCCGAAGAAATGGTGCTCTCAGCCATAGAAAACAAAATGCACGCAATCGGCTTTTCGACACATTCATATACTTCAATTGACCTTTCTTACTGCATAAGAAAAGAAAAAATAGAAGAGTATCAGAGAGAAATAAATGCTCTGAAAGAGAAGTATAAGGATAAAATAAATATATATTGCGGAAGTGAACTTGATGTTTTTTCCGATATGGACCGTGACGGCTTCGATTATTTCCTCGGAGCAGTACATTATATAGAAAAAGACGGTCATTATCTCACCGTTGACGGCAGCGGTAAGGAGCAGACCGAGGATGCACAAAAATACTTCGGCGGAGATATGCTTTCATACTGTGAAGCATACTATGAAACAGTCAAAAAAATAGCCGACATGAAAGAGGTCGGCTTTATCGCTCATTTTGACCTTGTGACAAAATTCAATGAAAACTACGAGCTTTTCGATGAAAAGGATCCCCGTTACATAAAAGCATGGCAGGACGCAGCACTTCATCTTATTAAAATGGGAATTCCCTTTGAAATCAACACGGGAGCTATTTCAAGAGGAGCAAGACAAACTCCCTACCCCAGAAGAGAAATCGCAGATTTCATTGTAAAAAACGGCGGTAAATTCATAATGACCTCCGACTGTCACCATAAGGACTGGTTACTTTGTGCCTTCAATGAAGCCGATAAAATCTACGAGGGCATTGAAATTCTCGATTTTGAAGATTTTATAAAATAATAAAAAAAACGGGTACAAACTACTTTTTTCGTAGTATCGTGCCCGTATTTTATTTGAATGTTTGCTATTTTGCTAAAGATATGATATAATTATATTATATGAAATGAGGTGAGACTGTGAACGATATATTCGAAGAATATTTGCGTGAAAAGGAACCGCAAAAGAAAGAAAAGGGTTATGCCTGGCATACGGCAATCGGTCTTCAGGCGGTTGACGGCTTAAACACAAGTGAATACTTGATTGAGACCGCGAAAAAAAATATTGACGGTGATATTACCTTTGAAGAAGCAAATAATTTAATTCACAGTTATTATAAAGAAAACATTACTCATTCAAGTAGTGACAGAACCGAAGAAGCCGATAAGGTATCCGTTCGTATAGCTCAGTTGTTATCTGAAAAATCTTTTGTTTTTTCTCCTGCACAATATATATCTATTCACTCGCAGTTATTTCAGGGGATCTATAAACATGCCGGAAAAATCAGAGATTATAATATAACAAAAAATGAATGGGTGCTTGACGGTGATACCGTTATGTACGGCGGTGCATTGGATTTAAGAGTAACCTTAGACTATGATTTTTCAGTTGAAAAAGAGTTTTCTTATAAAAATCTTTCAATGGATGAGATCATAAGGCATTTAGCTATATTTGTTTCCCGACTTTGGCAAATTCACATTTTTTCCGAGGGCAACACAAGAGCCACTGCAGTTTTCTTTATTAAATATCTTCGCACTTTGGGCTTTGATGTAACTAATGATATTTTTGCAGAAAACGCATGGTACTTCAGAAACGCACTTGTCCGTGCAAACTATACAAATCTGAAAAAAGGCGTTCATGAAACAACTGAGTATTTGGAACTTTTTTTAAGAAATCTTTTACTCGGCGAAAATAATCCTCTTAAAAACCGTGATTTGCACATCAGCGGCTCGCTATCTTCTCCAAAGTGCAACAACGAATCCCAAAATTGCACTTTGGATTGCACTTTGGATGAAGCAACTGTCTTGAATTTATTAAAATCCGACGGTAAAATAACACAAAAGAAAATTTCAGAAAAGATAAAAAAATCTGAAAGGACAGTTAAAACAATTACTGCTTCTCTTGAAAAAAAAGGGCTTATTACAAGAATCAACGGCAAACGCTTTGGGTATTGGCAAGTAAATATAGAATAAAAATTTCATCTCCCCAAAAATGCACAAGTCCGCAAATAAAATAACATTGAAAGACTGCCGAGCATAAGCGGCAGTCTTTTTTAGAATAAAGATCAAACAACAAATTCCTCCCGATTAGTAAGAAATGTTCAGATTTTGCGGCAGTGCGCCGTTATAAAACGGATGCAATGGCGTGAAATATGGGCATTTATCACTAATCAGAAGCACCTGCCTTGCGGTTCGGGTAAAAGTAACTAAACAAAGTCTGCACACAGTAATGTAAACGCACGGAAAACGGGGCAGAAATTGCCGTATTTGTTGTTTTCGACGGTGGCAAGCCGTATACCGGTACTGCGAACCGTCGAAAACAAAGCACAACAGTCCCTCCCGTTGAGAGAAAAATAAAGGATAACTGCCACTGAATAAATGGTAGTTATCCTTATTTTGTACCGTGCGTCAAAGACGGGGAATTATGCCTCGTTTTCCTCGGCATCACGAAGACGCTTTTCTCTTGCCGCTGTTGCAGCTCTGGCTTTTTCGAGGTCGAGATACATTCTTTCACGGGTCTTTTTGTCGATATTGTAGAACATCATGGGAATAACACAGATAAGATCGAATATGAGCTTAGGTCCGCAGGCGGTAATGAACATTCTCCACATGGTTTCATTTGTCTGAACGGCATCTAGACCAGACTGGAAGCCTGCCCACTTTTCGAGAAGCACTGCGTTTATCTTTGTTAAGATAATACCCTTTACCTTATCAATATAGCTTCTTGCAAGGTTTATTGTAGCTTCAACTCTGTAGCCGTTTTGCCACTCACAGTAGTCGAGAACCTCAAAGTTTATTTCGGGGTCTATTATCTTTTTGGTTCCGTAGAATACCATTTCAATGCAGTTACCTATCATAGCGGCGATAGTCATGGGAACCTTCTTTTTATAGAAGCCGTTTTCCTTACCGCCGATAAGTCCCGTTAAGAAGAATATCGTTTCGGAAGCAGTGATTGATAATGACTGCATCATCCACAATGCTTTAGTTGAAAATTTCTTTCTGAATTTGGTAGCCCACGGATATGAAGCATAAGAAATTGGCATACCGGGAATACCCGCAATAGTTGACATCATATTGAATTTCAGAACGCTGTCATAATAAAGGGATTCAGATGTTCCGATATCAATTCCGCCTATAAAGCCCGAAAGCATATAAATGAGCATGGGACGGTTTCTGAAAACAGACAGCATACCCTTAAGAACAGGGGGCGGTGTGCTTGACTGAGGCACTCTCTCTTTACTTACTATTATCCACCAGACGGAGGGAATAGTTGCAATTACCCACCAGAAGGTCTTGAAGCCTACGAACACATTGAGGAGATTAAGCTTTATTTTGCCGTTATTTACAAGGTCAAAGAGAACACCCATAAGCTGCTCCGGGAACTTCGCAAAGAGTTCTGAAATGAATTTTGAAGAAACAAGAAGTGAGGTTCTTTCATTGGGATTCGGCGTAAAAACATTATCTATATATCCGCCGCCGCCAAAGAAAGCACCTACGGTTTCACTTATGTAGGAAATAATCATATAAAATACAAGCTTCTGCGCCGCATCCATTCCCTGCCCTTCGGCGATTATTGGCATAAGGCAGGTTGCAAGTCCGAGAATAAGATTCGGAATAAGAGACAGCCACTGGAAGGGCTTGAATTTACCCCAGCGGGTACGCATCTTATCAATGATAAGTGCGGATAAGGGGTCATTTACCATATCGTAAATACCAAGGCCTATTGCAGCATTGGCTCTGGCATCGGGAGAAAGACCGAAAATTTTATAAAGGAAAATATCCGAGCCTGTGTCATATTTTCCGAGAGTAAGGTTTGCCACACTGCTCTTTACGATATATGCAACTCTTTCTTTTGTTGAACAGAACATTCTGTTCATATAAGCGGGAGATGAAGTTATTGGACTTATATAATCCTGCTCCACGACTGCAGTTTTATTATTTTCATCCATTAAGTTCTGCCTCCTTTTTCTCATTTTTGTCCCGAAGCTCTGCTTCCTGACGCTCCTGAATTGCAGTAAGTCTTCTGTACATTTCAGCACGAAGCTCTTCGGGAGAAACACCCTTTTCTACCATTTCGAAGTACTCTTCTATAGGAATACCGCCGACATAACACTGTGCATGCTTTATTTCGATATTTTCTCTGAACACCAGAATATCTATAACAAAATTAAGTATTACAAGAGCAAGATATATGAACGGACCGAAGCTGAGTGTTCCGTCTGCAAATGTATTTTCGGGCATAAGCATAAAGCTTGCCATTGAAAGTATTACAAGAGCGATAAAAATTATATCAAGTGTATAATTTCTTTTCTTACCCTTCGGGAAGCAGGCAAAAATGATACAAACAAAATGCACGAGCATAAAAACTACCGATAAAAGCAAGAATGCGATAGCCCCTACAAGGAAAATTGCAGGCACCCTCGTCGCTTCATCTGACAGTAAATTGGCAAAAACTCCGAGATCGAGTTTTTCGAACATATTATATATCTCGATCACTCCGAGATTGCCCTCAAACGGCACCAAGGGAGCTGAAAAAGTAACCTTAATGAGAGGCAGAAAAAGTGCGGCAATCGGTATAAGACTTGTAAAAATTCTGACTATGGAAAGCTTTGAGCCAACAAAGGCTGTTTTTATCCTGTCAATATTCTTCTGAAAATGATAATACTGCACCTCAGCTTTATCCGCTTCCTTCATAAGCCTTTCCTGCAGGTCATACACAACGATATTCGCCCCGCAATGAGGACAGTTCTGTTTCCAGTCAGTAAGCTTCAGATGCTGTTTACATTTCGGACAGTCTGCCATAAAATCACCTCAATATAAATATATGATAATATTAACATAATTTTTAAGACTTGTCGAGAGATTTTGTCAATAATTAACAATATATTAAGCCAAAAAAAATCAGCCCGATTAATTCGGACTGATCATTTTACTATTAATAGTTTACAGCACTTCCTATGGGAGCAATTGCTATGTAAGTTGAGCCGACTTCCTGAACTAAGGGAGTACCGTCAGTAAGTGTAAAGGTAAAGGGATCAGTTTCATTCATATGTGTCCATTTAATGGGAACTATCTTACCTCCGCAGGCAAAGAAGCCATCACCGCTGCCGCCAAGGTCTGCAACATGATAAACACCGTCATTCCATGTGTGAGTAAACATTACTATAACATTCTTGAAAGCTTCAGGATTGCCGTCATTTTCATCTATCATTTCCTTGCCGTACTGATAGTAGTTATAAGAATCGGTTTCGGCATTATATTTCATTGTAGAGGTTTTTGTTCTGCCGTCAAGAGTAAATACAATTTCAATTTCATTGGCTTCCTCTCCTGCGGGAGTGGCTTCTTCTGAGAAATTCATGCCGTAATTCTTATCGGCGACACTAAGCGCGAAGCCCTTATCTGCTGCAGCATTATATAAGGATTCACCTGTAGCAAAGAGAGTATGCTCAAAATCATAGCCTGCTGCACTTCTGCTTGAATCTCTGTAGCCTATAGCCCCGTCAGCGGAAAGATTATCAATACCTGAGCTTATCATATCCTGAAGAACCGCATCGCTGCAATTTGCGTGGAACAAAACAGAATTATATGCCAAACAAATATCTGTAAAATTATATCTTGTTGAACGGATAGAGCCTACTGCGGCTGCTTCTTTTATATTGGAAAAAAGAGCAAGACCTCTTGTGCAGTAGTCATTTATAAACATTTCAAAATATAAGTCTGCTGAATTTATACCTTTATGAGGAAGTGCAGGTGATACATTATTTATAGTAACGGCAAAAACTCTGCCTGAGTAGGGCTCGGGAAGCACTTCACCGTTAAGAGGATTTCTGTAAACAACATCAGTAGAATTAGTTGTTTCTTCGATAGGTGCGGTTGTTTCCTCTGTTCCGCCGCCGCAAGAGCAAAGCATAAGGCAAAGCACCAGAATAACAGGTAATAATTTTTTCATTTTTATTCTCCTTCACATCCGTTTTTTGCTATATATTTAATATTAAATTACAGCCTTTTTTACTTTTCCCTCAATGGAAGTACCGAGGAATAATCCGCCGTGCTTTCCGAAATAAGAGGGCTCACCCGTGACAAAAAATTCTGCTTCGCCTTTTTTGCCGGACAGGTTCAGAAGCTCCTCGGCTTTTAGTCTGTCAAAAAGCGTATCGAGTGAGCTTGTACCCGAGCACACGATATTTATATCGGGAATCATTTCTTTAACTAAATCATAAAACAAAGGATAATGCGTACAGCCGAGAATCAAGGTATCTATCCCTTTTTGGATTAAAGGTGTGAGATATAAATTCAACGCATCTACCATTTCTCTGTCAGTTTTATGTATTTTTCCCGCTTCGACCAAGGGCACAAGAAGAGGGGCGGCAACCGAAAAAACCTCGCAGTCTGAAAGATAGCTTTTAACTGTTCTTTCATATGCACCGCTTCCTACGGTGGTTGAGGTTGCAATAACACCGACCTTTTTATTTCTTGTAAGCCGTGCCGCTTTTTCGCTTGCAGGACCTACAACACCAATTATAGGTAAGGTATAACACTGTGTAAGCTTTCCCTTGGAAGTGGAATCTGCCGTATTACAGGCTATTGCAATAGCCTTTACGCCTTTACTTAACAGGAATTCCGTGTTGCGGAAGGCGAATTCCGTTATCTGTCCCGAAGTTTTATCTCCGTAAGGAACATTCAGAGAATCGCCTAAATATACAATATTTTCATTCGGCATATTTTCGAGCACGGCTTTTACGACAGTAAGACCGCCAAGTCCCGAATCAAATATTCCGATAGGCTTATCACGCAAGGACAAAACCGTCACTCCTTAAAGAGAATTAACCAAAGACTTAAAATGCTCTCCTCTTTCTTCAAAACAGGTATACTGGTCATATGAGCTTGTTGTGGGAGAAAGAAGAACAACATCACCTGAAACAGCAATATTCATGGCTTCATTAAGCGCTTCGGGAAGAGCATCAACCAACAAGCCCGCCCCGCCTGTGAGCTCATCAATAAGTCTTTTTCCGCATTCTCCGTAGCCTATTACCTTTTTTACACCCGGAAGTAAATCTTTCAGAGGTTCAAAGGAAAGTCCCTTTTCGTGACCGCCTGCAAGTAAAATTACAGGAGCTGAAAATGCTTTAAGAGCAATTACGGTGGCATCAACATTCGTGCCCTTTGAATCGTTATAAAAACGAATACCGTCCTTTTCACGGACAAATTCAATTCTGTGTTCAACACCGTTAAAGGCTGCAACTGCTTTTCTTATTGTTTCTTCGTCCACTCCGCATTTAAGAGCAGAACCGACACCTACAAGCACATTCTGCACATTATGCCTTCCTACGACCTTGATATCACTTACGGGGAAAAGAATATTTCCCTTATAATAAACATTTTCGTTATCAGCATAAATATCTGCAGTATTATCATAAAGACTGTAGGTAAGCTTATTACACTTAACAGGATATTTTTCACTATATTCTCTTACAAGTGCATCATCGGCATTATAAAGGAAGGTATCCTCCATTTCCATATTCTCATACACTCTTACCTTTGAACGGTAATAAGCATCTTCACTACCCATAAAATCAAGATGATCTGCCGCAAGATTTATAATTACGGCAACCTCGGGACGGAATTTCACAATATCAAGAAGCTGGAAATTTGAGATTTCAAGCACTATATAATGACCGCTGTTTTCAAGAAGATTATTTTGAAGCACCGTTTCACAAAGAGCAATACCGATATTTCCCGAAAGATGAGTTTCTTCGGGATATTGGGCTTTTATTATCTCATATGTAAGGGTGGCTGTTGTGGTCTTACCGTTTGTACCCGTAATCGCGATATAATGCTGAGGAGCAGCCGCTTCAAAAGCAAGCTCAATTTCGGTAATTACGGGGATTCCTCTTTCACGGAGCCTTTTTACAAACCATAAATTTCCGTTGATTCCGGGATTCTTTACAGCCTTATAAAAATCCTCTTCAAATATTTCCTTTTCCTGATTTACCACTCTTACTCCCCATGAAAGAAGCTCGGGTAATTCTTTTATATCATTTAAGGCTTTTGACTCAGAAACGGTAACCTCAGCCCCCAGCTTCAGAAGAAGCTTCACAGCCGCAAACCCGCTTCTTGCAAGTCCCAACACAAGCACTTTTTTGCCTTTATATTCAGACATATATCCTCCGACGAATAAAATTCTTATAAAATTATATTCGTAAAGCTTATTAATAATGATTTATATGTATTATTATAATATGTGACGGATATAAAAGTCAACGGAAAAGGCTGCCTAAAAAATAAATAAAATTTTAACAATACTTTTTACATAAGAAAACGGCTTAGCCGTGCGCCTACGGCGACCGTTTTCGTATGGTCCATCGCCGAGGGAAGCTTGCTTTCCGTTCGGCGGGACATAAAACCTTTTTACATTATAGGAAGGATTTTCCTATAATGTAAAAATTTAGCGTGCTCCGTTTTACGGAACACACTAAAACATTCAATTATATATTTCACTGCGGTGACCTACCGTAAGAATAAGAATGATAATATTTTCATCCTGTATTTCCGCAAGAATACGATAATCTCCAACTCTGTAACGCCACTGACCGCTCAGATTCGCCGTAAGTGCTTTTCCGTGAATGCGGGGATCTTCGCAATCTTCAAGATTTTTTCTTATCCAACCAAGTATTAATGCTGCTGTATGTTTATCAAGCTTTTTAAGCTCCTTTAAGGCTCTTTGTGTAAATCTGACTTTATATTTCATAATCCCAATTCCTTTTCCACATCATCAAGAGAAAAAGTTACAGGATTTTTCTTATATTCAGCCATTGCTTTTGAAAAACTCTCAAGATCATATTCATTTTCAATTCTTTCAATTACCGATTCTCTGAGAAGCTCCGATACGGTCATTTTATTCATTTCGGCATATGTCTTTATAAGCGTCGAATCCTCATCCGACAATCTCAATGATATAGTCATATTATCACACCTTTCTGTATTACATTGTATTACATAAAAGTACTCCTGTCAATAGTATTTACAAAAATTTAAGCAAATAACTTTACACACAAAAAAAATATCCCGACACCAAAAGGTATCGGGATACTGAAATAATTGAAGTAATTATCTCTTTGAGAACTGTCGTGGCGTTAAGAAAACAGTCCGGTGGACTGTTTTTAGCTGCGACCGCAAGGGGCTATGCCCCTGAGGACACCTCTGTTCGCCATAAAAAAAACCTCGAAAGCATAAGCTTCCGAGGAATTTTTGTGATAGATAAGAACTTATCTCTTGGAGAACTGAGGTGCACGACGAGCGCCTTTGAGACCGTACTTCTTTCTTTCCTTCATTCTGGGGTCTCTTGTTAAGAGGCCTGCCTTCTTGAGGAGAGGACGAAGATTTTCATCATGCTGAAGAAGAGCTCTGGAAAGACCGTGACGGATAGCACCTGCCTGGCCTGTTACACCGCCGCCCTGTACTTTACAGATAACATCGAACTTTTCAGATGTTTCTGTGAGAACGAGAGGCTGACGAACGATAAGCTTAAGTGTTTCAAGACCGAAATAGTTGTCTATTTCTCTGTCGTTGATTATGATTTTGCCTGTGCCGGGATATACACGAACACGAGCAACTGATTTCTTTCTTCTACCTGTGCCGTAGAAATAAGGATTTCCTTCGTACATTGTTTATTGCCTCCCTTTCTTAAAATTCTCTTACTACGGGCTTCTGAGCAGCATGGGGATGCTCTGCACCTGCGTAAACGTGTAAACGGTTAAAAGAGTTTCTACCGATAGAATTGGAAGCAAGCATTCCCTTAACAGCCTTTTCTACAACGAAAACGGGCTTTGTCTTCATAAGAGTGCTGTACTTAACCTTCTTCATGTTACCGATATAACCTGTGTGATGATAATACATCTTCTGATCGAGCTTCTTACCTGTAAGAACAACCTTGGAAGCGTTGATGATGATAACGTTATCGCCGCAATCAACATGAGGAGTGAAAGTTACCTTATGCTTGCCGCGAAGAAGAACAGCAGCTTCAACAGCGAGTTTGCCGAGAGTTTTGCCTTCTGCATCAAGAACGTACCAATTGCGTTCAACATTCTGGGGATTAGCCATATAAGTTGACATAATTGAACCTCCTGTAATATTTTCTTAATTTCAACAGTGGTAATATTACCATACGATAAATATAAAGTCAACACTTTTTTAAATAAAATTAAATTAACACGGTGTTAGCTTCGTTTTTCTTCATTTTTCTTCGATTTTCATACGATTTGCTCATGGATGATTTTTTGGAATTTATTATATATATTATAACTGTCAGTTCCGTATCATCAAAGCGTAACGCTTTGTATATCATCCGCAACTTGTTGCGGTATATCATCAATTCCGCAGGAATTGTATATCATCAAGCCGCAGAGTAATACACGCTGATGCGTGATGATATACAGCCCGAAGGGCTGATGATATGCACCGTACTTCGTACACTTATGATATACCAAGCATTGCGGCTTGGATAAAAAAAGAACGAAGCGTTTGCTTCGTTCTTTTTTGGTGACCCGGACGAGAATCGAACTCGTGTTACCGCCGTGAAAGGGCGGTGTCTTGACCGCTTGACCACCGGGCCATATTTGGTAGCGGGAGTAGGATTTGAACCAACGACACTTCGGGTATGAACCGAATGCTCTAGCCAACTGAGCTATCCCGCCAACTACTTTCCCGCCGACTGTAAACTGGTCGGGCAACGAATGTTATTATATGCGATGAAAGTGCATTTGTCAACACTTTTTTTGCGATTTTTTAAGATTTTTTCAAATTTTTTTATTTTGTGAAGTAAAATGCTCCTCTGTTACTTTGATATCCCTTGAAATCTGAGCTTTAAGTGTGTCACCGTCGGGGAATTTTTTCTCTTCACGGATAAATTTATGAAGTTTTATTTCTACCGTTTTTCCGTAAAGGTCGCCATTGAAGCCTATTATATATGTTTCACTTCTGACACTTTCGCCGTCAAAGGTGGGGCGTGAGCCTATGTTTGTGACACCTATATACTCATTCCCGTCAAAATATACCCTTGAAGCATAAACGCCGAAACGCGGCACTATGAGTCCCTCGGGCAAAAACTGATTTATTGTAGGTGTACCGAGAAGTCTGCCTCTTTTATCACCTGTAAAAATTCGGGAAGAAAAACCGAAGGTGAAGCCCAGCATTTTATTTGCTTTTTCGATTTCCCCGCCTGTTACGGCGTTTCTTATTTTTGTGGAGCTGACATTTTCACCGTCTAAGGTAATTTCGGTGCACACAACAGCTTCTATATTATGCTGTTTACAGATTTCAAGAAGCTTTTCACTGTCACCCACCCCGTTTTTTCCGAAACGGTAATTATATCCGCATGTAACAGCTCCGACATTAAACTTGTTTATCAGAATTTTCTCAATAAATTCTTCGGGGGACATATCTTTTATCTCAGAAAATGAAACAAAGAGCGGTTTTACACCCATAAGTGAGAGCAACTCATCTCTTTTTTCCTTTTGAAGCAAAAAGGGAACATCATCCCCTGAAATCACCTTTCGGGGATGTTCGCTGAACAGCATTACGGCAGGGATATAGCCCTTATTTTCATATTTTACGGCTTCATTTATAACTGCTCTGTGTGCCAGATGCAAGCCGTCAAAATAGCCTAATGCCACTGCGTATTTTTTTTCGGATGAATTATTTATCATTACCTATGACCCTTTTTGCCCAAAGTGTGCTTTTATCTTCTTCTTTTATTTCTCCGAGACCTAAGAATATGTTCTCATTAGAATAAATTCTGTAAAGAGAAGCCTTTATATCCGTATGAAGACGGTCGGAGGATAATTCCCCGCCGTTTTTAAATCTATTCGCCTGTTTAGGGGTTACTTTAACCTCAGGATAACACATAAACGGATAGTCTGTACCGAGAACAGCATTTGCACCCTGCTCTTCCAGTTCCTCTACAGTTTTTGCGTCTTCAATCGAAAAGCCGTTTGAAAGAGTTCTGTGAAGTGAAGTCATAACAGCACCCGCACCGAGCTTTTCGCCGATATCAGATATCAGTGAGCGTATATATGTACCCTTTGAACACAAAACATTTATCTCGAATTCACCGTCATTTTCATATTCCGTGAGTTCAAGCTTTTTTATTGTGACTTCCCTTTTCTCTCTTTCGACTTCAATCCCCTTACGGGCAAGCTCGTAAAGCCGCACACCGTCTTTTGAAATTGCGGAGTACATGGGGGGCAGCTGCAAAATATCCCCTCTGAAGAACTCTAAAGCCTCTAAGACTTCTTCTCTTGATACAGATACATCCTTTTGAGAAAGTATATTGCCTGTGATATCAAGTGTATCCGTAACCGTTCCGAAACGGAATTTTGCAATATATCCCTTATCGGAGGACGGAATAAAATCTATAAAACGGGTGGCTTTTCCCAAAGCTATCGGCAAAACTCCCGTAGCTAAAGGATCTAATGTTCCCGTGTGTCCTATCTTCTTTTCATTATATATTCTTCGAAGTGTCGCCGCCGCTTTGAAAGAAGTGACACCCTGAGCTTTATTGAGAATCACAAATCCGTTCATATGTCTTTCAAAGCCTCTCCGATAACCTTTAAAACAGCGTTTACAACTTCCGTTTGTCTTCCCGAAAGCTCACACCCTGCAGCAAGACGGTGTCCGCCTCCTCCGAAGGTTTCGCATATCTCGGCAGCACTCACGGGCTCGTTTGTTCTGACAGATACTTTATATGTTCCGTCCTTCTTCTCTTTTATAACAACACCTGCAAGAACACCCTCTATCTGTCGGGGCAGTGCCGCAATACTGTGGGTATCTGCTTCACTTGTTCCGGTTCTTTTATACATATCCTGTGTTATTACGATAACGGCACATTTGCCGTCAAAATATGTTTTAAGAGAATTCATTGCAAGAGTTTCAAACTGAACATATGCTCTTGATTTGGTTTCAAAAACTATTCTGTTTATCTCTCCGTTAGGTGCACCCTTACTTACAAGCTCGGATGCAACATAAAGAGTATGTGCTGTTGTATTGGGATAGCGAAAGCATCCCGTGTCCGTTGCAACTCCGAGATAAAGAGCCTCTGCGGTTTTTTTTGAAATTTCTTTTCCCGCCCCTTCCAGCATATCGAAAATAACTTCGCAAGCGGCTGAAGCATTAGCATCAAGGAGCATATTCTCTGCGAAAGGCTTATTGGCTTCGTGATGGTCAATTGCAAGATACACCTTATCTCCGTATAAAGAGAGTGTTTCTTCCGTAAGAAGCTTCTTATCTGCAACATCCACCGTCACAACATATTCCTCATTAAATTCCGTAAAAGCCTCTTCGCAAACGGGGAAAGAAAGAGCCGTTGAAACGGTATCTATGATACATCTGACATTCTTACCCATTTCTTTAAGGGCGTAATAGAGCGCAAACATGCTACCCACCGCATCCCCGTCGGGGCTGCGGTGAGTGAGTATGAGAATATTATCAATTTTTTCAAGAAGAGCGAAAGCCTCATTATGTGTTACATTCATTCTTCTTCCTTCTTTCGGGGGGAATTGAGCTTACTGAACATTTCAATTCCCTTTTCTATGGAATCGTCGGGGATAAAGCGGATATCGGGAGTCTTTCTCAATGAAAGTCTTGCTCCTACTTCCTTTCTTATATAGCCCTTTGCATTTCCGTTAAGTGCCTTTGAGGCTTCCTTTGCCTCTTCGATTCCTCCGAGAGAGCTTATATATACCTTTGCAAAAGAAAGGTCATGAGCGACCTCAACTCTTACAACTGTGAGCATAAGAGAATTGACTCTCGGATCCTTAAGCTCTCTTACGAGAGCCGTAATTTCTCTTTTTATATCTTCGGCAGTACGGTCGGATCTGTAACCCATCATTACCGCTCCTCTCATATCATAATTTCCGAAGAAATTATGATGTTATATTCATTCCTACGGAATGAGTTATATTGCCCTTACGGGCAGTTTTATTCACCTGTGGTGAGTTATATATTTGCTTCGCAAATGTTTCGGAAGGCTTACGCCTTTTCCGCTTCGCTCTATGCGGACAGGGAAACCCTGTCCCTACCGCAAAGATCGATTTTTCATCGTAGGGGAGGGATCTCCTCTCCCGTCACAGAAGCGCGGGAAGCACCCTACAATGCCGACCGCAGGTCCCGATACATTTTCCGAAAGGAAAATATATCGCCCGTTTCTCTGAAACGGATATCACTGCGTAGCAATATCACTTTTTGCGAAGCAAAAAATATCACTGCAAAAACGAAGCTTTTGCTCAGTCTCTGTATTCTTCAATGATATAGGCTTCGAGGATGTCGCCGTCCTTGATATCGTTGAACTTATCAAGTCCGATACCGCATTCATAGCCTGACATAACTTCCTTGGCATCGTCCTTTTCACGCTTAAGAGAAGCTATTGTATCCTCAGCTATAACGATACCGTCACGGACAACTCTTATCTTGCAGTTACGGGAAACCTTACCGTTGAGAATATATGAACCTGCAATAGTACCTGCAGAGGAGAGCTTGAATACTCTTCTTACTTCTGCACGGCCGAGGTCTACTTCACGGGTCTTGGGAGCTAACATACCCTTGATAGCTGCCTGAACATCCTCAATGCAGTCATAGATAATTGAATACATACGCATTTCAACATGATCTCTTTCTGCATGAGCAGTTGCTGTGGGATCGGGACGGACATGGAAGCCGATAATAATAGCATTTGATGCGTTTGCGAGCATAACGTCGGATTCAACGATAGCACCTACACCGCCGTGGATAACCTTAACTCTGACTTCGTCATTTGAGAGCTTTTCAAGGTTCTGCTTGAGAGCTTCAACGGAGCCCTGAACGTCAGCCTTGACGATGATGTTGAGTTCTTTAAGTTCACCTGCTTCAAGAGTGGAGAAGAGAGTATCAAGAGTAACCTTCTTATAAGCGTTGAACTGCTCATCCTTTATTTTCTGCTTTCTCTGTTCAACAAGTTCGCGTGCCAGCTTTTCGTCTGAAACTGCGTCAAACATATCACCTGCATTGGGAACTTCTGCAAGACCCATTACTTCAACGGGAACTGAAGGACCTGCTTCCTTAACTCTTCTGCCCTTATAGTCGGTCATAACTCTGATACGACCTACAGATGTACCTGCAACAACGATATCACCGCTGTTAAGAGTACCGTTCTGAACAAGAAGTGTTGCGATGGGTCCCTTACCCTTGTCGAGTCTCGCTTCAATAACAACACCCTTTGCGGCTCTGTTGGGATTAGCCTTAAGCTCTTTCATTTCCGCAACAAGAAGTATTGACTCAAGAAGCTTATCTATATTCATGTGTGTTTTTGCCGAAACGGGAACGCAAATGGTCTCACCGCCCCATTCTTCGGGAACAAGACCGTATTCGGTAAGCTGCTGAAGCACCTTGTCGGGCTGAGCAGCGGGCTTATCCATTTTATTGATAGCAACGATAATGGAAACATCTGCTGCCTTTGCGTGGTTTATAGCTTCAATTGTCTGAGGCATGATACCGTCGTCTGCAGCAACAACAAGAACTGCAATATCCGTAGCCTTTGCACCGCGGGCTCTCATTTCAGTGAAGGCTGCGTGACCGGGAGTGTCAAGGAATGTAATATCATTGCCGTCAAGATTTACTCTGTAAGCACCGATATGCTGTGTAATACCGCCGGATTCGGTGGAAGTAACGGAAGTATTTCTGATAGCGTCAAGAATTGATGTTTTACCGTGGTCAACGTGACCCATAACAACTACAACGGGGCTTCTGGGCTCAAGAAGTGAGTCGTCGTCCTCGGAAGCATCTATAATTCTGTCTTCGATTGTAACTACAACTTCTTTTTCTACCTTAGCGCCGAGCTCTGTTGCAACGATTTCAGCTGTATCAAAGTCGATTGTTTCGTTGATACCTGCCATAATGCCGTAAGCGAAAAGCTTTTTGATAACCTCGGAAGCTGTAAGCTTTAACTGAGAAGCGAGCTCACCGACGGTGATTTCTTCACCGATAGTTACAACGATAGTGCGCTTTGATCTCTCTTCTGCTATTCTCTTAAGACGCTCCTGCTCTGTTTCCTTACGGTGAGCACGGGTGCCCTGCTTCTTGTTATACTGCTGAGATTTCTGCTTTATCTTCTGCTTACGGGTGTCCGTATCTCTTTCATTTACTGAGTTTGAAGAAAGACGGTCATATTTTTCATTGTACTTATCAAGGTCAACTTCCTCTGCACGGGTGTTAACTGTCTTTCTTTCACCCTTGGTTCTTGACTGAACGAAGGTGTTATCCTTATCCTTATTTTCCTTCTTCTTGAAAGGTGCATTGCTCTGAGGCTGAGAAGGCTTTTCAGGCTTTTCAGACTGCTCCTTCTTTGCGGGCTGTTCCTTCTTACCTTTGGGAGCATCCTTTTTCTGAGGCTTTGCAGGCTCTTCCTTCTTTTCTTCGGGCTTTTCTGCTTTAACCTCTGCTTTTTCCTCTTTTACAGGCTCTTCCGTCTTTTCAACGGGCTTCTTTGCTGCAAAATAGGCATCAAAATTTTCTGCTTCATATTCTTTTGTTAACTGATCGAAAACGATATCAAGTTCATCTGTTGTAAGGGATGTCTGTGACTTTTTGGGTGTTTCGTCAAACTTTTTAAGAAGATCAATGACTGCATTGCTCTTCAGGTCGAAATCTTTTGCGAGTTCGTGAACTTTATACTTTACAACCATATTAGATACCCTCCTCTGAAAGTGTTTTATCTATTGCTTTTGCGAAGCCTTCATCTTCAACGGCAAAAATACAGCTTTTTTTGCCTGTCGCAAAACCTATTTCTTCCATTGTGAAAGAAAGGTTCAGTATTTTTCCCTGAAATCGGGCGGCTTCAAGTTCTCTTTGGTGTCTTTTTGATGCGTCTGATGAAAGTATTACCGTCAGCGCTTTTTCGTTTCTTACGGAAAGCATTACCGCATCGTGGCCTATTATAAGTTTTCCGGCTCTTCTCATAAGTCCCATACAAGAGAGAGTTTTATTCATTGGTGATCTCCCCTTCAAGCCTTTCAAAAACCTCTTCGGGGATAGAGCATTCAAATGCTCTTTCAAGTCTTTTTGCCTTTCTTGCGGCGGCAAGACATTTCGGATTAAAGCAGATATATGCGCCTCTGCCCGATTTCTTTCCCGTGAGATCAACGCTTATGTTTCCTTCGGGGTCTTTTACTATCCGTACTAACTCTTTTTTAGGCTTCATTTCATTGCAACCTGTGCATTTACGCATAGGTATTTTTCTTTGCTGCATTTTATTTCAACTCCTTAAAGTTGAATCATGGGGCGGTAGTCGCCGTAAAGAGGCTTGATGTCTATCTTCCAGCCTGTAAGTCTTGCGGCAAGACGGGCATTCTGTCCCTTGTTACCGATAGCAAGGGATAACTGTGCTTCGGGAACTGTTACACGGCAGCTTCTTGCAGCCTCGTCTACTACTTCAACGCTTACTATTTCAGCGGGGGCAAGTGCGGCTCCTACATATTCCTTGGGATCCTCACTGTATTTTACTATATCTATCTTTTCGCCGCCGAGCATTTCGATTATCTTGTTTACTCTTGAGCCCTTAGGGCCGATACAAGAGCCTATGGCATCAACATTTTCATCCTTGCTGTAAACAGCAATCTTTGTTCTTGAGCCTGCTTCTCTTGAAACGGACTTGATTTCAACACTGCCGTCATAGATTTCGGGCACTTCCTGCTCAAAGAGGCGCTTTACAAGACCTGTGTGAACACGGGATACCATGATCTTGGGACCTTTTTCGGTTTCCTTTACATCTACGATATAAATTTTTATAAGATCGCCGACAGAAAGCTTTTCACCGGGGATCTGCTCTTTTTTGGGAAGAAGTGTTTCGCTCTTTGCGATTGAAACTGTAGCATCTCCCGTAACGGGGTCGATATTAACTATCTTTGCAGTAACGATTTCTCTGTTTTTGCTCTGGAACTCACGAAGCACCTGCTCGTGCTCTATTTCTCTTACACCCTGACGGACAGTGTGCTTTACTGTTTGTGCTGCAATTCTTCCGAGATTTTCGAGCTTCAAGGGAATTACAACATCATCGTCGATAACAGCGCCGGGCTTATAACCTTGAGCATCCTCAATGGAAATTTCTGTTGCGGGATCAAAAACCTCTTCGCATACTGTTTTGTGCATATAGATTTTAAGCTCGTATGTCTTGGGGTCTATCTCACAGAATATACCTTCTTTTACGCCGAATTCCTTTCTTGCGGCAACTGCAACTGCGTTACAGATCTTTTCGCAGAGAAGATCTTCGGAAATGCCTTTTTCTTTCTGGAAAAGCATTATAGCTTCTCTGAAATCCTTGTTTACCTTATCCTTAGCCATTTTTTTATAATCATCCTTTCCTAAATACTATTGTTTGAAATTATATATCGTAAACACCGTCAAAATCATCAAGCTTTATGCTTGAAGTATCTTTTTTGTCAAATACACGCTCTTGCCCGTCAGAAAATAAAAGTGTCACCATTCCGTCTTCATAGTCTTTAAGAACACACTTATGAAGCTTTACACCCTCAACGGCACTTCTGAATTTTACTATGACCTTTTCTCCGAGATACTTCTGAAAATGAAAATCTCTCACAAGCTCTCTTTCGATTCCGGGGGAAGAGATCTGAAGATTATAGCTCTGCTCAATGGGATCTTCTTCATCAAGGGGGGCGTCAAGCGCATCATTCATGGCAACACAGTCGTCTATTGCCACTCCGCCAACTTTGTCAATAATTATTCTCAAAAACCAGTTTGTGCCCTCTTTCTGAAATTTAACATCCCAGAGAATAAGTCCGAGACTCTCTGCTATGGGAGAGGCTATGTCCCAGACGGCATTCACAACATTTCCGCCTTTGCGTTTTTCCGGCAAAACAATTCCTCCTTAAAGCGTATTAATCTTAAATAAAAACCATGTAAAAACCGAGCGGAGAACTCTCCGCTCGGTCTTTTGCAAAATTTACACTGATATATTAGCACAAGTATTTATAAAAATCAAGTGTTTTTTGAAAATAATCAATAATGTGCCGCACCGCATTCACATACGGGACTTATGTGTAGTCACCAATTGAATAGAAGAAGACTATAATTATTTTGATAATATCCTTAATCGCACAGAAAATCTTTTTCAAAAATTCAGAGATTGAAAATTGTTCTGTTGACGGTGTTTCTTCTTCAACATTTTCTTCAACTATAACATAAATACTGAAATGATCGGTATCAAATACCATGTGACTGCCCTGTCTATAAGCATTCATATCTGTAAGTGTCCCGTCATCGTTTACACGGTAAACCTTGTAATTTCCGTCCTTTTCCCAATCGAGAGGAAGCTTGACTTTAACAGTTCCGTCGGGCTGAACATGAACTCCGTCACTGTTTTTGAGTGTTATATCAAAAGCTTTGAGAACTTTCCAATCCGTTCTGAGATTATCTGTTGCAATTTTTTCAATAACTAAGAATTGATCACTGTTGGCTTCAATGTTATCAATTACAAAATCCATTTCGGGGTTTTCTGGGGCGATAATTTCCACATCGCCATCACCTTGATTTGTAAGCGGCACAGTTTCAATATAATCGCATCTGCTGCATTCTCTTGTAGCAGTGCCATTTTCTTCATCGTTCACCCAGTCAGTTGAACCGTGACCGTAAGCCTCGATAAAATCTGCAGTATAACTGTAACCGCAAGCACAAGTATAGGTTGTATAACCTTTTTCTGTGCAGGTGGGAGCAGTTACAGCAGTTTCATAAGTATGACCTTCAAGCGTTGCAATTTTTTCTGTATAGCTGTCACCACAACCGCAAGTGAATGTTTCAACACCTTCCGCAAGGTGAGTCGAAGGAGTGGTAATTTCTGATGTGTACTCATGGCCGCGCTCATCAACATAATCTGCAACATAGCTGTCACCACAGCCGCAAATGAAAGTTGTGTAGCCTTGTTCTGTGCATGTTGGTGCTGTTACAACAGTTTCATAAGTATGTCCTTCAAGTTTTGGAATCGCTTCTGTGTATGTGTCACAACAAGCACAAATATAGGTCATAACGCCCTCGGTATTGTGCGTTGCAGGTGTTGTGATTTCGCAAGTATAACGGTGCTGATTATCGGCATTTTCACAACAATAATTGTATTGGAATTTTGAATAAAATGTCAGATCTTTCACAACGTTATTTTGTTTTGCTTCTTCTTCTGTTCCGGCAAAATTAATATATGTAAAAGATTTATTTGGCGAATTTGTAATTTTTGTCGCTGATCGTGGTATTGTTATTGTACGAAAATTTGGAAAAGTCGGGCCTGAAACCTCCAAAAACATACCTATATTAATCGCAGTTATACCGTAGTGAAAATCCACACGTTCAAGATTAATACAATAACCGAAAGGATAATATCCAATTTTTTTAAGAGATCCCGGAATTGTGATTTCTGTAAGACTGCTACAAACATAGAATGCTTGTCTTCCAAGGCTTTCAAGTCCTTCCGATAAAACAACATCTGACAATTTTTCACAATTGCTGAATGCGCAATCACCAATACTTGTAATTGAATTTGGAATAAAAACTGTTTCCAGATTTTCACAATAGGCAAAAGTATAAGTTTCAATAATTGATACTTTATCCGGAATTACAAAATTTTTCAGATTAGAACAACCGTAAAATGCATTTTTTCCAATATATTCAACAGAATCGGGCAAATTAACGCTTGTAAGGTTGGCACACTTATAAAATGCATAGTCACATATTTTTGTAACTGTATCCGGAACAGTATATGATGTTTCCGTTTTCATTGGAGCATATGTCAACAGTTTTGTTTTATCCTTTGTGAACAGTATATTATTTTCCGACACAAAATTCTCATTTTCAGCGGCAACCGTTATGTTGGTAATTGCAGGGCACCTAGAAAATATTGGGTCTCCTATGGATGTTACAGAAGACGGAATATAAACACTTTCAAGTTTTTCACAGCGTAAAAACGCATTTTTGCCTATACTTGTTACTGTTTCCGGAATAGTAATGCTTGTAATATCCTCACAGTCTTTGAATGCTTCTTCTTCTATGGCGACAACAAAACAACCCGCAATTTTCTCCGGAATTATTATATCACCTGTTGCAGTTGTGCTGACTGATTTGATATACATTTTATCATTATTAGTTACTCCCTTGTAATAACTGTACTGAACAGTTGCAGCAGATGCTGTTAAGGGAACTGCAGATAAAAGCAAAAGAATTATTAAAAAAATGGATAAAAGTTTTGTGTGACTCTTCATCGTTTTTCCTCCTGAAAACAAAAAATAGAAATTATACATAGCCGAAATGCTATTCACCATATTCGATTTGTATTGCGAATTCAATATATCATATTAAATTTTTTATTTCAAGCAAAATGCAAAATTATCTTTTATATTTCTGCAAAGTTATATCACTTATATAGCGAAATTATTCCGCTTCGCTCCGTAGTTAAATTGTTCACTGCATTCACAGCAAAATTTCACCTCGTGAAGCTGAATTAAATTTGCCCTATAGATGTCGAAGGCAATTTAACTGACCGAAGGTCAATTTAGTTCTCGTAAAAAATTTAGCTCGCCGAGTGGCGAATTTAACTAAAAAAAAGCACTTCCGAAGAAGTGCTTTTTTCTGGAGCTGCTAACCGGAATTGAACCGGTGACCTCATCCTTACCAAGGATGCGCTCTACCATCTGAGCCATAGCAGCAATTATTTGCTTTTATAAAAAATGGCGACCCGGAACGGGCTCGAACCGTCGACCTCTAGCGTGACAGGCTAGCGTTCTAACCAACTGAACTACCGGGCCATTTACAACGGTGTTAATTATACACACAAAAAAATAAATTGTCAATACCTTTTTATTCAGTAAAAATTTCCGTTCGTCAAAAAACAACCGTGCAAATAATGTGAGAAGTAGCAATATATCGTCAGATAAACTGATATATCTTGATTTTTCTTGACACTTCTCATATAGAATGATATAATGAAAGCGAGCAAGAAACAGTTTTGGCTGTGTTGCTCAAATTAGGTTATACCGCCTTCGTGTTGCAGCACAGGGCGGTTATTTTTTTATTGACCGTATAACTTCACACAAACAAACCAAAAGGATGATAAGTAAAATCATTTCACTCAATATTATCACCCCCTTTATGCTTTCTTATAAAGGGGCAAAACAGCCGCCACTGTTTCTTACTGTATGTTAAATAATAGCAATATTTTGTCGAAAATGCAAGACCTTTCAAAACAAACACACGTTAAGAATCTAAAAAGTGTTTTTATAATATCCATAACAAATTTTTATGTCTTTTGACCTAATCATCAATTTTTTATACACTTGTCTGCGTTTTTTACTGTAAAATTGCTATTGCAAAAATTAATGTATTTTAATATAATATAATACCGAAAAAATTATATCTATTTATGTGGGGTGCATTTTATGCTTAAAGTTGTAAAATTCGGCGGTTCTTCTCTTGCCGATGCAAATCAGTTCCGCAAGGTTGCGGACATTATCAAGAGTGATGCTGACAGAAGATATGTTGTTGCATCTGCTCCCGGAAAAAGAGATTCACATGACACAAAGGTTACCGATATGCTTTTACAGTGCTTCAGACTTGTAAAGGAAAGAAAGAGCATTGACGAAACCTTTGAAAAAATAACTGAGAGATACAATGGTATCATTAAGGATCTCGGCATTGATTTTTCTCTTGAAGAGGACTTAAAGGGTATCAAGGTCGCAATTCTTCACCATGCAAGTGAAGATTATATTGCAAGCCGTGGCGAATATCTCAACTCAAAAATTCTTGCTAATTTCTTAGGCTTCACCTTTATTGATGCGGAAGAAGGTATCTTCTTTGACGAAAAGGGCGTTCTTGATATGGAAAAGACCGACAAGGAGCTGGGCCGTCTTCTCTCCTATCATGAATATGCAGTTATTCCCGGTTTCTACGGCACTACTCCCAACGGCATGATAAAGACCTTCTCAAGAGGCGGCTCTGATATTACAGGCTCAATAGTTGCTCGTGCAGCAAATGCCGATATATATGAAAACTGGACCGATGTTTCAGGTATGCTTATGGCTGACCCCAGATGTATCGAAAATCCTCAGCCCATTCCCGAAATCACCTACAGAGAGCTTCGTGAGCTTTCCTACATGGGCGCTACAGTTATGCACGACGAGGCTATTTTCCCCGTAAGAAAAGCAAGAATTCCGATAAACATCAGAAACACAAACTGCCCCTCTGCTCCCGGTACAATGATAGTACACAAGGCTTCAAGCAATAATGTTCCTACCGTTATCACAGGTATTGCAGGCAGAAAGGGCATTACAGCTATTCACGTTGAAAAGGACATGATGAATTCAGAGCTCGGCTTCGGAAGGAAGGTTCTTGAGGTTCTCGAAAATCACAATGTTTCCTTTGAGCATCTTCCCTCAGGTATTGACACCATGAGTGTGCTCGTTTCCGCTGAGGCTCTCGGCTCTCATAAGGGTTCAATTACTGCTGATATCGTTAAAAAGGTCAACCCCGATTCAATTACACTTGTTGAAGGTCTTTGCCTTATTGCAGTTGTTGGCCGCGGTATGGTAAATACAGAGGGTACTGCAGCAAGAATATTCACAGCACTCGCTAATGCAAAGGTAAATGTCAGAATGATAGACCAGGGCTCAAGTGAAATCAACATCATTGTAGCAGTTGAAGAAAAGGACTATCAGAGAACAATTGAAGCTATCTACAGCGAATTTGTAAAATAAGGGAAATTCACATGAATGCTCAGGTAAAAATAAAAAAACTCAACGATAAGGCGACCGTTCCCACATACGGCTCGCCTTTCAGTGCAGGTGCGGATCTTTACGCCTGTGAAGACGCACCTGTCACAATAGAGCCCGGCAAGACCGTGCTCGTTCACACGGGACTTTCCTTTGAAATTCCCGAAGGCTTCGCAGGTTTAATATACGCCAGAAGCGGACTTGCAACAAAAAAAGGCCTTGCTCCCGCCAATAAAGTAGGTGTTATCGACTCCGATTACAGAGGAGAGGTAATGGTGTCTCTTTATAATCAATCGGATGTACCTCAGACGGTAGAACCGGGAGAAAGACTTGCTCAAATGGTAATTACACCGTTTCTTAAGGCGGATTTTATACTTGCAGACGAGCTTTCTGACACCGTAAGAGGCGAAGGCGGCTTCGGATCAACAGGTAAATAAAATTTAATTCGGAATTCGGAATTAAGAATTAGGAATTTCGGAAGGCTTAGCCTTGTTCCGCTTCGCTCTATAAGGACGGCTTCCCCGTCCCGTCAACAGGAATGTGCAAAGTATTTATTACGACCGCAGGAAGTAACAAGATTCTGCCGTAGGCAGGTTCTTACAATGCCGACCGCAGGTCCCGCAATTCCGAATTCCTAATTCCGAATTCCTAATTTTTATAACATTCCTTCAGAAAGGAAATGCTAAATGACAACTACTCTCACTGCGGATAAGAAGAACACTACCGTTAAAATTTTAAGTCTTCTTTGTCCGCTTATTTATTTTGCAAGCTATATGACGAGAAAGAATTATTCTATCGTCATGGCTGATATTATCATAAGCGAGGGTATCACAAACGCTGATGCCTCACTTGCGGCAACCCTTTCTCTCATATCCTACGGTGTGGGACAGATAATAAGCGGTATTTTAGGCGATAAATTCAAGCCTCAGAACATAATTCTCTGCGGACTTTCCCTTACAACGCTTATGAATATTTTAATGCCCGTAGCCGATGATATTACTCTTCGCAGTATCATCTGGTTCATAAACGGCTTCGCTCAGTCAATGCTATGGCCGCCGCTTGTGCGTATCATGGCGGCAACCATGGATTCGGCTACATATAATAAGGTCTGCGTAAATGTAAATATTGCGGGTATTTCGGGAACTATCCTTTTATATATCACTTCCTCTGCAATCTGGATAAAATACTTTAACTGGAAGTATGTATTTATATCCTCCGCTGTTGTTTGTGCCGTCATTCTCGTTATATGGCTTATAGGCTTCAAAAAAGCCGTCAGCGGTCAGCATCTCTTTGAAAAAGAAAAGAAAACCGATAAATCAGACAAACAGGAAAGCTCTTTAAGTGCAAAAAAGCTTCTTCTTTCGGGCTTTATATTTATTGCAATTGCAATTATTGCCCAAGGTGCGCTTCGTGACGGTATAACAGACTGGGTTCCCACCTTTATTATAAATACATTTAATCTTGAAAGCTCAAGCGCCATATTAAAGAGTGTACTTATTCCCGTTTTCGGTGTTATCAGCATTAAATTAGTGGGAATAATTAACGGAAAATTCGTAAAAGACGAGGTAAAAGCAGGTGCTGTCACCTTCGGCATGGGTCTTTTGGGCTGTGTTTTACTTCTTCTTATCTATAAAGAAAACCAGTATATCACTCTTCTTTTGTCGGCTCTTGTAACAGGACTTATGCACGGAGTAAACTTCTTCCTTATCTGCATAGTCCCTGCACGCTTTGAAAAATACAATGCCGTTTCAACAATGTCGGGAATTATCAATTCTCTTACATATGTCGGCTCTGCGGCAGCGACCTACGGCTTTGGTGCAATAAGCGACAATTTCGGCTGGAATACCGTAATTATTTCATGGTGTGTTGTAGCAGTTATCGGCACTGCCTGCTGTTTCGTTGCAGTAAAGCCCTGGAAAAAGTTTATCGCATAATGAAAGAAAATTTTTTAAGAATACCCAATAGTCCCGAAGGTAAGGTAAGCCTTGCAGCTGCGGGGAATTATCCGAAAATAATTGATGCTCTCGAAAACGAGGGCATTAAAACTCTTTCCTTCAGAAATAAAATTCTGTCCGAAGAGGTTTCCCGACACAGTGATATGCTTTTATGTCACACAGGGGGAGAATATATTTTCTGTGAACCGAAGCTCAACACTGATATACTCACAAAAGAAGGCTTTACCGTAAACTTTTCGGAAGAATTGGGAGAAGAATATCCCTTTGATGTAAAGCTCAATACTGCTGTCACTGAGGATCATTTTATCTGCAACAAAAAAAGCATTGATAAAGCTCTTTTTGATTTTTTCATTGTTTCGGGCAAAAAACCGATTTTTACAAATCAGGGCTACACAAAATGCTCCGTCTGCTTTGTAACAGAAAATGCAGTAATAACGGAAGACAATTCAATTTATGAAGCATTAAAGGACACTTCTTTTGATGTTCTTCTTATATCAAAGGGAGATATTTATCTTTCGGATAAGCACTGCGGTTTTTTGGGAGGCAGCACGGGAAAGCTCGATAAAAATACACTTGCTGTTACAGGCGAATTAAAATATCACAGAGATCGGGATATAATACTTCGTTTCTGCGAAAAGCACGAAGTAGAAATAAAAGAACTGATAAAAGGCAGAATAACCGACATCGGAGGAATACTTCCTCTTAAGGAAATGAGGTAAAATATGTATTCACTTGGTTTTGATATAGGCGGCACAAAATGCGCCGTGGTTCTGGGAAAAGGAGAAATGCCCCAAAGCCATGAGGAGCTTATAATTGACAAAATCGCCTTCCCCACCGAGGTTAAAAGAGGCTATAAAGTGATAATTCAGGAAATGCTTGACACTGCCGACACTCTTCTTAAAAGAAACGGCATTACCGACACTCAAAAAGAGCTTATCGGAATAGGCATCAGCTGCGGCGGTCCTCTTAATAGTTTTAAAGGTACAATAAACTGCCCTCCGAATCTTCCCGACTGGGATAATGTCCCGATAGTTTCAATGTTCCGGGAGTATTTCGGAGTAAAAACCGTTTTACAGAATGATGCCAACGCCTGTGCTGTTGCAGAATGGAAATTCGGTTCGGGCAAGGGTACAAAAAACATGGTATTTCTTACCTTCGGCACGGGCATGGGTGCAGGTCTTATTTTAGACGGAAAGCTCTATTCCGGCACAAACGATATGGCAGGAGAAGTCGGTCACATAAGACTTTCGGAAGACGGCCCCGAGGGCTACGGGAAGCGCGGTTCCTTTGAAGGCTTTTGTTCCGGCGGAGGTATCGCAAGACTCACAAACAGCCTTATTGAAAAAGCAAAAGAAAACGGCGAAGAAAGCATCCTTTTCGGCAATGAGATATCTGCAAAAACCGTTGCTGTTGCCGCAAAAAGCGGAGATGCACTCGCTAAAAGAATTTATGAGATATGTGCCGAAAAGCTCGGTCTGGGACTCAGCATTTTAATTGACATCTTAAACCCCGAAGCTATAGTTATCGGAAGCATTTATTCCCGTGAGCCGGAGCTTTTTGACGATATTTTGAATGATGTTATAAAAAATGAAGCACTTTCCTATTCGCGTGAAGTCTGTAAAATCTTACCTGCGACACTTGGTAACAGTATCGGCGATTATGCGGCTTTAGGACTTTGCTTTTAAGGAGAAAATTTATGAATACACCGGAAATGATATTCAGCAAATTATATAAGGACTACCCCGTACTTCAGGAATTAAAGACGGAAATTGAAGGCTCTTATGAATTGCTTAAAAAGTGTGCCGAAGAAAACGCATTCGTGTATGTATGCGGCAACGGCGGCTCTGCAGCAGACAGTGAGCATATCACAGGCGAATTAATGAAGGGCTTCATATTAAAAAGACCTCTTCCCGAAGAGGAAAAGGCTCTTTTTGACGGCATTGACGGCGGAAGAGAAATTGCAATGAAGCTCCAGAAAGGCATAAGATGTATTTCACTGGTCAGTCAGTCCGGGCTTATTTCAGCATTCGCAAACGACATTGACCCCTCTTTAGTTTATGCACAGCAGGTATATGCCTACGCTTCAAATAAAAATGATGTTTTGATAGCTCTTTCCACCTCGGGAAATTCAATTAACATCGTAAATGCCGTAAAAGCGGCAAAGGCGGCAGGAATAAAGACAGTTTCAATAACGGGAGAAAAGGAAAGTAAGCTTTCTCAGATTTCAGATATAACAATAAAGCTTCCGACTTCCGTTACATATGAGGTACAGGAGCTCACCCTCCCCGTATATCATGCACTCTGTGCCGCTCTTGAAGCAACAATATTCAAATCATAATTTGTCGGGGACAAATTATGATAGTGAAGTTTCGCACAAAGATGCGAAGTGAAGTTTTCACAAAGTGAAAGTGAAGTATTTGCTTCGCAAAAGTGAAGTTTTTGTCTGCGACAAAAGTAAAGGAAGGCTGACGCCTTGTTCCGCTTGCGCTCTATAAATTAAGGGCGAAGCCCTTCCGATACGTTTGCAAAGCAAACACTTCACCTCCCGTAAGGGATGCTTCACATTGCGTAGCAATGCTTCACACACAGAATGTGTACTTCACTAACTCATAATTTAGCGAGCTAAATTATGAGTTATAAAAAAAGCTTCCGACCGAGTCGGAAGCTTTTTTATTATGCGGGGAAGCCGTTTATGAGGCCTACTGCGTATCTGAGGATAAGACGGGCATCTTCGGCTCTTACTTTACCGTCGCCGTCAACATCGGCAATTATCCGCATTTCTTTTGTAGCAGTTTCAAGTTCTACGGCAATTCTCAAAGCAAGTCTTGCATCTTTTGCATTTATATCGCCGTCTGAATTTATGTCACCGATTTTCATTTGACTGCCTATGTCATCGGGATTCTGATTAGGCTTGGTTTCATCTAAAACAGTATAAGTCATATACTGAGTATATTCGGCATTCTCTCTTATATGTCTCTGACCGGAACCGAAAAGAAGCCATACAAGGAAATCGGCAATTGCTTCACTTGAGAAGCTGCCGTGAGGAAGCTCCTCAATAAACCATGTATTTTCGGGAAGAACACAGTATGCTGCATCAATATCATTACCGGGTGCACGGTGGCTGTGATTATTATTTATACAGTATTTACTGTGTCCACGGTCACCGCTGTTATCAAGTGTTACGGCACCAATGGAAGAATATTTTACGGATTCGATACTGTCGGACATATCAGCAAGACTTATTGTTGCGGGAAGAAGCTGAAGCCCGTAGCCGGAAACTACGCATACATTTATACCGCTATACTGAGCTTTTTTGAGAGTTTCTGCAGTATTGTCGATAACATCACGGTAATTATAAAGCTTATCTAAGAGATCTTCATTAACAGGTTCGTCCTCAAACATAAAGTCCATTGCTTCATCAAAATCCTTTGCAGGGACAAGCGCCCAAAGACCGGGCATATTTCTGAGATACCCTCTTAATATAGTATCATATATTTTATCATCCTGATTAAGTGCAAAGTTGTTATAGCCCTTACCTAATGTTTTGTGAACATCCTGGCCTTTAAGAATAAGCTCCACCAGCTGATAAAAACCTTCACCAAAAAGCTGCTGAATAAGTCCTTCACCAAAAATTTGCTCAATGAGTCCGCTTATAAGTCCCATTGAATCGTCATCAATGAAGTCAAGCATTGCCTGTCCTCTTTGTTCACCCGTAATATTCGGGATAACATCCATAAAAGAATCTTCGTCAGCAGCTATTCTTGCTATTCTGCCCTTCATAAAATCTCCGATAATTGCATTACCGAGAATGGAAGTATTAAATAATATACAGGAAGCAATGTTGTCTTCGGCATGCTCAGCATATGTATAAAGATATGAATTTACAACCGTACCGCCTGAACCGACAGATAAAAGAGATACCTTCTTGCTGCCTGTAACTTTTTCTACATTATCTATATAATCACGAAGCTTATTTGCCGCATCAAGGGGATCAAGACGCCAGTCATATGAGAAGAAGAATATTTCATCCTCTGAAATATATTCACTTGCAGCCGAAGCCAAGGCTTTTATATCCTCTGTATAGATACTGTCAGCCTTATAAGAAGAAACAGGCTCAGTATATTCCCATACACTCACATTTTTGTCATAAGATGTGCCGTCGGGAGCACAGCGGATGGGTTCCAGCATCTGATTTGCACCGAGCATAACGGTACCGACACCTGCATTGGAATCTTCAAATGTCGAAAGCACAAAAAGACCTGCAATTACATTTATCGCAGCAGATGTAAAGCCGGAAGAATTAATATCAAAGACTGTACTTGCAGATGTTGCCATGGGATTTTTGTAAAGTGCATTTTCTGCTATCTCGCCGACATAAATTACCGGCACTGCTTCAGTTTTTGCAGCTAATGAGCTCAGCGGCATAGAAAGAAGCATTAGCATACTTAAAAGCACGCATATCATCTTTTTTAAGAGTGAATTTTTCATTGGGGTTGACCTCCCTATTGTCAAAAAGGCATTTCTTATGCTGATTATACATTAAAGTAAATAATAATTCAAGAACTTTTTGTAAATACTATATTTTAACAAAATGAAATAGCTGTTAAAAAACTGTTGACATTCAAAAAAAATACCGATATAATGTTCCATAGGGAACACTTTTTAGCTATTTTTTATTAAAAAAGGAACATATCATGAAAAAAACAGACCTTGCGGCATTGGAAAAATGCAAAGTATTTGCGGGTACTGATGAAGCACTTAAAGCAGAGCTTCTCGGAAGCCAAAAATATGAAATAAAAACATACAAAAAAGGTGAAACGGTCTTTTCACCCGAAAACTTCCGAAAATGCCTTGCAGTTATATTAAAAGGCCGTGCAGAGGTTTGGAAGCTAACCGAAAAAGGCACACTGTTTATGAGTGAGCTCACAGGCGGAAACATTTTCGGAATGTCAAATCTTTTTTATGATAAAGAAGATTTTCCGACTACCGTGAGTGCAAAAGAAAACTTAAGAATTCTTTTTATAACAAAAGAGCAGCTCAACTCTCTTTTTTTCAGATATCCCGTAATTTTTGAGAATTATCTCAATATTTTAAGTAATAAAATTCACTTTCTCAATGAAAAAATAGAAAGCATTTCCTCTACCGACGCGGCTTCGGCATTAAGAGCATATCTTCTTGATAGAGCAAAAAAAAGCGGCTCAGACACTTTTTCGCTTCCCGTTTCATATCAGAAGCTTTCATCAATACTGTCAATCGGAAGAACCTCTGTTTACAGAGCCTTTGACGAGCTCACTAAGGAAGGCTTTCTCAAAAAAAACGGAAAAGTGATAACAATAACCGAAAGGAATGAAAAAAAATGAAAAAAATCTTATCCGTATTGGCAGTTTTACTTTGCCTCACACTTATTTTCTCTTCCTGTGCATCAACAGGAGAAGAAACCACTTCATCTGAAGAAACAACTGTTTCCGAAGAAAAGCTCGTTATCAACATAGGACTTCTCAAGGGTCCCACAGGCATGGGTGCCGCCGTGCTTCTTGATAACGATGAAAAGGGCACATCAAAGGCAGATTACAATTTAACACTTGCAGGCGCTCCCGATGTTCTTCAGACTGCACTTATAAACGAAGAGCTTGATATGGCAGCTCTTCCCACGAATGTTGCCGCTGTTCTTAATAATAAGACTGAGGGCAAGGTACAGATACTTGCAGTAAATACTCTCGGTGTTATCTATCTTATGAGTAATAATGAAGAAATCACTGCTGTTTCCGATCTTAAGGGCAAAACAATCCTTTCTGCAGGCAAGGGAACAACCACAGAATATGTTCTGAATTACATCCTCACCGAAAACGGACTTACCGTCGGTACTGATGTAAATATTGAATATGCGAGTGAGCACGCTGAAGTTATAACAAAGGCTATCGCAGACAGCTATGAAGTCATACTTCTTCCCGAACCCTTTGTCACACAGATGAAAGGACAGGATAAGGGCTTCAAAGTGGCAATTGACCTTACAAAGGAATGGAAGGCTCTCGGCGGAGATGAGCTTACAATGGGCTGTATCGCTGTAAGAAAAGCCTTTGCAGAAGAAAATCCCGAAGCAGTCAAGGCTTTTATTGAAGATTACACTTCTTCCGTTAATGCCGTCAATGCAGATACCGAGGCTGCAGGTGCAATTATAGAAAAGTTTGATATAGCAAAGGCTGCCGTTGCTTCAAAAGCAATACCTAACTGCAATATCGTTATCATGACAGGTGAAGAGCTTCAGACAAATGTAAATTCTTATCTTACGGTTCTTCATGCTTCAAATCCCCAGTCAGTAGGCGGTGTAGTTCCTGCTGAGGGCTTCTACTGCACGGTACAGTGATGTTTACAGCAGAAAAAAACAAATATCCGCTTTCACGGTATATAAAGCTCCCGGCGGCTTTACTTTTCTGGCTCGTCGTCTGGATAACAGCATCCGAAATAGTGGGGATGGAATTATTAATTCCGTCCCCTTATGCGGTTTTGGAATCTTTTATCTCTTTAGCAAAAGAAAAGGACTTTTATATATCCTGCTTCAATTCCCTTTATAAGGTCGTGCTCGGCTGGGGAGCAGGACTTATTGCAGGAGTAATACTGGGAATAATTACCTCTCTCAGTTCTGTTTTGAAGACACTGTTTGAGCCGTTGCTTTATATCATAAAGGCTACTCCCGTTGCCTCATTTATTGTTCTGGCACTTGTTCTGATGTCTTCAAAAAAAGTGCCTGTTTTCACCTGTGCACTGATATCAGTCCCCATCGTCTGGGCAAATATCTCAGAGGGTATCAATTCTCCCGACAAAAAGCTTCTTGAAATGGCATCCTTTTTTAACATGAACCGTAAAAAAAAGCTTACTGATATTTATATCCCTGCCACTCTCCCCTATTTTTCCGCGGCGGCAAAAACCGCCATGGGGCTTTCATGGAAAGCGGGAATTGCCGCAGAGGTTATCTGCACTCCGAGCGGCACTATCGGAGCGGGCATTTCCAATGCCAAAATATATCTTGAATCTCCCTCTCTTTTTGCTTGGACAATTACCGTTATAATCCTCAGCGTCATTCTCGAAAAGCTTCTGGGCTTTGTTCTGAAAAAACACGGAGGCACACTATGATAGAAGTAAAAAATATATCAAAAGCTTATGACGGAAAAACAATTCTGGAAGATATTTCCTTTAGTGTAAATAAAGGCGAATGTGTCGCTCTGACAGGTGCTTCGGGAGCAGGCAAAACAACACTTATGAGAATAATCGCGGGACTTGAAAAGCCCGATTCGGGAGAAGTTAAAATCAATGAAAGTATAAGAAAAACCTATGTTTTTCAGGAAAACAGGCTTCTTGAAAATAAAACTGTCCTCGAAAACATTTTAGCTGTAGCACCTGACAAAAATAAGGCTTTATATTTTCTTGAACGCTGTTTTCTTTTGGATGACAAGGATAAAAAAGCCGGTCACTTGAGCGGCGGAATGAAAAGAAGACTTGCAATAGCAAGAGCACTCTCTTACGGCGGCGAGTTGTATTTTTTCGATGAGCCTTTAAGAGAGCTTGACGGCGATACTCTGAAAGCCGTTGCCGCCCTTATAAAAGAAGAGATTCACGGAAAAACCGCACTTTTCATAACTCACGATGAGTTTTCTCTGGATTTTATCTGCGACAGAAAAATAGAAATCACAAACAAATCATAATTTATCGGGCAAGGGGCACAAAAATCACCCTCTTTGACGCACGAGTTATAAATAAGGGAGAGTGCCTCTGAAGAGCTAATTTAGTGGTATGAGGTTTCTGCCTCTGAGGCAGTTTGTAGTGCTTTGTTTTCGGCTTTTCGCAGTACCGTCGTACAGCTTGCCAAAGCCGAAAACAACAAATAGGGCAATTTTTGTCCCCTTGCCCTGCGGCACTACGAAAGTGAGAGCGTTATGTGCGAACGGCTCACCGCCTTTTCGCATTTTAGATTTATTGGTTTTGATATATCAATAAGTTTAGTCTGACGGTTGATAAATGCCCACA
>JAFXFC010000031.1 GCA_017513525.1 Clostridia bacterium
CTTTTCAGCTTATGGACGGTGTCTTCTATATCTTCTGCGGATTCTTGAAGCTTTTGTATAGCGCGTTCTGCGTAGATCAGGGCGGTACTTGCGGCGTTATCGTTGACAGATGCCCCTGCAAGGCTGAGTATTTCCGACAGCCCCTCGAGGTCGCAGATCAGTTCTTCGAGCTTATCGAATAAATTCATGGCGGTTGATTCTCCTATTCGTTGATTTTAATGGCAACGCTCGTCAGCAGATACCGTACAGACAAGTAAACTGATTTTTTCAGAACAACAGCCCGTGGAATTAAAACTCCACGGGCTGTGTTTAATGTAATAGTTATTCTTTTGGCGGTAATAAAAGAATAAATCCGAACGCATCACCAATCATGGTAATTGAGTTCGGATTTATCGCACTTGGCAGGGGCAGAAGGACTTGAACCCTCGGCACGCGGTTTTGGAGGATAGTATTCTTTCCTTATTTGATGCGGTTTAGAGGGCTTCAGGGGGGCACATTGGGGGGCACATAGCTTTTACATTTTAGTATTTTATTGTGTTTTTCATACATTCGACTAACCTCCGGTTATGCGGTAGAATGAAGCTACCAAATAACAAGGAGGTTTTATTATGAGAAGAAAAGTAAAAATAAAATTCACGGATTTTGAGTGCAATTTACTTGTCAATGGTATGAATGAATTTCGTAATTTGCTCTTGTCGGAAGGTTTACCCACTGAGGATGTTAATAAGCTATTACTGAAAATTATTGATAAAAGTGAAAGGTAAGGTGTGATCTTATGTCGAGCATTATAGAAGATTTTTATTACGGCAACATAGAGCCGCAGGCACTCTCAACAGAAATCACACCAAGACTCAAAAAGAAGCTGAATGTACTTGTGAAGAAAGAAGAAGAGCTTTCAGCAATGCTCCCCGAAAAGGAAAAAGAGCTGTTTGCAAATTATGTGTGCGCATATAATGAATTTTCAAGTATCAGCATTTCTGACGGTTTTATTTCGGGCTTCCGGCTCGGTGCAAGATTTACATACGATACTTTTATTGAAGCCAAGAAAGGATGACAATTATGGAAAACAAATCAAAGATAACTTATCGACAAGTTGGCGACTATAAAATTCCGAACATTAACCTGCCGTCTGAACAAGCAAATATCATCATTGGCAAATGGGGTATGCTACACAAAAACTACCTTGAACATAACAAGCGAGGTATATTTATGCTAATGGTAACCAAATGCACCCTTTGGCCTTATCTTGCAGATATTGACCGTCAGGCAAATGAAATGTACGACCTTTTGATTGAACAGATGAAAGAGGCGGAAGGTGTTACAGAAAAACTAAAAGAAGAAAATCAGATGGAGTGGGTGCAGAGAATGAGCAATATTCAGCAAAAGGCAAGAGAGATTGTTTGCAATGAATTGATTTATAAATAACAACAGAAGTGGCAGGGATGACTCTGCCACTTCGTTTGTATAAATCTGTTAGTTCTTTGGCTTTCTGATACGGTTTAACTGCTTGTTGATTTTAAGTAGCTCTTCCTTTGTAAAGTAAACATTACGCATCCCGAGCATACCTGTGAAACGAAGCACGGTGAAATTACCTATCATATTCATTACGCCACTGTTCATTTCGGGATTCTTCGCTTTTTTCTTTTTCTTCTGTTTGTCCTTATCCTTGGACTGAGGCTGACCCTGACTCATTTTTTTAGCAAGAGTCATAAACAGACCTGCGAACCACAGCTTACCGCGGAATGTCTTTATAATGTCGCCGAGCTTATCATTGAGAGAGAAGCGTCCTTCAATTTCAACAATATCAAACCAGTTAAGAACTGCACCCTGCTCACGAAGAATATAGTCGGGATTCATTTTCTCAACCTTACGGATGCGGCTTTCATCCTTAAAATCACCGGCAACAGCAACAAGGTCGGTTTCACCATTGTTGGGTACTTCAAAACAGAAGAAATGGTCCTCAGCGGAAATTTTACCTAAGGATTCACCGTTTGCAAAAAGCTCAACCTCGGGAAGATTTGAATATACCGTAACCTTTGTAACATCTTCAACACGGTCAACATAGCGTTTGCCGCAGATGTGAACGAAGGGCTCGTCAGAAAGCCATGCCTTATATGCATAGAAAGCATCCTTCTTATACCTACGGTCAATAGTAATAAGACCTTTGTGGTTCTGCCCGTTTTCGCCGCCTTCTGCTCTTGCATCTGCACCAAAATCAAACATATCGGGGAGCTTTTTCCGTTATAGATTAATCCTCACCGCTGACACACCGCCCATTTCAGGCTTTTTCTCCATAAAACCTTCGGGCATCTTGTTTTCATAGCTTTCCATATAAGTTGCAGAGCCGAGATAAGCAGAGATGTTAGTCCTTGGCATAATAATCCAATCACAGTCAGGCTCTTTGTTTGCAATATAATACTCGGCAAGAGTAATCATAAGCCTTTCGGTTTTCGCATTTACACCGCAAGCCTTGATTTTTTGCAGAGCTTCATCTGGCAGTACAACCGCCTCAGTACGAAGCGGACCGAGAACAAGTGCATCAGCAATAGCCGTATCAAAAAGTAGAGGGAAATCAGCTGATGAACGGTTGTTGTAAATGGAATACTGAAACTGTATCAGCTTGTTAGCCCAAGTGCTTTCAATAGCTTTTAAGGTCTTCTTTTCGGAAAAGCAGTGTAGTTTCTTTGTAACATTCTCTTTGTTCTTTTTTATGTAAGCTGAAAGAGAATGTAGGTATCTGTAATACCATCCTGCACCGTTTTCATCAACAATGTTCGCGAACTCGCTGTGAAGCTCAGGGAATGATGTGTGAAAAGCTAAAGATTTGTTTGATACTGTTTCATA
>JAFXFC010000032.1 GCA_017513525.1 Clostridia bacterium
CTCTACCGAATATTGTATAGTCTTTTGTGTTTAGTATTTTTATTTTCACACTTTAATTTTACTAAATATTTAGAGCCAAGTACAGTCTTTTCTGCACTTGGCTCTATCTTATTTTTCAGGGACTTTTGATACAGCCCCAATTATTTACACTTATTTAATAGCCAATGTTGCAAAATACTGCGGATAGTATTTACCGATTTCATTACCGCCAACTCTATCACGGTCCTCATACAAAGCTTTAAGTACAAATCCTGCTTTCAGTTGACCGCCGATTTGTTCGTCTAATGTGTGGCTGAACTGTATTCCGTCACCGTTTGCAATCATAGCATTACGTTTTTCTTCAGACATTTTAAGAGGATTGAACGGCAAGGGATTTACAACCATTAACGGGGCACTTTCTTCAAAAAGATAACTGATACCGTTATCAAGTCCCGAAAGTAATCTTCCACCTTTTTTAAGTACTCTGTAACACTCATTCCAGATGTGATAAACATCCTCAACATAACAGTTTGAAACGGGATGAAAAATTATATCAAAGCTTTCATTCTCAAATGGCAGAGTTTTGGTCATATCCCCTTTTACGATATTGATGCTATAATCTTCTCGCAGAGCAACTGCTTTTTCAGCTTCAAGCTGTCTGTCAGAATAATCAAATACCGTACATTCTGCACCCAGCTTTGAAAACACAGGCATCTGCTGACCGCCACCGCTTGCAAGCCCTAACACTTTTTTGCCTTTTAAATACCCGAACCATTCGTGAGGAACAGTGATACAAGGTGTAAGGTAAACTGCAAAATTTTCTGCAGTAGTTTTTTCGTATTCTTCGTGGCTTATAGACAAAGTCCATTCGCAACCGTCAGCTGCCCACAAATCCCAGGTTTCGGAATTTATTTTAGTATAGTCGATCATATTTTCACCTCATTTTTTATATAATCGTTTGCTTCTTCTCTGTTCTTAAAAATAACAATATTCTTTTCCTTGTACTTTTCAAGCAACTCCAGAACCTTCGGTCGGCTTTGAGTGTTGTAGTTTTTTATAAATTCTAAAAATTCTTCATCATCTTCTGTTTCAATCCACGGCATATCTGAGCGAGGTTTTCCCTTCCTCTCACGAACACCATCAATGCAAACCGTAAGAGAAAAATCAAGAAAGAAAACAGTATCACATTCTGCCATTCGCATTTCTATTGTAGAGCCGTAATTACCGTCAATTATCCAGCTATCAAGTGTGAGAACGTTTTGCAATCTTTCTCGAAAAACCTCTTTGCTGACAGTAGTTCTGTCACTGTTCCAATATAACAAATCAAGATGATATAGAGGTAAGCCTGTCCGTTCGTGTAATGCTCTCGAAAATGTGCTTTTCCCCGAACCTGGGCAACCAATTACAATTACTTTTTTCATATTATTAAACCTAAAAACACTTCTCCATTATAACGCTTCCGCCGTAGTCTTCTATTACCTTAAATCCGTTTTTTTCGTACATAGAAAAAGATACAGGAGTATGCTTGAAACAATTCAAAACCATTTTCGCAAAACCCTTTTCTTTTGCATCCTCCTGCAGCTTTACAAGAGCGCTTTTTCCGTAGCCAAGGCCTCGGTATTCTTCTTTTATAACGTTCTCCGTAACAAATGCGGCATTTTCTTCAAAGGGACTTTTCTGATAGCCTATAACTCCGATTTTTTCACCTTTTTCATTAATTACAACATAAAGATAATTGTCAGCGGAATCGGCACCATCGGGGAAAATATCATTAAATTCGCTTTTGGCAGCTTTAAGAGCTATAACTCTGAATCTTTCATCGCCTGCTTTAACCAAATGCTCTGCATAAGCCTTTACCGACCATTTTGAATATACACGGAATTCATCATTATTCATTCGATTAAAGCTGATTTGTTTTAATTCACTCTGCAAATAAAACACCTCTGTTACTTTATTTATAAATATTTCTGCATATAAACTAAATTCTGATAACTGCCGTCTTTCAGCTTGAAGAAATTCGGTTTTACCGATACAGCTTCAAAACCGAATTTCCCATAAAGTGCTTTTGCACGGTTGTTACCTTCGATCATTTCAAGGTCAATAATTTCCGTTCCTTCGTGTTCGTTTGCTGCCTTTATAAGCTCACGGAACATAGCAGAACCAATACCCATATTCCAATACTTTTTCTGAAGAGCGATACCCACTGTTGCTCTATGGGAAGTCTTGCTACCGGTCTTAAAAGTGATGTCACAGTTGCCTGCAATTGCACCATCAACATAACAAGCAATAAACAATGTGTTCTGACTTTCATGAACATTAAGAATAAATTTCTCTTCACTTTCTACAGTAACACTCTCCCAAGCTTCAATTGTGCGAGAAAGAAACTCTGTTTCACCACTGGAAGTTTTAATACTGTTAAGTAACATTTCGGCATCTTCAATTTCGGGGGTTTTTAATATAGCTTCCACACCATTTTTCAATACAATTTTCTTTTCTTCAAATATCATTCCAATACCTCCTAAAAACAAAACAGACACCTCCGAGAAAATACGGAGATGCCTTTGTGTTTACGTAAAATTTTACCTTCATCAATCGCAAACAGACAAAAACACTCTCCTACTTGTAACCACGACCATCATTGACATTTTTGTCCGCCAGCCTTTCTTTGTATCTTTTTATCATTTTAAGACTTATATATATTTTTGTCAACAGTTTCCTTCCCATAGTTCAAAAGTGTTCAAATAAAATGCAAAAATGCAGGACATCCGAAGATATCCTGCAAAAAGTATTTACTTTTCTTCTTTTACTTCAATTCCCTTTTTCATAAGGATAATAAGGGGAACAAGTGCTACTGCGGCAGCAACTGCAGCATAAGCGAACATACTTGCAGAGGGAAGAAGCTTCTGAACGTGAACTTCGTTTTCGTAGTAAATCTGCGAACCCATACTTGCAATTTCACCGAGTTTGGGACCGATAACCATAGGAATAAGAACAACGAAAATCATTCTGACACCCTGGAAAAGTCCTGCCTTGCCTTCGGGAGTGAAGTCTCTTATCAAAGCACCCAGCTGAATTGAGAAAATGAAATATGCAACAACTGCGGGAAGTGCAAATGCAATAAAGTAGAAAATGTTATTTCCTGCAAACGTAGCACCCATAAGACCTGCAAAAACAAAAACTATACTGGGAACAAAAATAGATTTTTTGTCCTTTGCTGCCATTTTCATAAACACAATTGCAACCGCAACGGAAACAGCAAGACCGATAACAACCGCAATTATGGGAAGTGCAGAAATCTCAAAGTTTTCAAGTCCGGGAAGAAGTGCGTGCTGAATGTAAATAAAGAAATAGGGGAAGAAGGTCTGGAATGCAACGCTTAAACAACATAAAGCGGCAAGCGCAAGATAAAGACGGCTGTTTTCCTTGATAACAGAGGGGCGGAAAGTATAAACAAGATTTCTGAAATAAGGAATCTTTTCATTTTCGGGGCTCTTGGACTTAGGCTCGTCAAGAATAAACAATCCGAGCACACCGCAAAGGATAACAAATACACCAAGACCTATAAAGAATGTGGTATAAGAAATTGTACCAGACTGTGCTAAAGTGTTAAAACCGAGAACAACAACAGTTGCAACAAGAGGAAGAATTGCAAGCACGGTTTCAACCTTAGGTCTCACTGAAGGAGTTGTAATATCCGTTACCCATGCATTGAATGCAGAGTCGTTACTGGTTGAACCCATAAAGGTCATTATGCAGTCCATTATAATAACTGCCCATACGCTTGCAAGAAGAAGGCTTACTTCATCAGTCATCCCCGTAAGAGAAGCGATATTATCTTTTGTTATGAAACCGAAAAGACCTGTTACGATACCCCAAGCGATATATCCTATAGAAATAAACAATCGTCTGTTTCTGAATTTATCGCTGAGATTACCCATAATAAATGTGGTAAGCACGGCAACAACTGCAGAGCAGGCTACCATCGCATTAACAGCTGACATAGCTTCAAATTTTGAAGCGGCTTCCTGTGTAGCATCTGCATAAATAGAATTATACATAAACACATTAAAGCACATATTTTCAACATTCCAGGCAAGCTGACCCGTAAGGCTGAAAAGAATTATATTAAACCATGTTTTTCTTGTAAGTTTCTTTTCCATAAAATTCCCTCCGAATTTATTTTTCTATTTTAATCAGACTTCCGCTTTATTCTTAACTTTTCCGAAGAAAAATTCTTTTCTTTCGGGAGTGTTAAGAACAATAACGGGCTTTATCTGATTAAGAACTCTTCCCTGTGCCACAAGAGAAGCCTTATAGGCATCGTATGAACCCAATTCAAGCTGTAAGACCAAAGGCTCTCTGAGCATTCCCCAGCGTCTGTATTTGTCATATTTCTCGTTACATTCTCTGAAGGCTTCATCAACGAATGCCTCAAGCTCTGCTTTTCTTGTAGTCGGAATGTCGGATTTTGTATCACAAAGGAATACATAACGGGGCAATTTACCCTGCTCGTCATTATCTCCGTAATAGCTGTAGCCGTTAAATGAAATATCAAATTCCTTTTGTATTTTATTGGCAACGAAATCAAGCATCTGAGTTGTTGTCTTTTCATTGGTAACATTAAGTCCCATATTGGATCTGTACAAAAACTCGATTTTCGGAGTTTTATTGTGCATACCCGTTACATGAACGATGTCAAGTATACGGTAGCGGTAAAGACCTGAGAAATTAGTAACTATTATCTCATAGTCCTTACCCACTTCTATTTCATCCATAAGAAGCGGTCTTGTGCCGTCGGGAGCATCAACAGGTAAAAATTCATATATGATACTTCTCGGAAGAAGCACATAGTCATTGACATTAAGGGAAATTGGCATTGCCATATATCCTTCGGAAGCAGCATATCCCATATTGTGCATGGGCATATCACCCATATATCGGTGAAGCTTTTCAACATACACAGAAAGAGTGGAGCTTATCATACCGTAGCCCCAGCAGACCTTAGGCCATATTCTTTTTGCTATGGGAACTTCTGTATCAAAGCCTTTCTGGAATTCAGCACGAAGCTCTGCGGCTCTCTTAGGATTGGGCTTTAATTTCTTTTCATATTTCTCTCTGAGAGACGCAGGACATCTTACACTTGGGTTTATAGTTCCTTTTTCGATATCATCGCAGATCATTTCCCAGTTTGCTTCAAGGTATTCGAACATTGTAAGAAGAAGAGTAATAACCATTGAACCGAGATATGTAACCTTCTTATTGACAAGGGCAAATCTCAGCTGGAAATATGAAATATCCGTATTTTCTTCATCTTCGGGATATAAAACATCCAAAGGTGTTGTAGTGAAAAACGGAAGGAGTGCTGTAAGATATGTAAAAGGTATCTGTCCCGCACCGTTACAGCGCATACCGTTTTTAAGAGGATGTCCGTTAAGAGAAAGAAGAAGAGGTCCCATCTGAGGGGGAAGCTTTTTGGATATTCCCTGTTCTCTGAAGTATTTTGAAGCACATGCAGGTGTTGCGGCAAAACCCATTGACTGCATATTAAAAAGATCTCTTGCAGTTTTCGGCTGTAATTTCGGAATACCTACACTGCCCGAAGAAGAACAGTAACGGATAACCTTACTGCCCGTAATAATATTCTCTTCATCATTATCTATCATGCGGTTGATAAGAGGCAGATAGTCTTCAAAGGTTGATAATGGCACCTTATCCTGAAAATCTCTGAGAGTGTGAATATTCGCAAAATCATACTTTTTGCCAAGCTCACAATCCTTGTTCTTTTTCATTATAGTTTCTAAAGTTTTTTGCTGAGTTTCCATGGGAATGGAAGTAAAATGATTGAAGCCCTTGAAAACTATGTTTCCAAGAAAAACACCAATATCGGATACGCCCATGATTCACACTCCTAAATAAAAATATATAATTATTATAACATACTAAAACAGATCATTCAACACTTGATTTTAATAATTTGTTCACAATTCAACAAATATAAATAATTTGTCTTTTATTTCTTGCCGTGTTCGCCGACAAATTTTTCCATCCAGATCATATCATACCATCTGTCGAATTTATAAGCGCACTTATGAAAAACTCCTACAAATCTATAGCCCATGTGCTCATGAAATTCCATGCTGTTATTATTGAGATACTCATCATTATTTTCTGTATATGCAATACAGGCATTGGCATTAGTATATCCCATTTCGGAAAGCTCTTTTTCGAGTGCTAAAAGCAAGGCTTTGCCGTAGCCGTTTTTCTGAACACCGTTTTTGAGATAAATAGTATTTTCCACGGAAAATTTATAAGCTTCTCTTGTCTTAAAGGGACCTGCATACGAATAACCCATTATTTCTCCGTCTGCTTCTAAAACAAGGTAAGGGTATTTTTTTAATGTGTTTTCTATTCTTGTCTTAAATTCATCTAAAGTAGGGACGGTGTATTCAAAGGAAATTGCAGTATTCAGAACATAATAGGAATATATTTGGAGAAGCTTCTCTGCATCTTCAACTGTTGCATATCTTATCACAAATCCGCTCATAATTTACCTCTTGTTATGTATTAAATTTTATTTTATAACAATTATTTCTTTCGGTCAATAATTACTAACAAATTAAAAACGAAAATTGCTGTTTCTTGACATAAAAAATTACGGGAGTATAATAATTACATATTATATTCGTAATCTCTATGTGACAGGAGAAAGAAATGAAAAGAATACTTGTTTATCTTAAACCGTTCAGGCTCAGAATGCTCATCGGTTTTATTATTAAAGTTACGGGCACCATGGCAGAGCTTATTTTGCCTTACATATTAACACATATTCTGGAAAATGTTATTATACAGCAAAATATCGGAAAGATCATATATTACGGCGGCTTTATGGTATTTTTCAGCCTTATTGCCTGCATTGGTAATATAACGGCGAACCGTATGGCGGCGAGAGTTACAACTAATTTTTCAAAGGCAATGAGAAAAGAGCTTTTTGAAAAAACACTTTATCTCTCATCAAGTGACACTGATTATTTCACTATCCCCTCTCTTGAATCACGAATTACTACTGATACATATAATGTTCATAACTTTATCGGAATGATGCAGAGAATGGGTGTCAGAGCACCCATTTTACTTATCGGCGGAATTTCCCTTACACTTATTATGGATAAAGCCTTGGCGCTTGTTATGATAACAACCTTACCTGTAATTTTTATTACTGTCTACAGCATTTCCCGAAAGGGTGTTCCACTTTATACAAAGGTGCAGAAATCACAGGATAACATGGTAAGAGTTGCCCGTGAGGATGCACAGGGCATAAGAGTTATAAAGGCGCTTTCAAAAAACGAGCATGAAAACCGCCGTTATGATAAAGTAAATGCCGAGCTTTCAAAAAGAGAGCGTCACGCAGGTATTATAATGGGTATTGTAAACCCTGTTATGACACTTCTTATGAATCTCGGAATTGCGGCAGTTGTGGCAGTAGCTGCCATGAGAGTTTCAAAAGGGCTTTCCTCCCCTGCCACGGTCATTGCATTTATGCAGTATTTTACTCTCATTTCAATGGCAATGATGTCACTTTCAAGAATGTTCGTTATGTATACAAAATGTGCGGCATCAGCCAACAGAATAGCAGAAGTTATTGACACTCCCGATAAGTACAAAATAACCGAAAATACCGAAATAGCCGATGAGATGCACATTTCTTTTAATAATATATCTTTTTCATATTTCGGAAAAAAGAATAATCTTCAGGATATATCGCTAAAATTAAGAAAAGGTGAAAGACTCGGCATTATAGGCGCTACGGGAAGCGGCAAATCAACCTTAATAAAGCTGTTACTGCGTTTTTATGAGCCCGATTCGGGAGAGATAAGAATTAACGGAAGAAATATAACATCTTACACCCGTGAAGAGCTTTCTTCAATGTTCGGAGTAGCATTACAAAATGATTTTATCTACGCTGATACCATAGAAGAAAATATCCGCTTCGGCAGAGATATTCCCTTAGAAGATATAATAACTGCCGCAAAAACCGCACAGGCACATGATTTTATCACAGCAACAGCAGACGGTTATTCACATATGCTCTCAGCAAAGGGAACTAATCTTTCGGGCGGTCAAAGGCAAAGAATTCTTATTGCCCGTGCGATAGCATCAAATCCAGATATTCTTATTCTTGACGATTCATCCTCCGCCCTTGACTATAAAACAGATGCACTTTTACGAGGGGCTCTCGATGAAAATATGTCGGGTTCTACTATAATTACGGTTGCACAAAGAGTAAGCTCCGTTAAAAACTGCGACCTTATTATAGTTCTCGATAACGGCAAAATTATAGGACACGGAAAACACGAATTCCTTCTTGCAAACTGCCCCGAATACCGTGAAATCAGCGATTCTCAGATGGGAGGTGCTTTTGTTGAATAACAAAGACAATATAACAAAAAGTGCCCCACGCAAGAGAGACAACAAAGGCATTATGCTGAGACTCGGAAAATATGTTACCGCGCAGTGGCATTTATTTATTCCTGCAATCATTTTTACCCTTCTTTCAAATCAGCTCTCGCTCTTAGGTCCGAGGTATTCGGGTGCTGCACTTGATGCGATTGAATTAAAAACAGGTGTAGACTTCCCTGTTGTATGGGATAATGTAATAAGAATGATCGTATGCTATGCTCTTTCTGCTGTGCTTTCATATATTTTAGCAGTTATCATGATACATCTCAGTCAGAAAATTACATATAAAATGAGAAAAGAGCTTTTTGAAAAGCTCGGAACTCTGCCTGTGGGATATTTTGATACACACCATACAGGCGATATAATAAGTCACTTATCTTATGATATAGACACAATAAACAGCACTCTTTCCCATGATCTTGTTCAGGTCATGACAAGTGCTTATACGGTTATCGGTTCTTTGTTTTTCATGTGGCAGATATCAAAACCGATGATACTGATATTTGTATTTACTGTTCCCGTATCGATACTTTTCACCCGTTACCGTTCAAAAAAGGTAAGACCGTTATTCAGCAAACGGTCTAAAAAATACGGTGAACTGAACGGTTTTGCCGAGGAAATGCTCTCGGGTGCCAGAAGCATTGAAGCATACGGCAGACAGGATGTTATTTCCGATCGCTTCAACAATCGCAATGAGGATGCAATGAACGCATATTATAATGCCGAATACAATGCAGCGCTTCTCTTCCCCACCATTAACCTCATTAATAATATTTCAATTGCGCTTGTTGCTATTTTTGGCGGAATACTTTATATGTATTCCCAAAGCGGTACGGTTCTTTCGGGTTCGGTATTCTTTATAACACTGGGCGGTGTGGCACAGTTTGTTCAGTATTCAAGAAAATTCGCAGGTCCCATAAATGAGTTTTCTAACATTCTTCATGAATTCCAATCGGCTTTTTCAGCTGCCGAGCGTGTTTTCAGAATATTGGATGAAGAGCCCGAACCGCTTGACGCACCCGATGCTACTGAACTTAAAAATGCTCACGGCGATGTGGAAATAGATGATATTACATTCGGTTATATTCCCGAAAAAACAATTCTTAAAAATGTAACCGTAACAGCAAAAAAAGGTAAAACCGTTGCAATAGTAGGCCCCACGGGAGCAGGAAAAACAACGATAATAAATCTTCTCATGAGGTTTTATGATCCGCAGTCGGGTGAAATAAGAATTGACTCAATTCCGTCACTTAAAATCAAGCGCCGTGATCTAAGACTTGCTTTTACTATGGTACTTCAGGACACTTGGCTTTTCCACGGAACTGTTTACGATAATATAGTATACGGAAAAGAAACTGCAACAATGGAAGAAGTTAAGGCCGCCGCAAAAGCCGCAAAAATCGACAGCTACATAGAAAGCCTTCCCGACGGCTATAATACCGTGCTTTCAGATGACGGCGTAAATATTTCAAAAGGACAAAAACAGCTGATAACCATTGCAAGAGCCTTTCTTTCTGATGCACCGATGCTGATTTTAGATGAAGCAACATCCAATGTTGACTCCCGCACAGAAATACAGATCCAGGATGCAATGAATGAATTAATGAAGGGCAAGACCTGCTTTGTAATAGCACATCGACTTTCAACAATACAAAATGCCGATACGATTCTTGTTGTAAGAGACGGCACAATAACCGAGCAAGGAAATCACGATGAACTTATAAAGCTTGGCGGCTTCTACAGCACTCTTTATAATTCTCAGTTTTCATGATAAATACTTGCTTTTTTAATAGAAATATAGTAAAATGTTTCTATACTGTATAATTATATACAAAAATCAAAAAGGGGAAATGAAAAATGAAATTATCAAAAAAGATTCTTTCACTCATTCTGGCTTTGATAATGAGCTTTTCAGTTTGTGTGCCTCTCGCAACGGCAAATGAAACCGACAACATAAGCGGTCCTGAGGACTATATGAGTATGCTCATGACAGGCGGTTATCCTGTTATTTCCACTGAGCAATTCGGCGTTTTATGGCAGATTCTCAATACCTTTGTTTATATTCTCACGGGGGAAGAAATTAATACCGGCGGCATTGAGATCACCATTGATGATTTCTTGTCTGAAATTTCTGCAGAGATATGCGAAAACAGCGGTCTTGATTTAGCACTTATTGTTAAAAATCTTCCCGATATTAATGCACCCGCAAAGCTTATCGGAAAAATTTATGAAATTGACACAACTGCGTTCAGAAATGAAAGATATGCTAAGCGTGATGAATACCGCGCTGAGGGAAATCTGGTTATGTCTGCAGTTTGTCATGCAATCGGTGCATACATGAGTATCATTGAAGAGCTTAATGTATCCACAAAAAGAACAGACGATCCCGATGTTTATCAGCTTGTGCTCGATATCACCTATCAGGACGGAACAAAAGAAACTCATACTCCGGGACTCGTAATTAACCGTAAAACAGGTGAATGCTACAACTTAAACGGCGACGGTATTTTCGGAACAGGTTATAATTTCTCAATCAATGAAATGATGGTTTATACAACTATAGACTGTTGGATGCGTAACTTCGGCTTCTGTCTGTTCTATGATATTGCCGCAAATTCAATGCCTTTGTTCTTCAAATATAACACACGCAGATTCCAGTTCGAATATGACGGAACAGAATGGATGATCCAGATATGGAAAGGTAATTACTTTATTACCAACGGCGGCGAAATAGGTATATACAGCCGCAAACCCGGAAGCTTCGGTTCATTCTACAACTGTGCAACTGATGAACAGACGCTCGATATGTCACTTCAGGTTTATTACGGAGAAAAGTTACTTGTAAACCGTCCTCTTCAGAAGCACTGGTGGTTAAGCGGCTTTAATATCGGACCCACAAAATACTTACCAAGCTCCCTCAGACTTAAAGCCTCGGTTGTTATGCCCGACGAAGGAATGCTCAAAGCATTCACCGATGCTATAGATAACTGTTACATGAACGATGTAAGATACGGCGTAGACGGACTTACCGTAACACTTGTCTGGTAAAAAACGCACATTTAAGATCACCGCAATCAATTAGTTGCGGTGATTTTTCTTTATTGAAATTATATATATTGTTTGTTATAATGATTTTATAAGTATTTTTGATGAGTTCATCAGAATTTAATTTTATAAGGTGGTTTTATGAGTAAAGCAAAATATGTTGATACCATGATAGGCACCGTGGCTGACGGGCAGGAAGAAAGCTTCCACGGCGGCGGAAAGACCTATCCCGGTGCTGCAGTACCCGGCGGCATGGTACAATTATCCCCCGACACTGTTACGGGCGGAGACAACGGCAGCGGTTATAACTACTGTGATAATACAATAGAAGGCTTCAGCTTTAATCATATGAGCGGTATCGGCTGGTACGGAGATCTCGGCAATCTGCAGATAATGCCTGTCACAGGTGAAACAGAGCTGCGAAGCGGAAGTAATTTTCAAATAACATTTAAAAAAGGCAAAAGGGGCTGGAAATCGGAATTTTCTCACGAAAATGAAAAAACCGAGGCGGGTTATTATGCCGTAAAATTAGACCGATATGATATATTTGCCGAAGCTACCGCAAATGTCCACAGCGGTATGCTGCGTTTTACTTATCCCGAAAATAAAGATAAAAAAATCATAATGAATTTTTCAAGAAGAATAGGCGGAAAGGCTGATTTTGAAGAGATAAAAATTATCAGCGATAACGCTATTGAAGGTAAAATTCATTGTACTCCCAAAGGCGGTGGCTTCGGTCACGGTGACGGTAAAATCGCATATGATTTATATTTTACCTGCGAAATATCCGAAAAACTGCAAAATATGCGTTTCTTTTCAAATGAAAAACTGCAAAATGAAGGCTTAAAAGAATTCAACCATGAAGATGTCGGCTTAATTCTTGATTTCGGCTCAAACGGTAGTAAAACAATAATATTAAAGTGCGGAATTTCCTATACTTCATTAGAAGGAGCAAGAGAAAACTTAAAGACTGAAATGACAGACTTTGATTTTGAAGCCCAGAGGAAAAATGCTTTTTCATTATGGGAGGATGCTTTCAAAATAGTTGATGTCGAAGGAAGCGATGAAACCGATTTAACACTTTTCTATACTTGTCTTTATCATGCCCTTTTAGACCCCAGAATTATGGCAGATATTAACGGCAGCTTTTTGTTATGCGGAAAATTACTAAAGGACAGCAATTATACGCATCGCACGGTATTCAGCGGTTGGGATGTTTACAGAAGCGAATTCCCTCTCCTTTCGATTATCCGTCCCGATATTGTTAATGATGAAGTAAATTCACTGTTAAAAATTGCCGAAATGAATAATTCATCCTTCCCCCAATGGGAGCTTCTGGGAATAGATGCACACTGTATGGTCGGAGATCCCGGTTTAATAGTAGTTGCCGATTCCTACTTAAAGGGTATCAGAAATTACGACACCGAAAAAGCATATAAAATCGCTGTTGCCTCTTCTAAAGCCGAAAAAGAATTATTCTCAAAGAAATTCCATTCGGTAAGACCCGATACAAAGCAATATACGGATGAGGCATTTGTGCCTGAAAAATTAAGTGATACTTTAGAATTTTTACTCGCAGATTACACGATGGCGCGTTTTTCTAAAACTATCGGTGATATTGAAAACGAAAAATACTTTACTGAGCGAGTAAAGAGATACACTGAGAATTACAACGAAAAGCTCGGTTTCCTCGCCCCCAGATACAAAAACGGTAAATTCGTTCACGAGGATAACGAATATGATGACGACGGCTGTGTTGAAAGTAATATTTTCCAGCAATCTTGGTTTGTTCCTTATGATGTAGTGGGATTAAGTAAGCTTTTCGGCGAAGAAAGAACCATAGAGCTTTTAGAAAGATTTTTCAGTAAAGCAGATTTATCAAAGCTCTGGAATGATGACTATAACCATTCTAACGAACCCTGCCATAATATCACTCATTACTTTGATATTTTAGGACTCGCCCACCGCACTCAGTACTGGACACGCCGTGTTCAGAAGGAAGCATATAAAAAAGGTGCTTACGGCTTCTGCGGAAATGAAGATGTAGGTCAGTTATCGGGCTGGTATGTATTGTCTGCTTTAGGCTTTGCACAGGTGTGCCCCGGTTACCCCGATTATTTTATTAACACACCTCTATTCAAAAAGGCAACTGTCAGACTGAATAAACAGTATCATACCTGTGAAAATGCCGATACCTTCACAGTTGAATGTGACAAAGACCCGTTAGATTATCCTTATATCAAAAAAATGGAATTTAACGGCAAAACGATAAAAAGACCGTATTTATCATATTTTGAAATAACCTCAGGCGGTACATTGAAATTTGAGCTTTCAAAAGAACCGATAACTGATTATTTTGAAAAAACAGAAAAATCATTTTTAGATTAAAAAACGGAGGTAAAGCTATGAATACTATTTTGAAACCCATATTTACTGTTTTTACCGTCATTTCTATTTTCCTGTCAAACCTCTTCTGCCCCGGGACAATTGCTCCCGAAAGTGAAAACTTTGATTTTTCATATCTCGAATATCCCGAAGAAGCGATTATTACACTTGAAGAAGCAGGACTTACCGAAGCAGAACTTGTAGGCCGCGCATCTGCCCAGCTTCCCGAATATGTGCAGTCGGGCGGTTATGATGACATAAACGGCATCACAATTTCCCCGTATTACACTGCAAAAATAAGTGATACCGAAATCCCCGTTTATGCTTCCGTTGTATTTATCCGTGCTGATGATACGGGAACACTTCACTCATATTCTGAAATTTATGTTGAGCCCGACACCGAGTTTTCATTTAATATTGAGCTGACAGGTGCTGATGTCGAGCTTAAAAATGCAATAGTTCTCCCCGCTTCTCACGGTGTAACTACACAGTGTAAGGATAATACAGTCAAAGCTTCCATAAACAAAACAGGTATTTATACCTTCCTTTTCAACGGCGCTAACCAGTATTACGGCTATACCCTTTTTGTCCGTGAAAAAGTTGATGAAGATGCAGAAATTGCAAACTATATTGAAACCTACGGTGAAGATAAAGTCATCGTTGTAGATAAAGGTTATCATGAGCTTGATTATTCAAATTTTGTTAATGAAAATAATCTTGTAATTTATCTCAGAGAGGGCGCATACATTATTGCAAATCATCATTATGATATCAATAGCGCTGAGGATGAAAACATATATTTTGAACCTGATGCATTTAAAGACAATTCAGTAGGTCTTACAAGATATCCGTTTGTAAATTTCTTTAACTGTAATAATATCACCTTTACAGGCAGAGGCGTAATTGACCTTACCCGACTTGACAGAAGAGAGCGAAGAGGTGTTGTTTTTACAAACTGCAGTAATATCAATGTAAGCGATATAAAAATTATTAATTCTCCCGAATGGTCATTTATAGCTTACAGCTGTACAAATGTTACAATCGAACAGGTAGATATTATCGGCAACCGCGGAAACTGTGACGGCTTTGCAATCTGCAATACCGAAAATGCAACTATAAATAATTGTTTTGCAAGAGTTGCTGACGATTCATTTGAAGTAAAAGCATTGGGCGGCACTATGGACAGTAAGAACATTACATTCTCCAACTGTATCGCATGGGGCGGTTATGCAAGATGCTTCGGAATTACAGGAGAAGTCAACAGAAAGATCTCTGATGTTACATTCCGTGATTGTGCAGTTATTTACCGTGACGGTGTCTGGGATAATGACAGAATAGGCTCTCTTGTTGTTGTAGCCGAACAGTGTGAAGGCAGTATTGACGGAGTTCTTTTTGAAAACATTGAGATCTTCCGTGATGAAGGCAGAGCCATTCTCGTAAAAATCTACGATGAAGAAAAAGAGAATTTTGAAATAAATAATATAAAATTCAAAAACATTTCTTATACTTCATATTTACCGTCTAAAATTGCGGGTAACGGCAGTAAAACAAATACTGTAAATGTGGACCTCGAAAACATCACAGTCTGCGGAAAACAGTTAAGAATTCCGCAGTTTGCATTCCTGATCGGAATGAATTGCGATGTAACAAGCAAGTAACAAAAAAACGCTTTGAAGAAACATTACTGCGACTGTTTCAGAATATGCTTCTTCAAATTTTTATAACGAGCGTTCGTAATAATATAAGATTAAACCACCGATTGACGATGTGAACCGGTGGTTTTTGCTTATCTGTATATTTGAATTTATTTTATGACTTACACAAGTTCAATTGTATAAACTCATTAGTAAACCAACTGTTTGTCATAAAATTACGGGGGCTGATGATTACTTATCACCATAAACCTCCATCTTCACACCTGTTGACGAGCGTACAAGTCCGAAAGAATTCAGTATACCATAAGTGGGAGTAAAAATATAAGTAACGCCGTTTTCCTGCTCTAAATTTGACATATCAATTAATTCAGCTACAAATTTGCTCTTAATTCCGCCGTGTATATAACCGCTGATAAAAAAACCATTTTTATATTTTTCCATAACAGATTCAATATAGTTAATTGAAATATTCAAGCGTTGATTGAAGAACATTCAACAGATGATTTATTGTTTTTTATAAATTTATAAGCTATCATAAGAGTAAGCTGATCAGTTAATTTAATCAGAGGTGATAACAATGACAATCTACTTAGCAGAAAATATAAAAAGATTAAGACGGGAAAAAGACCTTACCCAAGAAACACTTGCTGAATTTTTAGGTGTAACCTTTCAGAGTGTCAGTAATTGGGAACGAGGTGAAAGCTATCCCGATATTACAATGCTTCCCGAAATCGCAGGATTTTTCAAGGTAAGTGTTGATGAGCTGCTCGGTGTTAACAGGGCTGAGGATGAAGAAGAAATTATAAAAGAACTTGAAGCATACGATAATCTTACGGATAATAAATTAAAACAGGAAATAATAATTAGACTTAAAGAAAAGTTTCCTAATGATTTTCGCATTCTCTTAAGATATATGACCTGCCTTGTTCATTTCAGAGAAAATACCCCCGAAAACATTGCAAAGATAATTGCTATATATGAGAATATTCAGCAGAATTGTAATAATGATAAAATCCGTATTTCTGCAAAAAGACATATTGTGGAGCTATATAAGGAACTTTCGGAGAAAGAAGGAAGCGGCATAACCTTTGAAGATTGCGAAAAAATCATAAAAGAAATGCCGAGAATGAGAGACGGACAGGAGATGTTCTGTTTTTATTATCCTGAAAACTATCCAAATGGTGATGAGATAATTATGAACACTCTTGAAGAACAATTCCTACTCCTTAATACGGTTTATTCTCATTATTTTCATTATAACGGCTTTTTCTATGAAAGAAAATTTTCTGACGAATGGGTACTTTCAGCTTTCAAAACAGAACTTGACTTCTTAAATTTTGTGTACGATGACGGTCATTACGGTAAAATGTGGCGTACAGTAATGTATAATTACGGACATCTAGGCGTAAGATATTTCAAAATTGGTGATAATGCTAATGCGTTGAAAAACTTCCAAAAGATGTGCGAGCTTGCAATCAAGTTTGATAATATGGACAGAATAACAACTATGCACTCAGTAATGTTTGAAGGGAATAAATTTGACAAGCATACTTTGGGTACTACTTATGTTGCTAAAAAGCAGATAAAAGAGCTTTTAACTGAAAAATATCCTCTTTCCGATGAATTTAAACAAAATCCTGGATTTAAGGAAATAATTGAATTAGTCAGCAAATAACAAATATATAACTTTTGTGCTGTTAAAAGGGATTGCAACAAAATGTCGCAATCCCTTATTTTCATTTAAGAGTATTAAGTATATCCTTGAACTCATCAAGAGTATAGTTGTTTGCTGTAAAATTATAATAAATATCATCATAAACAAAAGTGGCGTTAAGTTTGTAAGCTGCATCATCGTAAGTATACATTACAGCACTGACACCTAATGTTTCTATAAAATAACTTTCAAGATATACCTTCCCGCCGGCGGCATCTGTACCGTCAATAAAAGGATATATAAATCCGTCTTCTGCCTCGGTACTAAGTATCTCAGCCAACATATTTATATCTTTCGTTTCACCTTCACTTATAAATCGGGGGCACCACAAATCCACTCGTGCAACAGTATTACTGTTTTTATTCATCATTGTAGAATAATAGTGTTCAATGCTTTCAGCTGAACACTCACTGCCAATAACAGAAAAACCCAATATTTCTTCAGCATGAGCTTTTGACATAGGAATGCTTGGGCCACTTTCTTCCGTCACAGGTATATCATCAGGCAATTCTTTAAAAAAAGCCTTATCACTTACGGTTATCTGAGTTTCATTCCCGTCTTTATCATAAAAGCTTATAATTGCCTCCCAATCAACAAGCGTTACAGATGCATATGCTGCTGTACTTAAAATGAAACATCCTATAATTATTGCCGCCACAGCTAAACGACTTAACGGTCGCTTAATTATTTTTGTTTTATTCATATCACAGTTTTCCGCTTCTTCTATAAATTTCACATTAATGTTACTCATAGCAGCGGACAAATCCTCCTTTTTCATATTTCGATGCCTTCTTTCTCTAAATGGTTCTTAAGTATTTTTCTCATTCGGTTAAGCCTCACGGAAACATTATTTTCCGTCAACTTAACTCTTTCGGATATTTCAGTTACACTGTCACTGAAATAATAGCGTCTTACAAAAATTATTCTGTTGACCCTGTTCTGAGATTCAAGAAAACTGTTTAAAAGGCTTGTTATTTCATCTGATAAAAGCTTACGGGTAATATTGTTCTCAGCAGGTAAACACTCTTCTAATTCCTGCAAGGACACATCATAAAAGCTGTTTCTTTTCTTTGCCGTATTGAAATGAAACCGCGCTATGGCATTATTTCTTACTATGCGAAGAAAATAATATTTCAAACTATCTGGTCTATGAGGCGGTATTGTGTTCCATATACCTAAATAAGAATCATTTATACATTCAAGTACATCTTCATTATTGCCTAAAATATTTACTGCTATTTTTTTACTCAGGTTTTCATATTTGTATGACAGCTCAGTTAGTGCTTGTTCTGAGCGCTCAAAAAACAAATCAACGATTTTGCTGTCCTCCAAACTATCACATCCTTTCTGCCTCTCACCAGTAAACTATGGATTTGCAGAAAAATCTTACATAAATTTTTCAAAAATCCAATCTCCGACTGCAAATAAAAGAGATATTAAAGTTTTCGATTAGCCTAATTCATAAATGAACAGAAAAAAACTCCGAGTAGCCGATGCTGCTCGGAGTTTCAGGTTAAAAATACATTTGGGCATAATCATTAATAATATTTTTTGCCTGCAATGCGGTATCATGATCCTTGTCCAGTGCATGGTCGGAATTTTCATAGATCAATAAATTGTTTTTTATTCCTGCTTCATTCAGCTTTCTTACGAAATTATGTATATGCTCCAATGGAACAAGCTCATCAAATTTTCCGTGGAAAACAGCGGTGGGAACTGAAATTTCCGAAACATATTCTTCGGGAGAAATCTTTTTGAGTGCAGTTTGCTGTTCTTTGTTAAAAAAATCAACTTTATTAATCTGAAAACCGCAACATTTTGAAAGTATTTCGTATTTCCAATCTTCAAATTCACCCTTGATACCCAACAGAAAATCAGGTGCATTGCAGTTAACCGGAGGACAGTAAACACAAGCCGCAACGGGAATTATCGGCGCTTCTTTTTTTCTTGTGTAAGCATAAAGAAGGGACAGATGTCCCCCGGCTGAGCCACCTGACAAAATTAATTTTTCTATATTGAATCCATATTGAGCACATTTATCCTTTATGATTTTCAGGGCGGATGTTATATCATCGAGTTCATCAAAAACATTTATATCGTCTGAAACAAAACGGTAGTTCATTGTAGCACAAATATAACCGAGATTGCAGAAGTGCTGAGCATCACCGTGATGAACTGATTTATCACCGCTATGCCATCCGCCGCCGTGAATAAAAAGTATTATACCAAAATCGGATTTTACATTTTTCGGAATAAAAATATCGACCTTCTGCCTTTCATGATTTCCGTATGATATATCATTGAGAAAAAAAGGTTTGTTACCCATAATCAATCTCCGACAAAAACATCTTTAATTGCTTCAAGATAGCCGTAACCGTAAAGGTCATCAGGCTGAAGATAGCTTGTTTCCGTCCATTCATTCCAACTGTTTACGGTTATAAAAGGCGCATTTATAACACCGTTTTCAATTGCAGAATCTGCTAATGCCTTAATTTTTTTACATGCGAGTTTAAAATTCTCAGGCGTATTATTTTCGACAACTCCGGGAACAAAATTGTTGAATCTTACATTATTATCCCAACCGACAGAAATATTCGGATAAAACGGAATGCTGAGCATTTTTGATTCTTTCTCAATTTCACTAATGTATCTGTCTGTAACCTCTGTGTAATCTCCGTCAAAATCGGTTGAACAACCCCAATTATAGCTTGTCACCGAGTCAGCACCTAAAAATGAGTACATTTCAGCAGAAGAGGCTCCTTTTTGAGAGTCGTCAATTTCAAGCCAATCAAATACACGGTTACGCCAATGAACAAATTGCAGATGAAGTCCTTTGAATCCTGCAGCAACAGTCTTTCTGCGGAATTCTTCAATACCTTTTTTGCATTCATCACTTGTACCGAATGAACGTATAAAATTATCTATATCAAAAATCATATAAACGGGGCAACCGTCAATGCAGTAATAGTTTTCTTTTTTGAAATACTTTTCGATTGTCCTGTCGCATATATCAGAGAAAATCTCAGGCGTGACAACACCCGACCATATAACGGTGGAGAGGTCTTTGTCCGAATTGCGTTTATCCCACAAATGTGTAGCATCGTGATTTGCCCACATAAGGCAAAATTTCATTTCTGTATTATTTCTTGCTTTAAGAAAACCGTCATTCAGACAATTCTCGAGAAACGGTCTGTTGTCATACCAATACCAATCATAAATAAAAACGTTTACGCCATGAGAAACAGCACAATTTATCTGCATTTCCATAATTCTGCTGTCAGCCTCATTTACATATCCCCATATAGGTTTACGAGGCCAACGGCAACCTTTATATCCCTTATCGGTCATTGCTTTGACACTCTGCCATTCGCCGTAACCCTCGGGCCAGAAAATACGTGTACGAGGCTCATCACCTGTGTATGACGGCCATATAAAAGCGGCAATATCATAATTATTCATAATACATCCTCCCTATAAGTCAGACAAGCATCACTGATAAATACATATTCTATAATAGAAGTATTTTTTAAATTGTACCATAAACATATTAACATTTCAACAAACCGAAAGTAAAAGCGATTATAATTTTGCTTTCAACAGCTTATGGCGGAGTTGAATAAGGCAGCGAGATAAATAAGTTGTGACTAATGAACAAGCGATGCAGCCATTTAATTATGAAAGTAAAAGAATTAGGACAAATAAAAACCAAAGAAGAAGTAATTGAATTATTGAATAAAAACGGTATATCATATAATGAAACAAAGTGCTACGGATGTGAGAAAATTTGCATCTCTTTTTGCGATGACAAAAATTACTGTTACAATTCTGCAATAACAGTACAAACATGCAACAAAGATATTTGCAAAGTGTCTCCACACGAAATTCTTTATATTGCAATCGAAAACAGAAAATCCGTCTTATATATGTCCGACGGAAAAATAGAAACAAATTATTCGATAGATTATTGGAAGAATGTTCTTGATGAAAAAGTTTTTGCACAGCCACATTATAGTTATATTGTTAATCTTAATTATGTTGATGAAGTGACAAAAGAATTCGTTAAGATAAAATTTGCCGATAAAGAATATTCGGTTTATACTTCGTCAAGAAAAATTGGACTTTTCAAAAAAGCTCTTTTGAAGTTAAAAAAATAACAAAGCTATTGCATTAACTTTGATTTCGAGCAGTTTATTGTGAGAATTGATAAAGTAGCATAATCAAAAAAGTTCTTGACAAACTAAATTCAATGTGTTATTCTTGTCAAAATTCAAATTGAGGTATTATTATGAACTCATATCTTTTCAAAAAATCTGATATGGATATGAATTGGCTTGCACAGTATGATTATCATTCATCACTGGGCAGGCTTATACCTCTATATTCATTTTGGGATAGATAAAACTATATTTCCATATGTTTATAACGGTGTAAGTTGCTGCAGAAACTTACACCGTTAATTTTTTTATATTCTATACAAAGGAGAATTTTTTATGAGATTATTTGATTTAATCAAAAAGAAACTTTTCAAAAAGCAACCTATAAAAACAGGTGATCATCTTGTAGATTTCTATAACCGTATTGATGAGGATTCACGTCTTTTATCGAAGCACGGAAGAATTGAGTTTCTTACAACTATAAAATATGTTGAGAAATATCTGAAAGACGGTATGAAAATCATAGAAATCGGTGCGGCTACGGGCAGATATTCGCATTATTTTGCTCAAAAAGGTTTCGAGGTTGATGCAGTTGAACTCATTGAGCATAATATCGAAATTTTCAAAGCAAAAACTCTGCCCGATGAAAAAGTCAGCATCAGACAGGGAAATGCAATCAATCTTGCAGAATATCCCGATGAAAGTTATGATGTAACACTTTTGTTGGGACCAATGTATCACCTTTATACTGTTGAAGAACAGAAAAAAGCACTTAAAGAAGCAATTAGAATTACCAAACCCGACGGCTATATATTTGTTGCTTACTGTATGCTTGACCCTTCAATGTTCGGTTGTTTCAAGAATAACAGAATAGACAAACTGATTGAAGACGACGAATTTGACCCCGTTACTCTTGAAGCACATTTCCCTCCACACGGAATTTTTAAGGTGTACTTAAAAGATGAAATATTCGGTTTAACAAATAGCTTTGATGTCAAAAGACTGCATTTTCTTGCAACCGACGGTTATACCTGTCATATGAAAGAAGCTGTTGACCAAATGGATGATAAAACTTATGAATTATATCTGAGATATCATTTCAAAACCTGTGAAAGACAGGATTTGATCGGCATGTCACACCACACTCTTGATGTTTTGAGAAAGGAGATAAAACAATGATACTAAAAAACGAAATTCCTATTCTTGAATTTGACACAGACGAAACAGCAGTTATTATGCCAACACATGAAAAACTAAATTTGAATCTGCCAAAGAAAGCCGTATTTGCTTTTTTAGATAAGCATATTGATGAATATGCAAAGGCGCACAGTGGAGTTCGTATAGGTGAATTCACATCAGAAACAAAAGACTATCCTGTATATATTATCAATCACAAAGGAGAAGATGTATGCCTTTGTCAGGCACCTGTCGGAGCCGCACCCGCCGTTCAGATATTGGAATGGTTAATCGGTTACGGTGTACGGGAAATTATTACAGGCGGATGTTGCGGTGCTCTCACGGATTTTGAAGAAAATGTATTTATTGTTCCGTATAAAGCATTGCGAGATGAAGGAACATCATATCACTATATGAAGCCGTCACGATTTGTGGAGATTAACGAGATTGCTTTAAAAGCGATTGAAGAGACCGTTGCGGAACACGGACTCCCATACCGAGAAGTAATAACATGGACAACAGACGGCTTTTACCGTGAAACTAAAGATAAGGTAATATACAGAAAGCAGGAAGGCTGTGAAGTTGTGGAAATGGAGTGCTCTGCACTTGCGGCGTGTGCTTCTTTTCGTAATGCAACATGGGGGTGCATTTTATTCACTGCCGATACTCTTGCAGATGTTGAGAACTATGATGAACGGAATTGGGGCGGTGATTCCTTTGCATATGCACTTGAATTATGCTTGGATGCAGTTATAAAAATTTTAACAGAAAGAAGTAATCTGAAATGAACAAAAAACAAACAGAATACATAAAAAATACTCCTGTTCTTGAAACAGAGAGATTAATTCTTCGCCCTATTACACCGGATGATGCAGATGCGGCTTTCAAGTGGTTGAGCGATGAAAAGGTTAATAAATTTATGCCGTATAACCTTTATAAAAACACAGATGAGGTTTTACATTGGATAAATGAAATTCTCCCTGATGACAATAATTTTCATTGGGGATTCGTGCTGAAAGCTGGCAATCTGTTAATAGGTAGCGGTAGCATAGGACCTCATAAAGGAAATCCTGACGAGTGGGGTTTCGGTTATAATATCCGTTCTGACTATTGGAACAAAGGATTAACCACTGAGGCTACAAAAAGAATGATCGAATTCGCAAATAAAGAACACGGCATAAAAGATTTTGTGTCAGACCACGCTGTTGACAATCCGGCTTCGGGCAGAGTTATGGAAAAATGCGGTTTGGTATTCGACCATTATGGGGAATACAGCACATTTGACGGCACGCAAACTTTTAAGGCGAAATTCTATAAATTGCATTTAGATTAAGGGAAAAAATTTTTTGCGGCTGATACACTTTCGGAGCTTGTTGCAGAATCAGAGAAAGAGTGCAGCAGGCTTTTGGATTTATGCACTGATACTGAAAAGGTTGTTGCTGATTGTGAAAGCGTACTCAAAAACTTATCTGACAGCTTTGATAAACTGATTTCATGAACAGAGCTTTATTACGAAGAGAGCTTCCCAAAGAAAAAAATGATTGTGAATTGTCTAATAAAACGGGTTGAGGTCAGCAGAGGATACAAGCTGAAAGTTGAGTTTAATATCGACTTTGAGCAGTTTATGCTAGGTATTGATAAGGTGGCATAAGAGGAACCCGAGCAGAGTTTTTTAGGCTCTGCTCGGGTTATCTTTTAAGGATTTTCACAAACATATACATAATGCTCGTCAAAATCTTCATATTCTTTATCTTCACCATTGTCATTTGCACCAAGAATGTTATCTGCATAATCTTCAACCAACCATAGATATTCTCTGCCTTCATCATCCTCAAATAGCTGAACTTTATCCCCTTGCATAGATTGATCCCATTTGGAAAGCCCGTCTGTTCTTGTATCCTCCCAAATTGAAGCACCGAGCATTGTTGTCGGATAGGCATATTCCGGTAATTCGTCTATTCTTACATAAACATTGTCTTTGTAGGTTATCGACGAATAATCCGAAGCAACTAGATATGGCTTTTCAGATGCTACAAAAAGCACAGAAAAAACAAATATATCTAATACAAACCATACTAACAAAAGCGCAATTATAGAAAAGCATCCGCCTAAACACCCAATTTTTTTACCACTGTTTCGTTTCTCAGTGTTTTCCTTATGAACTTCAGCTTTTAAAATATTTTTCTTTAAAATAGCAGGTTTACATAAATGTTTGAAATACATTCCCCTCAACGGATAAGCAAGAATCATATCAATAAAATCCATTCCCATATCCGAAGCAAGGCCTAATTTTTTATATTTTTTTATTATTTCTTTGCTGTTTTTTCCTTTAGCCTTAAGCAATTCAACTAATGTTCCACTACCGCAAACGATTTTTGGATACATAATCTGAAAATCCTGAAACATAAGAGTTTTATCACCCAAGTCAAATCCGTCATGTTCAACAGTAATCAATGAATCAGGCTGTATATTAGAAATCTTATATGTACAATCTACCTGCAAAATCAAACTCATCAATTCGGTTGTTGCTTTTTTCATTACTTTAAACATTATTTTGTCTTTGAGCTTTGCGGCGCTGTTATCCAATTCTCCAAATGATTCATCCGTTAAAAATTCGCCTGTAATTTTAATTACCATTGAATCTTTATTATCGTTTATTTCAACCCATTTGCTTTCATCAGCTCTTATTGTATATAGCTGTCCGTCAACATCAATCTGCATTACATAATAAAAATTGTTAGCAATGCAAATCCTTTTAATTCCGTCTTTGCTCGCTGAAAAAATATCCTCGACAGTTGTATCTAATGCAACCGCAAGCTTTTCAAAGGTTTCAATTCTTGGAAATGCCTGTCCGTTTTCCCATTTGGATATTGATTTATCTGAAACATCCAATTGATTAGCAAGCTCAGCTTGAGTAAGATTTTTTTCTTCACGAAGCTTGCAGATATAGTTTCCAAATTTGTACATATTCATATGTATCACCTCTGCACTCATTGTACTTGTTTTATAGTTTTTTTGCAACAAAATGGATGTAGAATTATATTAGAAATATAAAAACTACATATTTTGAGGTTTAATATTAAAAATCCGAGGTCAAAACCCTCGGATTTTTTGGTGGAAACTGAGAGGAGCGAACTCTTGACCTCCCCAATGCCATTCAAGCGCTCTCCTTATACAACTCAAAACACACCCTGAAAGAGTTGAAATTTGCCGAGAGTACAAGCTTAAAGTTGAGTTTAACATTGACTTTGAGCAGTTTATGGTTGAATTGGATAAGATGGGGTGAAAGAAAAACGGGTAGAGTTTTGTGCTCTACTCGGTGCTTTTTTATTTAATTTCGTATTTCCATTCGCCGTCTATTTTGTTGTGATAATAATAAAACTCGCTTTTATCGTCTTGGAGAAAAACATCAAGCATACCTAACATATCACGGGCAAGTTCAGCTTTTTTGAAATCTTCTAAATTCATCCAAAAAACTTCACCCTCGGAAGATGATTTTAATTCTCCCTCAAACTTATCGGTTTTGTAAAACAAAACTATGTATCGCACCGATTTAGAATCTGGCCATTGCTTGACACCGCAAAGTTGAGGTGAAGAAATTGTAAGCCCTGTTTCTTCTTTTACCTCTCTGATAACGGCATCGGTAAATGATTCGTGCTTTTCAATGTGACCACCGGGAAATGTAAGCCCTTTCCAATTTTTATTTAATCTATCTTGAACAAGAACTTTATTGCCGTCATATACCATACACATATTCGTTAATATTACCTTTTCTGCTTCCCTCATAAACAAAACCCCAATAAGTTAATTTAATGATATTTGAAAATTATATAAAACCTCTTCTTTTGACTTCCTCAATCAATTTTGGCTGTATTAAAGGATAAGTCCAATTATCAACTAATTTATCTGTAATTAAAACTTTTTCCATTTCGCTATATAATTCATTCTTAAATGTTTTAATATCCGCAAAGAATAACATACCATAGGTTTCTTCGCCTGTTTCGTTTACGTTGTTTTTGCCTGTTACTGAGTAAACACAAACGGGCAAGATACTAAAATCCAATGCACCTGTTTCTTCATTTAGTTCTCTTTTTGCAGTTTCTAAAATGGCTTCGTTTTCTTCTCTGTGACCGCCGGGCACTTCATAAGTATTTCTTTCTTTATGCTTACAAAACACCCATTTACCATTATGCTTTGAAATGATAACAGCAAATTTTAACAACATATCATCTATATTATCATAAAATTTAACTTTCAAATCAAACACTCCACAAATTTAAACTATTCATATTATATCATAAGCCCATGAACATTTCAATAAATCAAAATTACAACTGAAGAATGATGAAGTAATAGTTAAAAAGTAAAAAATCTGAGATTTTAGTGATATTCTTCCTTTACTGACAGAGTGATATTTACACTAAAGTGAAAGAGATATTCAAACCTGCGGTTTGAGAGATATTTTATTCGCTACAAAACTTACGAATCAAATAACACTATGTAATGCAATACAACTCACCTCCTGGCGAAAAAACAGAAAAAGCACTTGCAAATCGCAAGTGCTTTTTCTGGCATTGACTACACTATTTGATACAATGCAATGCTGCTTGTCGTTGTGTTGCATTCGTTAAACGACCGGACTATTCATAATGGATTTAGTCGCTCGAATGCTCGCTGAACCGATTTATTATGTAATTGCAGTTGATTATTTTTTCAGCAAGCTGTCCTTTTGAAAAATAATAGTGATTTGCCGCCTCATAGCCAATGGCGGCATTTTTATTCATAAGGGACAGCATTTCCTTTGCACAGTCAAGCTCTGCCTTGGCGGCAGTGACAGCATCGGAAAATCTTTCTTCATCCCTCCAACGGATAAAACGAATCTGATTAAGGCAGGAAGAATAGAGGCAATAGCAAGCCTTTGCCATTAAAGCAGTTTCACTGTCATCGTCAGGAGGTAAAAGCTCAAGTCCCTTTTTCCATTCGGTACAAAGTTTTTCATACTGATTTTGGAAAACATCAACGGGATAAATTCCACGCCAGTTCGGGAGATCATCGTAGGCAAAGCAGGTCATTGATGCTTCATAACCGCTTTTTGTTCCGTAAAGAAGATTGGAGGGCCCTGCATTCTGCGGACCGCTGTAAAGAACATCGATATGAAATGGAAATTCGCGAAATGCAATACTGAATTGCTTTTGTGCTTCATAATTCTGGGAATTTTCGGGTAAAAAACTGCACTCATCATAAAAATGTTTTGCAGCAGCGGCAATATTTGCCCCCGGGTATCCACCTAAAGTCCAGCTGAGAAGCAGATGCCGTACTCCCTCGTCCTTTATGCCTTTTATGTGTTCATCAATCAAGGGTGAAACGGGAATCCCCGGTACGGTGGAGGCTTCCCATGTGGTGTTTATCTGCACCTTAGCACCTGTCTGAAGAGAGCATTTTTTTGCTGTCTGCCATTCTCTTTTCGCACGCTCACCGGGACCTATATGTCCCATAGAGTAGTCAATCACATTGCCTTTGACACCGCCAATTTCAAAAGGCACATCAAGCTCACTCTGCGACAGAAGAATCACATCCTTCGGCAAATGGCGGATAATGTCTTCATTGGCTTCATTCCAGCCCCAGCTCCATGCGAAAATCTTTATATCGGGCTTCACTCTATGGGCACCTTCTGTTATACAGCCCATAAGCTCACCTATGACTTCTCCCGGTGTTCTGTTTTTGCATCTCGGGCAGGTATTTGTGTCTTTTCCCGTGTGTGAATAGCAGTTTGTGAGATTTTCTGAACGGGTGATGGTGAAAAATCCCCCGAGCTTCGGTACTGACCTGCAGATTTCTTCAACTGCAGATTTCAGATAATTCTGTACCGTCTCGGTTGATGTGCAAAGGCAGGCCTTGTCATCTATTATATGTCCCTTTATATCGGGATATTTGTCGAAAAAGTCAAGGGGCATATAACGAGGTTCATTGATGTAAAGATAAAGCTTAATGCCGTAAGTCTCAAGTCTTTCGGTGAATTCCCGCATCCTTTCAAGCCGTTTTTTGAACCCCGCAGAAAGTGAAGGTTCAAAGGGGAAAAGAGCTAACTGTGATAATACTCCTTGTGTCCATATTCCATTGATTCCGAGGTCTCTGTAAGCTGAAAGCTGTTCATCAGGACAGAAGGTATGACTATCAACATCAAAAGCGCGTTGATATAGCCCCGAAAAAGCATAGATAATACGGGTTTCAAAATTCTCAGCACCGTTAAATGTAAGCTTCGGTGTCTGATATTGGAAGTCGAAGGGCTCTTGCCCCGAAAAGCTCAGACCTTGCATTATCTTATTTATTTCTTCGGTTTTTCGTTTTTCCTCTTCTGTCAGATCTCTCCAAGTAAGCTCGGGACAGTCGGGCTTATCACCTAATTTTATATCTAAAAAATCCTCTTCTTTAAGCAGAAAAGCAAAGGCTTGCTCATCTGTTTCCAATAATTCCAATAACTGTGAGTACGAAAGAATGTGCCACAGCCTGCGGATTATCGTAATGTAGCCTTTTTTCAGCCAGATGTCCCCCGGGTCTTTTTTTGGAAGTCCCATCTCTCGGGCAGCATTGTGGATATTTTCTTCTGTTGTTTTTAAGAGCTTTGCAATTTTTTTTGCGGGAATATATTCATAAGCACGGAAAATGAACGCTTGCAAACGGCTGGGAAAATGAGAAAGAGTAACGGGTGGCCCCTTGACCTCCGGCAGACTGAATTTCATAACAACACCTACTTTTTCCTTATAAAAAAAGTGTAGCACAGAGATAAATAATTTGCAATAAATATTGAACGGCTATTTTTCTGATAACAACAATACCGCTAATGATACGATTGTATCATCAGCGGTATCTGATTTGGTGGAGACGGAGAGGATCGAACTCTTGACTTCTTGAATGCCATTCAAGCGCTCTCCCAATACACCTAAAAACGCACCCTGCCTTTTTGACACAAGTTATCAGATACGTTAATTCATTAGTAAAATCTTCATTCTAATTTATAATTGCATTAAGAAATGACATTTTTTTACATTCATTAAGAATTTTTCTTCCGTTTTCGCTTCTTGTGAAAACAAGCTCAAAATCTCCCGCGGGAGATTTAAGAAATTTCCTAAAGATCTCCGCGCTTTCCTTATTAACGCCAATAACAGAGGGACAGGAAAAGCTGTTTATATAATTTCTCTTTTCTGCCTTGAATATTTTAGTAATACCGATAATAACATATCTGGGGTCATCAATTGGTGAGAAAAGCTCCGATATTGCCTTGATAAAGACCTTTGATTCTCTTTCACTTGCTCCCGTAAGACTTACCGAAAGTGATTTTCCGTCAGCGTCTCTCTTTACACTTACCTTTATTTTCGGAGAAGAGTCAATTTCTTTCAGCTGCTGTAGGGTTTTAAGAACTGCTCGGGAGAGTCCCGTAACCGTCTTTTCGGGCGTGGAGTTTTTAGTTACAAAGGATGCCTTTTTAATCATAAAATACAAGGACAATATTATAACAGCAATTCCGAAAACAGAGCCTATAAAGCCTGTTGCCACAGCAATTACAATACCGAGCACCGCAAGAACAGCACAAATAATCGCATAAAGCTTATTGCTTGATACCTTCTTTTTAGGATAAACCGACATCGGAACTTCACTTACATCGCTTATAACAGGCGCAGCTCTTCCCTTTATTTCAAAATCCCAGCGAGACGCGGCAGTTTTTCTGTCAGAGGAAATGCGAAGCATTTCGGAATTTATTCTGTCTATACCCGCATTATCAAAGGGCGGGGTCAAAATATCTATTCTCTTGATTCCGTTTTCTATAACACTCTTATTATATGAAGGAGCCTGAAAACAGGAAAAACGGCGCTTTACGGTGAGAAAATCATCACCCTCGATCTCGTCAGTGTTTTTGCCGTCACCGTCGGGAAGGACAGTTACAAGATGCCATATATTTGATACCTTATCGGGATTCTTTTTATCAATTCTTATGGCTCTGCCTCTCATCTGATTTGAAAGCATAAAGCTTCCCACAAAGCTTGCAAGAATTAGAGAATTTATATTTGGAGAATCCCAGCCCTCGCCGAGAAGAGATTTTGTTCCCACAAGAATATTTATTTCTCCGAGAGCAAAGATTTTTGTAATAATACCGACCTTATGCTTGTTTGAGCCGCCGAAAACCACCTCGGAGTGATCAGTTCCCTCAATGGGCTTTACAATACAGCTTGCTTTTTCCTCGTTTGCAATCTTCTGTGCCGAAGCTATGGCTGAATCGGGAAGAATTACAAGAGTTCCCGTAAGAAGAGCTGCCTTTGTCTTTTCTCCAAGCCTTCTTCTTATAGCTTCAAACACGGGAACTGCTCCCATTGTATGCAGTTCATCCGCTGTTCCAATGCTTTTCTTTATTTCCTTTTTTATAAAATCCGTAAGCACAAGCATACGAAGGCCGTCACCGAGATTATTCACTTCATTTTCTGCAATGATCTCAATGCTTTTAAGCTTACCCATAGAAGAAGCCAACATTCTATTGATCTTATCAGTTGTAATAAGCTGAACCTTTCTTTTTTCAATGAGAGAGTTTTCGAGAAGAATGTTTTTTAATTCCTCCGACAAAGCTTCTCCGAAAACTTCAGGCTTATCGATAATAAACTGAAATGCTTTTTCCGTTATTCCAATATTATTTTCGGGAACATTTTTTCTTCCGAAAAGCTTTCTTGTTATTTCAGGAGAAATATTGATACCGCAGGCCTTTCCGAGAGTAATGAGAGCAGTAAAGCCGTCGGTATTATCATAAAGGATTTCATCACTTAAGGGCTTTTCGCCTATTACTCCCGCATTTTTCAAAGCGGCGGCAACATAGCCGTTTTCAATTATATATTTCGTACAGTCCCTTGCCTTTTGCTTGTAGCTTATCAGAGTTTCAGCCTCCTCTTCGGTGGGATAGCTGAAATATATATAGTCCTGATGGGGACAAAGGGTCTTCTGCTTTACAAGCTGAGGCACAAAAATTTCCTCATCAATTTCACCGCAAAGGCTTATGTATCTGTTCCATTCTCCCGTTTCGGAGTCATAGGGCGGAGTTGCGGTAAGAGAAATTACAGTAACCTCCGTTCCGAGAATCCCGATAAATTTTTCGAGAGCTCTCTGCCATTCGCTTTTAAGATGATGGGCTTCATCAAGGCATAAGGTCTTGATTCCCGCCTTTTTCACCTGAGAAATCAGATCAAAATCACTGAAATCAGCACCCGATTCAGCTTCAAATTCATCCTCATCGACTTCCGACTCCATAGAAATCTTGTTCACGGCAGCGTGAAGCGCCTGATAGGTAATTGATGTAAGAAGCGAGGGCTTCATAATATCAAAGGACACATATTCATTGACATTTTCCGTTTCGGGAAGATAACATTCCTCGAATCTGTCCCCCCATTGCTGTTTTATGGAAACAGAGGGAGAAAGAACGAGAGCAGGGGCACCGAGTCTTCTGATAAGCTCAAGTCCGAGAACTGTCTTTCCGCTTCCGGGAGCTGCTACAATATGTATTTTTCTGTCAACAAGATGCTTATTCGAATTATCAAGAACCTTCTGCTGATAATCACGGAATGTCCATTTGAAGCTGATTTTACTGAAATCTTTCATAATATTTCTCCGAAAAATAAAACTGTTTTAAACATTTTACATCACATTGAATAAAAAGTCAAAAAGAGTGACCGCCTATGACGGCCACTCCGCAAATATGATTATTATTTGATTACTATTGAATTCATAATGGCTTCGCATTCTGCCTTGGGAAATTCAACATCCTTATAGTAGTAACCGAGAAGTTCAAGATCAAAACGAACATTGCGGTATTCAACAGTTTCATCAGGAATCTGATAATAACCGAAATAACGGTTATCAACCATAAAGCCTCTGTCAAGAGTAAAATGTCTTACATCAAAAATGCCGAATGTTGCAGAATCCACATCGCTTACTGTAACCGATTCAACATCCTTATACTCGTCTATAGTAGCATTTGCATATTCGTCAGCACTTTCAAGACTGCCTCTGTTGTTGATAAGAAGCTCACCGATTCTGTTGCCGTCTGCATTCCTGATGTCAACAATAACCTGGAATTGGTCTTCACCTGCCTCCTGGTTTGCATCATCAATGTAATAACCGAAGCCTTCGGGGATTTCGAATGAGAGATAGCTGTTTGAAAGCTTAACGGGACCTACACCCTCAGCTTTTTCAACGATTTCAACCTCAGGAAGAGCAGCTTCGGTTGTTTCTTCGGCTGCTGCAGTTGTTTCATCAACGGGTGCTGTTGTTTCTTCCTCGTTACCGCCGCATGCGGCAAGTGATAAAACAAGCATAATTGCCATTAATAAAGCGAGTATTTTTTTCATTTTAATTTACCCCTCTTTTTATAGTTTAACTGTTTTTTCGGTTTTCCGCACTCGGTGCAGAAATTACCATTATTATTGCTTCCGCAGGAACAAAGCCAGAAATCAGGCTTTTTCACTCCGCATTCGGTACAGAATTTACCCGAATTCAGGTTGCCGCAGGAGCATTTCCAGCTATTGATCTTGGGCTTTTCGGATGCAGAAGCACCGATATCTACAGATGCAAGTAATTTCTCTGTCTTATAATCCACCTGAATCTGCATATCCGAAATGCGGGTAGCTCTGACACCGCATCTCGATTCCCATTCTTCAATGCGCTTGTACTCTAAAGCCCTGTCTGCCTCATTTACCGTTTTGTGCTTAATTTCATCAAGAGAAGCACCCTCTTCAAAAAGCGCAGTAAACGTTCTCTTAACGGCAAGCTCGGCATCCTTTTGCATAAACTCTACAGGTAAAATTCCGCCAAACATTGTATCAAGACGCTCTTGGTCAACTATGTCATATTCAATTTTTGCCTTGAACCATATCGATGCCGCAAGGTCAAACATTCCCTGTACCACCCGGACACAGAAATTTCCGCTGAACGGAATTGACATACAATGCTCTGACACTTGTTTTTTCCTCCTGAAAGTTTTATGCCCAGGGATTCATACTGTCGGGCTGACGGATATCAGCCAGAATAAACTGCTCCCACAGATACCATTTTCCGTCCTTTGCAAGACGCATCTGAACACTTCTGAGGCTGTCTGCACCGCCTGAACGGACATAGAGTGTTGCATAGGTTTCATGTGCATAGGAATAAGGATTGTCGCTCACAATTACCGTATAAGGCTCTGACGGCAAATAGTTATTTGACGGTACTGCACCCTCAAAATATGAACGGGGCACATAATCCTTATCACGGAAACGGTCTGCAATAAACTGCTTATCCATTACGCTCAGCGGTCTCGGACCTCTTAAGAAATCAAGCATTTTAAGGCATTCTTCCTTATTTTCAGTATAAAAACAGAATGCAAGAACGGTTAAAGCCGCTGTATCAAAAGGATCTGTAAGCTGTGCTTCAGGTAATCTTTTGAATTCTTCAAAGCTCTCGGGAAGCTTTGAAAAAACTACCTTTTTACTCTTATTTCCGCCTGCCTCTGAGGCAGCAGGAGTTTTTACTGCAGACGGATTTTTTATTTTATCAAAAAGTCCCATTGTATTTCCTCCTATTATTTTCCTTTATCAGAAGGAAATTGAACCGCCGCCGTGGCTTCTGCCTGATGAGCTTGTGTGAGTTGAGCCGTTTGAATCGGACGACTTTCCGCCACTGTTGTTCTTGGGCTTCGGTGTCACATTAACTCTTGTATTTCTGAATATATCGTTTCTTCCGGTAATCATAAGTGTTCCTGCCCTTACATAGTCAGCTGCAGTTTCCTTCTTATGAACGGAGTAGTTTTTGGATGCCATAGTATTTGTGATAATAAGTCCTATTACAAGACCCGCAGCAAGGCAAATAAGAAACCAGAACAAGGGAGGAACGGGCTTTACTGCCTCTTCAGACAAATTAATATACCAATCAAATGCATCCTTGAATTCACCAAACTTTGCAGAGCCTGCGATTGCAAGAAGAATATCTTCAATTTCGTCATCTCCGATATTTTTCTGAGCAGTACCGTAAGTGGTAAGTGTAGCATTTCGCTGTCCTTCTTCACCGTCAAGATACAAACAAAGAAGTCCGTCCTTATTTTCACCGTAGCCATAGCCGTTGTAATCATAGAAATCGTCAGCATACTCCTGAACGGTTTTTCCTTCAAGATCTGTTATTGTTACAATTGCTATTTCACACTTATATTCATCTGTAAAGGTCTGACATCTTTCAAGGAAATATGCTTCTTCTTCGTCTGTAAGTACATCAGCATTATCAACTACAAGGGGAAGAAGTCTTTCGGTTGCAACAAATTCTGTCGTTTCTTCAGGTGCTGCGGTTGTGTGTTGTGTGCCTGCGGCTGTCTCAGTTATTTCTTCAGATGCAGTTGTTTCTTCGAAAGCGCCAATGCGCGCATTTTCAAGAGCTGAAGCAACACCGTTATAGAAAGCAACTGCTCCGAGATAGTATGTTTCAGCTTCATTGTAAGCATTGAAAATAGCAGTTGTAACGTCGTCTGTGAATACATATTCCTCGTAATCCTCACTGACAAAGAAATCACAAAGGCTCTGATTGAGATCATCAACGAAAATTACTGCATCTTCTTTATCAGAAAAGTTATCATAAAGGTCATGACCGAAATCGCGTATTGTTTCATAGCCGTCTGTATTTTCTGCAAAACACATCATTGCAAAATATCCGTATTCCGCTTCAATATCAACGGCAAGCTGCTCGAGAGCAAGCATTTCATCTTCAGTTAAAAGTCCCGTAGGATCAAGAGTATTGAAATCATCGGCTGATGCGGGAATAAGCATAAAGGAAAGAGCGAATACCGCAACAAGAAGAGTTGTAATTATCTTTTTCATATTCCGCACCTCCTTAAATAAGCCCTATGAGGTTCAGTACCGCCCAAAGGGCAACACCTATACCTGCACCGATAAGAGCGCCCACGGTCTTTACCTTCTTTGTGTCGGTAGGAATGTTTCCTACAAACTTACCTGTCTGACCGTTCATTGCAAATACATAGTCTTTATCCTTGTGCTTTATTGTCAGAAGCCATACAGGATAAAGAGCATATTTGTAGTCGCCGCCCAATACCGTCATATTTGACTGAATTGTTGTAACGGAATCATAGCCGTCAACGGTCTTTCTGAGATTATCCGCAATACTCTGACGGATTCTGTCGTTTGCACGGGGCATACTGCTTGTGGCATCAACGTCAAACTTATCAGCAAGATAGCCTGAAAGATAGCCAACGTTAAAAGGCACAGCCTCGTTTACATTGAAGGGCTCAAGAGATTCCATAAGCTCATCAGGCATCTTTGTTGAGCCGTCAACGGGAACATTGTCAAAAATCATATTACCGCTTCTGTAGCAGTCATATTCAGTAATTTCAGTATAATTGTTATTTGCATCGGACCATCTTTTTGTTGTCTTTTCGGCAACAAAGCTTACCTGTCCCTCTGCCTGACAGGAGAACAGCCAATGGGGTACATAAACACCCTTGATTTCATCAATTTTATTATCATCCTTAAAGGCTCGCGCAACAAATTTTTTACCTGTCATATGCTTCTTGAAGGCTTTTTTTGCTGCTTCCTTATCAAGCTTAAAGGGAATAACAATATGCGGACGAAGAGCTCCGTCAAACTGTCCCTTCATTACTACGGTACTTCCGCAATAAGGACAGCTTGTAGCTCCCGTTGTTTCGTCTGCAACAACCTCGCCGGAGCAGGAATTACACATATAAACTCTCATTCCGGTTGTTTCGTCAGTTGTCCATTCGCTTGTATCGGACTGCCAGCTTATAGTGTCAACGGCAGCTGCACCGCCGTCAGCTGTCTGCTGTCCTTCCGCTGCTTCAACGGCAAACTCACTGTCACAGAATGGGCATTTCAGCTTCTGTGCGCCTGTATCAAAGCTTACGCTGCCGCCGCAGTTAGGGCATTTTTGCTGTAATAATGTAGACATTTCTCTCACTCCTTATTTAAGTGACTTCAAGTATTCATAAATATCTGAAAATATACCGTTCCCTTCTTCGGGAAGAATATCATCGCTGTTAACGGAATAAAAACAATTATCGAAATATCTGAAAGACACGGTTGCAGTCGGAGCATCAAGAAGCAAAAGCTCGCTCTTCGGAAGCTCACCCCATGTAAGCACACCGGTTCTTTTGCAGATTTCTCTTATTTCATCCATAACGGGCTCATAATCAGAAAAGGTCTTTTCAATAACTGTTTCCTCACCGCCATTGTACGGACAGTAGGAATATGAGTAGGTGTACGATCCGTCGGAATGCCTTGTAAGCTCAATATGCTCACTTTTACCCTCCATACCGCCACCATAGCTGTAGCTGCAATAGTCGATATAATCGTGTGACTGACGCACCATTCCGGGACCGTCAAGAATATAGTCATTCATATGTTTTTTCATATAAACTGCCGCAGCAGTTATAATACCGGCAATAACAAGTATTATAACCGCCGCAATTATTATTTTTTTAATCATTCTTTTTATGCCTTGGGAGTACCGCATGCCTGACAGAAGTTACCGCTGTCATTTGCGCATCCGCAGGAGGGACAGGTCCAGTTCACAGCCATTGCTGCAGGAGCCTTCTGCTGAGAGAAGCCGGGCTGGGGGACCTGCTGGTAACCCATAGGCTGCTGATTGAAGCCGGGCTGAGGAGCCTGATTATATCCGCCCATAGGAGGCTGACCGTAACCGGGCTGAGGTGCCTGCTGATATCCTCCCATAGGAGGCTGACCGTAGCCCATAGCGGGCTGACCGTAGCCCATAGGCTGCTGTCCGTAACCCATAGCGGGCTGACCGTAACCCATAGGCTGCTGACCGTAACCCATAGCGGGCTGTCCGTAGCCCATATTCATTCCCATACCGCCGTTCATAGGCATGGTTCCTACACCGAGAGCATTCATTGCCTGCTGTGCCAGCTGCTGATAGCGGTTATATTCGGGAGAACCCATATTCTTTACGCTGAAGTTATTGAGCTTAACATCAAAATCATCAAACCAGGGAGTATTTACAAGGAATTTAAGAGTGAAATCATATTCATATTCATATCTCGGAGGAACATAGCTCTGATTATTTCCCTGAGCGTCCTTATAATAAATCTCGTCTCTGTCTTCCTTGACATCAAGAGTCAATGAAGTTATAGCAGAAATCGGAATAACATCGGGATTTTCATTATCCCAGCTTCCGGGCTTATTGGATGAAACAACGAAATTCCCCTTAGCTGTATCAACATAAATATTCTTATAATCACCGTCAATGGTAATCATGGGGCTGAATGCACGAAGAACAGCCTTGTTTTCCTCACGGTACTGAAGCTGAGCCTTTATATCAGCAAGCGTTGAGCTTCTTCTGTCATCACAGAAGGGGGAAAGAAGCTTTGCACAATCCTTACACATATTACCGTCAGAAAGCTTACGGTTGCCGAGCATACCTATTTTTTCTCCGCAGATGTCGCAGAATTTCTTATCAAAAAGTCCCATTTTTATATTCTCCTTTTATAAATAATTATGATTTGTCTGATTCATCAAAAATGTCGCCGCAGTTCATACAGAACTTGGGGGGATTGTGGGGATCCTCGGGCTGCCAGCCGCACTTGTCACACTTATATAATGGTGCACCCTCGGGCTTCTTGGCTCCGCAGTTCATACAGAACTTGCCCTGATTTACACTTCCGCAGGAGCAGGTCCAACCTGCTTCTGCATCAGGCTTCTTACTGCCGCAATTGGGACAGAAGTTTCCTGTCACATCATTTCCGCAGGAGCATTTCCAAGAGCCTGCATGTGCCGGCTTTTTGCCACCGCAGTTGGGGCAGAAATTACCTGTGGCTGTTGCACCGCAGGAGCATTTCCATCCGTCAGCGGGTGCAGGTGCGGGTGCGGGCTGCTGTGCCTGCTGATACTGCTGCTGAGCCATTCCCTGCTGGAAAAGCTGAGCGGTATTTCCCATCATATTTCCTGCCATACCCATTCCCATAAATGCATTTACTGCACCGTTAGGATTGTTTGCGGCATTCATTGCGGCATCTGTCATACCTGTTGTCTGATAGCCACCTGCAAGCATGGGGTCGGACATAATGATGGATTTCTTGATTCTCTGAATCTCGTCCTCGTCTTCTTTCGGAGCATTGAGAGCATTGAAGCTTACGCTTTCAATTTTGATACCTCTCTGAAGCTTCCACTTGGGACCCATAGCTGAGTCAATAGCTGCGCTTAATTCCTCTGTATGAGCGGGGATTGAGCTGTAGCGCACACCCATTTCGCTCATCTTTGCAAATGCAGGATTTAGAGCGTGGAGGAAGTCTGCCTTCAGAGTTTCCATTATGGTTTCTTTTCTGTATTCATCGGCTACATTACCTGCAATGTGGGTATAGAAAAGAAGTGGGTCTACGATACGGAATGTAAACATACCGTTACAACGGAGTGTGATTTCGTAGTCAATATCCCTCTTGGGGTCAATGATTACCCTGAAAGGAATAGGAGATTTTGTACCGAACATATTGTTCATTATTTCTTTTGTGTTGAAATAATAAACTCTCTGATCCTTCGCGGGCTCTCCGCCGAAGGTGAAACGCTTACCTACCGTCTTGAAGGTTTCCTTGAGGCTTTCTCCGAATGAACCTGAGAAAATTGAGGGCTCTGTTGATGCGTCGTAAGTAAACTGTCCGGGTTCTGCACAGACCTCTACTACCTTGCCCTGCTCGACGATAATCATACACTGACCGTCTGCGACAACGATACCGGAGCCCGATGTGATAACATTATCACTGCCCCTTGTGTTTGAGCTTCTGCCCGATACATTCTTCTGTCCCTTTACTATAAGTACATCTTCGCTGATGGAATCGCAGGTAAAAAACTCTTTCCACTGATCGGCGAGAACTCCGCCAAGTGCCCCGATTCCTGCTTTAATAAGTCCCATAAATTATTTCTCCTTTGAATTTTTTTATCCTACACTATCCGTGCAATATAAACTGAATGAATTTCCGTCTCCGGGGTAAACATAAGGATCACTAAAATCATCCTTGAGATACAAATTTAATTCAGCGGTTCTTGAGACAGGAATAAACTCCCACTCACCCGGTATCTCAACCGTGTATTTTATCTCCTGAGTATAATTATTCAGACAGCAGTTAAGCCATACCTCTTTATAATAGCCGTTAAGATCCTCTATAAGTCCCCTGTCATCGACCTTTTCACCGTATTCATACTCTGTTGTATGGAGCTCCTCTCCGTTCATCTTTGTGACAATCTTTTTAAGAAGAAGGCTTTCCTTGTCTACATAGTACACTCTACTTTCGATTGCATCCTGCCAACCTGAAGTAATCGTCAGAATATAGCTTGTATCGGTCTCTTCTTCAAGAGCAAACTCATATCCGTCGAAATATACACTGATTTCATCCTCATAAATAAAGTCATCGGCATCAAATAATGTTTCAACATATTTTTCGGCGCGTATTCCTCTTTCTGTCCATTTCAGCTCAAAACCGTCATACCACCCGAAGATCTCCTCAACACCGTCATAATCAAAAACCTCTATAACAAATGGCTTTGAGTTATAATAAGCAATACTCTTTATGCTCTCTCCGTTATTTGTATTAATTTTTACGCTTGAATACTTATCGAGAATTGCCGTAACGCTGTTTGCCTTCATAAGATCTTCTGCTGTAAAATTAAGCTCCTTAACGGCTTGCATTGTCTCCGGTTCGCTTTCTTCTGTCTCATCAGAAACACTTTCTGCATCCGTGCTTTCCTGTACCGGTCGCGTCTCATCAGTCACAGGTCCGGTCTCAGATTCATTATTTGCGGTTGATTCTGTAACATCTTCATTATTTTCTGTAGTTTCATTAGTGCCTCCGCGGCCGCACGCTGTCAGCAGAAAAAGCATAAAACAGACAATAAAGCATACTGAATACTTTAATAATTTCATCTTAAACATCTCCTTCTTTGTCATTGTCCAAAGGCTTATATCCCTTGCTTGAATACGGATTTTTATTCTCGGTCTGCTTATCAGGCATATTCCCAACCCGATTTAATGCAAACAACAAAGAGGTTCTTGCAAGCACAATTATTATCCATAGTGCAATAAAGCCTAATGTCCACCAAAGTGAAATTCCGAATATAAAGTGAAGAACAAAGCATATACCTGCAGGTATTGCCCATTCAAGATTAAAAAACAGATTAATGAAAAATGAAAGCAGAAAGCCACTGTCCTTCTTAACCCATTTCATTTTTTCACCTCAATTCAGTCTTCAATAATAAGACGGCCCGAAACACTTCTCTCAAGTCCGGGATGAACGGACAGATACTCATCAAGAATTTCTCTGCAGGAGGTTGATACTATTCTTGCTTTTCCGTTTTCTTCTATTTCAGAAAGAGGTACAGAGAAGAAATTCTCCAAATTCATAAAATGGAAATGCTGAAGTCCGATTTTATATATTTTGTCATCCTCAACCGTTTCACCGTTAAGATTAAATCGCACAAAATCGTGAAGGGATTTACTGTAAGTAACTCTGACACCTGTTGAAAACTGATAGAATTCGCAATGTGCGCCTTCCCATACTTCGTCACGAAGCATATGCTTTATCATTTTTTTAAGCTGTGCACCTGTAACGCGCAGCATATGTAAAGGATCATCATAGGGGAAGCATTCGCAAAGATCAGAGAAAAGAACGATAGGTCCGATTTCGGTTTTTCTTACAGCCCCTGAACCCAGAAGCATAATATCAAGACCTATATTTTCTTTTATGATATCTGCAAAAAAACCGCCGAGCTCTGTTTCCGCTATGCGTGTCGGATGAGTAAGCTTTTTCTTGAGCCTTGTAACCACACGGTTATATTTATTATCTGTTTTTGCTTTATAGGAGCGTATGAGCATTTCAAGCTCATTATCTCTCGGACAGTGTGATTGATTTATCGGTACGGTTTTCCATGTATATTCATCAATACAGTTATTATCCGTATCAACCGTTATATCAAATCTGCCTATCTGATCTGTTCCCGTTCCTGCCTGAACAATAACTATATCGTTTACAACAGCAGGCTCTTCAATAAATGTGTGGGAGTGTCCGCCGATAATAATATCAACGCCCCACGCAGGATCAAGCTTTGCAGCAAGCTTCTTATCTTCCTCGAAACCGATATGAGTAAGAAGCACCGTAAGGTCAATATCAACTGCATTATATGTATTACAGATTTTTCCGACCTCACTTGCTGCCTCATCAATATCAACAAATGTGCCTATAAGCCCGTCATTCCTTGTCTGGGACAGAACCTCTTCCGTCAGAATTCCAATAAACAGAATCTTCATTCCGTCAACCTTTGCAATATGATAAGGCTTAAAAAGCCTTGCGTGGTTTGTTGTTACATGAAGATTTGCATTGATTATGGGAAAGGTGGCACACTTTTCAATAAAAAGAAGATGGGCGATTCCGTAATCGGTTTCGTGATTGCCGACAGTAACAACATCGGGTGAAAGAAGATTCATTATTTCAATAGTCGATGTTCCCTGAAATTCGGAATCTATTACAGAGCCTCTGAACATATCTCCTGCAATACAGTAAAGTACATTTTTTTCCTCTTCCCTTACTTTTCCCACATAGCCTGAAAGCATTGATACACCGCCGATAAGATTCTCGTCAATCTCCTCTGCGAGAAAGTCACCGTGCATATCGTTTGAATGCAGAATTGTAAGTTTTTTTAAGTTATCCATTTTTAATCTCCGTAAATACAATTTCGCTATATTAATTATATTATAAATAATTAACAGCAAATACCTACAACTGTAGGGGGTGCTAAGACAAAAATAGTGTTTTCATTTGTGCATTTCTACAAACAAACTCTCTTATAACCGAAAAAATGCAAAAACCGCCGGAAAAATTCCGACGGTCATTGCATTTATTTGCAGTTTAATTAAAAGGTTTCAAGTTCAACAGATACACGGAGTATCTTTCTTGCATCAGCAGCGGTAATTTTACTGTCACCGTTGGTATCCGCTGCCTTCTTCTGAGTTTCTGTAAAGGTTTCAAGTTCAACTGAGTAACGAAGAGTAAGTCTTGCATCGGCTGAAGTCCATTTACCGTCGTCGTTGATATCACCGATAAGGTATTCAGGTTCAAGGGCGTCTAATTTCTGGGTTTCCTTGATATCGGCACAGACCTTACACTTGTAAGCTTTTTCTCCCTCAACACCAATCTCAGCAGGCTTTGTAACAACCCATTCGTAGCTATGTCCGGGAGCCTTTACTGTGACATCGGTAATTTCATTCTTTCCAGCAGCATCATTAAATGTCTTTTCACATTTGGTGCACTTATAATGCTCAATATTACCGTTCACTGTACAAGATTCTTTCTGAGCACCAATCTTTGAAATAATGTGTTTTGCTTTTATTGAAACGTCTGAAATTTCATTAATTGCAGCCTCTTCGTTAAATGTTTTGCCGCACGCTGAACACTTATAATGCTCAATATTACCGTCATTAGTACAATCCTCTGACTTTGCTTCAACAAAAACAGTTGAATGTCCGGCGGGAGTTGTGTGTTTTGCTTCATCAAACACTTCATATGAGAAGGTTCCGAACTTCCCGGGAATCATAACAATAAGCTTATCACAATGCTCACATATACCGTGTTTGTACTTAATACCATAATTGATACAATCAGCTTCAGTCGCAGGATTTGAGTCGAACTTATGATAGAAAGAAAGATTAGGATTACAGTCTATTGAAGCAAGCTCATTCTTGCCTTCTGAATCGCTGAAATTTTTTGAACAAACAGAACAGTGATAATGGTCTATTGTACCTTCATGCTTACATGTAACGGTAGCCTTAACAAAATCAAGTTTATGAGAAGCGGGAACTTCTTCAACGATACGCCCGTCGGGAGATACATAATTCTCACAAACGAAACAGAAATAACAATCTTCGGGCAAGCCGGGGTCAGTACATGTAGCGGCACACTCCGGGAAAACCTGGGGTAAGCCACGCCAATCAGACAAAACAGTAGAGCTGTGCTTGGAAAGGATTATATCCTCTGCAGTAACCCCCATATATTCAGAATTGAAATATACACCACAGTTATTATCAACACATCTGAAGTGCTCTAATTTACCTTCTTTTGTACAATTAGGAGACTCATAAGCACCTGCTTCAACAGTATGAGCTCCAAACTGACCGCAAATTTCACAATACGCATAAACAGTATTTCCGTTTACAATAATAGCAACATTCTTTGCCTCTGAGCAAAGTGAGCTGGTATCCAAACTACTTGTATAAACAGAAACAGAATAGTCGAATTTTTTGGTTATATTAGCATCGTCCTCAGCTGAACTAATCAGTTTATTATTGTTTCCGTATAAAAAGTAGCCTCTGTTCTCTTCATTTTCAACCCAATGTCTTATTAAGTCAGACCATTTAACATCGGGATTCACAGCACAGTCAAAAATCTGAAGCTTATCGCCTTCATAATCGAAAGTTTCAAACTCAGACAAGCCAAGAGAAAACTTTTTGAATGTATTCTTTTTGAAAGGATTGCCATTTAAACTGATGGCTGCCTTTTCAGTTTTAAAATAACAACAGCTGAGATCAACAGAAGAATTTTCGTATGCTTGTGAAGATGAGTTATCGAAACTGATAGCAGAACCAACAACATTGATAATTCTACTGTCCTCAAATACATTCAAATTCTTAAATTTGGTAGCCTTTATAACAGATGTTCCTTCGCTTGCGTTCTCAGAAACACTAAGATCTGCTCCATAGACAGTAACTGATACATTTTCATTATTAAGATGCACAACCTCACTGCTACGGTTTAATATGTAATTATATCCTAAAGCAAAGCTTGTAATAATAAGATTTAATGCTCCTTCTGAATTACAGTAATTCTTATTAATAACAAACAAAGGTTTTGATTCTGCAATATTAACATCTAAATAATATCCGTTAAGGTCAATTATAACATTACCGAAAACAGAAAGATTAATGCTTTGCACACTACCTGAAATACCGTCGTATGCAGTAATATTAGCTGTAAGTCTTATGGTAATATCACTCTTGTTGCTTCTGAGAGCATTATACAGTTCCTTGTAAGTAGCTACTTCAATTATCTCATCAACAACGGGAACTGTCATTTCTGTATCAAGAGTATTAAGCTCACAGCCGTTACATCCCATTTCACTGTTTCTATCATGACCGGAGGAAATAGTTGCACCCTTGCATTTACACATATCAATATGAGAATCCGGTGTACTGAGAAGCTTTTCTGCCTTAAATTCATCTGTGTTATTATGGGGACAAGTCTTGAGTTCTGCGGAATTGTATTTTATGCTGTAGAAATCTTCATCTGAAAAACTTGTAATGTTTCCTGTCAAATAAGAACTTCCTGCAGGGATGAACGTTCCGCCGGCAAGACATATATCATTAACTGTAAGTGTTGAACTGCTGCCTACAGAAATCATGGCGCCTTTTTTGGAAGCATCTGTTTTTAACAGGTTGCAACCTAACTTGAAAATATTAAAAGTATCTGCATTTACCTTAAAGGCAGTTCTGTCACCATATACAGGGTTTACATCAACAAATTTGATACACGCAGCATCTGCTTTGATATAAGTATTAACATCACTATCATCGTAATGACCGCGTATATAAATCTTTGAATTAGCAAAATGATTATTAAAAAGTCTTAATCTTTCAAAAACAATACCGTTGCTTTCAGCATCGAGTGCTTTTATGTTACAAAGAAGATCGAGTCTTGCAACGTTTTTTACTCTGATAACAGCAGGATCACCGCTCGTAGATGCACCATCCTTTTCCTCAAGCACAAGTTCTATTCCTTCATAAACAAAAAGCTCTGCAGAAGAATCGGCAACCTGAATAACACTTCTTCCTTCATTTTTCCCTTTTAATGATATAGTGGAATCATTTTCATCTATACGGGAATTCATAATGTGAAGCTTTGTTGCACCATCTATATTAAAAACATAGTCTGCTCCGGTGCCGAGATTTATAGAACATCCGTTAAGGTCAATAGCAACTGTTCCGTTTACGGTAAAATCAAGATTTCCGTAATTGTAGCTAGGATTATCTGAAATTTTATTAATGTCAGTTTCTAAAATGATCATCTGATTATCAATAGCATTTTTAACTGCAGTTTCGAGTTCCTCATAGCTTCCGACATGAACCTCGGAATCATATACATTATAGGGATAGCTTCCCTCTTCTGCATCTGCAACAATTTTGGTTTCGGGCAGAATATTCACGGGAATGAATACACTGAAAACAATTGCAAAAGCAAGAAGCAGACTTAAAATTTTCTTTTTCATAATTATTTTTCTCCTTTGTTTTTTTAGTATAAAAACATATCTATACATAATGAATTTTATATCAACAGCGTTTTTATAGCCACCTACATTTGTAGGGGGGATCCATAGAAAAAGCCATTAATATTTTGTTTACATTCACACAACAAAAAAAGGCACCCTGACAGAATCAGAGTGCCCTTCGCTTTTAAATAAGATTTACTTTATTTCGGACAGATAAAGACTGCCATCCTCACCGCTCATATTAATTGAAAAGTTTTTTGTTGTGCCGTCCGTATCAACATAAGAAATACCGTAAGCGGGTATTGAGCCGTCTGCTGTAATATGAACGGCAAGATTGAATTTAGGGCTTATTTCATCAACGGTATGAAGCACTTCCTTATCAAAGGTTATGACACCGCTTTCGTCGGCATCAACAAAGGTAAGCCCCAGCACCTTTACATCGGTGATTTTTACATCGGTTCTGAAAACTGCATAAAATGCATATTCCTCCGCGGAGGCATTAAAAACAGTGCCGTATTCGCCTGTAATATCCTCAACCTGCTCGACCGTTACCGTTGCAATTTTTGTTTCAGCAGTTACTTCTTCCAACATTTCCGTTGTTTCGTCAGCTGCAGTTGTCTCTTCTTCGGCAGTAGTTATTTCTTCGACTGTTGTTTCCTCTGTTGCAGCAGTTGTTTTTTCACCCTCTGCAGGTGCAGTTGTTGACTCTTCATTGCTGCCACAGGAAGCAAATGAAATAACAAGCATAAGTACTGTGAGTATAATTACAAATTTTTTCATTTTTTATCCTCCTTAATGTCATTTAAAAAGATTATATTCAATTGAAAAAGAAAAAACATCCTACAAATATAGGGAACCTTGTTTATTATTGATTAATTACAAGTCCGCTTTCTCTTGCCTTTACCGCAAGCTCCGTGCGGCTGCGAAAGCCCGTTTTTTCAAGCATACTCTGAATATAGTCACGGACAGTGTATTGTGACATATTAAGTCTGTCACCGATTTCCTTGTTGGTATCCCCCGTTATAAGCTCTCTTAATACATCAAGCTCTCTTTCCGTAAACTCAATGCTGAGTGCATAGCCCATTTTCAAGGTAGGAGTCATATCGGGATAAATATTCTCCCCCTTAACAGTAGAGTCCATTACACTTATAAGCTCACTTGCAACGGGAGTTTTATACCAGAAGCTGTCAACACCAATGCTCTTTGCCCTTTCAAGAAAGCTTATTTCAGGCTGGCTTGTGATAATTATAATTTTAATTTCGGGGTGTACTGCCTTAATTTTTTCAGCCGCATCAAGACCGCTGGAATTCATTGATGTGCAAACATCCATAAGTATGAGATCGCACATTTTTTTACTGCAGAAAAGCTCCGCCATTGAAGCACTTTCAACGGTAGCAATTACCTTATAAACCTCACTGTCCTGTAAAAAGACTTCAAGAAGCTTACTTGCCATTCTGTCGTCTTCAACTATCAGTACATTTATCATAAGCTGTTCTCCTTATTTCGGAACTGTTATTGTAAGAATAAAGTCATTTTCGGCTTTAACAGTCATTCTTCCGCCGAGATTCTCTGTCTTTTTTCTGAGAGCAGAAAGCCCTCCCCCTTCACAAAAAGACTTATCTGCTTTTTTTCCGTCATTGGAAAAGGAAGCGGCAAAGCTAAAAAGATCGGAGGTAAAGGAAATACTGAAAAGCTTTGCATCCGCGTGCTTTACGGCATTAGTAAGCGCTTCGGCAGTAGCCTCTGTAAAAAGCTTCTTCACCTGCTCCTTTTCCGGCATTTCACCTGAAATTATTACTCTTATTCCTACTGCCTTTGCCGCCTCTATAAGCCCGTTTATGGCATCATACTCTGTATCCTCGGTATTTTTAACACCAAGCACTGCAATATTACGTTTCCAGATATTTATGATTTCATCGGAATTTCCGTCATTATTCTGAAGATAAAGTCTTGTTGCAAGAAGGGCATTACCCAGCTCTGCGTGAATACGGTATTTTGTTTCAAGACGCTCACGGGATTTTGTAAGTTCATCAACATTTTCACCGTATTTAAGAAGCCTTTCATTCATTTCCTTAAGCTCTCTGTTTGAAAGCCTCAGCTCTTCCGATACTCTGTATAAATCAGTTGTATCAGCTGCAGTTATCTCGTACATTTTACCTATTTTTTTAACAGAAAAACGCCACACGGAGTAATCGGGAAGACGGAGCATAATGTCATCATCGTTGGCTAAAACCTCTGTTCCCGGCTGACATTCTCTGCTTCTGAGAGAATTTATAAAGTCAAGGGCATTGGTCATTTCTTTCCCCGTTATAATTCTGCTGAGCTCATCCATTCTGTGATTAATAAGCTTTATCATTCCGTTTTCATAAAAAAAGCATATTCCTGTTTTAAGCTTATCAACACTTTCTTTGACTGAAAAAGCAGATATACCGTTGCGGATTCCCGAAAAGAAAAATATAAGAAGCGCAGAAATTATTATTGCATCAATAGCTGCAAACAAAATGACAGCAAATGCAGGAAGACTCAGAAACTTTTCAACAAAGCTGTATCCGCTGACTGAAACACCATTCTTTTCCGCAAAAATATAAGCGGAATACGGCAGAATAAACAGTAGTGCGGAAATTGCACAGACAGGTGAAATAATCTTCGGCAATAGGTTTTTCTGCATAAAGCTCCATATAGTAAGACAAAAAGAAACACAAGCTTCAATAAAGAGGATCGTAAGAAACAATGCTCTTACATAAGTGCCGAGTCCGATAAAAGGTATCATATCACATTCCCTCCTTCGGGATGAGCACATCAATAATTATATCATCTTCGGAATTTTCAATAATTATATCAGCACCGCTCAATATTTCGCTGTCAGCAAGAATTTCATCCCTCGCACTTTTAACACCAAACATCATTCTCATTGAAACGGAGCCCTCTTTTTCTGAAATTTTCACAAAAACAGCATTAACAGTATCAAGAAGCTCTTCGGTGAAAAATTCAAATATATCGTATATTTTTACGGCAATTTCTGCTGATATATCTTCTTCTAAGCTAAAAACAAACGAAGGGATAATATCAAGCAATCGTAAATTCGCAAGGGACTCATTTATACAGAATTCTATTTCACGGGATTTTATTTTTTTTCTGTCCTCCGAAATTATAAACAGGTTTCCCCGTCTTTTTATATATGCACCTATTACCGCAAGCTTTGCAAGATGCATTCTTTTATTTTTTTCATCTGAAGAAGCTAACGCTAACAATTCTTCTGCTTTCAGAAGCTTCGGAGAAATTTCATAAATCAGCTTATTGAAAAGACGGTTTTTTTCTTCTGTTTTGGCTTTGTTTTCCTTGAGCTCGTACTCTGCCTGTAAAAGGAAGTTATTTTCACTGAGCTGCTTCTGTGTTTCCTGCAAGGTTTCTATAAGCTCCGTTATATTCTTTATGTCATCCTGCCAGTAAACATATCCGCCCGATATTTTTTCGGCATTCAGAATATAATCTCCGAGATTCTGCGGTGACAAAACGGCACTTTTCAGAATATCGGTTGTAAAAACTTCTGATTCTGCAGAACGGACACAGACATTGAAATTACTGTCAGCAATCTGTGCCGTTACACTTGATATCTCAAACAGCTTTCTATAGTTGGTGCTTGTTCTTATAAGACCGCTCTGAATTGCACTTTCAAGAAGAAGTGTAATAAGTGCACAGTCAACAGCCGTAAGGTCCGCATCAATACCCGTAAAGGCATAAAGACACCAGAAAACCACAGCAATTGCCATAATAGCAATATGTACTCTCTGAAAAATACGGCTACCCGGCACCTTACCCTTAAGAAGAAGCTTTACAACAAAATAAAAACCGAGAACGGTAAACCATCCCGACGGAATGAAAAAGAGCGGACCGTAAGTATAATCGGAATTAAAATACAATATCCCGTTTGGGAAATCAAAAACAAGACGGTGAAAATCGTTGGTAAAAACAAGCAGAATCACCAACACCGCAGGTATATAAAACAATCTGAAAAGAGACGGCAGCTTATAATCATCGGATTTTCCGATGTGCATAGTTATAAAAACACCGATAAGCGGAATCAGAATCATAGGTATATAAAAGGCATACCAGAAGTAACGGGTAAGCGTATCGGTCGTATAAAGAAACTCGATCTTACAGGTTCTTATGACCATCCACCCTATCATAAGAAGACCGACGGAAATGAGCATATTTCTTATCTGCTTACTGACAACTCTCATATAAATTGAAACAGTCCACACTGCCGCAAGAGAAATGTGCATTGCATTTCTTATCATAACAAGAAGCGTAGCTATAAAAAAATCGTCAATATTGTATGCAACCACTCTGCATACAAAAGCAGACAGCATAATTACGGCAATTATGCTGATATTCCTGATATTTTTCTTCGACTTCATTTCCATAGCGCCACCTCCTTCTATTTTATATTACCATAGCAAACAAAATAAATCTATCCCTATTTTTTGCAACAAAAAAAAGACAGTCCTGCGACTGCCTTTTTGGTGGAACAATGTCCGAGGTGTTCGAACATTGCTCCATAGCTGATTTTTCGCCACTAAAGGCTGCTTCAATATCATCAAGCGGGATGTCATCTATGGTGACAGGTTTGTTGCTTGCATTGATAACAAGTGTCAGATGGTCATCATAAAGATAAACCGAATGAACAAAGATATTGATGATTGCTCTGCGTTTTGCCATATCATCACCGGGCATCTCGCAGACATAATTAAGAAATGCTAATATCTGAGCTTCACTGAGAAGCACTCTCTTGTTTTGTTCAATAGCGAGCTGTTCCTCAAGCTCGTCTTTTTCTGCCTGACGGCGGTTGATTCGCTCTGTAAGTGCTACTGCATCTCCACCTTTTTCAATGGATAACCACATATTTTCAATGGCTTCATCAATTTCTTTGATTGAGCTTTTGAGATTTTTGATAGAGAGGTTATCGGGATTTCTGTTGCATTCCTCCGATATCCTTTTAGCGATATATTGCATCTTTTCATCCGTCAGCATTTTAAGGCATTCGTTGATAACAAGGTCTTCAATCAGTTGTTTGACGATAGACTTCTTTTCACATTTCTTCTTTCTTGCACTCTTGCAGACATAATAGTGATATACAGCTCCCGATTTACCCGTACCGCAAACACCTATCATCATTTCTTTACAATGACCGCAGAAAAGTTTAGTTGTTAAAATATAGGCATCGTCGCCCTTTGTTTTTGCCTGTGCTCTCTTGTTTCTGTTCAAAATCTCCTGTACCCGATAGTATAAATCATCTTCAATGATTCTCGGCATACCACCGGGAGTCTCCTTTCCGCTGTACAAATAATAGCCGATATAGCGTTTGTTGCTTAAAAGCCTCGTCAGGCTTGTGAAGCTGAATTCATTACCTATTGAGGTTTTAATATGTCGTCTGTTAAGGTCTTTGATTATTTCGACTTTAGGCTCACCTCGGGCATAGCGTTCATAGATTTCTCTGACTATTGCCGCTTCATCTTCATCGACATAAAAGGTGCGGTCTTTTTTATTGACCTTAAAGCCAAGTCCGGGATTACTGCCGTTTGACAAGCACTTTTCTGCATTAATAGCAAGACCTCGGTTTATCTTCTGTGCCAACTCAACGGAATAGTATTCTGCCATACTTTCAAGCAATCCCTCAACAAGAATGCCTGAAGCATCTTCTGTTATATTTTCTTTAGCAGAGAATACCCTTACACCGTTCTTTTTCAGCTTCGCCTTATAAATTGCACTGTCGTATCTGTTACGTGCAAAACGGTCAAGCTGATAAACTAAAACACCCTCAAAGGTGTGTTTTTCGCTGTCGGCAATCATTCGCTGAAAGTCTGAACGGTTGTCGGAAGTACCGCTTTGTGCTCGGTCTATATATTCACCAACTACCGTATAATTATGGGCTGCCGCATATTCATAACAGATTTTTAACTGTCCTTCAATTGATTGCTCCGTCTGTCTCTTGCAAGAGAAACGGGCATATATAACTACATTCATTTTAATCCTCCTGAATTTGTTGTTTTAATTTTATTTATATTTATTTTCTTTGTCGAATGTGTGAAGCTCCCCGATACTGTGAAATATCGGGGAGCTGTATATTAAGCATACTCAGGATGCTTTTCTAACCACTTTTTAAAATATTCCTTACCTAAATCGCTTTCGTAAAACTTCTTAATTTCGGGAACCATAGCCGAAGCAAAAGAATCAAGCACCTCTTTCGGTAGTTCAATTTTACTGTAATCAACGGGAGTGAAAGAGAATTCTCCACGGGTATCGGTGTTAAGATAATAAATAATATATTTGATGGTATCAATAAACTTCATTCGCATCACCTCGCATCCCTGTTCCTGCTTCGCTGTCGCTGTAAAGCCTTGTTGTAATACTCACAGGCTTTCATAACATAATCTTCAAGCTGTTGTTTGTTGGCATTCGGATAGAATTTCTGTACCTGCTCAAGCGGGAGCTTGAACATTTGCTTCTGATTAGGCTTTTCTGCCATAAGCCTGTCTTCAATGCTTTCTGCAGTGAGTGTACCTGAATTAAAATCTCTGTGCATATGCCAAGCCTGAGAATATGAAGGTGTACATTCCTGTTCTTCGATTATACGGAGTAAATCATACTGTAACTGCTCATCAAGGAACGAAAGCTCAACACCGACGGAGAAAGCAATTTTATCTTCATCCATCATTTCAAGCAATTCGGGGATAAGATAAGTCAGACGGATATATCTGTAAACTTTATCTCGGCTTTCACCTGTAATATTGCCTATTTCAGTTGCAGAATCGAACTTTGTCGCAACTTGCGACGAAGTTAAGTCTGTACGTTTTCCTTGGTGCTTCAAAGCTTCTGATTTTAGTTTGTAAGCAAAGGCTCGTTCACTTGGTAATATATGCTCCCTATGCAGATTGCTATCAACGAGCATAATTGCCGCTTCATCTCTGCTTACGGCATAAATTAAAGCAGGTACTGTTTCCAGCCCTGCTTTCACTGATGCTCTCAGTCTTCTGTGACCTGAGATAAGTTCATATTCATCTGTTGTATTTTCAAGAGGTCTTACAACAATAGGTGAGATAACACCTTTCTGCTGTATGCTTTCAATGAGAGTGTTCATCTCCTCGTTGTCTAAAACCTTATACGGATGTCCCTCAAAGGGATGAATTTTTTCTACCGGGATATTTACCGGTGCTTTTAACTTTTTATTAGCCATTTTATCGGCTCCTTTCCTGAATTTTGTTTGTATTTGTTTTAGGTTTGATAACATCACGTGCATAACGCTCATACATTCTTGAATGCTCGTTGATGCTATCCATTCTGTTTACTACATCCTCAGCCCTGTATTTAACTCTGTTTAAAATCTTTATATTCCTTCTTGCAACTCTCATAGCGGCGGTAAGAGTTGCAATATCCTCACGGATTTCGTTCTGAAGTTTTTCATCACCCGAACGAACGGCACACTTCAATTTGTTTCTGAATACATTTCTTGCTTCGTCCATTTCCTTTAATTCCTTTTCGATGTTTGTAATCAGTGCTTCAAGGTCCTCATAAGTTTCAACATTGTTATCAAGCAATAAGTTCTGTTCCTCACAAAGCTGGTCAAATTTCAAAAGCTCCTGCTCAAGATAATTTTCAACATCGTTACAATGCGGATGCTCCTTAAACATCAGCAGCCCTTTACACAAGCAAGTGTAAGAGCTACTGATACCGCTTTTGTAATTGTAAGGGTTTCCGTCAAAGAATAAGGTTTTGAAAGTGATTGAATCGTGCGTGACTCTTCTTGTGTAATGTCTTTTAGTCAGTATTACTTCTTCAATATCATTGATTGTATAGCCGTCACCAAGATCGCAAAGCCATACGGGACGGTTAAATCTTTTGTGATAAACTGTCGGCTCGGGTCTGTTGAAATCAAAAGTATATCCCTTCTTCTCCATTAACCAAATGAAAGTTCTGATGTTTGAACTGCGTGATAAACAATCGTCAATGTGAAATTTTAATAAATCATACTGATGATTTTCTCCGTTCTTCTCTGCAAGATAAGTCATCCTTCTCGGAGCTTTATGCGGCTTTTCAACTATTGAGAATCCGTATTTGATGCAAAGTTCATCAGAAGCTTTTCTCATAAGTGCATAGCTTTGTTTGCAGGCATTGAACTTTTTACCGTCAACCATTGAAACACTGTTTACAACAAAATGATTATGAATGTGACCTCGGTCAAGATGAGTTGCAACAATAACCTCGTGTCGGTCGCCCCATAATTTCTCTGCAAGCTCTTTTCCGATTTCGTGAGCAAGCTCAGGTGTAACCTCTCCCGGCTTAAAGCTCTGATAACCGTGAAATGCAATTATCCCGTCCTGCTTATGAAACAGCTTTTTTGTTTCCGTCATCTGGTCACGGGCAAACTCAGGATTGCAATTTATTCCGCTCACAAAATATTGCATTTCTGTTTTTTCACTTTCAACTGCGTAATCAATTACATCCTTAAGTGATTGAAGTTCTGAATTACTGTAGTAATCATTAAGCGTTTTATCGGGATTCATTGCATAATCAACAACACTTTTCAGCGTTCCTTTAACCGACCAAATTTTTGTTACTGCCAATATTCATCCTCCTTGCTTAACTGAAACTGTGCCGCAATTTTCTTTTCGAGTTCACGAAGAGAAAGAATAACGGCACGTAATTCCTTCTCATTTATCCAACCTTTTGCATTTGCAGCTCTTGCAAGCTGATTCAAATTGTTACCGACTGCTCTCATTTCTCTGATTAAAACTGTGTAATCAACAGGCGGAGTTTCTTTAATGTTCTTGTAATAAAGAAGAAACCGAATCATTTTTGACTTAGAAATTTTCATAATACTACAAAGATAATTAAGTCTTTCGTAATCTTCTTCGGTAAAATATGCTTTAACAAGTTTTGTCTTTTTGTTTTCTTTCAAAAAATTTTCACCTCTTTTCTGTTTTGTTTTTCGGGGTGGCTTCCCCCGAAACGGATTTTGTGGTACCAAAATCCAATGCTCGTTAAAGTAATACCGCGTTTTTAAATGAAAAAAGCACCCGATTATTCGGGTGCAAAATAGTTGACATTACAGGGGTGGCTGTAGTATCCTTTATACAGAATAAGTCCATCAGAGGTGAAACAATGGCACATATTACTTATGAAATACCGATGCTTTCAGCAAGAGGAATAATCTCTTATGCCGAAAAGCAAAATGAAGAAACATATATTTTTAATCTTAATAACAGTGCAACCGCAAAGTGTTTAATGAATAAAGAGAATACTTTGCAGGACGACTGTGCAATGTTTTATCAGTTAATGAGTGTTTTAACTTCGGATAAATTCACTCAGCCGAAGAGCGATACAAAAATTTCCGAGCTCTCTGATGTGATAGTTTACATTGACTTCAGTGGAATTTTTGACAGAGATGCAAAGAGTGAACGTATCCGTTTAAGACAGTTAAAAGCAAAATCTATGTTCCGTCCCGAAGGAATAAATATTGATTTGGGAACGGGAATGAAAAACTTTGTTGCCTTTGAACGCTCTGCAAGTATGAGCAGAAATGCTCGCTTGTCTTTCATAAGAAGTGATGTTTATGAAAAAGTTAAAGCAAGAATACAGCTTGATATGAACATCGGTTTCTGTCAGTTAAGTAAGCTTTACGCTTACAACGGACTCATGTTTTCAGGCGGTACAAGAATTGAAAGCAAAAATCTTTTTGATAAAGACAGTATTGTTATCATCAAAGCTTGGGAAAACTTTATTAAAACTCACGCTGTTACTGTTACATCAAAGGATAAAAATACGGCAGTAAAAAAATACAAACGCACCGAAAAGGATATTGAATTTACTTGTGATGCATTTGACGGTGAAGGTTTTATCTCTCCATCATTCGCAAAAGAAATTGATAAACAGTTATGCGGTAAGCATATTCATTCTTCTTTTCAGATTCGTTTACCTTACATAAAAGGTATGGTACATGAGGTTGATTTTAAATCTTTTCTTAAAAGCATTGGTATATATTCCGTAAAAGATATGTGGGGTGTTGAGCATCCTGTTGATAAGATAAACCTTATTCTTACCGATACAATGTTCAAGGGTAAAGGTTGGCTTAAAGAAAATGGTTTGGGGTTTAACGATTATCTTGACCGCTGTAAAAAATATAGACACTCGTTATACATTTCAAATGTGGGTAAAGGAGAAAACGAAAATTTAACAGAACTGAACTTTCAGTTTTTAAATACGGTTGCAATACCAGAAGAAAAATTCAGACCTAAAGATTTACCTTTGGGGTGGAAAGAAAGTCCTTCACGTGATAAAAGAGAGTGGCTTACAAAAGCAACGGAGCAGGCATATTACGATTACTGCAACAACAGAAAACACAGAATTGATTACTATACGAAACATTTAGATGATAGTGATGAAGAGTTAAAAATCAAAGCAAGACTTGTTAACAGAAACACATTGCTCATTGATGAGCCTTTCTTCTCTAAAGACATAGATGATATTGCAGAAAACATTTTAAGAAAGTATGCTATAGGTCAGCTTTTTGTTCAGGGTGATAACAGATATTTATCTGCAGACTTAATGTCTCTTTTGGCTTTTCTTGCTGATGGCAGCAGAAAGTTTGCTGACATCAGTAATGAAGAATTATCCGGTAATTTCGTTTATGCTCCCGGCAACAGCTATGGAGCGGATTACAAATATTCTCTTCTTCGCAATCCGCATATATCTAAAAATGAAAGTGTTCAGGTACGACCTTTAAAAGATGTCGGATATTACAGAAGCAAATATTTCAGCCATTTAACTGATGTCATTATGGTAGCCGATAATCCCGATATACCTATGAGACTTGGCGGTGCTGATTTTGACGGTGATATGGTAAAGACAATCGCTGATAATATCATCATTTCATATCTTTATACAAAGGAAACAGAACCTGAGTATTACGGCAAAAGTGATAACCCCTTGCCGCTTTTATTCATACCGACGGAAGAACCAATAATGTCAGATGCAAAGGATTGGAAAGCGAGATTTGAAACTGTTAAAAATACATTCTCCTCCCGTGTGGGACAAATTTCCAATGCGGCACTTAACAGAAGCATTTTAGCTTATGACGAAAATGCAAAGGGCAAAAAGGCACAGTACAGAAAAGAAACGGAAGTTCTTGCCATTCTCACAGGTCTTGAAATCGATTCAGCAAAAAGCGGTGTAAAGCCTGACCTTTCGGAATATCTTGTAACTAACAGAGCCCCGAAAAGTCTATTCCTGAAATACAAATCCCTTATCGAAAAACAGAATGAACGCAGGTCTTGGTACGAAAAGACTTATGACCAACAATTCAGAGAATTCTTCAAAAACACCGATTGGTCGAGTGTCAGCTCAAACCTTGAAAGACTGCCGTATTATGCTTATGAATTGAAAAGAAATACACCTAAAGCCAAAGGCAAGAGTGCACCGGACAGCGAAATTTTCACCTTTGCTCAGAATCCTGATTGGAAATCAGGTCTTGATAAAAAGAAGCTGAACAGAGTTTCAGCACTGTTAGATGATTACGAGCATTGCTTAAAAAGAATCCGCAATAACAGAAACAATTCTGTTATTCCCGAAAGAAAGTCCGATATTGAGCGTATTCTCTTTATGCGTGGTCAAGAAAATGATTATGACACAGACGAGCTGTATGCACTCTTTACAGATTTCACGCCCGAAGAGATTGAAGAAATCTACACTCAGATGCAGGAGTGTAAATGGCAGTTTATGCTACCCGAAGAAAGAGAGCAGTTTTTAAGGACATATCTTGTGGGTGAACGCTTTGAAAGCTACATTGAGTTATTCTGTGACTTCAGACACAACGGAGACAGAGTGTTTTCTGATATTATCTGCGACAGATATGCGGAAAACAAGCTGCATAACCTCACATCACTTCATTTTGAAAATGACAGTGATGAAATGACGGCTATGGCTTTGGCATACAGAAACAAATCAAAAACCTATGATTACAGGGAAGCGGTAACGGAAGAATGCAGAAAGCTTCTTTCAAAAATCGTCAGGCTGAATGATGCTGTTCCCTATATTGCTGCAGCAGGCTACAGAAGATATATCTTTGATATTTTGCTGACAGAAACAGAGAAATACATTATTGACAGGAGCAAGTCTTATGTTGAACGAGATAGCCGAGTTTAAGGCTTACACGGAAGCACCGACATACAAGCGTGACAACAAAAATGATAATTCATTTCTCGGCAGATTTACCCGTGAGGGCATACAAGGCTTTGAGGGATTTCCAAGAGTGTTGACCATAATCGCAAGAGGATATATGTTCAAGAACGGTACTGCTGACATTGAATATGCAAGACGGGCAATCTCTGCTTGGTGCAGTATTCCCGACAAGGATATTACAAAAGAAAAAGAAGAGTGGCGGTTCAGAACAGATTTCAGAGAATACCATAACGAATTTCCTGAGCTTGTCAGCGAAAACGGTGAAGGTTGGTTTTACAAACATTTTCACAGTGCTATGAATTTTGTCAAAAACAATCCGGACAAGTTCACAGTCAAAGAGAGTGAAAAATATGCTCTTATGGATAAAAACTTCGATACCGCTTGGCGTGACAAGGTTACTCGTATGCACTTCAGCACATATTACCTCAAAACCAAAGGCGCTTGGATATTGAGGTTTGATGATATACTTTCATCTGCTTTAGAGCTTGGTGAGCTTAAAAACAAGGATTTTGAACTGTCCGAAGAAACGAAAGCAAAGATATCCGATTTCACCAAAGCACCGAGTACAGCTAATGCACTTGAAACACTCATAAAATATTACTACGCCAATCGACAAGAGGATACAGATTGGGTTGTGCTACCCGTTGCAAACTTTGATGCATATTTCGGCTCAACATCATTTTCAAAGAAACGCCTGACTGAGCTCGTCAAATCCAAAGCCATTGAGCGTGAAAACAGCTACAATGTGAGCAGGTATAGATTGAATGAGGTTTTTAAGTAAAAAAGCTTTGTTTTATCAAACCACAATGTTTTTAACTAATTCTTATCGGTCTAAATCGTGCAAAATTAATTTTTATTGGTTGGATTTTTAGTGAACAATGCGACGTATGATTTATTTTTTCTATTGAACGAAAGTATGATTTAGTACGATCTATACCGTAAAAAGCAAATAAAAATCCCCGTTAAGCAAGCAGATTTTTTGCAATCTTAACGGGGATTTTGCATTTATATGAATACGTTTTATACTTTAATTATTATTTAGTTTTCATGTTTATTGTTTTCTTCAGATAATCTTTCATATTTTTGATATAACCGTTCAATATCTTTCCATTTTACATATTCTAAAGCATCATAGTATCTAATACAGTCATTAAGATATGTAATGAGTCCAGAACCTTTCAAAAGAAAACATAGTTGTTCCTTTCCTAAATTTTGAACAATTACAGTTTCTACTGTTCCATCATAGAATTCAGCAGTTAAGACTCTTGCTTGTCTATCAAGTTTAAAATCGCCATTTTCACTATCTCTTGGAAGTTTTTTTAAATAAAAACCTTTTTTGTGTGATGTTTTTATTGCAGCATTTCCCCCCATGTTTTTTAATCTTTTTCTATATTCACAAAAATCTGGAAAAACACTGTCCTTGCGATGAAAATGTGCTTCAATGCCATCGAGTGTAACGATATGATAAAAATAATCACATTCTTCAGCAACTTTAGTAATGGCATCTAAAAAGGTTTTTTCTTCTCCCCAACCTTTTTCTGCACCTAATACAATGGAACTACTTCTTTGCATCAGAAATAATTGTTTACACTTTTTTGAAAACATGCTTTCTGCTAAACCATAATGGTCCTTAGTACCTTTTACGCTTTTACTTAATAAAGTAACATTGTATATATCAGAGATTTCCTCGGGAGTAAGCGATATACATGGATTCCAAGGATTTTTTTCTAGTCTTTTAATACTATTTTTAATAAATACTGAAAATTTACGATAACCTTCCACTCCAGCATTTAAATCATATTCATATGCTCTGAAATATTTAATATCAAACGGAATATCACTCATTTTATTTATTATTGGTATGCATTTTCCTTTTAGTGCATTACGAATTCCAAACTCATAATAAACATTCGGGTTTCTATCGGATAAGTCAGCAATAACAATATCAGCATCAACGACCATTTTAACAATATCACTCATTAAATTTGATTCAAATCTTTTGTCGGCTCTTGTGCATTCATATTCTAATTCTTCTGCAATTGGAACAATTACATGGTTGTAAATAAGATCAGCTCGTTTTCTTGTTTCGCTTCCCTCATCTCCAAGCGGACAAATAAAAGCAATATTTTTTTTGCACATATTTCTTTCTCCTTTATGAGTTAAATATTTTTACTATATTATTTAATAAGTTAATTTGTTTACTTATTATCAAGCGGTGTGTCTTTTACAAAATAATGTCGTTTAAGCCATGTGGATAACCCGTCTAGTCCTGGATACATAATTCGTTCGTTTATATTCATTTGATCTAACAAATCACGAATACGCCATTTAATATTGTTTGGTATTATATATCTACACGTATTATTTGTATACTGTTCAAAAAAAGCCTCAATATTTTCCATTTCCATTGGAATAACTGAAAAATAACTATACTGGTTTATTATTCTTTGATCTATTGACGGAGGCTCAATTAATACCATAGACTGATCAAGCATATCATTATCGTACGCATTCAAATCTGTTGTTATTGTCTCCAGCATATCCATAGTAAATAAGTATGCATCGTTTTTTGCAAGTGCGTCTATATACTTTTTGGGTAACAAAGAGTTTATTTCTTCAATATCAATTTTCCATACGCAACTATTATTTTTGTCAAGTTCAGAAAGATTATCTGCACTGCAGGCAAAGTGCATCGCAACTAAAGGCGAATATGACCAATCTAACAATCTTGTTGGAAGACCATGATGTTGCCCTAAAATCATTTGTCTCCAAACAGATTCTTTTATATGTGGTTCATTAAATTCGGCATATTTAGTAAAATTTCTTAATATACATTTTTCTAAATACTGTTGTTTATTTTTGCAATTTCTCATTAAACTTGTTTTTAATGTATATGTTTCATTAGAAAGACCTCGGTAAAGAAAAGAGGACCGGTGCCTGTCCTTGTTGGTGTCATATTTTTGTTCAGATATCAATTCATAAATGTCAGATAAGTTGTTTATGTAAATAGTTTTTATCATAAATCTTTCTCCCACATATTTTTGTATTATAATGTATCAAGATTAGAGTACATCATTGTAAATGAAAATTACAATAACATTGACAAAAACGTTACTCTTTTCGACAAAAACGCTTATTTCTCGACACTGTAATGTTAAATCCATAAAGAATTAACATGCACCATGGTAATATTGCAAGGTGGATGTTATGTTGTTATATAGTGAAACATTGAAAAAATTGTTGATATGTGATATTATTAATTTGTAAAAAAAGTGGTCAGTAAGTAATTTTCAGTGAGGAGTAAAAAATGAACAAAGGTTTTGATAACATATTGGAAGAGCGTTTCAGTAAAGATTCGATTATCTCAATTGCGACAGTTGATAATTGCGGTACTCCGTGGGTGAGAACAGTTGATGCGATTTATATTGATGGAGCCTTTTATACCATAACTCACAATTCAACCAACAAAATGAAGCATATCAGCAATAATCCAGTTGTTGGAATATGTGGCGAATGGTTTTCGGGACACGGCACAGCTGAAAGTTTAGGTTATATCCGTAATGAAGAAAGCAAGGACTTAGCAGATAAATTAAGAGAAGCCTTTGCATCATGGTATGATAACGGTCACACCAATGAAAATGATGTTAATACCATAATATTAAAAATCACCGTTACAGACGGCATCATTTATAAAGACGGAAAAAGATATGAATTTTAACGGAGAGTTGCGTATGAACTTCCATAAAGAAAGTGAAATGTTCAACCAAGCTGCGGAATATTATGACAAATACCGCCCCGGTTATCCACAAGAAATTATAGACTCTTTAATATCTGTAACAGGCATAACCGAAGACTCTGATTTATTGGAGATAGGTTGCGGAAGCGGTAAGGCGACAGAACAACTTACTGGGAATGGTTTTAACATTTTAGGTATAGACCCCGGTGAAGATTTGGTTCGTATCGGCAACGAGCGATTCAAAAATGAAAATATAAACTTTATAAAAGGTAGATTTGAAGAACATGACTTCGGTCAGAAAAAGTTTGATGTTGTGTATGCAGCTCAGTCATTCCATTGGGTTCCTCAACCGGTTGGATATCATAAGTGTGCCGATGTTCTGAAAGATAATGGTTATTTGGCGTTGTTCTGGAACATGTACGTTCTCAATGATAACGATACAGACAAAGAATTGATAGCAATATCAAAGCGATATGGCGGTATAGCTGATTTTGTTACGGAAACAGAATGTGAGAGTAGAATTGATTCTATTGTATCACAGATAGTAGATTCCAACCTTTTTGAAAATCCGACTGTAATCAGAAAACTGTGGGAGCAGAACTATACGGCTGATGAATTTTACGGTTTTGCATTAACGGGTAACAGATTTATGCAAAACTCGGACGAAGACAAGCAAAAAGCATATAATGCCTTTGTTGCTTTAGCGGAAAAGAACGACGGTATCATAGAACGCCCATACTTATGTGTGCTTTACATAGCAAAGAAAAAATAACTTGTCCATATAAATCAAGAAAACAGATTGATTTGTTGTTATCATATTTCAAGGGTGCCTTATGAACGATTTGGAAATAGTTGTTGCTACTCAGGAATACATAAAAACACATCACAACGATGCTGATTTCAGTATTGAAAACATCTGCCATGCCATCGGATATTCCCGCCGTCAGCTCGACAGATTGTTTCATAAATTCTTGCAGACAACTCTTTACGAATATATAAATGCTATTGTACTAAGTAAAAGTGCAGAGAAGCTGATTACCACAGATGATAATGTGCTTGATGTAGCTTTAGACTGCCATTTCACTTCTCACGAAGGCTATACAAGGTCTTTTGCAAAAAGATTTTCTGTTACTCCTGATGAGTACCGCAAAAGTCCGATTGCGATACCTTTGTATATCGGTCACCCCGCAAATCATTATCATATCTTGAAAGAAGGACGAGAGATGGAAATCACATCAATCTGTACTGTAATACCTGTGGACAGACCGAAACGGAAACTGATTTATCTGCCGTCAAAATCTGCATCGGGATATTTATCTTATTGCGAAGAGGTCGGCTGTGATTGGGAGGGACTTCAGAACAGTATTCCCGAAAAGTTTGATACTGCAGCAATACTTGAATTGCCTGATTTTTTTCAAGAGGATGGTTACAGCAATATTGCTTCAGGTGTTGAAGTTCCTTTGGATTATAGCAAGCCTTTGCCTGATGGCTATAAAATATCAGAACTTCCCGAATGCACCTTGCTTTATTTCCAGAGTGGACCTTATGATAATCCTGATGATTTCGGTGCATACATCGGTCAGGTTTACAAAGCATTGGAAAACTACAACTTTGAACGCTATGGTTATAAACTTGCGAGCAACATTGCTCCGACTTTCAACTTCGGAGCCCAAACCGATGTCGGTGCAAGAATCGCCGTTCCGGTAATAAGAATATAAAAAAGCAAAGGGGCTGTATCAAAACATCTAAGACAGATGTTGTTGATGCAGCCTCTGAAATTTTAATTATCAACACCAATTATGTGATTGTTGGTCACATTGTTGATAACTTTTTTCATAGCAAAGCTGAGGTTCTTTAGGAACCC
>JAFXFC010000033.1 GCA_017513525.1 Clostridia bacterium
CGGGGTTCCTAAAGAACCTCAGCTTTGCTATGAAAAAAGTTATCAACAATGTGACCAACAATCACATAATTGGTGTTGATAATTAAAATTTCAGAGGCTGCATCAACAACATCTGTCTTAGATGTTTTGATACAGCCCCAAATTTTTCAATCAGATATTTTCATTTCTGAGAGCGTCAATAACATTATTATTTTTGACTTTCTTTATTGAGTAGAACATGCTTATGAAAACAATAACGAAAACACTTAAAATTGCTGTTATGAAGCTTCCTAATGGAATGTAAAAGTCTATATCGTATCCGCTTTCGTTTACAATGAAGTAAATTACAAGGGTTATGACGGTAGAGACGGGTAGGGAAAATACAAGGCTTTTGAGTCCGTAGAGAAGGGATTCATACATCATCATTTTATAAAGCCCCTCTTTTGTAAGTCCCAAGCTTATGAGTGTTCCGAATTCCCGGCGGCGAAGTGCGATATTAGTTGAAATAGTATTAAAGACATTAGCCGCAGCAATAAGAGAGATAAGCACTATAAAGCCGTAGGCAAGAACCTTTGCTATTACTACAATACCTCTTACGGTTTCAATATCCACCGCATAGTTTATGCAGGATACCTTATCGGCAAGACCGAACTGATGTAAAGCGTTTCTCAGTTGTTTTTCCGTTTCTCCGTGGTTTTTTGCAAGAAAATATGCATTGAATGAATATTCGCTGTCATTGAAAGCGGTGTGTTTCATCATACTTTCGGGATAGAAAAGACAAGTCGAAAAGCTTGCAAAATAGGGGCGTTCTGTAATTACGGCACCCACTTCAATGTCATAATGCCTTACGGCTTCTGCCTCGGTGAGAATTTTTATTTCGTTTTTTGAAAGGTCCTCACCTTCATCGCCGCCTTTTCTGTATTGGTAGTATGTGATGCCGTTTTCTTCGTATATGTTTTCAATAAAAAAATCGGGTATATTTACAGTCTCAGAGGCTTTAATTGTCCCGGGGACTTCATTTTCATTAAAAAACGGGAAAACATGAAGCTGCTGTTTGCCGTTGTCATTCATCGTCACAAGATTAATACTGTCATAAAGTAAAGCTTTAGGAGCGGATTTATTGAAGTAATCTTTTTCATCCAGGTTCATTTTTTTAAGTTGTTCAATAAAGGATTCATCACTTATAAAGCAGACGGAAACATCGCCGATTATACGCTCGGGGATTTCATCGTCATAAAGGCTAAAATAGTGATTGATATAATCTTCTGACACAAGGTTTGTATTCACTCCAAGATAATTATCGGAGACTTTATTCAGCGTAAATGCATCTGCTGAGGCAGCTGAGTTTACAACTTTTATGAAATTTTCCTTTTCTTCATCGGTGAGCGCTTCTTTTGAAGCATCTGTAAGTGCAATGTCATATTTCATGTCCTGTGCCCGCATTTCCACGGATTCTGTAAAATAGGAAGCGAGTGACGAAGCTGAAATAAACATTACTACTGATACGAAAAGGGAAAATACCGTGACGGAGTATTTTTTGCGGCTTCTTTTGAAATTTTTTGATGAAATGATTCCGGGAAGTCCGAAAAGTTTACTTGTAACGGGAGATATTTTTACATTTTTTCTCTTTATCTTAATATCGTTATTTTGTCTTATTGCCTCAACGGGACTGATTTTAACTGCTCTTTTTGCAGGGAGATATGCGGATAACAGCACCGTGAGTATGCTTATAACAGCGGAAGAAAATAAAGCTATGGGAGAAATGATAAATCTCATGCTAAGCCCCTCAAACTGTGAAAGGAGAGTGGTGATAACTCCTCCCAGTGCTTTGAAGGTCACAGCGATTCCCACACAGCCTGCAATCAGTCCCAAGGGTACTGCGGCAGTGCAAAGGCACAATGCTTCAAACAGCACACTTTTCATAATCTGCTTTTTTGTTGCACCTATGGATTTTAACAGACCGTACTGCTTTGTTCTTTCAGACAGTGAAATTGAGAAAGAATTAAAAATCAGAGCAACTGAGCCGAAAACAATAATAAAAATGAGCACTGCTCCGAGGCCTATGAAAAGTCCCTCAAAGGCATTGTCGTGCAGAGACAGGGTGAACATAAGAAGATTTGAGTTTTTCTTTACCGTGCCCGAATCCTTGTAGGTTTCGGAAAAATCCTTATAATCGGAAGGCTTTTCGAGTGAACAGAAAAGTGTTTTAAGACCTTCACCGCTTTCTTCTGTTATAGTGTAAGCCGTATATCCGGGAGCAGAATAGGGCTCATATGCGGTATAATCGCCTCTTTTGCAAAAGCCTACTACTGTGTAGGTTATCTCTTGCGTATTTATAAGAGCTTCTGAATTTTCTTTGTAGGAGGCTTCCTGATTCAGTATCTGCCGGGTGTCACCACCGAGATTATTATATTTCTCTTCACTGATTCCTATAAGGTCAGTCCACTGTCTTTGTCCCACATTTAGTGTCAGTGTGTCACCTATGGCAAGCTCTACACCGCCGTTTGTCATAATATGATTGGATACTATAAGCTCTCTGTCATTTTCGGGCATTCTTCCCGCTGTAATGTTTACAGCGGAAATATCTGTAAAATCACGGGGTACACCTGCGATAAAAATATAGGGCTTTGCTTCATTCAAACTTGAAATCTCAGCATAGCCTATATCCTCGGCAACGGTAAAATCTGTTACCGTGCTGTCGGCGGTTAGTCGGCCGACTTCTGCAGAGGTTATGCCGTGAAATGACACGTGATAAGAGCCTGTGTTTTTTTCGGCATAGTCAATAAGGAGATTCTGCACCGTGACAAAGGATTCTATTGTTGCCGTAAACATCGCCACAGAGAGAATTATTCCGATAATAGTAATAAGAGTTCTCGTTTTGTTCTGTTTTAAGTTTTGTAAGGTGTATTTTTTGAAAATGTTCATCTTTCTCACCTCACTTGCGAATCAGAGAGTCCGAAGAAATTTTTCCGTCATTAATGGTTATTATTCTGTCAGCCTGCAAAGCAATAGATTCATCGTGAGTGATAACAATAAGCGTCTGTCCGTATTTTTTATTTGCATCTTTAAGAAGCTCTATTATATCACGGCTGTTTTTGGAATCGAGGTTTCCCGTGGGTTCGTCTGCAAGCACTACTCCGGGGGAATTTATAAGTGCTCTTCCTATTGAAACTCTTTGCTGCTGACCGCCCGAAAGCTCATTCGGAAGATGGTTTTCTCTGCCTTTAAGGCCTAAGCTTTCTATCAGTTCTTCGAGATACTTTTTGTCGGGTGTTCTTGAATCCATTAGTAGCGGGAGAGTTATGTTTTCTGTTACATTAAGAACGGGAATAAGGTTATAAAACTGATAAATAAGTCCTACCTGACGGCGGCGGAAAATTGCAAGCTGATTTTCGTTTTGCTTATATACATCCTGTCCGTCAAGAAAAATCTTACCCGATGTAGGTCTGTCTACACCGCCTAAAATGTGTAAAAGTGTTGATTTTCCCGAACCCGAGGGCCCCACAATTGCAAGAAACTGACCTTTCGGTACCGTAAAACTCACATCTGAGAGAGCGTGAACGGCATTTTCGCCGCTTCCGTAGATTTTGGATAAATGTTCTATTTTCAATATATCCATATTTATCACTCCTTTTTCTTTTGTGAGTTCATTATATTACTCTTATATGACACTTCGGTGACTCTTAAGTGACAAATCTGTCATTTAAGAGCCACCGCGCTCATTTTAATTGCTGTTATAAATTTTTATAGTAAACCGTGCACCGCCAACGGGAACATTCTCGGCTTTTATTGTGCCGTTTTGGTTATGTATGACGGTTCTTGCAAGATTAAGTCCTATGCCGAAGCTGTCTTTTGAAGTGTTTTTGCCTTTGTAGAAACGCTCGAAAATATGAGGCAGATCTTCTTTAGTAAAGCCGCTTCCCGTATTGGTGATTACAATTTCAGTATAAAGCGGGTTGTTTTCGGCTTTAACGTATACTTTGCCGCCGTCGGGAGTATGCTCCACTGCATTTTTAAGAATATTGGACAGTGCTTCTGTGTACCAAAGAAAATCTCCTTCAAAATTCACCTTGTCAGCATCTATTGAAAGTTCCTGATTTTTTATGTCCATTGCTATCATTAAGGGCTCGGCGGCTTTTTCTATAAGAAGCGGTACATCAATCGTTTGCTTCTTGAACTGTATTGTTCCCGCATCAATTTTTGAAATTTTAAGAAGGGTAGTCACCAGCTTTTCTGTTCTGTTAATAAGACTTGACAGCTCTCTTAAAAGCTCATTCTTACGCTCTTGAGTAATTTCCTGTTCGCTCAGCAGTGTCAGAATAAGATTTATGCTTGTAAGAGGCGTTCTCAGCTGATGGGAAAGATCAGCTATTGCATCGGCAAGAAACGATTTTTCTTTCTTTAATATTTCTTTTTGTTCAGAAAGGCGAAGAAACATTTTTTCAAGCTGGGTTTCGAGAATGGAAAGCTCGCCCTCTTTGAATTTGTTTATTGAAAGTATTTCTTTTCCCTGAAGGATTAAGTCAATGGTATCTGTAATTTTCTTTATTTTTGAATACCTGTGTTTTGTAAAAGCAAAGAAAAGTATAACTGAGAGAACCGAGAAAACAAGAGAAATTAAAGCATAAAACGGCTCAATTAAATAACTTATGCTGCAGAAAATAAGACTTATTACAAAATAAAAAATACCGAACTTTTTTATTTCGGGATTATTAAAAAGCTTCATTCGTTTCCTCCGAGTCTGTAGCCGAGACCTCTTACGGTAAGTATTATTCTCGGATCCTGCGGATCATCTTCGATTTTTTCTCTGAGTCTTTTTATATATACCGTAAGTGTGTTGTCATTGACAAAATCACCGCTTATATCCCATATTTCCGATAAAAGCTTATTTCTTGAAAGTATCATATCGGGATTGTTGAGAAAAACAAGAAGAAGTCTGTATTCCAAGGCAGAAAGAAAAACATCGTTTCCGCCTTTAGTGACTATACCCTTATCCATGTCTATTGATACATCGAGTATATTTATAACAGTCTGACTTCTGCCGTAGCGTCTTAAAACGGTTTTTATTCTTGAAATAAGCTCCTTGGGTCTATAGGGTTTTTCAATATAATCGTCAGCACCCATATCAAGTCCTGTCACAACGCTGTATTCGTCTGAAGAGGCGGTAAGGAAAATAATAGGTGTGTCAGATATACTTTTTATTTTTTTACAAAGTGCAAAGCCGTTTCCGTCGGGCAGAAGTATATCAAGAAGAATAAGATCAAAGCTATTTTTCTCAGTCAGTTTTTCCGCTTCCTTAAAGCTTAGTGCATAATACGGCTCAAATTTTTCGCTTCTGAGAATTTCACTTAAAGCCTTTACTATGGTTATATCATCTTCAACGATAAGTATTTTTATCATATTTTCACCCTTGAATTTTTAAATCAGCTTTATTATAGCTGCCTCATAAATGCCCTGTCAACAAATCTTACTAATCAGTAATAATTAAAAATAAGGCTTATTTACAATAAAATACTTCTTTTTCTGTTATAACTGTATCCATTTGTATGTCTTTTTCATCTGTCGGAATATCATCATGAAGCAGTTCATTGAAGCAAAGGCAGATTTTTGTCATTTTGTTTTCCGATAAGAAAATATCATAAAACCCGCCGCCGTGACCAAGTCTGTTTCCGTTTTTATTGGCACTGACACAGGGAATTACGGCTAAATCAATATCCGGAACGGGCAAATTTTTATTATAAATCAAAGGTTCTCTTATGCCCATAAAGCCTTCCGAAAACTTTGTTTCTTCGTCTATTTTCACAGGTATCATAATCCCTTTATCAATACACTTCGGAACAAAAACCTTTTTACCGCATTTAAGGGCTTCACTTATTATAAGAGAGGTATCGGGCTCCTTTTCGGTTGCAACATATATAAAGATTTTATCGGCTGTCTTAAAAGCGGAAGACTCAATAAGACGCTTTTGAATTTCTTTGCTTGCACAGCTTTTATATTCATATGAAAGCAACTCAGCCCGAGCTCTGATTTCTTTTCGAAGCGATTTTTTCTCCATTTGTACACACATCCAATTGTTTTTAATATAAGAGTAACATATTATGCTTTTAATGTAAATATAGTTAAAAATTTGTCTGATATACAAAAAGAAATATTAAATTATTTGTTGAAATGAACTTTTTTTTTATGATATACTATGAAATAAAGGAAGTGATACTATGTTTAGTGATATAACAGTTTTAGGTATGGATTTATATGATTTTTTTGGTGTTTTAGGTGTATTTGCATTGTTAATTTTTAATTATTCGATGATTAAGAAAAAAATACCTCTTTTGAGTAAAAGTGCAAAAATGCTTATTGATTATTTTGAAAAAAAGTCGAAATTCAAATTTCTTGCAAATATATATTTGTGGACTATTTTAGAAATTTTTTTAATTTCACTTTTTCAATATGTACCGATATTAATACTTAATCCTGCATTTGGTGATTTTGTAAGAACAGGAGTCAATTATTTTGGTTCAATATTGTTTGTCTGGTTTATTTTGATGATTTTCTTCTTTGTGCTTTCTGTTGATCCGTTCAAACAACTTGATTTAATTACACCGGCATATGCTATTGATTTGTTTTTTATAAAACTTGCATGTTTTTGTGCTGGCTGTTGCCGTGGTATAGAGTGTTCTTTTGGGTTATATAATCAAAGCTCTGAACTTGTGGAGTTTCCTGTTCAATTAGTCGAAGCGGGACTCGCATTATTGATTTTTATATTTATTCTGCTTATCAGAAATAAAGCAAAAGAGGGCACATTATTTCCGATATATCTCATTACTTACAGCGGAACAAGGTTTTTCAGTGAATTTCTGAGACATGAGCCTGATGTTTTCTGGCGATTAAAAACATATCATATTCTTTGTATCATTGGTGTGGTTCTCGGTATTATTGAATTAATTGTCGCATTATTTTTCGGTGATAAAATCAGTCGGTTTTATGATGAATATGGTGGAATAAAAGGGATGAGCTCGCTTTTTTATGCGATAAGATTCAGATACCTTAAAATTAAAAAGAAAATTATGAAAAGAGACGGGCCTATCGTTCATCACAAAAAGCGAAAGAAGAAAAACCAAAAGAAAGCAAAAAACAGAAAATAAGATAAAAAGAAGCATCGGAAACTTAACTGTTTCTGATGCTCTTTTTGTTATCTTATTATCGATAAAATAATTTCAGTCAATTCCCTTGCATTATCAGACTGGAAGTAATGTGTTGCTGCGTCTATGAAATGAACATTTTCAGTGTTAATAGCGTATTTTTGCCAAAGCTCTTTGGCGTGTTTATAGTCTTTTGTGAAAATGTCATTTTTATTGATTACGGAAGTCATAGGACATTTTATGGGAGTGCTTTGGTCATAAAATACTTTAACTGCAAAATCGGTATCTTCTCTGAATTTTTGAAGAATTGCCGAAAGTCTGCTATCCGGAAGATCCTTTAGTGCGGCACCTGCTTTTATAAGCTTTTTCGCAAGATACTTATCGGGAACATAATTCCAGCTGTTCTTTTTTATAGGTTTTCTTGAAGGGATAGAAGCACCTGCGATAAAGTGTTTTACCATATGGCAGTTTTCTTTTTCAAGAATTCTTATTATCTCAAGTGCAACTGCCGAACCTACACAGTGCGAGTAGAAATACAGCTCTTTTTCTGCGAAAAAGTCTTTTATTTCTGATGCCGCCTGTTCACATTCTTTTTCAGAGTGTAAATACCTTACAAAGTAAACGGAAATGCTATCACATTGAAGCTCATTTATAAGCTTTGTGAAAGCTTCTGCCCCGCCGCCGGCATAAGGGAATAGTACAAGTGTTTTTTTCGCATCCTTATTTTCCTGAAGAGCTTCGATATATTCATATTTTTTCGGGCTCTTTGCTTCTAAAATCAGGGCCAGCATTTTCGGTGTGGGATTTGCTATAAGCTCTGCAGCGGTTATGTCAGAAAATCCGTCTTCGGACAGTAAGGATATCATAGAAAGACTTGTGCCGCCCAAAGAGAAGAAATTGCTGTTTCTTCCGACATCCTTTATTTCAAGTATTTTGCTGAAAGCATCACTTATAAATTTTTCAAGCTCATTTACGGGGGCTTCGGTTTCAGCGTTTATAACAGTAATGGTTTTTTTCTCTTTAAGCACCTTTCTGTCAAGCTTACCGCTTGCATTTAAAGGCATCTCATCAATACGGCAGAAAGCCGAGGGCACCATATAAGTGGGAAGCTTTTCCGAGCATATATCATGTATGAGCTTATCGCAGTTTTCTTTTGCACAGTAAAATGCAACAAGCATATCCTTATTGTTGATATTCTTAAGAATAACTGCAGCAGTTTCAATTTCGGGAATACTTTCAATAACAGCATCAATTTCACCGATTTCTATTCGCTGACCGTTTAATTTTATCTGATTATCCATTCTACCGCAGAAGATTATTTCACCGTCTTCACGGATGTAAGCCAAGTCACCTGTTTTGTATATCTTACCCTCACCAAAGGGATTATCGATGAACTTTTCTGCAGTGAGTTCTTCATTATTCAGATATCCTTGACCGACATTCACGCCGCCGATACATAATTCACCTTTTACGCCTAATGGAACAGGATTCATGTGTTTATCAACAACATAAAGCATGGTGTTTCCGATAGGCTTTCCGATAGGTACAGGATCAATATCATTCGGTGAACAGTCATAGAAAGAAACATCCACAGCACATTCCGTGGGACCGTAGAGATTATGAAGTCCGACCTTTTCACTGTCAAATAAAGCATAAAATCTGTGAATAAGGGAAGCTGTCAGCGCTTCACCTGACAAGAAAACATATTTTACGGAATTGAATTTATAAAGCTCGTCCTGATGATTTTCAAGATAGTTGAGGAACAGATCAAACACCGATGGAACGAAATGTAGATGAGTTACTTTATTGTTATTTACTTCATCGAGTATTTTTGCCGGCAGGAAATGCTCTCCGGGTTTTGAAGCGGCAAGCTTTCCGCCGCACATGCCCCACCAGAAAAGCTCCCAAACTGAAACGTCAAAGGTATAAGGAGTTTTCTGAAGAATTACACTGTCACTTTGGAGCGGATATTTTTCGTGCATCCATAAAATTCTGTTAACTGCAGAACGGTGACTGATTTTAGCTCCTTTGGGATTTCCCGTTGAACCGGAAGTATAAATTACATATGCAGTGTCATCCGCTTCGGCAATATAGGGGATATAGTCAGACTTTTCATAAGCTTTGTTTATGAATGAAGTCATATCTATACACGGAACATCTCCTGACAGATCAATAAACTTGTCCTGAGCTATAACGAGAGTCGCATCACTGTTTTCGAGAATATAAGCAATTCTGTCCTTAGGATAATCGGGAGAAATAGGAAGATAAGCATTGCCGCCACGGATTATACCGTAAATAGCTCCATACATCTCAACGGAACGCTCACAGATAACCGCAATTATGGATTTTCTGCCCAATGTGATTTTTCTTATCTCTTTATCAAGATTTTCGGCAATATCTAAAAATTCACCGAATGTAACATTTCTTTCAGCGGTTGATATACACAGGGCTTTGCTGTTATTTTTAGCAGTTTTTTCAAATAAACTGTAAATAGTTGTTGTATCAGTATCACAGTATACGGTTTCAGTAGCATTAAGATTTACAAGAATATCATTTTTTTCTGTTTCATTCATTGCAGAAATTTCTGCAATTAGTGCATTTTCAGTAAGGCACTGTTCAAGTATCAGCTTGAAGCTTTGGGCAAATCTGTGTATTGTTTCTTCCTTGTAAAGGTCTGTGCAGTGTTCAATTGCAAGAACAACATCATTTGCTCTCGGTAAAACATTGAATGTGAAATCACATTTTGCATATTTTATGGGTGTTGGCAGAAGCTCAGCTTTCTTGTCGCCGAATACAATATCTGTCATTTCTTCGCTTTGATAAGCGAGCATGACATCAAAGAGCGGGTTTCTTCCACCCACCTCAATATTCAGCTTCTTGATAAGCTCACCGAAAGGATAATTCTGATTATCAATAGCCGCAATTGAGTGATCTCTTATCTCTTTCATAAGCCCGAGAACGCTTTTTGTGCCTTCGGGTCTGCTTCGAAGCGCTACCGTATTTACAAACATACCCACAGTATCAAGGAAACGGCTGCTTCTTCCGCTTATGGGCATACCGACAGTGATATCCTCATTTCCCGAATACTTTGAAAGCATAAGAACAAAGCCGGTCATGTAGAATACATACGGCGTTATTCCGAGCTTTTTGCATTTTTCTCTGATCTTGTTATGAAGCTCTATATCAATTAAATCATAATGTGCATTACCGTTAAAGCTCTGCTTTTCTTTTCTCGGAAAATCAGTGGGAAGCTCAAGAGAGGGGAGTTCTTCATTAAATACTTCGAGCCAATATTTTTCACTTTCTTCATGATTTACTTCCTGAACCGCAAATTCACCGTATTGAACGGCTTCATCAGAAAGAGCTCTTCCCATATACAGCTCATTAAGCTCTTTGAAGAATACAGGCATAGTTTCTCCGTCTACCGTGATATGATGCATTTCTATCATTACCGTGTCTTCGTAATATCCTACTCTTATCAGCGGAGATACAGTAAGATCAAAGGGATTTGAAAAATCAGTTGCATCATCACTCGAAAGCTTCATTACGGCAATGCTTTCGGGCTTATCAATTACCTGCATTATCTTTCCGTCTATGTTTTCAAAATGAGTTCTTAAGCTTTCGTGTCTTTTTATGAGAGTATTTATTGCTTTTTCAAGTCTGTCAATATTAAGCTCTTCGGTTCTGAATGAATAAAGAATATTGTAAAGAGTAGAATCGGGACTCATCATCTGAGCCGTATATACTCTCATTTGTGCAGGAGTTGCAGGGAGTATATTTCCGTATTCAACCTTTATATATTCACTCTCTTTTACAATCAACGCTTTTGCGAGCTCCTGCAGGTTTTCAGAAGAGAATATTGTCTTTACTTCTACCGTAAAGCCTTTTGTTTCAAGTCTGCTTGTCAGCTCTATTGCCTTAAGACTGTCACCGCCGATGTCGAAGAAGTTATCAAGTGTACTTAAAGTCTCAATGCCAAGTACTTCTTTTACACACTCTGTAAGTATTTCTTCTTCTTTAGTTTCTGGAGCTACATATTCTGTTCCTGTTTCAATGCTGTCAAAATCAATTTCGGGTAAAGCATTTCTGTTTGCTTTTCCGCTTGATGTGAGGGGCATTTCTTCCATATGTGTGAAGATATGCGGCACCATATATTTCGGCAGCTTTTTACTTAACTCTTTTCTGAGCTCTGCGGCATTCTTTTCTTCTCCTGTATAGAAAGCGCAGATAAGCTGTCTATCTTCTTTATCCTTACGTACAACGACAACTGCCCGCTTTATTCCTTCAAGCGTCTGTAATACACTTTCAATTTCTCCGAGTTCAATACGAAGTCCGCGGATTTTTACTTGAAAGTCATTTCGTCCTATATATCCGATATTTCCGTCTTCTCTCCAATATGCATTGTCACCTGTTCTGTACATTTTACCTTTGCCGAACGGGTTATCTATGAATTTTTCTGTTGTCTGTTCGGGACGGTTCAAGTATCCTGCTGATACTGAATCACCCGCAATACAAAGTTCCCCCTGTGTTCCCATCGGCACCGGTTTAAGATATTTATCCACAATATATACTTGAGTATTTGCAATCGGTTTACCTATTGTTACCGCATCAATAAATGTATCTGTATCAGCAAATGTTGACCAGATCGGGACTTCTGTTGTTCCGTATATATTATAAATCTTTGCATCTGTCATACCTTTTAGTTCATTAAGATATGACATTTCCATTGCTTCGCCGCCAAGAAGAATAGCTTTGACATCCTTCAGAAAATCTCTCTGTGTCAGTTCTGCAGTCAACACCTTAAGCTTTGTTGGGGTTGTTTGCAGAAATTCGCCTTTTTCTTTAGAGAGTAACTTGTTGAGTGCATACTGATTTCTGCATTGTTGTTCATCTGCAAGTACAACTCTGAGACCGTTGACAAGAGGTGCGATAGTTTCCGTTACAAATATATCAAAGCTACAGGTTGATATTGACAGAATTGATTCAAAATTATCTTTAACTATTTTGCCAAAGATATTGTGTTCATTTTTTGAGATATAGTTAACAACATTTCTGTGTTTTGCCATAACCCCCTTGGGTTGTCCTGTTGATCCTGAAGTATAGATGCAGTAACACAGAGAATCGTTTGTCATATGTATCTGAGGATTGGATATATTATTCAGTTCCAAAAGAGAAGCTATATTATCTGATGATACAACAAGTGTAGCATTTGTGTCCTTACACATATATTCTATTCTTTCTTTCGGAAGTTCCATATCTATCGGCAGATAAGCTGCCCCTGTTTTGAGTATGCCGAGCAAAGCCGATAAAAGGTAACTCTTTCTCGGCAGCATAAGTCCTACTATATCGCCCTTGCCTATACCTTTTTCGATAAGAGAGTGGGCTATCTTGTTTGCTTCTTCATTAAGTTTACGGTAGGTGAGTGTTTTATCTGTAGCCACAAGTGCTGTTTTTTCAGGTGTTCTCTCCGCCTGTGCTTCAAACAGCTCATGGATACATTTGTCTTTCTCATATTCTACTTTTGTGGAGTTGAAATCATAAATTAATTTTTGTCTTTCCTGCACGGAAACAGTTTCAATGTCATGAATAATTTTTTCAGGGTTTTCAACAGCATCTTCAATAATTGCAAATATTGAATTGAGCATAATTCGAATATTCTGTTCACTGAAAAATGCTGTTCTGTAACGGATTTTTAAATTATGATTGATTTCATCAAATGACTGCAAGTGCATTTCTATCGGTACGGAAAGAGTATTGCCGTAAGGAATTCTCATTTCATATTCTTCGTTGAGAGAAAATTCCTGATAGTCGGAAACAACATCGAAAAGCTGATTTACTGAAATCTCATTTTTATTCAGGAGAGCCTTGATATCCTGTTGTGTAAAGCTCTGATATCTGAAAATGTTCATTTTGGAATTTTCAATTTTCCGTGCATTTTCGATAAATGAATTCTTTTCCAACCTTATCACAAGAGGTACCAGATGCATATATAAACCTATTGTGTTCAGTTCATCAGAAGCTGTGCGGTTGAATACCGGAACACCGATTGTAAAATTTTCAACTTCATATTTTTTATGAAAATATATTGCATTTACAGTATTAAAAAATGACGCGGGGGTAATTTCATGTTTATTGCAAAGATCTTTGATTTTTCCGAAAAGGTCAGCGGGGATTATTCGGTTTATTTCTGACGACGAAAAATCAAGTATGTTTTCTACAGTGGGAATAATATTGAACTCAGGTTTTGTTGAAAACTCCTTAAGCCAGAATTCCTGGGATTTTTTATATCGGTGTGACAGCTTATATTTTTCTTCTTTAGCTACATAATCAGCATATTTCTGAATAACAGGTGCAAAGTTTTCGTCATTCAAAAACCCGTTTATATGCTCTGACATAACATAGGCACTGAAGCCGTCAACAACAATGTGATGAGCATTAATCATAATACCTGAAGTGTTTGGAGTTTGAAAAACTGCACAATCAACCAGAAGACCGTAACGGTCAGTCGGCTCATTAAGGAAATCTTGAGCCATTTTCATAAGGTCATCTTCTGTTTGAGCCTGCCAGAAACGGTAGTTTCTGTGTTCATGTTCTTTAATTTCTGCCATAACGCCGTTTTCTGTTTCAATGAGCTTAACACGCAGACTGTCATGGGTTTCAACGAGCTTATTATATGCATTGTTTAACTGTTCGTATGAATACACTTTCGGGAAAATTTGCATAACACCCTGATTCCAGATTTGACTGTCCAGAGTGAATTTTTTGTTGTAGAAATTTGTTTGTGAAGATGTTAATTTGAACTTCATTTCAGTTGCTCCCGGAGGGTAATATTTTTGTGTGCGAAGTCTATCAATTATTATTAATTATATATTTATAATAAAATATTGTCAAGAATAAAGATGTTGCCAAAGAAATTACTACCTTTGGTTTGGTAATATTATATTTTTTTTCGACTCTTGTTTTTTAATTAAGTTTGTGATATAATAATTCAGTAATTACGATGTGAAATAATCTTTTTTATTTTTGATTTTACAGAGGTGTTTGAATGAATATTACCATGTTAAAAAGCAAAATTCATCGTGCTACCGTAACACAGTCTGAACTTAACTATGTCGGAAGCATCACGATTGATAAAGCTCTGATGGATGCAGCCGGACTGATTGAATATGAAAAAGTTCAGGTCGTTGATGTTGACAACGGTGCCAGATTTGAAACATATATAATTGAGGGAGATAAAAACAGTGGTTGCATCTGCCTTAACGGTGCTGCGGCGAGATGTGTCCATGTTGGAGATAAAGTTATTATTATGGCACATGCTCAGTTAGAAACAAATGAGATTAAAAATCATCATCCTGCTGTTGTTTTTGTTAATGAGAGAAATGAAATTATGCAAGTTGCTGACTGTGAAAATCACGGGGAAATAAAATAAAGCATAACTCCCGAAACAAATTTATTTTACTGTAAATACAATAATTTTATTATATAAAAAAGAGGTGATTCTGTTTTATGAAACGAGAAAGAAGCATATGGAGCGATAATCACTCACCTGAAAATTTCAGATCTGAATACCCTGAATTTTCTATGTTTTCACTTTTGAGGGAAACTGCGCTTAAATATCCTGATTATACTGCTTTGGAATTTCAAAATAAAAAAATTTCATATTCGCAAATGATTGAGCAGATTGAACTTGTCGCTCAGTCTTTATTGGCTAATAATATAAAAAAAGGTGATTATGTTTCGATTGTATCTCCAAACATGCCGCAGGCACTTATTATGGTATATGCCGTAAACCGTATAGGGGCAATAGCGAATATGATTCATCCGTTGCTTTCTTCCGCAGAAATCAAAGATTTTGTGGAGCGTGTAGACAGTGCTGCTATCTTGACGCCTGATATAGTGTATCCGAAATTTACACAGATTAATTTTGATACTTCCCGTAAGCCTCTCATGATTGTTGCCAGAGTTGCAGATGCATTGCCGTTTTATGCAAAACCTGTGTATGCAATAAAAAACAAACAGAAACCGGAATTTAATTCTTCGCATAATGTCATATATTGGAATGACTTTCTTAAGCAGGGAAAAGCAAGAGAAAAAGCTTTGCCGCCTGATGACGGTAAGGGAGATGATATTGCAGCTATTCTTTACAGCGGCGGAACAACAGGTATTCCTAAAGGAGTAATGATTCATAACCGTGCTTTTAACGCAATGGCAGTACAAGCAGAAGAAATCAAACGGGATAATACCAAAGATGCCGCAGGTAAAAAGGCATTGGCAGTTATGCCGGTATTCCATGGTTTTGGCTTAGCTATGTGTATGCATGTTATGCTATATTTCGGGATGCATGTTTTTCTGGTGCCTAAATTTGATTTCAAAGTATGCGCAGATCTTATATTCAAAAAGAAAATTAATCATGTTTATGCTGTTCCTGCATTATTTGAAGCACTTTCAAGAACTGTTGATATAGAAAAAAAGGATCTTTCTTTTATTGAAATGATTGCTTTTTCAGGTGATAAATGTAGTGAAAAACTTTTGAACCGAATGAATTATTACCTGAAAAAAGGCGGTTCATCTGAACAAATGACAGAAGCATACGGTCTTACAGAGTGTTTGTCTGCAGCTTGTATCAGTCCGTTTTTTGCTCATAAAAAAGGCAGTACGGGACTTCCGCTTCCCGGTAACGAAATAAAAATCTGTAAAGTTGGTACAAAAGAGGAACTTCCCCGTGGTGAGGATGGTGAAATTTGTATTACCGGTCCTACGCAGATGAAAGGATATTATAAAAACGAAATTGAAACGAACCTTGCTTTACAAGAGCATGATGACGGCAAAAAATGGTTACATACGGGCGATATAGGTTATATGGACGAAGACGGATACTTGTACTATCGTCAGAGACATTGTAAAATGATTATAACATCCGGATATAATGTTTATCCTACACAGATTGAAGAAGTTATTAATGAGTGTAATGGTGTTGTATTGAGTTGTGTTGTCGGAATTCCGGACAGAACATTAGGACAGCGCATAATAGCTGTAGTTCAGCCTGTAAGTATGGATGCTGACTTGGACGAACTCCGAAAAAAAATATTTGAAAAATGTAAAAACAATGTTGCTGACTTTGCTATTCCGAAAGAAATCGTTTTTAGAGATGTATTGCCTAAAACGGTTATGGGAAAAGTGAATTTTAAGGCTCTTGAAAAAGAGATGAGCAACAAATAAGGAGAGTTTATATGGTTAAACGAATAGAAAAAATTTTTTCGGATGTTACCGGACTTAAGAATCTTAATTTTACGGAAAAAACACGAATAAATAAAGGTTTTAATGTTTCTTCGCTTACAATGATACAGCTTGTCTGTGCAATTGAAGATGAATTTGATGTAGAAATTCCCAATTCTGTTGTTAAAAAAATCAAGACTGTCGGTGATATTGTAAAATTTCTTGAAGATAACATTGACTAAAATTGATTGAAAGGTTTTTAGTGATAGTAAAAAAGGCCGAAAAGCTTTGTTTTTTCGGCCTTTTTTGTTAAATAGTTTTTTTAATGAAATAACCGCCGAGGATATTTATGTCCTCGGCGGTCAGTATTATGTTATGCGGAATATTAATATATCATTAAACATATTTACAAGGAAAATCCAAACTTTCATAAGCCAGCAGACAATTTTCTGGAATATGTTGGTGTGATTTTTGCCGCATGTTTCACAGTTGCCTTCTGTTGAGTCATCGGGATTTTCGGGAACATCAGGCTGATCGGGTGTGGGTTCATCTTCATCTGTTCCGAGAGCGGGAACAGGGCGTGTTTCCGTTTCACCGCATTTACCGCAAATGCGAGCTTCCTCACCTTTTTCGGTAGCTGTGGGGGGATTTGTTTGTGTCCATTCGCCCCAATCGTGGTCTGTTGCAGGGAAGATAGTTTTGTCTTCTTTACCGCAAGCACAAGCCATGATTACATATCCGATTTCGGTACATGTTGCTTCTACTTTTTCTTTTTCTGTTGAATAAACATGCTCGCCTGTTGCGGGAATGGGCTTTGTTTCAAAGTGAGCAGCATCGTTTTTACAAACTCTCTTTTTAACTCCGTCTTCAGCACAGGTAGCGGGAGTTTCAACTGCCCACTTGCCCCAGTCATGGTCTGTAGCCTCAAATTCTGTTCTTTCTTCCTTGCCGCAAGCACAAGCCATGATTACATATCCGATTTCGGTACATGTTGCTTCTACTTTTTCTTTTTCTGTTGAATAAACATGCTCACCTGTTGCGGGAATGGGCTTTGTTTCAAAGTGAGTAGCATCGTTTTTGCAAACTCTCTTTTCAACTCCGTCTTCAGCACAGGTAGCGGGAGTTTCAACTGCCCATTCGCCCCAATCGTGGTCTGTTGCGGGAATCGTTTTGTGCTCGGTGTCTATAATGTGCCCGCAAACATCACAGTAGGTAACGATATCATATGAACCGTCTGCACCGCAGGATGCTTCAACGCGGTTTGCTTCTGTTGTCGCAGGTTTATGGTCGATCATATCCACAGAATCTGTTTCAATATATTCGCACACAGTACATATTCTCTGTTTTGAGCCCTCAGCAGTACATGTGGGATCCTGTGTCTGCGTCCAAGCACTCCAAGAGTGAGCTTCTGTTTTAAGCTCTTCTTTATATGTTGCATTTGCAGTCGCTGTTGTGTTGACAGCAGGAGTCCATGAATATGAATAATGATTTTCTGCATCGGAAGCCTTTGTTGAGTTATCGGGAACAGAAACTGTTTCACCTGCATCGTAAGCCTTTGTATCTGTTGTGCCGTTTGCAAATTCAAAAGTGATGCTGTATGCAGTCTCAAGACCTGCAAGTGCAGTGTTTATAGCTGTTGCCAAATTATTAATTGCAGTCTGGTCTGCATCTGCCTTTTTACCTGCATCCCATGTGCTGTTGTCGGAGAAGTTGATAGCATATGTTGAAATGCTATCGTCATAAGAAGATGCAGTTGCGTTATTAAGTGCAGTTTCAAAGGCAGTTCTTGAAGCTTTGGTATATTTTGTTTCATAGTCAGCTTCAGCCATTTTTGCTCGTGCATTGTTGATTGCAGTTAAAAGAGCACTGTTTGAAGCAGCAAATCTTAAAGCATTTGCTGCAGTTGAGAGGGTTGTTATCTGCGTTGTAAGACCTGCCTGAGTTACAACACGGGTTTTAAGAGTATTTGCAGTTGCATTGTGCTGAGAAACATAGTTGTCATAACCTGCAGTGATATAAGATAAATAAGGAGTGATGTCTTCAAGAAGCATATCGGATTTCTGCTTTGCAAAATTCAGGTCAGCTTTATCATATACAGTGATTTCGAATCTTACTTCTTTCCATGTGCCCTCATAACAGTCTGTTGTCCAGTTGCTGCTGGTGTTGGAAGTTGTATATTTATCACTTGCATTTTTCCAACCGTTACTCCAATACTGCCAACCGCCGAATGAAGTGGGTTTTGCACCTGATGTGGAGTAAAGACCGTAGCCTGTCGTATTGGGTGTACCCTTCATAAAGACATACTGATGCTGAGCAGAGTTGTCACCGTTGGGATTTCTCCAGATGATAACCTGAGCAGCATCCCAGTTATCATTACCAACCTTAAGGTCAAAGTCTGTTGAGCTGCCTCCGTCAATACCGTCCTGAGTGCCGTGAGTTGATGCATCAAGGTCATAATTGCTGAACATTCTGTTCATAGTATTATAGTTTTCAGGCCAGTTTGAAGGATTCTGCATACGCCAACCGCCGAAAATAAAACCGTTGTTAACAATACGGTAGTCGGTACCGTTGCCGTAATCCCACTCAACAGTGTAGTAATAACCTGCTGATTCAAGGGTCTCGCTGATATCAAGATAGATATGCTTGGGCCATGTGAATGTAGTATAAGACGAGCCTGAATTCCATTTTGAATAGTATGTATCATTGCCGTCCCACACAGGTGTGCCGTACTTGTCAGCATGTCTGTAGGTGTCGAGCGTTGCTCTTGCATCGGCTTCTATGGGTCCAATATAAGCAATAAAGGAAAAAACCATCATAAAAGCAAGAAGTGCAGAAAGGGATTTCTTTAATTTAGTTTTCACAATTTATCATCTCCTTAAAGAATTGTTAATGAAAAATGCCGTAGTTTTTTGTTTGTATCGATTTTTATTTCACATCTGACCTTAATGTGCATTGTTGTGCAAAATCAACACAAAACAAAAAGAATATAATAATATATTATACACATTTAATATAACATTTTTTTCTTGAACCGTCAATAAGAAAAATGTCGGGAGTAAAATCCCGACATTTTTGGCGTTCACCCCTGAAAAAATCAATGTGTTTGATAATTCAGGCGGCGAAAAGGAGAGATTTGTCTAATAAGATACTGTTTTGTGCCATTTCCTAAACTCCTTTTTAGATAATAGATAAAAGATAATAGAGAATAACGAATAGTTGAAGCGGCGATGAGCCGCAAAACATCTTTTATCTATTCAATATTATCTATTATCTCTTATCTTAGGCGAGCTCGCCTCGCCGCTTCTGGCACCCCCTGCGGGAATCGAACCCACATCTAGCCCTTAGGAGATACCGTGGAAAATACGAACGATATCCCTTGTAATACCTAAAGGGGCTGTATCAAAACATCTAAGACAGATGTTGTTGATGCAGCCTCTGAAATTTTAATTATCAACACCAATTATGTGATTGTTGGTCACATTGTTGATAACTTTTTTCATAGCAAAGCTGAGGTTCTTTAGGAACCC
>JAFXFC010000034.1 GCA_017513525.1 Clostridia bacterium
CCTATACATAGCAAAAGCGAGGTGAAATTCACCTCGCTTAAATTGTTTTTCAATAAAGAAAAAGCGCATCACTTGACAAAATCAGACTATTGTGATAGTATAGACTATAGAAATAGTCTGCGGAGGGTTTATTATGAAAGAAAAGCTTTTTGACAGTGAAGCTAAAGTGATGGAAATTATATGGAAAAAAAGCCCTATTTCAGCAAAGGATATTAGCTTAATCGCTGCCGATACAATTGGATGGAATAAAAACACCACTTATACAGTGATTAAAAAACTTGAAGCAAAAGGATTTATTCGACGTGAAGATCCCGGATTTATTTGTACTCCGCTTGTGTCGCAAAATGAAATGCAAAAGGTGGAAGCCGCTTCTCTTATAAAAAAGGTGTTTGGCGGATCTCGCAAAGCCTTGTTTTCGGCATTGCTTGAAGATGAGCCGTTATCCGAAGAAGAAATCAATGAGTTGCGCAAACTCATTGATAATAGGTGATGCTTATGTTGCGAGAAGTATTTTATTGGATACTCAATATGAGCATAACTGCTACCATAACCGGCGTGCTCATTATACTTGTCAGACGAATTAAAAAGATTCCGAGAAGGCTAACGACGTTTCTCTGGAGTGTTCCTTTTCTTAGAATGGCGTTTCCTTTTGGGCTCAACAGTCCGTATGGTTTGATGGCATTATTATCCAAACTAACTACAAAAACCATCGTTGTGTATCAACCTACTGATGATATTGCTTTTTCAATGACGAATAGTGTTATGGCGGCGGATACTTATTTCCCGATAACATATAAAGTCAATATACTCGAAGATATTTTTCGTGTAGCTTCGGTTGTATGGATTATTGTTTCGCTGGCGATTCTTCTGATGTTGGCGGTTACATATTTTACGACAATTTATGAAATTAAGGATTCAAATCATCTAAAAGATAATATCTATCTATCGGAGAAAATTGTATCTCCTGCAGTGTATGGCATTGTAAAACCTAAAATCATTTTGCCCGCCTCTTACAAGAACAGCGATATTGAATTAATTGTACTGCATGAAAAAACACATACACGTAGTTTTGATAATCTGTGGCGAATTATAGCATTTGTAATTGTTGCAGTACACTGGTTCAATCCATTTAGTTGGTTGTTTTTAAAAGGGTTTCTTGCAGATCTCGAACTTTCTTGCGATGAGCGTGTTCTTACAAAGATCGGATATGACCGTGCAAAAGATTATGCAGCTTCCTTGTTAGAAAGTAAAGAAGGAGCAACTGTATTCGCATCAGCTTTTGGAGGTGCAAAGATACGTACACGAATTGAGAACATATTATCCTTTAAGAAGTTGACTTGGCTTTCGCTTATAGTATTCATTGCGTTAATTGGTGCGATTTTCTATGTACTGTTAACAAATGCAGGATGAGAGGAGAATGAGTATGAAAAGTAAACAATTTAATCGATATTATCTGTTTTCTTGCCTTGGTGTTTTGATAGCATCGTATTATCCGTTATCGATGGGTGTTCGTGTGATTACTGATATGCTTGCCAACGGAACTGTAATGAAAGAGAACTATCCAAAATATATTATTCCGTATACGCCGATCAGCGTTGCTATCATAATCGGTGTCATCTTAATGCCATTGTTTATTAGAGTGTTTAAGAAATTTCCATTTGTCGGCGGAGCTGTTTCTGCAACAGTTGTTTTCTTTGGATTGGAGTTGTTGCTTGAGGAGAAGGTCGTGGTGTCAACGGCTGAAACTGTCACAAAACTTGAGGACTGGCAGATGTTTATGTGTTACATCCCTCCGGAAGGGTGGGGAGAAACTGTAACCACATACAAGACGCAAACGGCAGTTGATATCTTGATGGGTGACTATAATCCTGCATTCAAGATGCATTTTTATATTATTTCCATTGTACTGATCATTACAATCCTGAACTGCCTGTATGGCTTTGGACAAATGATAAAGAGCGGTGAAAACAAACGTCTTAAGTCTTTGGTTGTACAATCAGCATGTTCCATTACATTCCTTGGCCTTTGTATACTTGCTTGCTTCACAGCTTTCTGGAGAGATGGCAGCATCCAAGTATCCCCTTTGTCTGCAACGTTAATGACAATATTCTTTGTTCTTTTGGGTATAACTGTTGGCGTGTTTGTAGGATCGCTCCTTTTGGGGAAAGGGAAAATTGTTTCAATTTGGATTCCGTCGATTGTTGCTTCGGCAATGACACTTCTTATGTATCTAGGCGAAATGTTCTTGCTGAACGGACATTTATATAGCTTTGGTACAGGATTTGTTTTTGAGAGTATTCCCGGAATCGTCCTTGCTCCTATGGATATAATAATTGTTTTTGCATCTGGATTGACTAATTTTATTATTTGCTATTTTTTAAATTATAAAAAACGACTTGAAGCATAATTACGGTATATTTCTTCTCAATTTACAGATACTAACATCACAATTTGTAAATTAAGGAGAAATGTATATATGAAAGCAACAGGAATAGTTCGTAGAATAGACGACCTCGGTCGTGTTGTTATACCAAAAGAAATAAGAAGAACTATGAGAATACACGAGGGTGACCCTTTGGAAATTTTTACCGAGCGTGACGGTGAGGTGATCTTCAAGAAGTATTCACCCATTTCACAGCTCACCTCGTTTGCCTCGGATTATGCCGAATCGATAAACAAAACGACGGGGCTTTATGCCGTTATATGCGACCGTGACACGGTCATTGCCACGTCGGGAATACCGAAAAAGGAGCTTACAGATAAAAAAATATCCTCCGAGCTTGAAACGCTTATGAATAAAAGAATGACATTTTCATTCAACGGCGAGAGTGCAAGGCTGTATCCCGTGCCGGAGAGTAAATATTATATCGTTTGCTGTTGTCCGATAATAACGTCAGGTGATATTTCGGGCTGTGTATGTATCGTCGCCGAGGATAGAGAGCACGCCCCTGCCTGCACCGATATGGAGCTGAAGCTCTCGATGTCGGCATCTCATTTTCTTGCAAAACAGCTTGACATATAATGGCGAGCGTACAGTATTGATGACGAAAAAATAATTGAATTTTAAAAAGAACTGCCGTCGGCAGTTCTTTTTTACGTAATTTATATTGACAAAACGATAAGATACGTGCTATAATTACACATTGAGATAATCAAAAAAACAAAATGGAGGTTTTATAACATGAAAAAACTTATCTCATTATTTGTTATTGTGACAATGATTGTTGCATGCATGACTTTCACAGTAAGCGCTAACGAAGTAACATCTGAAACTTCATTTGTTACTGACGGTATCACAGTAAACAAGCTTGTAGCTGACATTTCAGCAATGGCTCCTGTTGAGCTTGTCGACGGCAACCACCTCGCTGTTGACCTTAACGGTCACAAGTGGACTTGCAGCGACCTCGTTCTTATCGTTACAGGCGGTTCCTGCACAGTTTATGTTTACGACTCTTCCGCTGCTAAGACAGGTGCTCTTATCTCCAGCAGCAACGACTGCGTAAAGATCTCCAATGGCGAACTCACACTCGAAAACATCACAGTTAAGGGTGGCGACAACGGTATGGATGCTGTTATCGCAGAAGGCGGTAAAGTTACTCTTACAAACTGCGTACTTTCCGCAGGTAAGGCAGGCATCAACGCTGACAACAACAGCGAAGCTGCAGGTGTTGCTGCTGACATCACAGTTAACGGCGGTACATTTGCTAACTACGACGGCGTTGCAGCTCAGAGAAACTGCGCTATCGAGCTCAGAAAGAGCGGCGCTAACGGTCCTAAGGTAACACTTGACGGTGCTATCACATTCGAAAACAACAAGATCATGATTCAGGATAGCTATACAAAGGCTGTTACAGACGGTGTAGTTGCAGGCAGTGCTGATGCAAGCGTTACTTTCAGCGCAGAAACAGCAGGTAACTTCACAGAATCCAGCAGAGGCTACAAGGTAACAACAATTACATATGCTTACACAGGCACAGGCACTGTTGAAACAGAAGCTCCCACAACAGATGCTCCCGCAACAGATGCTGAAACAGAAGCTCCTGCAACAGATGCTGAAACAGAAGCTCCCGCAACAGATGCTGAAACAAAGGCTGAAACAAATGCAGTTGACACAAAGGCTGAAACAAATGCAGCTGATACAAATGCAGGCGACAAGGCTGACGATGAAGGCTCATCCATTCTTCCTATCATTATCATAGTTGCTGTTATTGCAGTTGCAGCAGTTGCAGCAGTTATCATAATCAAGAAGAAGAAATAATTAAGCGACAATCTTAAAAGAACTGCCATACGGCAGTTCTTTTTTTTTATAAAAAATATTGACAAAATGATAAGATGCGTGCTATAATTAAGTATCGAGATAAACAAAAAAACAAAATGGAGGTTTTTAACATGAAAAAAATTATCTCTTCTATTCTTGTTGCTATGATGCTCGTTGCATGCATGGCTATGGCAGTTTCCGCTTCTACATCCGTTGACGTGGCTAACTTGCCCGATGCTGTTGACTACAGCCCCGCAGAGTACACAACAAAGGTTCTTCAGGTTGGTGAAAAGAGCATTGGTACATGGGATCTTTCCGGTGTTGCTAAGGTTGTAATTTCCTACGGTACAGACAATTTGGAACAGTCAATCGCTAACCACAAGGTTTACATCAAGACTGCTGAAGGCGAAGTACTCGGTCAGGCGCAGCTTACACAGCCTGGTCTGTTCTGGGCGCTGGGTCAGAGAAATGTTGAAATTGCAATCAACACAGATTACAACGGCGAAGTTATCATCACAAAGGATGAAGCTAACCACATGATGGCTATCGACGCTATCACATTCTTGGCTGAAGGCGAAGCTGCTCCCGAAGCACCCTCCAACCCCGAAACAGGCGATACATTCGTAGTAGCTGTAGTTACAGTTTCTATGATCGCTCTTGCAGGCGTTGTAGTTTCCAAGAAGGTTCGCGCATAATTTACATTAAGTAAATAATAAAAAAGGAAAGCATCACGCTTTCCTTTTTTTGTGTAATTTCAAGCTCATTTTTGTTTATTTCATTCGGGCGTGATACCGTAGGGCGGGGCGTGGTTCGTATGCGAACCACATGCTGCACGCCGTTTGGAACCCATTTTTATTCATTTCATTCGGGACGTGTAGTTCGTGGTGAACCACGAACTACTTGGGCGCCGTCCCCTACAGAAGGCGTTTATACACCTCATCCACCGCTTTTTATCTATTCTCTATTATCTCTTATCTCTTATCTTTTGTTTTTTTGCGGGAGGATAATTATTAGTTATGAGTTATGAGTTATGAGTTATGAGGCTCGCTTTCGCTCACCGTTATGAGCTTGCTTCGCAAGCGTTTATAACTATGCCGCAGGCATATCATAACTTGGCAAAGCCAATCATAACTCTAAACTCGCCAAAGGCGATTATAACTTAATAAA
>JAFXFC010000035.1 GCA_017513525.1 Clostridia bacterium
ATGCGTTACTGCGTCGATACCGGAAGCAGCTGTGAGTCCCTTAGGGGCTGACATATGGAAGTCGGTATCGATGATTGCCATATTAGGCATAAGTTCATAGTCTGCGAGAGGATATTTAACACCTGTAGATTCATCTGTGATAACTGCAAAAGGTGTAACCTCAGAACCTGTACCTGCCGATGTGGGAATTGCGATGAAATATGCTTTTTCGCCCATTTTCGGGAAGGTGTAAACTCTCTTTCTGATATCGATAAATCTCATAGCCATATCCATGAAGTCTGCGGTCGGATGTTCATAGAGCACCCACATAATCTTTGCTGCGTCCATAGCAGAACCACCACCGAGTGCGATGATTGTATCCGGCTTAAATGCTGCCATCTGTGCTGCACCACATTTAGCATTGTTCAGTGTAGGATCAGGCTGTACATCAAAGAATGTTGTATGAGCTATACCCATTTCATCAAGTTTATCAGTTATCGGTTTTGTATAACCGTTTTCATAGAGGAATGTATCTGTTACAATAAACGCTCTCTTCTTACCCATTACATTTTTAAGCTCATCGAGAGCAACAGGCAGACAGCCTTTCTTAATATATACCTTTTCAGGTGCACGGAACCAAAGCATATTTTCCCTTCTTTCAGCTACAGTTTTGATATTGATAAGGTGTTTTACACCAACATTTTCAGATACGGAGTTGCCACCCCAAGAACCACAACCAAGTGTGAGGCTTGGTGCAAGCTTGAAGTTGTAAAGGTCACCGATACCGCCGTGTGAAGAAGGTGTGTTAACAAGGATACGGCAAGTCTTCATTCTTGCAGCAAATGCATCTAATTTTTCTTTTTCGGTTACCTCGTTGAGATATACAGAAGATGTATGACCGAAACCGCCGTCTTCTACAAGTCTTTCCGCTTTATCAAGCGCTTCTGTGAAATCCTTTGCCTTATACATTGCAAGAACAGGAGAAAGCTTTTCGTGTGCAAATTCTTCGGAAAGCTCTACAGATTCAACCTCACCAATAAGTATTTTTGTTCCTTCAGGAACTTTAACACCTGCAAGTTCCGCAATTTTAGCTGCCGGCTGACCAACGATTTTCGCATTGAGTGCGCCGTTTATGATAATTGTTTTTCTTACTTTTTCTGTTTCTTCATTGCTTAAGAAATAGCATCCGCGTGTTGCGAACTCTTCTTTTACAATGTCGTAGATATTTTCAAGAACAATAACTGACTGTTCAGATGCACAAATCATACCGTTATCAAATGTCTTGGAGTGGATGATTGAGTTTACAGCGAGAAGAATATCTGCACTGTCGTCAATGATTGCAGGTGTATTTCCGGCACCAACGCCGAGAGCAGGCTTACCGCTTGAGTATGCAGCCTTAACCATTCCGGGACCACCGGTTGCAAGGATGATGTCTGCTTCTTTCATTACTGTGTTTGTCATTTCCAGGCTCGGAACATCAATCCAGTCGATGATACCTTCAGGAGCACCTGCTTTAACTGCAGCTTCTAAAACGAGTTTTGCGGCTGCAATTGTGCAATTCTTTGCTCTTGGATGAGGAGAGATAATAATCGCATTTCTTGTCTTAAGAGCAAGCAAACATTTGAAAATTGCTGTAGATGTAGGGTTTGTTGTAGGAATAACAGCTGCGATTACACCGATAGGCTCTGCTATCTTCTTTATTCCATAAGCCTTATCTTCTTCGATAACACCGCAGGTTTTTGTATCCTTGTATGCATTGTAAATGTATTCAGAAGCATAGTTGTTTTTAATCACCTTGTCTTCTACAATACCCATACCTGTTTCTTCAACTGCCATTTTTGCAAGTGGGATTCTTGCTTTGTTTGCAGCAGAAGCGGCAGCTAAGAAAATTTTATCAACCTGCTCTTGTGTGTAGGTTGCAAAAACCTTTTGAGCTTCTTTGGTGCGTGCAATAGCTTCTTCGAGCTTCTCAACGCTGTCTACAATTTCGTAAGTCTTGTTTTCCATGATTTATTATCCTCCTAATTTTGATTTACTAATTGATTATTTAGGTGTGCAAGTGATAAGGCCAGGTTCTCTTGCTGTAGCAATATTCCTTCGGGAACATTAAGTCTAAGCGGTGAGAAATTCCAGATTGCACTTATCCCGTTCTCTATCATCAAGTCACAAATTTGCTGTGATGATTCTTTATTTACCGAGATGATTCCAATTTTAATGTTATTCTCTTTACAAAATTTACTGAACTCTTCCATAGGAAGTATCTGTTTTTGGTTTGATGTCTGTTTTTTGGCTTCTATATCAAAGCCTGCCATTATTCTCACGCCAAACTCTTCGAATCCTTCGTAGTTCAGAAGTGCCTTGCCGAGCTGTCCCGCTCCGACTAACACCGCATTTGTGAGATTGTCATACCCTAACACTTTTTCGATGCTTTTAATCAGTTCTTCAACCTCATACCCTATCTTGGGCTTTCCGGCACCGCTTACTGAGTTAAGGTCTTTTCGGACCTGAACCTCTCCAAGTGCCAGGCTTTTTGCAATTGAGGTTGCGGAAATGTATTCATCATTGTTTTTGAACACTGTACGAAGGTGTTGCAAGTAGTGCGGCAGTCTGCCG
>JAFXFC010000023.1 GCA_017513525.1 Clostridia bacterium
CCGGGGTTCCTAAAGAACCTCAGCTTTGCTATGAAAAAAGTTATCAACAATGTGACCAACAATCACATAATTGGTGTTGATAATTAAAATTTCAGAGGCTGCATCAACAACATCTGTCTTAGATGTTTTGATACAGCCCCTCAATTTCATTAAACTTGCTTTTGGAGTTTACTCAGATGAGTTCGATTATGCACATCTCAGCAGCGTCGCCACGACGGGGACCTGTCTTGATGATGCGGCAATAACCACCCTTTACTTCGCTGTACTTAGGTGCAACTTCATCAAAGAGCTTCTTAACAACTTCTTCCTTGGTAATGTAAGCCATTGCCTGTCTTCTATTGTGAAGGGAGTTTACCTTAGCGAGAGTAATCATTTTCTCGGTAATAGCACGAACTTCCTTAGCTCTTGTAACGGTGGTTTCAATTTTGCCATTTTCCAAAAGGTAAGTTACCATAGCTCTCATCATAGCTCTACGATGATCTGTAGGTCTGCCGAGCTTTCTGGTTCCGGGCATTTAAAATCACTCCTTAATACCTATAAAGGTTAGATTGTGAAAGGATTATTCATCCTCCTGACGAAGAGATAAACCAAACTGAGAGAGTTTTGCAATAACCTCGTCAAGAGATTTCTTACCGAGGTTTCTGACTTTCATCATTTCCTCTTCAGTCTTTTCTATCAAATCGCCAACCTTGTGAATATTCGCTCTCTTAAGACAATTGAATGAGCGAACTGAAAGGTCAAGCTCCTCAACGGTCATCTCTAATGTCTGCTTATTAGAATCGGTATCCTTAACGACCATAACCTCAACATTGCCTGCCTCTTCAGAGAGATCAACAAAGAGATTGAGATGTTCGTTGAGAATCTTGGCAGCAAACGAAACAGCATCCTTAGCTGTAAGTGTTCCGTTTGTCCATACCTCGAGAGTTAACTTGTCGTAGTCAGTGATGTCACCGACTCGGGTATTCTCTACGGTATAATTTACCTTGTTGACAGGAGTATAAATAGAGTCAATTGCGATAACGCCGATGGGGGGATTAAGCAATACTTTATTACGCTCTGCTGACACATAACCTCTGCCGATATCGGCTGTAAGCTCCATTCTGACATGAGCATCAGGACTTACTGTTGCGATGTGCCAATCGGGGTTAAGGATTTCAACCTCCGAGTCTGTCTGAATATCTCCGGCAGTAATTTCAGTAGCATTGCTGACATCAATATACATTGTCTTTGCTTCATTACCGAAGATTTTAAGAATAACGTTCTTTAAGTTAAGGACGATTTCAGTAACATCCTCTTTCACGCCTTCAATTGTAGAGAACTCATGAAGTACACCATTGATCTTTACAGATGTAATGGCATAGCCTGTAAGTGATGATAAAAGAACACGACGCAAACTGTTTCCGAGTGTTGTACCGTAGCCTCTTTCAAGGGGCTCAAGCACGAATTTGCCATGTGAGCCGTCTTCACTCAAATCTACAGTTGTAATGCTGGGCTTTTCTATACCAATCATTCAAAACCCTCCTTATAATTACAGAATATATGATACTCTGTGTTAAAAATATGCGAAACAAATACGAAAAGAATAGATTATTTGGAGTAAAACTCAACAATCAAGTGTTCTTCAACGGGAACGAGAATCTGATCTCTCTCGGGAAGAGCAACGATCTTTGCTGTATGTGTTTCAGAAGCGGTTTCAAGCCACTGAGGAACAGGTCTTGAAGCATTAGCTTCGAGAACAGCCTTGAACTTTTCACTGTCGAGACTTTCTTTCTTGATAGAAAGAACTTCACCGGCTTTGCAGAGATAGGAAGGAATGTCAACCTTTCTGCCGTTAACCTGGAAATGACCGTGAGTAACAAGCTGTCTTGCTTCTGCACGAGATGAAGCCCAGCCTAAAAGATAAACGATGTTATCAAGACGGCTTTCACAGATACGAAGAAGGTTTTCACCTGTCATACCTGCCTGCTTCTCTGCCATTTCAAAATATTTACTAAACTGTGATTCGTTTATACCATAGTATCTTCTTGCGGTCTGCTTTGCACGGAGCTGTGTTCCGTATTCGGAAGACTTTTTACGACCCTGACCGTGCTGACCGGGTGCATAGTTGCGGCGATCTATTGCGCACTTGCCTGTGTAGCATCTTTCACCCTTTAAGAAGAGCTTCTTGCCTTCACGGCGGCACAACTTACATACCGCACCGGTATATCTTGCCATAGTTTATGACACCTCCTGTAATTTCTTATACACGTCTTCTCTTGGGAGGACGGCAGCCGTTGTGAGGAATAGGAGTTACATCCTTGATCATTGTAACCTCAAGACCTGCAGTCTGAAGAGCACGGATTGCTGCTTCTCTGCCCTGTCCGGGGCCCTTAACATAAACCTCAACGGTCTTCATACCATGTTCCATTGCAATCTTAGCAGCTGTTTCAGCAGCTGTCTGTGCTGCAAAGGGAGTGGATTTTCTTGATCCTCTGAAGCCCATTTCACCGGCAGATGCCCATGAAACGGTATTGCCCTGAGTATCAGAAATAGTAACGATTGTGTTATTGAAAGTAGACTGAATATGAACAGCACCACGATCAATATTCTTGCGTTCACGACGCTTACGAGTTGCGCCTTTTTTAGCTACAGCCTTAGCCATACTGATACTCCTCCATTACTTCTTCTTATTAGCAATTGTCTTCTTGGGGCCCTTACGTGTACGAGCGTTTGTCTTTGAACGCTGTCCTCTTACGGGGAGACCCTTACGGTGACGAACACCGCGATAGCAGCCAATTTCAATAAGTCTTTTGATATCAAATGCTGTTTCTCTTCTGAGGTCACCTTCAACCTTAACATTGTGGTCGATATACTCACGAAGCTTAGAAACATCGTCTTCTGTTAAATCCTTAACTCTTATGTCAGGATCAACACCTGTTGCCTTAATAATGTCGCTTGCAGTTTTCTGACCTATACCATAGATATAAGTAAGAGCGATTTCAACTCTCTTTTCTCTGGGAAGGTCTACACCAGATATACGCGCCATTTGTCAGTTGCACCTCCATTAATAGGTTGTTGGTCAAGGCTTAGCCCTGACGCTGCTTGTGCTTGGGATTTTCACAGATAACCATTACTTTTCCCTTGCGCTTAATGATTTTGCACTTCTCGCAAATTTTCTTTACAGAAGGTCTGACTTTCATTGTGAATACCTCCTAATATTTTTGCCTTGTTGTCGGTGAAGCTTTTACCGACATTCGGTTTTTATTTAGAACGCCAAGTAATGCGTCCCTTTGTGAGATCATAGGGTGAAAGTTCGACCGTAACCTTATCTCCGGGCAAAATTCTGATATAGTTCATACGAAGCTTGCCTGAGATATGAGCTAAGATCACTTTTCCGTTTTCGAGTTCTACCTTAAACGCTGCGTTAGGAAGAGCTTCTACAACGGTACCTTCGATTTCGATATTATCCTGCTTGGACATAACTTTTACCTCCGTTATTCATTGCTGGACTCTAATTCGGCGAGGGCTTTTCTGAGCCTTCTATCAGAGTGCATCTGAGATTCATTCAGACTCCATGGTGTAGCTGTAACATGCTTGGGATTTTTTCGCTTCGGCTGTGCCAAACGCCTTTCTTTCCCGTCACACACATACACATAAGTTCCGTCATAATCTGTTACCGTCATAAGATAACCTGTATCCCGTCCGGCACCTGATCTTATTACCTGTCCTCTTAAAAACATTCTGCACCTCTTACACCTGAGTGAGTATCAGACACTCACCTTCTGTTATCGCAACGGTGTGCTCGAAGTGAGCGGAAAGCTTTCCGTCTGCCGTTACTACGGTCCAGTTGTTTTTAAGCACTCTGACATCCTGAGTACCTTCATTAATCATCGGTTCAATGGCAATTGTCATGCCGGGCAGGAGTCTTGCTCCCTTTCCGGGTTTGCCGTAATTCGGAACCGAAGGATCTTCATGGAGATGGCTGCCTATGCCGTGCCCGGTATAATCACGAACCACGCCATAGCCCCTTTTAATACAGTGCTCCTGAATAGCAAAACCGATATCGCCCAGTCTGTTTCCTGCAACAGCCTTGGAAAGACCTATATACAGCGCTTCCTTTGTGGTGTTGCACAGCCGCTCGGCAGCCTGGGAAATCTTTCCGCAAGGGAAAGTTGCCGCATTATCTCCGTGGAAGCCGTTAATTACAGCTCCGAGATCTATGCTTACAATATCGCCTTCACGAATCACATGCTGTTTATCAGGGATTCCATGAATAACTTCTTGATTTATGGAAATGCATGCAGTTGCCGGAAAGCCGTTATAGTTAAGAAACGAAGGTGTTGCACCCTGACTCTTAATATAATCATATGCTATCTTATCGATCTCAGCTGTAGTAATACCGGGCTGGACCGCTTCTCCGGCAAGTTTTAGTGCTCCGGCGGAAATTCTTCCGGCCTCACGCATAAGCTCGATTTCTCGGCGTGTTTTCAGCACTATCATGCTTATTCCTCCACTGCTTTGAGGGTAAGTGCAGTTGTATCACTGACTTCTTCCTGTCCCTCAACAATGAAAAGCTTACCCTGCTTTTCGTAATAATCCTTAAGAGGCTCTGTTTCCTCGTGATAGATCTTAAGACGTTCGAGAACTGTTTCGGGAGCATCATCCTTTCTCTGGATGAGTTCACCGCCGCAAGCATCACAGACACCGTCATTCTGGGGTTTCTTATATTCAAGGTGATAAGAATTTCCGCAAGCCTTGCATACTCTTCTGCCGGACATTCTTGCAGCTATCTTTTCATCAGCTACTTCAATGTCAATTACCTTGTCAATTATGATACCCATTTCATCAAGTGCCTCAGCCTGAGGGATTGTTCTGGGAAAACCGTCAAGAATGAAGCCGTTTTTGCAATCGTCTTCACTAAGTCTGTCCTTGATGATGCCGATTACGACTTCATCGGGAACGAGCTTTCCGGATTCGATATATTCTTTGGCCTTAAGGCCCATAGGTGTGCCGTTCTTGAGTGCAGCACGGATAATATTACCGGTAGATACGGTGGGAATAGCAAGCTTTTCGCTTACTATTTCCGCCTGTGTACCTTTACCTGCACCGGGGGCACCGAGAAAAATTATATTCATCGGTTTTTCCTCCTGATTAATCAAGGAAGCCCTTGTAGTGACGCATCATCATCTGGCTCTCGATCTGAGCTACAGTTTCAAGAGCAACACCAACAAGAATTATGATTGATGTACCGCCGATTGAAACGTCAACATTGCCGTAACCTACAGCTGTTGTGATCTGAGAGAAGAGGACGGGGAAAAGTGCGCACACACTCAGCATAAGAGCGCCGAGAAGGACCATCTTGCTGATGATCTTCGCAATGTACTCAGCAGTAGGTCTGCCGGAACGAATGCCGGGAATCATACCTGAGTTCTTTGCAAGGTTGTTAGCCATTTCTACGGGATTATACTGAATTGATGAATAGAAATATGCGAAGAAGATTATGAGTAAGAAGTAGATGATTCCGTAAACCCAATGATCCGCTTTGAACCAACCGAAGAATGTTGTCCAGAAAGAATCTTCTGAAAGCTTATTGGAAATAAACATTTCAATCGTGGGAGGAAGAGAAAGAATTGAGCTTGCGAAGATAACGGGAAGAACACCGGACATATTTACCTTGATCGGAATGTTGGAGCTCTGACCGCCGTACATCTTACGGCCTACTACTCTCTTTGCATACTGAACAGGAATTCTGCGTTCACCTGCATCCATGAAGCAAATGTAGATAACCATTGCTACAAGGCCTACAATTGCTAAAGGAGCAATGAGATAATACCATTTTCCTGTTGTCCACATTACCATTACAATATTGTATACGATATAGGGAAGTCTTGAAACAATACCGGCAAAAAGGATAAGAGAAATACCGTTTCCGATACCCTTTTCATTGATCTGTTCACCAAGCCACATAACAAGTGCGGAACCTGCAGTAAGAACAGAAACAACAACTAAACCCTGGAAAAATGCTCCGAAGCCTGTGTATGCTTTGCCGCTTGCATCAGGAGTAAGCATGCCCTGACTCCAAATGTAAACATAGTAAGCAATACCCTGAAGGATTGCAAGACCTACTGTTACATAACGGGTAATGGCTGCCATCTTTTTACGGCCTTCCTCATCATGAGAAAGCTTTTCAAGAGCCGGAATAGCAACAGCTAAAAGCTGAAGAATAATTGAAGCGTTAATATACGGTGTAATACCTAATGCAAAAACACGACCATAGTTAAATGCTTCACCGGTCATCATTGAAAGATAGTTGAGGAAAGTACCGGTGTTGTCGCCTACAAGTCCGTTTTCACCAACGATGTTGATAAATGGAACAGGTATTGCGCAACCTAATCTGAACAGGAAGAGAATGAACACTGTGTAAAGAATCTTTTTACGCAGATCAGCAATCTTCCATGCGTTAACCATAGTTTTAATCATTCAAAAACACGCTCCTTCCTTTTCCGTTAAAAGTAAATATCAAAACAGGTTATTATTCAATAACTTCAGCTGTGCCGCCTGCTGCTTCGATCTTTGCTTTTGCTTCTGCGGAAAAGGCGTGTGCCTTAACTGTGAACTTCTTTGTGAGTTCACCGTGTGCAAGGACCTTAATGCCGTCAAGTTCTTTCTTAACAAGACCTTTTTCGATGAGAGCTGCAGAATCAATTACTGCGCCGTCTTCAAAAGCTGCATCAAGAGCTGCTACATTAACAATAGCAATTTCCTTTGCGAAGATGTTATTGAAGCCTCTCTTGGGGAGTCTTCTCTGTAAGGGCATCTGACCGCCTTCAAAACCGGGATTCATACCACGGCCGGCTCTTGCCTTCTGACCCTTGTGACCCTTACCTGCGGTCTTACCCTGACCGGAAGCAGGTCCTCTGCCTATACGCTTAACCGGTCTGTTTGAACCGGGAGCAGGCGATAACTCGTGAATTTTCATAATTTAAGCATCCTTTCTGCTCTTAAGCTTCAGTAACTTCGAGAAGGAAACCGATTTTGTTTACCTTACCTTTGGTCTGAGCGTTGTCGGGCTGTACCGAAACGTCACCAATTTTACGAAGACCGAGTGACTGTGCTGTGGCAATCTGGTCTTTCTTGCAACCAATAAGGCTCTTTACGAGCTTAACCTTGATTTCTGCCATTAGTACTTCACTCCTTATCCTAAAATTTCCTTAACTGTCTTTCCTCTTACAGCTGCTACTTCGTCAGCGTTACGAAGAAGTGAAAGTCCGTTAAGTGTTGCTCTTACTACGTTACAGGGGTTATTTGAACGAAGAGCTTTTGTTCTGATATCCTTAATACCAACTGTTTCAACAACGGCACGAACGGGACCGCCGGCGATAACGCCTGTACCGGGTGCTGCAGGCTTAAGAAGAACTACGCCTGCGCCGAACTTACCGATGATCTCATGAGGAATTGTGGTGCCTCTGAGAGAAACCTTCATAAGGTTTTTCTTTGCATCTTCAATGCCCTTACGGATAGCATCCGGAACTTCACCGGACTTGCCGAGACCGAAGCCGATTGTGCCCTTACCGTCGCCAACTACTACGAGAGCGGTGAACTTAGCGATACGACCACCCTTAACAGTCTTTGATACACGGTTAATGGCAACAACTCTCTCCTGTAACTCGTTATCTTTCTGTGTTTCAAACTTAGCCAAAAGTCATTCCTCCTTCTTAGAACTTGAGGCCACCCTCACGGGCGCCTTCGGCCAAGCCCTGGACACGGCCGTGATAAATGTAACCGCCACGGTCAAATACGCATTCAACGATATTCTTCTCCGCAGCTCTCTGAGCTAATGCTAAGCCGACTTTCTTTGCGGCTTCTACGTTTCCGCCGTACTCTTCAAATGCCTTTTCAGCAGTTGATGCACTTGCAAGTGTTACACCCTTATCATCATCGATAAGCTGTGCATAGATGTGCTTGAGTGAGCGGAAAACATTAAGGCGAGGACACTCGGCAGTGCCGTGGATCTTGCCACGAACTCTCTTATGACGAGCCTGTCTTGCCTTTGCTGTGTTAGGTCTGTTAACCATAAAAGTATCCTCCTATAATTATTTGCCGCCCTTACCGGCTTTACCTTCTTTACGGCGAACAACTTCATCAACATACTTGATGCCCTTGCCCTTGTAGGGCTCGGGAGGACGAACGCCTCTGACCTCTGCTGCAAACTGGCCGACCTTCTGCTTGTCGTAACCGTTTACAATAATTTTGTTGGGAGCGGGAACTTCGATAGTAACACCTTCGGGAGGAGTCATAGTTACCTGATGTGAATAACCTACGTTAAGAACGAGGTCTTTGCCCTGAAGAGCACAACGGTAACCGATACCTACGATTTCGAGCTCTTTCTTGAAGCCGTTAGAAACGCCTTCGATCATGTTGGCAATAAGAGTTCTTGTAAGACCGTGAAGAGCTCTGTTCTCTTTCTGGTCATTGGGACGGGTAACTGTAACTACGCCGCCGTCAAGAGTGATTGCCATATTGCTGTTAAATGTTCCGGTAAGTGTGCCTTTTGCACCTTTTACGGTTACATTGCTGCCGTCGATTGTAACGTCAACACCGGCCGGAACAGTAATGGGTAATCTACCTATACGTGACATCCCTAATGTTCCTCCTTACCAAATGAATGCAAGGACTTCGCCGCCTACATTAGCTTTGCGTGCATCCTTATCTGTCATAATGCCCTTAGAAGTTGAGAGAATTGCAATGCCGAGGCCTTTCATAACCTTGGGCATATTCTCGCAGTCTGTATATATACGCAGACCGGGCTTTGAAACTCTGCGTAAGCCAAGAAGAACCTGGCTCTTGTTGGGACCGTACTTGAGAGCGATTTCGATAACGCCCTGCTTGCCGTCCTCAATTACCTTGAAACTCTTTATATAACCCTCGTCCACAAGAATCTGAGCTATAGCCTTCTTCATGTTTGAAGCAGGAACAGAAACTGTGTCATGCTTAGCAGAATTAGCGTTTCTTATTCTTGTAAGCATATCAGCGATGGGATCGGTAATCTGCATACCGTAAACCTCCTTTTGCTTTAAGCTCTAATTACCAGCTAGCTTTCTTAACACCGGGAATCTGTCCGGCATGTGCAAGTTCTCTGAAGCAGATACGGCATACACCGTACTTACGCAAATAAGCGTGGGGTCTACCGCAAATCTTGCATCTGTTATAAGCTCTGGTTGAATACTTAGCGGGTCTAGCCTGCTTAACTTTCATTGCTGTCTTTGCCATTTTTACCCCTCCTTATTTTGCGAAGGGAGCGCCCATAAGTGAAAGGAGCTCTCTTGCTTCTTCATCAGTTGCAGCGGTTGTTACGATACAAATATCCATACCGCGAACCTTGTCGATCTTGTCATACTCAATTTCAGGGAAAATGAGCTGTTCCTTTACGCCGAGAGAGTAGTTACCTCTGCCGTCGAAGGAGTTGGGGTTAATGCCTCTGAAGTCACGAACTCTGGGAAGAGCGAGATTGAAGAGTCTGTCAAGGAACTCATACATTTTTTCTCCTCTGAGAGTAACTTTAACACCGTTGGGCATACCCTCACGAAGCTTAAAGTTAGCGACTGATTTCTTTGCAAGGCAAACTACGGGCTTTTGTCCGGTGATCTTACCGATATCGCCTACGATAGCGTCAACTGCCTTGGGGTTATCACGTGCTTCACCGCAGCCAACATTGATAACTACCTTATCAATCTTGGGAATCTGCATAACACTCTTATAGTTGAATTTCTTCATGAGTGCGGGAGCAACGTCAGCAGTATACATTGTCTTAAGTCTTGCCATTTTTGTTGTCCTCCCTTAATTACTCAATGTGTGCGCCGCACTTTTTGCAAACGCGAACTTTTTTACCTGCATCATTAACTACATGGCCTACTCTTACTGCCTTGCCGCACTTGGGGCAAACGAGCTGAACCTTGTCAGCATAAAGAGCACTTTCAGCCTTAATGATGCCGCCTGCTTCGCCCATCTTTCTGGGCTTAACATGCTTTGAAACTACGTTGATACCTTCAACGATTACCTTGCCTTCGGAAGGAGAAACCTGCATAACCTTACCGGTCTTGCCTCTGTCCTTGCCGTTGATAACGATTACGGTATCGCCGGTTTTAACATGAACTTTCTTACTCATTTTTCGCTCCTCCTATTAAAGTACTTCGGGAGCGAGGCTGAGGATCTTGGAATAATCCTTATCACGAAGCTCTCTTGCTACCGGTCCAAAGATACGTGTACCTCTGGGGTTCTTATCTTCCTTAATAATAACAGCTGCGTTTTCATCAAAACGGATGTATGTGCCGTCATCTCTTCTTACGCCCTTTGCAGAACGAACGATAACTGCCTTAACAACGTCACCCTTTTTAACAACGCCGCCGGGTGTAGCCTTCTTAACGGAAGCGACTACAACATCACCGATATTGGCATACTTTCTGCCTGTACCGCCAAGTACACGGATGCACATAAGCTCCTTAGCACCGGTATTATCGGCGACTTTGAGTAAAGTCTGTTGCTGAATCATGAATGTGCCTCCTTATTTTGCTTTCTCGATGATTTCAACCACACGCCATCTCTTATCCTTAGAAAGAGGACGGGTTTCCATCAATAATACACGGTCACCAATGCCGCATTCGTTCTTTTCATCATGAGCCTTAAGCTTGATTGTATGGTTCACGATCTTCTTGTAAAGAGGATGTCTTACCTTGTCCTTAACGGAAACAACAACGGTCTTATCCATCTTATCGCTTGTTACAATGCCGACACGGGTCTTTCTTAAATTTCTTTCCATTTACGCTGTCCTCCCTGTCTTAAGCATCCTTGCCGTGAAGTTCTGCATCTCTGCGTACTGTGAGTACTCTTGCGATGTCCTTCTTAACGGCGCTGATACGCATGGGGTTGTCGAGCTGGTTGATGGCCTGCTGGAAGCGCAGCTTAAAAAGTTCATCCTTAAGTTCAAGGAGCTTAGCATCCAACTCCGCAGCGGACATCTTTCTGATTTCACTGGCTTTCATTATGACTCACCACCCTGTTCTTCCTTAGTTACAAACTTACACTTAATGGGAAGTTTGTTTGCAGCAAGACGCATAGCTTCTCTTGCTACTACTTCGTCAACACCGGCGATTTCAAACATTACTCTGCCGGGCTTAACAACTGCTACCCAATATTCAGGTGAACCTTTACCTGAACCCATTCGGGTTTCAGCAGGCTTCTCTGTAATGGGCTTATCGGGGAATATCTTGATCCAAACCTGACCGCCACGCTTGATATATCTTGTCATAGCAATACGGGCTGCTTCAATCTGGTTTGAGGTGATCCATGCGGGCTCAAGAGCTACAAGGCCGAAATTGCCGTAAGTAACTTTATTGCCACGATGTGCAGCGCCCTTAAGGCGACCTCTCTGCTGTCTGCGGTATTTAACGCGCTTAGGCAATAACATTTTTAAGCCCTCCTGTCTCTTCTTTTCTTAGGTGCTGATTCGTGAAGAACCTCACCTTTGTAGATCCAAACCTTTACGCCGATACGGCCGTAGGTTGTCTTAGCTTCAGCAAAACCGTAGTCAATATCAGCTCTGATTGTCTGAAGCGGAATAGTACCTTCTTTGTAAGTCTCGGAACGAGCAATTTCTGCACCGCCGAGTCTGCCGCCGCACTGAATCTTGATACCGGCTGCGCCAAGTCTCATTGTGCTGCCGATAGCCTGCTTTACTGCACGACGGAAGGAAACTCTCTTTTCAAGCTGCATAGCGATCTTTTCTGCTACGAGCTGAGAATTGAGGTCAGGCTGCTTGATTTCGATGATGTTGATGAATACATCCTTGTTTTCACCGAGCATCTTCTTGCAAGTTGCCTTGATCTTTTCGATTTCTGCGCCGCCTTTACCGATAACCATACCGGGCTTTGCGCAGTGGATATTGATGCGGACTCTCTTGGGGTCACGTTCAATTTCAATTTTGGGAACACCTGCGGAGTTAAGTGCCTTGAGGAGATACTCACGAACATTGTAGTCAGCTACGAGAGTTTCACCGAAAGTGGACTTTCCTGCATACCAGCGAGATTCCCAATCCTTAATGACACCGATTCTTAAACCGGTAGGATTAATTTTCTGTCCCATTGTTTAATTCCTCCTCCCCGATTATTCCATTTCCTTGAGTACAAGGTTGATGTGTGATGTCTTCTTGTTTATTCTGAATGCTCTGCCGTGAGCTCTGGGTCTTATTCTCTTAAGAGTGGGACCCTGAGAAACAGAACACTCTGCAACATAAAGTCTGGATACATCCATATCATAGTTGTTTTCCGCATTAGCCATTGCGGACTTAAGAAGCTTTGCAACAGGTTCACAAGCTGCCTTGGGTGTGAACTTAAGGATTGCCATAGCTTCTTCAGCGGGCTTATTTCTTATAAGGTCAAGAACTATCTGAACCTTACGGGGAGCTATACGCTCAAAAGTCGCTTTTGCTCTTGCTTCCATTGTTTACACTCCTTTCGGCTTATTTACCGTTATTTGATGTCTTGGATCCTGCATGACCTTTGAAGGTTCTTGTAGGAGCAAATTCACCTAATTTGTGACCAACCATATCTTCTGTTACATAAACCGGAACGTGCTTACGTCCGTCATGAACGGCAAAGGTGTGACCAACAAAATCAGGGAAGATTGTGGAGCTGCGGCTCCAGGTCTTAAGAACGATCTTTTCGCCCTTTTCATTCATTTTGATGACTCTTTCGAGAAGCTTAGGCTGCACGAAAGGTCCTTTTTTAACACTTCTACCCATTATTTATTGCTCCTTTCCGCTTATTTAGCATTAGCGCGTCTTACGATAAGCTTATCGGAACGCTTATGCTTTGCACGAGTCTTATAACCAAGAGCGGGTTTACCCCAGGGGGTAACAGGGCCGGGACGACCGATGGGTGACTTACCTTCACCACCACCGTGGGGGTGATCACAGGGGTTCATAACTGAACCGCGGACTGTGGGACGGATACCCATATGACGGGTACGACCTGCTTTACCGATCTTTACGTTGATGTGATCTTCGTTGCTTACTGTACCGATTGTTGCCATGCAATCAACGGGAACATTACGAAGCTCACCTGAGGGAAGACGAAGGAGAGCATACTTTCCTTCTTTAGCCATAAGCTGTGCTGCGTTGCCTGCGCTTCTTGCAAGCTGACCGCCGCGGCCGGGATAGAGCTCTACGTTGTGAACAAAAGTACCTGTGGGGATGTTCACGAGAGGAAGAGCATTACCGATCTTAATATCAGCTGAGGGACCTGCAACAACTGTATCTCCGACCTTGAGGCCTGAGGGAGCAATGATGTAGCTCTTTGTGCCGTCTTCATACTGAACAAGTGCAATAAATGCGGAACGGTTGGGATCGTATTCAAGAGTCTGTACAGTTGCGGGTAAATCGAACTTATTTCTCTTAAAGTCGATTATTCTGTACTTCTGACGGTTACCGCCGCCGTGATGGCGAACAGTGATTCTGCCGTAGCTGTTTCTGCCGGAGGTCTTCTTAAGGGGTTCAAGAAGGCTTCTCTCGGGAGCTACCTTAGACAACTGAGTGTAGTCTGTTGTAGACATGTTACGGCGACCGTTTGTTGTCGGCTTATAGACTTTTATAGCCATTTTATTTCACACGCCTTTCATATTGTTGAAAATATTGTGTTCGGTTTCCGGAGAGTTTAGCGGCCTGGCTAAACCATACATCGCTGTCCGGAAGGTCTATTAGAACATACCGTCAAAGAACTCAATTGTCTTGGAGTCTTCTGTAAGTGTTACAACTGCCTTTTTCCATGAGGGCTTGAAGCCTTCGAAACGGCCGTAACGACGTAAATGACCACGAACATTCATTGTATTGACCTTTTCAACCTTAACGCCGAAAAGCTCTTCTACTGCTTTTGCGATTTCAATCTTGTTAGCATCCTTGGCAACAACAAATGTATATTTCTTAAATGCTGTGCCCATCATGCTTTCTTCGGTAACTACCGGCTTGAGGATTATATCCTGTGCGAACTTACTCATTATGCATAAACCTCCTCAATCTTTGCTACCGCATCCTTGAGAACTACGATGCTGTCGCAGTTAAGGATGTCATAAACATTGAGAGTGTTAACGAATGTTACGTTTACACCTTCGATGTTACGAGCGCTGCGATAGATAACATCATTCTTTTCGGGAAGAACTATAAGGGTCTTCTTAGCAGCCTTAACAGCAGTGAGAACCTTTACAACTTCCTTTGTCTTAATGGCATCAAGTGTAAGAGCATCAAGAACGATCATTTCACTTGCTGCAACCTTAGAAGAAAGAGCTGACTTAAGAGCAAGTCTCTTAACCTTCTTGTTGATTTCAAATCTGTAGCTGCGGGGCTTGGGACCGTGAGCAATACCGCCGTGATACCACTGGGGAGCTCTTGTTGAACCCTGTCTTGCACGACCGGTTCCCTTCTGTCTCCAAGGCTTCTTACCGCCGCCTGATACTTCAGAACGAGTGAGGGTGGACTGAGTACCCTGACGCTGATTTGCAAGATAATTAACAACTGCGATGTGCATTGCAGATGTGTTGGGCTCGATAGCAAAAATGCTTTCACAAAGCTCAAGCTCGGATACCTTTGCGCCAGCCATATTTAATACATCAATTTTAGGCATCTTCTATTCCTCCCTTACGCTTTCTTAACGGCATTTGTGATAACAACATAACCGCCCTTAGCACCGGGAACAGCGCCCTTAACAGCGATGAGGTTGTTTTCTGCATCTACCTTAACTACGTCCAGATTCTGAACTGTAACCTTTTCAGCACCGAGATGACCGGGCATCTTCTTTCCCTTGAAAACTCTTGAGGGGTCGGAGCATGCGCCCATTGAACCCTGATGTCTTGCTACGGGACCGGTACCGTGTGTTTCTTTAAGTCTGCCGAAGTTCCATCTCTTGATAGCGCCGGCATAACCTTTACCTTTGCTTGTGCCGCTTACATCTACCTTCTCACCTGCTGCGAAAATGTCAGCCTTGAGAATGTCGCCTACATTAACAGCGTCGATGTCTGCGAGTCTGAACTCCTTGAGAACTTTCTTGGGGGCAACATCAGCCTTTGCGAAGTGACCCTTCATGGGCTTGTTCACACGGCTTACCTTCATGTCGCCAAATCCGAGCTGAACAGCATTGTAGCCATCCTTCTCTGTTGTCTTCTTCTGTACGACTGCGCAAGGACCAACTTCAAGAACTGTTACGGGAATTACTATACCCTTTTCGCCAAAAAGCTGAGTCATGCCAATCTTCTTACCGATAAGACCTTTTTGCATTTTGTTTTTCCTCCTTCAGATTATTGGTCGGCTGTTGCCGACTTGACCTGCGGTGCTTGGCAATCTTAACGATTGTCTATAGCCAACCGAAATTACATCATCTTAATTTCGATATCAACGCCGGCGGGAAGCTCAAGATTTGTCAGAGCTTCAGCTGTCTTTGCTGAGGGTCTGATGATATCAATGAGTCTCTTGTGGGTTCTCTGCTCAAACTGTTCACGTGAATCCTTATACTTGTGAACAGCACGAAGGATAGTAACTACTTCCTTCTCTGTGGGAAGCGGAACGGGACCTGAAACCTGAGCGCCTGTACGCTTTGCTGTTTCAACGATTCTTTCCGCAGCTTTGTCTACGAGTGAATGATCGTAGCCCTTAAGTCTGATTCTGATTTTTTCCTTAACTGCCATGGGAACGCCTCCTTAGAAATTTGGCGGGCTGCTTAGTTGAAAATTTCTACACGGCGCCGGGTTGTTCGCGCCTTCCATTTTTTAAATCCGGAATATTCGCAAGCTATTCCGGACATAATATCAGAAATTTTCGCCGCAAAAGGGCATTGGAAATCCGGTTAAGGCACAGATTTCCCCCTTGAACGGTCATACTTCGCCCGGTTTTTTAATCGGACATACTCCACGGAAATTCCCTACGTCATGCGTAGCCACCTTCCGTATCATCGCACATCAGCCTGTGAAAAAAGGGCATAATTTACCCAATCCATTCAGGCACTCGTGTATTCTACCATATAATTCTGTAAAATGCAACAATTTTTTGAAAAATTTTTCGTAAAATGTGCTGTTTTTTTTATAATTTTCACCAAGTGCATACATATTCATTTTCAGATGAATAATGACTGTATTTTCTGAATATTTATTTAATTTCTATTACACCGAGCCACTTATTTTCTTTTATTTCGTGCTTTTTATAAAAAAGTAAAACGACAAGATATTTTTAACACACGAAACCGGGCAAATCCTGTTATCTGACATCTTTTTCAACAGCAGGATATATTATTTCTTTAATAAGAACATTCATGCAGAACCAATTCTCAACCGAGGACACTTTTTCCTTCTCTGCTCCGTTTGAAGCTGCAACGCCGCTTATCTTACCGTCTGAATTAATAAGGTATACCCTTCTGATATCATCTACATCTCTTCCTGCTTCATCATTAAATTCAAAGACATAATTTTGTCCTGACTCCGGAACAGCAAAAACCGCAACCAACAGCTGAGGCTCCAATCCCCTTTCATCACACACAATTCTAATATACTTGTTGTCTGATGATTTATCGGTATACATATCACCGTTCTTTTCAGGCATTGTGATAGTAAGATCTATTTCTGTAACAGAGGACTCGCCGACAGTTTCGGAAGAAACGGTTTCTTTCTCCTGTACGGAAGTTGTTACTTCAGGTTGCGAAGGTATCTCTTCGGACACATCGGTTATTTGCGCTGTTGAAGCATTTTCAGTTTCTGACAGTTCTTCGCCTGATGCATATGAAGGATTAGCTTCAGTCGAAGTCTCGGGGCTCTCACTTATTGATTCCTCTTCCGAATTATCAAGAGCACATCCGCTCATTATAAGAAGCAAGATAAAAAATATCACAGCAATTGATTTTCTCATCACCGAAACTCCTTTAATAATTAATTACATTATATATAGCAAGTACCGTTTTATAAAAATTCAACCCGACAGATCATATCCATCGGGCAAAAAGTTATTTTCAAGAACAGCACATCACTTATGCACCTGTTATTGTAGATAAAATTGAATTTACGGAATCATCGGAAAGGATAGCCACTACACTCGACACCAACGATGAAATAATTGCAGAAATATCAGCAACGCTGATACCCGTCAATGCAGCAACTATACCTGTAAAAATATCCATAATACCGGAAAGAGAAGATGTATCACCCATCTGAATAGTTTCCAATACATTGTTAAAAGCATCGCTTATATATGATGAATCAAAACCGAGATTGGCAATAGTCTGTATTAATGTATCAAGCATATATACAGCCTCCAGACAAATAAAAAACTCTTCAAATAAAAATATATCATAAACAAAACCGATTATAATTCTCAAACAGAATTATAATCGGTTTTTGTTATATTTTTTGCCGATTTGTTAATATTTTTTGTATTTTTTCTTTACTTTTAACATTTTTGCCAAATTTACACATCCGACTGAGACGAAGTCTCAGTAACTTGTTCTGTCTCCTCGGAGTGTCTGTTTCTGAACAGAACAATAAGACCCGCATCATTAAACACTTTTATGAGGATTACAATAAAAGGAAGAATAAAGAAACCTAATACACCTAATGTTTTTGATCCTACATACATGGCAATAATTGTAACGATAGAAGGAAGACCGACCTGTCCTGCGACGAGCTTTGGCTCAATTATTTGTCGGATAACAAGAATTATAACATAAATAATCAACAAGGCTATTCCAAGTCCGATTTTATTTGTGATAAACGATATAACTGCCCAGGGGATCAATACTGTACCGGTGCCCAAAACAGGAATTATATCAATAATCGCAATTCCGAGAGCAATAAAAATAATATACTGATTGTCAAATAAGCCTATAAATTTCATGATATAAAGGCCTACCGTGAGCTCAAATGTCGTAATAAGAATAATAAGTGCATATGCCTTCAACATTTTCTTAAGCGACGACACACCAAGATGCCATGCAGTTGAAAGTTTTTCCATATGATGTGCGAATGCCTGTTTTACAAAAAATTCTTTTATTCTTTCATAGTCAGAGGATATAAATACCGTTGATATCAGAAAAATAACAAAGGCAATAAGAAGAGAAGGTATTTTGCCTACGGTACCTGTAAGTACCTCTCCGCCCTTGCTCAGAAGAGCACTCCAATCGATCATAGAAGTGTCAATAGAAATATTTTCAAAGCCGTTTTGAATTATATTATCAAAGAATAGAGTTACATTTTCATGTAAAACAGTTCTGACAGACTCAGGCAAAAATGAAGTAAAATCAAGTATCCACAGCTTCAGGTCATTAAAAAGAATAGAAATATTTTGAAGCTGAGCCACAAGGTAATCATAAAATCCGCTTATACGCTCAAACATCTCTATTCCGATAAGAAAGAATATTGCCGCTATGGCAACTAAAAGCAAAACAACAGCGGAGGCACTGAGCAGCGACCGCTTCAAAGGCGTTTTCTTTGTTATTGCCGTAATAGGACGGTTTATAATACTTGCTGTAATAAAAGCAAAAATAAAAGGCAGGAACAGAGGAAGAAGCCACTTAAAAGCACAGTAAAATGCAGCCAACAACAATGCAAAATATAAAACATTAATTATTGTAGCCCTTCTTTTTTCTACAACAACACTCATCAGAACACCTCAAAAATCAATATCACAACAAATTGTTTTTTTCTAATTATTATAATACTCCAAAATCTTAAAATAAACAATAAAATATTATAAAAAATACATTTATTTTTTAAATAAAAAAACTGTTGACAGGAAGCGGTCGCCTATTATATAATGTTTAACTGTAGAAACAGGGGCATATTGCGCCTTTTTTCGAGAATACAGCGTTTTTCCGTTACTTAGCTGTTAAAGAAGAAAAGAATGGAGGGGTTCTCAGATGAAAAGAACATATCAGCCTAAAAAGCGTCAGCGTAAGATGGAGCACGGCTTCCGCAAGAGAATGGCAGACAGAAACGGCCGCAAGGTTCTTGCCCGCCGCAGAGCAAAGGGCAGAAAGCAGCTTTCTTACTAATTGATAGCTGAAAGGATTCGTGGAAATTGTCCCGATTCGTAACACTTAATTCCAACACTGATTTCCGCAGAGCATATGCTCGTGGAAAAGTATACACAAATCCTGCGTTGGTTACTTATGTAATAAAAAACCGCGCGGGAATTTGTCGTATTGGAATAACAACAAGCAAAAAAATCGGCAACGCAGTTCAGAGAAACCGTGCAAGACGTGTTATCAGAGAGGCTTTCCTTTCAATGACACCGATTCAAGGTGGCTTTGATATTGTTTTTGTTGCCCGAACAAAAACGGTCCACAAAAAAAGTACGGATATAAGCGCTATCATGCGCAAACATTTAATATCGGCAGGTGTAATAAAGGATGCTAAGGAAAGCGGCACTTAAATTAATTCGCTTTTATCAACGTTGCATTTCTCCGCTTTTTCCACCCGTATGCAGATACTATCCTACCTGTTCCCATTATACATTTGAAGCCATTGACCGTTACGGCTTCTTTCTCGGCGGTGCCATGGGAGCGCTGCGAATCTTAAAATGCAACCCACTGTTTCCCGGTGGTGTTGATCCCGTCCCGGACTTGAAAATTAAAAGAAAGAAAAAATAATTCGGAGGTTTTTAATGGGAGGTCTCAGAGATGTATTAGCCGTGCCTTTCGGATTTATACTCAGTGTGCTTTATGAATTCACGGATAACTACTTACTTTCACTTATCCTTATCACACTGGTTATAAGACTTTTGCTTTTACCGCAGGCTGTAAAGCAGCAAAAGAATTCCGCAAAGCAAATGCGACTTCAGGCTAAAATTAATAAAATCAGAGCTAAATACTCAACTCTCAATCCGAGAGAAGCGCAAATGAAAATTTCCGAGGAAACGCAGGAGCTCTATAGACGTGAAGGCTTCAATGCAAGCACTGCAGGATGTCTTCCAATGATTCTTCAGCTCCTTGTTATGTTGGGACTTTACGGAGCTATATACTCCCCTCTTTCACTTGTATTAAGACTTGAAGAATCTGTGATGGCAGAGATAAAAACAGTTTATAATGCTTTTATCAACGCTCTTCCTGCAGACAGCATAACTGCTAACATGAAGAGTGACTATTATCTTGAATTGAACGCTCTTAACCGTTTTTCACAGTTCAAGGATCAGCTTAATCCCGAAATCATATCAGAAGAAGTTATTGCAAGAATTGAAAATTTCATAACAAACTTCCAGATCTTCGGCATTGACCTTACTGATGCTCCTTCACAGTTCAGAGAATTAGGATATGTACTTATACTTATTCCCGTTCTTGCAGGCGTTACTGCTATGTTCACAAGTGTTTATATGTATTTGAAGCAGAGAAAGACAAATCCTGAAATGGCAAAAAATCCTGCTATGGGCTGTATGACTTTTATGTCACCCGTAATGTCAATCATGTTCTCTTACAACCTGCCCGCAGGTATCGGTTTCTACTGGATCATTACAAACATTCTTTCATTTATTCAGACCGTCGGTCTTGCACTCACAATAAAGCCTGATGCTATAATCGCCGGACAGATGATAGATGAAACCGTGCAAAGACGTTCGAGAGAACAAAATGTAAAAATCAAAGCAGAGCTTATGAAAAAACACGAAGAATCAAACGAATAATCTGAAAATAATGCTGTATTTATTTACAGCCGCACATATTTAGAAAGGATTTCGTTATCAATGATAATCGAGAAAATCGGCACAGGTAACAGCATTGCTGAAGCCTATGAAAATGCCAAAGTATTATTGGCAGCACCCGAAGACGCGGAACTTCATCAGGAAATAATTCAGGATGTAAAGAAAAAGCTCTTCGGACTGAAAACTGAACCTGCAAAGGTCAGAGTATGGTATGAAATTCCCGACGCTCCCGTAAGGGAAGAAAAACCTGCAAAACCCGTTCAAAAAACAAAGAAACCCGTGGAGCAAAAACCCGGCCCCAAAGCTCATTCAGAAAAAACCTCAATCAAGGAAACACCTAAGAATGCAGCACCTAAAGCCAACGCGGTAAAAGAAGAAGTTCTCAAGGCAGTTAAAGCTGATACCGCTAAAGATGAAGCTTCCAAAACAAAAGTTGTGCCCAACATGATCAAAGAAGAAATCAACGAAAATGACAGCGCAGCTAATTACCTTAAAATGATTATTGAGGGTATAGGCATCACAGATTACTCTCTTTCACTTGCAAAAGCAGAAGACTCCAATGAATATGTTTATACTATAGAGTGTGAAGAAGACGGTACTCTTATAGGAAGAAGAGGCGAAACTCTTGACTCCATTCAGTACCTCCTCAGACTTTCCATTAATAAAGGTATAGACGATGACAAGCACCGTAAGATATCCGTTAATATCGGCAATTACAGAGAAAAGAGAATAGATAATTTAAGAGCTCTTGCTCACAGAAGCGCAAAACAGGTTCTTAAATACGGCAGAAATGTTGTTCTTGATCCCATGAACCCTTATGAGCGCAGAATTATACACACTGCTATTCAAGAAATTGATGGTGTTACTTCTCATTCAACAGGTGTAGATGCCGGCAGAAAGGTTGTTATTTCTCTTGAAGAAGGCGTTCAGCCTACACATCCCTCAAAGGGCGGATACAACAACCGCGGTCCTCGCAGAGATAACCGCAGAGGCGGCGGGAAAGGCTCATATCAGAAGAAAGAAGCCTATCAGCCTGAAAAGACAAGAGAACCCAGAAAAGATGCTGCAGGTTCCCTTTACGGCAAAATAGAAATACCAAAGAAAACAGTAGAAGAATAATTATATCTTCATAATCAAGGCCACCGGTCAAACGGTGGTCTTGATTTTTTTATAAATAAAAATCATAATTTAGCTGTTATATGCCGAGAGGCACTTGCTTCTTGTAGGGGAGGGGTCTCCCCTCCCGTTGCAAATGAGTTGTAACTTTAAAATATTTTTTGTTTTATAAATATAAGCATTTACTTTTACTTCCCCATAAACAATCTTTATATAATCAATTATCTTCTCCCACTTACGGGAGGGGGAACCCCTCCCCTACAAATTGTTGATTTATTTTGTGCCTTTTGGGTATTAAAAATTAACAGTCTTTTCGACAGATAAATTATTTTTTTTGCAACTTCTTTTTTGCTTCATACTTCAAAAAAATACCCCTCTGCACCGAAGTGCAGAGGGGATTTTTAGTTAGTTATTGAAAATAACTCTTAGTTCAAGAAATTCTTATGAGAAGAGATTTCTGAAGAAATCAGCTATCTTCTGGAAGAAGTCCTTGATTGCCTGGAAGAACTTCATTAAGCCGTTCTGAGCAACACCTTCGGAACCGATGATATCGCCATTCTGGAAGTTATCAAGAAGTCCGCCGAGAGAAGCACCGATATTCTTAATGAAATCAAGATCACTTGTAGCGAAGAGGTTGCCGAGGAAGGTATAGTCGTCATTCAATTCGCCCATGAAATCTTCAGTTTCGTGAACTGCTACGTTAGCAGTATAGAATATCTGGTATACGGTGTAGAGGATTGCATCCATACCGTCTTCAGTTGCAGCCATCTGTGAGAAGTTCTCAAGAAGAGAGGTAAGGAAGATGTAACCTTCTTCGCTGAGACTATCTGCAAGAAGAACTTCAAGAGCTTCAACATTTTCGGGAATTGATACGAAGTTAAGAACAAGACGAAGAATTATTGTAACAAAGTCAATCTGATCTGCGCCGGTTGCTAACTTCATTGTGTAAGCTGTATCACCGTTCTTTGACTCGAAGGATACGATTGTTCCCATTGTAAGCTCATTGAGAGCATTCATAGCAACTGCCTTAAGTTCAAGGCCTGTGCCTTCTGTTACAAGACCAAGAAGCATATCAACGAGTGCATCGAATGAACCTAAATCAGCACTGTCAATACCAACAAGTTCATAAAGATCAACATCAACGAGAGGCTCGAGGTTTGCAAGAACTGTGAATACTGCTCTGAGAGCGTTATTAAGAACTGTATTAACACCGTTGGAGTTAATGAAGTAAATAAGTCCGGGAAGAGTTTCAAGTAATCCTGCAACAGGATCAGCAAGAATTGCATCAATCTTGTTAAGAAGAGGATTGAGGATGTTGAGGAGAAGTCCGTCTGTATCTGCTGCATATTCTGCAGGAGTGAGAACGCCTTCACAGCCGAGTGCTTCAAGTAACGGAATGATACCGTAAGCATAGCCGTCTGCACCTTCAATAACTACATAGTTTTCGCCTTCGATATCGCTGAAGAATGCAAGATCCTTACTTGTAAAGAGCCATTCAAGAATGGGATTTACGGGCTTGAGCATTTCAACAAGCTGAGCTACGAATGCATCACGATCACCTGTTGCGATTTCTGCTACTGTGTAGTTATCCCAAACAGTTACATCAACGCCGAGTGAAGCATTAAGTATTGCTGCTGCCTGTGCGAACAAGTCGTCACCAAGAAGTTCCTTGAGCTGACCTACAAGACCCTTAAGAGTATCAGCGAGAGCAACAAGATTGTCTGTTGTGTAAATGGAAGTACCGATAAGATCGTTGAGAAGTCCTTCGATGCTTTCTACATTTTCACCGTTAGCATTCTGATATCCGATAAGTGTAATTGTTGTATCAATGAATTCAGGTAACCACTTATTGATATATTCAGCCTGTTCTCTTGTGTAGAGATCGCCGTAAACATAGTCATAAAGTGCATTGTCAGCTACAACAGGAGAAATTACTTCGCCTGTATCAGCTTTATCAGTGTACTGCCAGCTGAATTCAAGAACATCAACTACCTTCTTGTCTGCATCAGCAAGATATCTCATGAGAACTGTGTAGACATCATCGCCTATAAGTTCCTTAACCTTAGCTGCGTTAGCTTCAGAAGTGAATACATCAGCAACGAGAGAGATAAGAACTGTTATAAAGTCAATTCTTGTTTCTTCTTCTGTGTAAACCATAGTGTAAGCAGGTAATCCGTTTGCAGATGTTTCCTTTTCAAGCTTACCGATATAGAAGCCTGTAAGGAAATTCTGAAGTTCTGCAGGAACAACGATTCCAAGCTGTTCTTCAAGAATCGCGAATACTGCTGCTAAATCAAGATTTGTAATATCAATGCCTTCGATAAGTGTTGCAAAGTCAACGCTTAAGCCCATAGGTTCAAGAGTATCAAGGATAAACTGAACGGGAGCAAGGAGGTTATTAACAACAACCTTAAGACCGCCTGCATTGATGAAATAGATAAGGTTGGGAAGAAGATCAAATGCTTCAGTAACTGTTACGGAAGTATTATCTTCATTTACACCGTTGCAGATATAAGCAATTCTTTCAGTAAGCTTACCAAAGATGCTTGTAACTGCCTTTGTCATATCAAGAACGCCATTTACATAGAAGGTTTCAGCATTTTCTGCTTCTACGCCGAATGCCTCAAGGAGAGGAACAAGAGCATAGTTATAGCCTTCGCCGCCCTTGATTGTGATAATAACATTATTATCAACACCTGTGAAGAATTCGAAATCTTCACCGAAGAGGAGCCATGCAAGAAGTCTGTTTGCGGGAGCAAGTGCTTCTGCAAATGCATTTACAAATGCTACTCTCTTAGCTTCTGCTGTTTCAGCAGCATCAATGCCCCAGTCATATTCACATGTAACTGTGCCATCTTCAGCTATATCGCAGTAATCATCGAACCAAGCTGCAAGTCCTTCTGCACCGATTACAGCGCCTGCACCCTTAATGATATCTTCATATTCTACAAGGAAGCCGACTGCCATTTTGATAAGACTGTTAAGGATACTATCCTGATAAAGTCCACCAACAATAGCATCTTCGAGAAGCTGACCGAGGTCTGCGTCTGCACCCTTTACAAGTGCCATTACACCGTCAACGATTGCTTCAAGATTTTCATCAAGTACTGCTGCAACATCTTCATTCCAGTTGTTCTGGTACTTGGTGTAGTTAGAGAATATATCGCCTTCTACACGAGCAGGAAGCTTGCCGTCTGCGGGTACTGTATTATCGTCATACATGTAGCCCCAGTTGAGGTTGGAGTATACGAAATCATTTTCATAGCCCTTCATAAGGGTAAGTATTGCATCGTATACGGCTTCGTCTTTAATAATACCTGCGAAGAGAGCTTCATTGCTCTTGAATACTTCAAGTGCAAGTGTGAGGATTATTGTAAGAACATCGTGTTCATAGTCAGTAACATCAACTCTGAATGCCTGCTTGCCGTTTGCTGCTGTAAATTCAGCAGGTACACCAACAGCGAGTGTCTTTACTACATCCTTAAGTGCATCTGAAAGAACTACACCGTTTGCTTCAGCAAGATCAAGAAGTGCATCAGTTGTAATGTTAAGAATATCAAAGCCTTCAACAAGTCCGCCAAGAAGGCCTTCGAGTGAAAGGTCTGCATCAATAGCAGGATCAAGAGTATCAAGGATAACCTTTGCGGGAGCAAGAAGGTTATTTACAGCCGTCTTAGCGCCGCCTGCATTGATGAAGTAGATAAGGTTGGGAAGAAGCTCAAATACCTTAGCTACTAAGCTGTCTGCAGCTGCAAGTTCATCAACAAATGCCAATGCCTTTGCAAGAATATCTACTATAGCATCTGTTACATTTGCATATGCTCTTGCGGGTGCCATTTCTAAGCCGAGAGCTTCGAAGATAGGTGCAAGACCGTATGCATAGCCTTCGCCGCCGTTAAGAGTGATGAGAGTTTCACCTGTGGAGCTGCTGAGGAATTCATACTTGCCGCCGAAGAAGAGCCAGTTAAGAAGCGGGTTAGCGGGTTCAAGAACTGTAATGATAGCATTAATGAAAGCTGTTTCTTTATCTTCTGCTTCATCAATACCCCAGTCATATTCGCAGATGTAATTTTCTTCTGCATCTGTTCCGGTGATGTAATTATAGAACCATCCGTCAAGCTCAACACCGAGAACTGCATCAACATTTTTAATTATATCTTCAAAGTCTTTAACTGCGTTTACAATAAGACTGATTACAGAGTTTACAACTGCATCTGAGTAAACATTATCTTCAAGAATGCCGTTTACAAGAGTTGCAACATTCTTACCCTTAAGACTGTCTACAGAATCAAATACCATTGCGAGTATGTCATCAAGAGCAGAATATACTCCGGTAGCTGCAGCGTCTGTCCAGTCTTTGCTGTAACCGAGCTTATTAATTGTCGGTTCGCCGAAGCCTTCAGCTCTGAGCTTTTCAATTGCTGCATTTATGTCTGTAGCTTCATCCTCATACATATAACCCCAATGGATTTCAGAGAATGTAACCTCAAGACCGCCAACAAGTGTTACTATTGCATCGTAAAGCTTTTCGTCAAGAAGACCGCCAAAGAGCTCTTTGTTGGTTGTGAATAACTCTACTGCAAGGCTGAGAACTATTGTAAGAACATCATGTTCATAGCCTTCAACATTGAGTCTGTAAGCATAATCACCGTTTACAGATGTGAATTTTTCAAGCTTACCAACATAGAGATTCTTAACGATATTAAGCATCTCATCTGAAAGTGTAAGACCTGCATCAGCACCAAGGCCGAGGAGTTCTTCTGTTGTGAGATTTGTAATATCAATGGGAAGAGTTCCGTCAGGAATAAGATCTGTAATGGAAGCAGGAATATCTTCTGATATAGCTGCAACCTTTTCAAGAATTCCATTTACGGGAGCAAGGATATTGTTTACACTTGCCTTAATACCGTCAACATTGAGGAAGTAAATAAGGTTGGGAAGAAGATCGAATACCTTAGCTACTGTGCTTTCGGCTGTTGCGAGGCTATCGACAAGGCCTAATACAGCATTAAGTATATCAGCTACTGCAGCAACTGCATCATACTCTCCGTTTACGAGGTATGCAGAAGCAGGCTTCATTGTTAAGCCGAGAGCTTCGAATATGGGTACAAGACCCTTTGCATAGCCTTCGCCACCGTTAAGAGTGATAAGGCTCTTATAAGTGTAATTGCCGTTAGCATCAACTTCAGAATCTGTGAAGAATTCATAGCTGTCGCCGAAGAAGAGGAATGCAAGAAGTCTGTTTGCGGGAGCAAGAGCTTCCTTAAGAGCGTCTACAAATGCTTCGCCCTTATCTTCTGCTTCGTCTACGCCCCAAGCCTTTGTGCATTCATATTTGCCTGTTTCTTCATTGAGAGTGCAGAATGTGAACCATGTTGCAATATCTGTATCAAGTACAACATCAACAGTTTCAAAGAGAGAAGCGTCGAGGCCTGCAAGAAGATTTACAACAGCTTCAATAAGAGTATTAAGTATCTCATCTGAATATACCTTTTCTTCAAGCATGCCGTTGATAAATGCTGCTATTGTTTCATTTTCACCGAGAAGTGAAGGAAGAAGAAGATTAAGAATTTCATCAAGTGAAGCATAAACACCCTTTGCTGCATCTTCTGTCCAGTCATTTGCATAACTGAGATATTCAATTGAGGGCTTAGCATCAACTGTCAGATAAAGGTCAGGATCAGCATTTTCAGCGTTAAATTCAATTGTGAAAATCTTATCCCAGTCGGGCTGGTCATATTCGTAAACGACGACGCCGATAAGTTCAAGAACTGCATTAACGATATTTCCAATCTGGTCGTTCTCTGTCTTTTCTGCAATATAGCCGAAGATAGCATCTGCATTTGTCTTGGTAGTATCAGCTGCGGGCTGACCAAGAGCATCAATAAGAGATGAAAGGATAATTGTGAGTGCGTCTGCAGCATCTACATCAGCATTGCAAAGACCCTTAAGACCTATTGTTGCAAATGAGCTGTGAACAAGATCAGAGCCAAACATTGCGTCAACAATACCGAGAACTTTTGTAAGAGTGAGATTGTCGATTGTAACTGTAACAGTTATATCGTCATTACCTTCATAGGTTCCGAGAACAAGACCGAGAACCTTATCCATATCAAGTTCGTTTCCTGCTACGAGGTCAGAAACGATTACTGAAAGAATTGTATTTACATCTACATTGATAAGAGGTCTTACTGTATCAACGAGAGCAAGTACGGGAAGAAGAAGGTTATGAAGAAGAACTGAAAGACCGTTGCTTTCGATGTAGCGAATGAGATTAGTAATAAGATTAATTGCTGTTTCAACAAGTGCGTCGGATGCAAGAGTTGCATCAAGCCATGTAAATACAGCATTAATTACGCTGTTAAGTGATCCCATAGGATCAGCTGCGAAATTAACTGCGGGAACAGTAACACCGAGTGTTTCAAGAAGAAGTCCGAGTGTTGAATCGAAGGATTCGTAACCCTTAAGCTCAACTATACCGAATACACCGAGGTCTTCACCTCCGAGAAGGAATGCAACTGCGGGAGCGAGAGGAGCAAGAACTGCGCAAAGAGTATCAACAAATACTGCCTTGTCACCGTCTGCAAGACCGTTCCATACAATGTTGCCTTCAGAATCCTTAACAGCTGTTACGCCGAGAACTGTTGCATCGGGAGCCTCTAATTCTTCATTGAAGAGGTAACCGAAGTCATTAGCCCATGCGCCCATGTTAACACCAAGCTGGTCAACAAGGATGTCGCTGAGAATTTCAGGAAGTTCAATTCCTGCGAATGTTTCAACAAGCTTTGTGATTGTCTCATTTGTGAAGAGACCGCCTAAGAGACCGTCAACCTTTTCTTTGAGGAATGCATTGATATCCTCTGGCATTGCATCAGAACCTGTCATTCCAAGAACTGCCTTAACGATATCCATAGCGTTATCAATAAGATACTGTGATTCAGACTTAGTCCAATCGTTTGCATAGTGAAGGTAAACGATAGATTCGTCTGCACCTTCTGCCCATGTCATTTCCTTGAGTTCATACTCAACGGGGTTGAGAAGCTCAACGAGAGCTGCGATAGCATCGTCGGGATCATCTGCGATTGAACCGAAAACCTTATTGAGAACTGTACCGAGAGTACCTTCAAGGTCAAGTCCTCCATCTTCACCGCCAACCATGCCGATAATAGCATTGAGGAATTCGGGGTTAAGAGCACTTACAAGATAGTCAAGGAGGAAGAAGAGAACGTCTGCCTTGTCAGCTGTAAGGCTGTTTTTGCTGTTCCACTTTGCACATTCAATGAGACCTGTCTGGTCGATGTCGGGAAGATCAAGATCAACTTCGAGAGATTCGAAGAGGAAGTCAAGGAGTGAATTGATATTGCTGATGTCAATACCAACAAGATCCTTAAGTGTTGCTGCACCTGCGATGTCAGCAATACCCATCTGATCAGCGAATACTTCAAAGCTCAATGAATCGCCAAGCCAATTCAGCAATGTGCCGAAAAGACCGCTTGCATTGGAGCCTGCAATACCGAGTTTAACTGAGAAGTCAAGAAGGATACTGCCAAGGAAGGAATCAATGAAGTCTGTGGAAAGAATATATGCAAGATTGGGAAGAAGTCCCAGAATTGTATCAAGGGGTGCTGCTACTACCTTATCAAGAAGTGAGAAGATAGGATCAAGAATAGCCTTTGCATAATCAATACCATTAGAGGATGTTGTAAGATTTGCATTAGCAGTAAGTCCGAGAAGTGAGAAGAGAGGCTGGAAGAGATTTGCATAAAGATTCAAGGGCTGAACTGCTAAGCTAAGGGAAGCATAAAATTCGGCATTATTAATATTAACAATAGAAATAGCAGAAATGCTACCGTAACCTACACCTGCAGGGTTATCAGCAGAACCGAGAGTCTTATCAAATGCCTGATTCAGGAAGAGAGTGGGAAGAAGAGAACCTACTGAATCAAGAACACCGCCGAGAACCTTAGTAAAGGAGGCTCTGTCTGTGATACCCCAATCAAGGTTGAGGTTATATGTGAAGGTTTCTGTTTCAGGATCAAATACACCGAGAGCTGTCCATGAATTACCTGCAGCCTTCAGCATCTTATGAGCTTCACTTGATGTTGTGAGAACACCTGATGAAACCATGCTGTCTGCAAGTGTGGAGGGGAATATATAAAGACCGGCAGACTTGAGAAGCTCAGCAAAGGACATCTGTATTCTTTCCTGACCTTCTTTTGTTACATCGCCAAGATATACATCAATACCGCCGCTTATCTGATCAACTAATGCAGAAAGGTCAACATAACCTACAGCACCGGGGTTCTGAGGAGGTATCTTATTGGGGTTAACATCTTCACTATTAAGAAGATTACTAAGTTCTGTAACAAGAAGGTCTTCAATCATGGGGAAGAGCATACCGATAACCATATTAATAAGGTCATTGTTGAAGAGCATTTCGCCCAACATACCGTAAAGGTAATCACCGAGACCTACTGCATTACCGTCAGCGTCTTCAAAGCCGAGAAGAGCACCGAAGTCTTCTGAAGCAAGGAAGTTATCAAGCTTAACGATAGTATCATTAATCTTTGCTTCATCAACTGTGTAAGCATCTTCCTTTACAAGGTCTTCATCCATAACATCACGGACAACATAAACGCCGTTTTCGTCGAGTTCAACCTTCTGGAAGCCGCTTGTGTTAATTTTATTAACAAATGCATTGTATGCATTGATAACAGCCTGAACATCACTGTAAAGAGCCTGGTCAGCTGCGCTTACCCAACCGTTATCTGCGCAAAGCTGATAAAGAGCCTGGTCGAAGTTTTTAACAGCTGTGCTTACAATAACAAGGTTGTCGAAGTTAACGTTAGCTGCCATATCCTTATAGCCTGCAGCGATTGCTATCTGAGCACTGTTTCTTGCAACAAGTTCAGTCTGAATAGAATTCTTTGAAATTACATTCTGAATAAGTGCGGGTGAGCCACCTTCACCGATTGTTACACTGAACAAGGGGTTAACAACTGCAGCACCGTATTTTGTAACCTGCTCATTATAAACAGCTATCAGAGCCTCACGATTTACATCGTAGTCTGAATACATTGTCATAACATCAGCAGTTGCCATAGCAGAGTAGTTACCGAAGAGAACAGGTGTGTAGTAGTTATACTGCACATTGAAAGCTGCTTCAGTTTCTGCGGGAGATCTTGCTTCAATGTTTGCCTTAACACTATTAATAAGATTGTTAAGGTTGTTTACTGTGGTGCCCATTACGGAGCTTACTGCAGTTTGGTTTGCAGCACCAATAGTACCCTTATAGCCGTTGAGCTTATTAAGAAGAGTCTTGAGAACGGGAATATCAAGAGTATTAAGATTTACTCCGTTGTATGCAGCAAGGTCAGCATCAATTGTTGCCTTAAGACCGGGAAGGGTAATAAGGTCCATTGCCTTCTTCATATCGTTAAGATATTCTTTTGCTGCTGCAATATCAAAGTCTGCATATTCAGCCTTTGTCTTGATGTAATCAAATACTTCGGAGCCATAGCCCTTGATTGCATTATAAGCTGAGTTTGCGGGAGCATAGATGGCTGCCATCTCATCGTAATTTTCGCTATCATATTCTGTGCCTACCTTATCCATAAGGATATCGATAGCGGGCAAGGAGAGATTAATCTGCATTGCCTTGAGAAGATCACGGAAATACTGATTGTAGCTACCAAATAACTTATCAACATTTGCGAATGTATACTTGTCTATCATTGCCTGATAGGGAGCATAATTCTCATTGTAGATAGCTTCGAGTTCAGAAGCGGGAAGAGCTATCATTTCATCGAATGTCATTGAAAGATCTTCGGAAGCAAGAACTTTACCGAATTCCTTGAGCTCGTCAATGGAAACGATGTTCTTGATTTCTGTTCTCTTTAAGGATGATAAATAGTTCCATCTGTAACCCATACAGTCATAATCACAGTTTTTGGAACTATAATTCTGGTCAAGACAAGCCTGGTCAGCAACCATTGAGTATGTGAATGTTACACCCTGAAGAAGAGAAACAGGAATATCATCAACAGAATTGTATTTTTCAAGAAGAGAACTAACAGTGCCATAAACCTTTACAGTCTTCTGGGTTTTATCTGTGGGGATTGTATTGTATACGTACTTATGGTCACAACCATTACACTTTCCGCCATTAACGGGAGTAACCTGTTCAATACCTGTGACAGTATCTCCGGGAGGATCAAGAATGTACTGCAATGCCAAATACTTGTCACCTGATGTAAAACCAGTGTTTGCAGCAACTTTAGCTAACAAAGTGGAAGTTGCATTTACCTGAGCGGTAGAAGCCATACCCTCATGAGCTGTATTGGCATTTGCTTCTTTTAAGCTTATTGCATAAGCATAAATCTCGTCAGCTGCAACTGCTACTGCAGCATCACCTTTGTATGTATATGAGTTGTATTCAAGATGACCTTTATAAACAATCTCATTTACTACATCATCGGTGAGTGCGTTCTTTACCGATTGGACAGTTCCCGTTGCAGCATAAGCTGTAAAGTCCAGACCGGCAAAGCCTACTGAGCAAGCTGTGTATATCATTAATAATGATAAGAACAAGCTCAGCGATTTCTTCGCGATTTTCATAAAAAACCTTCCTTTCATTTTTTTCGGCAGTTTTTCTGCCAAAACGGGGCTTCGGGCAAGATAAACATATGAAACCTCGTCTTTTTAGATAAAACAACCAAAAAATAATTTGTTGGTATTGGTTCAACCGTAATGAATACATAAAAATTTGCTTTCATTCATATACAGTGCACCATTATCAAGAGAATTTTAACAAGTTTTGATAAACTAAAGATAAACTTTTGAGGCAAAATTATGAACAATCTATTAACAGATGCGCGGAGTTTATTTTTTGTTTATTTTTCTGTGATATCATACAAAACGCAAAGAGAATTAAGAAAAAGGGTGTTTTTTATGTTTCAAATACTTGTTGCAGAAGACAATGCAAACTCTGCAAAGCTTATGAGAATAATACTCAATCAGGCTGGTTATAAGGTTATATTAGTGTCAAACGGCTATGAAGCCCTTGAAGTTATGGACACGAAGCACATAGACCTTATAGTGCTTGATGTCATGATGCCTAAAATGGACGGCTTCGAGTTTACAAGACAGCTTCGGCAGGCAGGAAACACAACTCCCATTCTTATGGTAACGGCAAAATATCAGAATGAAGACAAGTGCGAGGGCTTTATTGCGGGAACAGACGACTATATGGTAAAGCCCGTAAACGAAATGGAGCTTTTACTGAGAATTAAAGCACTTCTTCGCCGCTCTCAGATGATAAGCGAGCATAAGCTTCAGATAGGCGACGTAACACTTGATTATGACTCATTAAGTGTCAGCAGAAAGGGAGAAATGCAGATACTGCCTCAAAAAGAATTCTATTTATTATATACACTTCTCTCCTCCCCCGAAAAGGTTTTTACAAGACTGCAGCTAATGGACAGAATATGGGGTATGAACTCGGAAACGGTCGATACCACCGTTAATGTTCATGTAAACCGCCTGAGAAAGCGCTTTGACGGCTGGACTGAATTTGAAATAGTGGCTATCAGAGGTGTAGGCTACATGGCGGTGATTAAGGATGAAAAAAAAGAAGGATAAAAAAAGAAGCATTTACAGAAACATAAGAACAACCTTGCTCATTGGCATTGCCGCTTTTATTATACTGACCTTGACCCTTACAATAGCTTCATGGATATTCCAACTGTTATATAAATATAATCTTATAGATGAAACTAACTACAAAACCGTTATGTTCTATGATTATGCAGCTGTAAGCACTGTTATCGGCTGTATATTATCTGTTATTATCATCCACCGCCCGATGTCAAGAATGCAAAGACTTCTTGATGCAATGGAGCAGATATCAAACGGTAACTTTTCCGCAAGACTGCACGCCAAAAGCAAGACCGACCTGATAAAAAGAAGCGTTGCCATATTCAACAACATGGCAACACAGCTTGAAAATATTAACATGCTGAGCCACGATTTTATAAACAATTTCTCCCATGAAATCAAGACTCCGATAGCTTCAATAAACGGTTTTGCAAAGCTCCTTAAGAACGAAAATCTTACAGATGAAGAAAGAAATGAATATCTTGATATCATTATTCAGGAATCCGACCATTTAAGCAATCTTTCGGCAAATATACTGACTTTATCAAGGCTTGAGCATCAGTCCGTTGTAACAAATAAGACATATTTTAATGTCAGCGAACAAATCCGCATAACTATCGGCTCTTTATACAATAACTGGTCCAAAAAAAACACCGAAATAGTGTTTAATTCAGACGAATACTATATCAATGCAAATAAAGAAATGATAGGTCAGGTATGGATAAATCTCATTGATAACGCCATTAAATTCTCCCCCGATAAAACGGATATCGATATTTCCCTTAAAAGTGACGGTGAAACACTGATTTTTTCTATCAGCAACTTCGGAAAACCAATACCGCCCGAAAACGAAAAACGCATATTCGACAAATTCTATCAGGGTGATGAATCACATTCAACAAGCGGAAACGGTCTGGGACTTCCGATGGTCAAAAAAATCGTTGAATTGCACAACGGAGAAATAAAGCTTAAAACCAATAACGAATTAATAACATTTGAAGTATCACTTCCTACAGAATAAAAAGCTGCCCAAATGGGCAGTTTTTTATTATTACTTATTATAGTTATTTTTCTTTTTGCCTTCCGTTATTATCAACATATGTTTCACCTGTAAGAAGCAGCTCCCCTACTGTTACAAACGAATAATCCTGTGCCTTCAGTGCATCAATTATATCAGGCAAAGCCTCTAAGGTGTTATCTTTTCCCAAATGAAATAATACTATTGAGCCGTTTGTTACCTTAGAAGTAACACGGCTCTTTATTTTTTCGGGCGAAGGGTCCTTCCAGTCGATGCTGTCAACATCCCATTGTATCGTTTTCATGCCAAGACTTTCAGAGGCTTCTATGGTTTTATTGTCATATGAGCCTGACGGAGCCCGATAGAGGGTGGGAGAACATCCTGTGAGATAATATAAAAGCTCGTTACAGGCATTTATGTCACTTACGATGTCAGAATACTCCTGTTTTACGGGATCAGTATGCTTCATTGAGTGATTTCCTATTTCGTGACCGTAATTATATATCATTCTGACCGCTTCGGGGTACTTTTCGGCAAAATCCCCGACAAAAAAGAAGGTGCATTTCATATTTTCTTCCTCAAGAAGCGAGAGCAAATTGTAAAGGTTTTTACTTTCCCATGCACAATTGAATGTAAAGGCGATCTCCTTTACATTTTTATCGACACTGTATATGGGAATTCGCCTGTTTTGTGAGGCTACTGAGGTATATAATGTTGCTGACACCACAGATACCAGCACAATAATCCATATAATCATTATAACTATTAAAGACACGTCTTTTTTTGTCACTACTGCAAATTTCATAATTTTTCTCCCTCAAATTTATAAATCTTAACATTACATCTTTATTGTTTTAGCTATAATAATATGATAAAATAAAAATAATAAAGGAGGTACGCCTATGCTATATAAGAAAAACATTGAAAAGTCACTTCAAAAATCACTTTTTGAAAAACCCACCTCTGAATACAGAGGAACTCCCTTCTGGGCATTGAACTCTTACCTTACAAAAGAGGAGCTGTGCCGTCAGATAGATGTTTTTAAGGAAATGGGACTTGGCGGTTTTCATTTACATGTAAGAACAGGACTTGAAAACAAGTATTTAAGCGATGAATATATGGAGCTTATAAAAGCAACGGTAGATAAAGCAAAAAATGAAGAAATGCTCGCGTGGCTCTATGACGAGGACCGTTGGCCCTCAGGCGCTGCAGGCGGATTTGTAACTAAAGACGAAAAATACAGAGGAAGATGTCTTCTTTTCACTCCCTTTAAGGATGCTGATATTTATTCATCAAATGATTCACGCTCCAAGGGCGGAAGATCCGGTAAAGGCACACTTATTGCCTGTTATGATATCGTTCTCGATAATGACGGATATCTTGAAAGCTACAGGCGAATAGACGAAAACGAAGAAGCGACAGGCACAAAATGGTATGCTTTTCTTGAAATACATGCTCCGTCGAGCTGGTATAACGGCGAGTCTTATGCTGATACATTAAGTAAAGAAGCCATTGAAAAATTCATTGAAGTTACCCATGAAAGATATAAGGACAAAGTAGGCGACGAATTCGACAAGACCGTTCCCGCCATATTTACCGATGAGCCTCAGTTTACAAGAAAAAGAGTTCTCGACAACTCCTTTGATAAAATGGACATCACTATGCCATGGACAGATAAAGTTCCCGAGCTTTATAAAGAAGCCTACGGCGAGGATATTCTCGATTTTCTTCCCGAAGTGTTCTGGGATCTTCCTGAGTCCGCTCCAAGTATTCACCGTTACCGTTATCACGATTTTATTGCAGAGCTTTTCGCCGTTTCTTTTGCAGACACGGTAGGCTCATGGTGTGATAAAAATAACATTGCTCTTACAGGTCATATGATGGAAGAGCCCTCACTTCATTCACAGACAGCAGCTCTCGGTGAAGCAATGCGTTCCTACAGAAGCTTTCAGCTTCCCGGCATTGATATGCTTTGCAATTCACATGAATTCACTACAGCAAAGCAAGCTCAGTCTGCCGTTCATCAGTTCGGATATGAGGGTATGCTTTCAGAGCTTTACGGTGTTACAGGCTGGGACTGTGATTTCAGAACCTACAAGCATCAAGGCGACTGGCAGGCATGTCTTGGTGTCACTATCCGTGTTCCTCATTTATCATGGTATGCTATGAAGGGTGAAGCAAAGCGTGACTACCCTGCTTCAATTCATTATCAGTCCCCTTGGTATAAGGAATATAATATAATAGAAGACCACTTCGCAAGAGTAAACACAGCGCTTACCCGCGGCAAGCCCGTAGTTAAGGTCGGTGTTATTCATCCCGTAGAGAGCTTCTGGCTTCACTGGGGACCCAATGACAAATCCGCTGTTTTCAGAGAAAGTCTTGATGAGAGATTTTTCAATGTAACAAACTGGCTTCTTGAAGGAAGCATTGACTTCAACTTTATTTCCGAAGCACTTTTGCCCACACTCTGTAAAGAGGGCAGCGCCCCCCTTAAGGTTGGCGAAATGGAATATGATGCCATTATCGTTCCCGGTTGCGAAACTCTGAGAAAAACCACCCTCGAAAGACTTAAAGCCTTCAAAGAAAAGGGCGGTAAGCTTATATTCATGGGAGATGCTCCCACTCTTATTGATGCTGTACCCGATGAAAGCGGAAAAGCTCTTTTCAACGAATGCCAAAACATAGATTTTTCAAGAGCTTCACTTCTTACGGCCCTCGAAGACATAAGAAGCCTTACAATAAGATATGCTGACGGCAGACTTACGGATAATTTCATTTATCAGCTTCGAAAAGATACTGATTGCAGCTGGCTTTTCATCTGCAATTCGAAAGAGCCCGACAACAAGCATATTGACGGCGGAGACGATATTCAGATAATTCTTAACGGTATCTACTCCCCCGAAATATATGACACCGCAAACGGAGATATTTATCCTTATAAAGCTGAATACTTAAACGGCAAAACTATAATAAGATATAAATTATTCGGCTATGACTCCTTACTTCTGAGACTCACTCAGGGTGAAGGCAATTGCGAAAACACCCAAAAGCTTTTAACTCAGGCTGAAGAAGCCAAAGGAATATTTGTTGATTATTCTCTTTCAGAGGATAATGTTCTTGTTCTTGATATGGCTGAATTCAAGCTCGACGGTGACACTGAATTTTCACCCAAAGAAGAAATTCTCCGCCTTGATAATATTATAAGAGAAAGACTCGGTCTTAAAGAAAGAGGCGGTCATGTAGTTCAGCCCTGGGTGCTCGGAGATATGCCAAAGCCGCACAAGGTAACACTTAAATTTACTTTCATGAGTGAAATTGACTACTCAGGTGCAGTTCTTGCTCTTGAAGATGCCGATGTTGCAGAAGTTGTATTCAACGGAAAGAAAGCAGATACCCGACTTTCGGGATACTATGTTGACATATCTATTGGTAAAATTGCACTTCCCGATATCATCAAGGGAGAAAATACTCTTGAAATAACCCTTCCTTTCGGTGAAACCGCAAACCTTGAAAATGTGTTCATATTAGGAAAGTTTGGTGTTAATGTTAACGGCAGCTTCGCTTTCATTACCGCTCTTCCCGAAAAGCTTACCTTCGGTTCATTACTTTCACAGGGACTTCCCTTCTACGGCGGTGCCGTTACATATAAGCTCACATCCGAAACCGAAAATGACGATCTTATTATTACAGCAAGTGATTACATGGGCGCACTTATAAAAGTAAGTGTTGACGGCAAGGAAGCCGGAAACATTATATATCCGCCCTATACACTCGAAGTCAAGGGTGTTGGAGCAGGTAAACACGAGGTTGAGCTTACAGCCTATCTTCACAGATATAACACCTTCGGACCCATTCACCTTGTAAATGTAAAAGAATCATGGCACGGTCCCGGAGCATGGCGTTCAAGCGGCATAAACTGGAGCTATGAATATATTCTTCGCACAACAGGTATATTGAAAACTCCCGGAATAAATTAAAATTTTTTCATAAAACATAATAAGACAAGTTTTTCACTGAAACTCCGTTACAATGATACGTAACGGAGTTTCTTTTTTTGGAGTGATAAAAATTGCAGACAGTAATAGCGGACAAGTCCTTAACTGTTTTTTTAAGCGGAGAAATAGATCACCATACGGCAGGAAGAATAAGAGAAAAAGCAGACAGTGAGATAATAAAATATTCTCCAAAAGAGCTTATACTCGATTTTTCTGATGTTACCTTTATGGATTCCTCAGGCGTGGGACTTGTTATCGGAAGATATAAGCTTGCAAGTAATAACGGCTGTAAAACCGTTGTTACGGGACTTAAAGAGCGGGACAAAAAAATACTTATGATGTCAGGACTGCAAAATAAAATTGAATTCAGGTGATAAAAATGAAAAAGCCTATTAATGATTTTAAGATGAATGTTTTATCGAAATCCGTAAATGAAGGATTTTTACGGGCGGTAACATCGGCATTCTGTTCTCTCGCCGATCCGACGCTTGAAGAAATAAGTGACATAAAAACAGCCGTCAGCGAAGCTGTTACAAACGCTATCGTGCACGGCTATAAAGAAAAACAGGGAAGAATTTACATAGATGCCGCACTTTATCCCGATAACATCATAAAGATAAAAATACGGGATAAGGGCTGCGGTATCGAAGATGTGCAAAAGGCAATGGAGCCTCTGTTTACAACTGCAGGCGATGACCGTTCGGGACTCGGTTTTTCCGTAATGGAAAGCTTTACCGACAAATTAAGCGTGCGTTCAGCACCAAACAAGGGAACCGTTGTCACACTCACAAAAAAAATATCGGGAAAGTGTGAATAATGTTAAATTCTTCTGCAAATGACTCTTTAGTTACTGAAAACATCGGCCTTGTCCACTCATGCGCAAACCGCTTTAAAGGCAGAGGTGTGGAATATGAGGATCTGTTTCAGGCAGGCTGTGTGGGGCTTATTAAAGCTGCCGCAGGCTTTGACCCTGAAAAAGGCTTCAAGTTTTCAACCTATGCCGTTCCTGCCATTCTCGGAGAAATACGAAGGATATTCCGTGACGGAGGAACAGTAAAAATAGGACGGGCAGCAAAAGAAAAAGCAAGACAGCTTTTAAGCATTAAAGAAGAGCTCGCCGCAATTACGGGGAAAGAGCCTACCATAACTGAAATAGCAAAAAAGGCAGATATCGAGATTGCAGAAGCGGCGGCACTGGTAAGTGCGTGTCTTCCCGTAATATCTCTTACTGCCGAAGAGGATGACTCGCAAACGGATATACCTGTTGCCTCCCCCGACGAAAAGCTTTCCGAAAGACTTGATCTCAGAAAAGCATTATCCTCTTTGGAGGATAATGAGCAAAGAATAATAGAGCTGCGATATTTCAAGGGACTTACGCAAACGGTCACAGCCGAAAAGCTGGGGCTTTCTCAGGTACAAGTATCAAGAAAAGAAAAAGCTATTCTCGGAAAATTAAGAAAAATGCTTGCTTGACATTCTTTTCTTATTGTGTTAACCTTTCTTTTTGGAAAATGAGAAAAAAGAGGATAACATAAATGCAAAAAAGTCAGTTCAAGGGCATTTTTATGCTCTTTCTTACAGCCTTCATCTGGGGCTCTTCCTTTGTTGCACAGTCCCTCGGCATGGAAAGTGTTGAGGCCTTTACCTTTAACGGAATAAGAACACTTTTCGGTGCTGCGGCACTCTTACCGTTCATAATAGCAAAAGACCTGATAAATATAAAAAAGCACGGGAAGCCCCCGAAAGAAAAAGTAAAAGCCGAAACTAAAAAGATACTTATAGGCGGTACCGTTATGGGTCTTGCGCTTTGTATTGCAAGTAACTTTCAGCAGTATGCTTTCACATATGAAGATCATTCAGCAGGAAAAATAGCATTTATCACTGCTTTTTATATGTTCTTTGTGCCTCTTATAGGACTTCTTTTCAGAAAGCGTGTACCCTTAGTTACATGGCTGTGCGTTATTATAGGCACTGTTGGTCTTTATTTCTTATGTGTCGGAGAAGAAGGCTTCTCTGCTATTACAAAAAGCGATATTTTTTCTTTTATATGTTCAATATGCTATGCTGTGCACATTCTCGTCATAGAGAAATTTGCCGCAGATTCAGATGCCGTAAAGCTCTCATTTACACAGTTCACGGTATCGGGAGTTATTACCTGCATAATCATGTTTATTGTTGAAACACCAACTGTTACTGCTATAAACCAGAGTATTCTTCCTCTTCTTTATTCGGGAATAATGAGCTGCGGACTCGCCTATACATTCCAGATTATAGGACAAAAATACACAGAGTCTACAGTAGCATCACTTATAATGTGCCTTGAATCCGTTTTCGGAGTACTGTGCGGAGCTCTTTTCTTACAGGAAAGACTGACACAAAGAGAAATTATAGGCTGTGTAATTATGTTCGCTGCCATAATTCTTTCACAGTTCAGCGAACAGATACACGAAAAAGCAAAAACTAAAAGACAAGCATAAACTAAGACCGTTCCAAAAAAACTCGGAACGGTCTTAAATTATTCTTCTTCACCGGCAAGTCCCATTATCTCAAGAGGATCAACGAGCTCTCCGTTTACTCTCATTTCAAGATGCACATGAGAATCCTCGCCGCTTTCAACGGGAATATCACCTACGATACCGATAACCGTATCAGTATACACCTGTGCCCCTACTGAAATCAGTGCTTCGTCGGCAAGACCTGAAACTGCTGAGGTTATACCGTTTCCGTGGTCAACGGTAACTGTGTTTCCCCATACGGCATTCTTTTCTACTGATACTACAGTACCCTCGGCTACAGTCTTTACATTCTCACCCTTAACGCCCTTGAAATCAACACCGTTATGTGTGCGGTAATCATTCATGGTCTGAGAAAACACGGGAATACCCATGCTGTAATCCATACCCATTGAAAATGACAAAGGTGAAGTAAATACAAGTTTTTGCGCTTCAGTTGTTTCTTCTATTACTTCGGCATTATTATCAAACACCGCAGCAGTAGAGGGCTCTTCGGGAGCCTTTGTTGTAAATTCATCAATATTTATCTCTACAATGAAGCTTGTTTCCTCTTCCTTTTCGGCAATTTCGCCAAAGGTTATGCTTTCGATCTGCTTTGTAGTGTTTTCCGCCATGACAGAAGGAGTTTTGTTGTTTGTTGCCGTAAAGCCCACCACTCCTGCCGCAAGAAGACAAAGTCCCAATGCAAAATAAAGTCCGTTGCTTTTGAGCATCTTCTTAAAGTTACTCTTATTATCATCATTTATCATATTATTACCTCCTATAAGAATTTTGTCCTGTGAAGTAAAAAATATTCCGAAAAAAATTTAAAAAATGCAAAACAAATGTTTGCTTTTTCTGAACATTTGTGCTATAATACCCTTGAAGTAATATTTAGCGGAGGCAAATATGAAAGAATTAAACAGTACACAAAGAAAAATATATGAATTTTTAGCTGAACGCTCACAAAACGGCGTTCCTCCCACTGTAAGAGAGATCTGTGCCGCAGTAGGTCTTAAATCCACCTCTTCCGTTCAAAGTAACCTTGATGCGCTTGAAGCGGCAGGCTACATTGAAAGAGATCCTATGCTCAAACGCTCCATAAGAGTCAGAGGTCAGGAAAATAATGTAACACATGTCCCTCTCATAGGCACTGTAACGGCAGGTATGCCGATTTTAGCAGTTGAAGCTATTGAGGGTTATGTCCCCTTTTCGGGAAATGAATCCTCCGATAAGCCTTTGTTTGCGCTGAGAGTCAAGGGTGACAGTATGATTAAATGCGGAATTTTAAGCGGTGATATTATTATTGCCGAAAAAACTCCCGTAGCATCTAACGGAGATATCGTTGTAGCTCTTCTTGATGACGAAGCTACAGTCAAAAGATTTTATAAAGAAGACGGTCATTTCCGTCTGCAGCCCGAAAATGACGATTATGCACCTATCATATCCGATGAAATAATAGTTCTCGGCAAGGTCATTTCTCTTATCAGACACTTTTAATAACAGCGGCATTTCCGAATATTCCGGAAGTGCCGCTGTTATTTTACTGCATTGCAAGGCCTTTCTTTTTAAGATAAGTCTTAGCTGAATACTGCTTTCTTTTACTTGTAAACATATACTGAATAAATGATCTCGGTGCTTTTGTAAGAGAAAGCTCCGACAAAATTCTCGGATCAAGGGGTGTGGGATCTTTCACATTAATAGTAATACCGCTTGCCTCGGCTCTGGCTTTTGCAAAAAAGCCTTCATCGGGAAGAACAATAATATTTTCAACATTTCTCCATCTTTCGGGGAAGGATGGATCTTCTGCAGCACTCTTTTTAACAAAAAGCTCAAAGAATGGGAACTTCTGAACATAAAGAGAATTAATAAATTCGTCAAGCTGTGTGTTATCGGAAAGATCCGCAAGAATACTGAAAAGCGGAATATTTGCCGCATCCTGTCTTGTTATATACATCTGCGGGAAGCGAAGATCTGAGAAGGTTTTATTAAGCTTATTTCGTCTTTCCTCTGTAAGAAGTGCAGAAATTCCCTCAAACTTACTTCTGAGCTTTTCGAGTGAAGCATCTGAAAGATACCAGAAATATCTGTAAAAACAATTTGTGAGCATTTCAAAATAAACAGTCAGAATTTCCTGAACGGTGTATTCATCACCGTCAACAGCACCTGTTTCTTCCTCAATAATGCTTCTGATATTGGCATATGCTTCCTCATACACAGAAATCAGAACATCAAGATTTTTCTCGGAGGGTTCACCCATTTCAGGGAAGCCGTCACTGAATATACCTCTTCTTCTTGCGTATATAGCCCCTGCAACACCTGTCATTTTTGCATCACAGCCGAAAATGCACTTTACCATAAATGCTGCATTATAAAAAACGGGAACTGCGGGAAATGACAGTGAATAAAGATCGAAAAACTTCTTTTTATATACTCTGCCGTCAAAGTCGAGAGTATTGAGAAGCGCTCTGTCAAAGCGGTCTATATCGGGAACAGTTGCAAGCATATCCATCCAGCCGTCATAATAAGGCTCATTTTCTCCTGACACATAAAAGCGGGGAGAGAAAATATCTGCCTTTGTTTCATCAGCGGCTTTAAGTATGCTTTCAATTGTATCGGGAGAAATATAGTCACCGCCGTCAACGAAATACACAAGCTCCCCTTTAGCTTTTTTTACACCTTCGTTTCTTGCCTCGGGGACAAGGCAGTGGGGTATTTCAAAAGCTTCAAAGCCTACATATTCATCGCAGTATTCTCTGATAACGGCTTTTGCTTCCATATCACAGCCTGTATCAACAATTACTACGTCAAATTCCTCGCTTGACTGTTCAACAAGTCCCTCAAAAGTATATTTAAGCTTCTCGGCATTATTAAATGCCGTAACAATTACGGTAAGTGTTGCCATTATTTTTCTCCGTTCAGTTAAAATATTGTTTTATTATATTCTCGGCTCTGCCGATATCATCGGGATAGGTAATTTTTATATTATAATTTTCGCCTTGTACTATATACACGTTTTCTTTGTGATAAGTAAACACGGAGCAACCGTCTGTTAAGGCATCAAAAATCTCTTTGGGAGTGTTTTTAATAAGAGCAAAAAGCTTTTCGGCATCAAAGCTCTGCGGGGTCTGAGCATGAAAAACAGTATTTCTGTCGGGAACAAAATCTATGTATTCACCGTTTTCACTTAAAAGCACCGTATCAACTGCCCTGACACAGGTATTACAAGCACCGTATTTTTTTGCCGCCTCAATATTATCGTTGATTATTCTGTCTGTAATAAAGGGTCTTACGGCATCATGAGTGAGAACGATACTTCCTGTGAGCATATCATTTTCTTTCATAAAGGCAAGAACACCGAAAAGAGTGTCACCTCTTGTTTTTCCGCCTTCAATAACGAAAATATCCTTGGGAGAGTCGATAAATTCCGATATAAGCTCTTCAGTGAATTTCAGATAATCAGAGGATACACTTACAATACATTTATCAACCTCGGAATTTTTAAGAAAAGCCTTTATACTTCTTATAATTACAGGCTCTCCTCCTATTTCGAGGAATTGCTTGGGAACACTTGTCCCCATTCTTGTGCCGCTGCCTCCTGCAAGAACTGCTGCGATTATCATTTTATCACTCCCCGACATATTATTTTGTTATTTTATCATATCCGTGAATTTTTCACAAGATATTTTTATTTACTTTCATTTTCAATTTTTTCTATGGTCCATCGGTCAATGACTTCTTTTAATTCTGTAAGATACGAAGAAAACTTTACTTCCTCACTGCCGTAGGTCAACTGAAGGTCATATTCAAGCGGAAGCCATGTTTTTATATCACTCTCATTATGCTGTATTACCGCTTCAAGCTTGTCAAGTGCCTTATAAAGCTTTGCCTCTTTTGTTTTCATTTCTTCCATTTCGTTTATAAGGCTCAAAAACTCGTGTCTTTGATATTCGGGAAAACCATTGACCCAATTCAGATAAAGCTCTTTTTCCCTGAGAGAGTCGGCTCCCGTCTTCTTAAATGTCGCAATATCACCCGTAAAGGCTTCACCTAAATCGTGAATAAGGCACATTCTTATAACCTTATTTATATCAGTATCAGAAAATTCATCCTCTAAAAGAAGAGCCAAAAGAGCCAATCTCCAGCTGTGCTCTGCAACACTTTCTTTTCTGTCATCACTTAAATCACAGTGTCTGGTAACACTCTTAAGACTTCCTGCAACCGACAACACAGAAAGAAGTTCTTTAGGTTTCAAAATTCATTCCTCCGTAATTTTTATCAACAATTTATCCGAGCTTATCTCCGTTTTTAATTTCTTTATCGGAAGTTATAAGCACTACACCGCCGTCTGAATATGTGCCCAGCACCAAAACCTCAGACATAAAATCAGCTATTTGTCTTGGAGGGAAATTTACAACAGCCAATACCTGTTTTCCCGGTAATTCATCCACAGAATAAAGCTCTGTTATCTGTGCCGAGGATTTTTTTATCCCTATCTCCTCTCCGAAATCAATCCAAAGCTTATATGCGGGTCTTTTTGCCTTTTCAAAAATCTTTGCGTCTATGATAGTTCCCGCTCTTATATCAAGCTTCATAAAATCGTCAAATGTTGCCATATAAGAATTATCTCTCCCGATATCGTTTTAATATATATTACCATAATCAAGAAAAATTAACAACACTTCCCTAAAACAATCTTTACACAAAAAAACTATAGAAAATTCAATATATTTATGATAATATATATAGTATTATAAAAGAAACGGGTTAACATTATGAGTTTTAAAGAATATATAAAAAAAGCGTCCCTTGCCCCCGAAGAGGGTGACATAATTGAATACATGAGTATAAGAGATCGTCTTACAAGCAATGTGCTTGTAAACTCTCAGAGAGATATTCCCGGCACTGCCTGCAGCTATGAAGCGGATGTGACTGAGCTTTACCGAGAATTTAAAAAGCTTAAAAGTGAGTGCGGGTATGAACTTACTTTTAATACTCTCATGCTCAAAATTCTTGTTGAAGGTTTAAAAGCAGCTCCGAGACTCAATGCTCACTTTGAATATAACCATCGTGCCACAAGCGGCAGACTTATTATAAAAAAGCATATTGATGTTGCCATGGCAGTATGTCTTCAAAACGGTGAAACCTTTCAGATAAAGGTAAAGCAGCTTGAAGACAAGACCCTACAGGAAACCGCTTTTGAAGCAGAAGAGGTAAAAAGAAAGCTTCTGAACACAAATCTTAAAAGAGTGATGTTCAAGGTGGGCGGTCAAAGAATGCTTGGCCTTGCCGCTCGCGGTAAAATTATTTCTACACTGTCACAGTTTCGCTCTGCCTATTTCGGTAAAGCAAAAATCGCAAAATTCAGTAAGCTTTTCAAGAAAAAATACCGTTCTGTGAATACCTCAAATAAGCCTTACGACGGTCTTAAGGTCGATGATTTTACGGAAGGCACCGTTTGCTTTACAAACTGGGGCACACTCTATGAAAATCTTGATGTAAACATCACCTACATTCCTCCCCTTTATCCTCAGGTCTTCCTCTTCGGAACGGGAAGAATAAAGGATACTGAAAAAGTTTATAAAGATGGAAACGGTAATTTACAGCTTCAAGCAAAAAAAGTGTTACCCATCACACTCGTTTTCGACCACAAAATAGGCGGTGCCGCAGACATTATGCCATTTATTAAAAAACTGGATGAAATATTCCAGAATTCCGAAATAATACATACATGGTAAAAAGACCTTGGGAGTAAATTTTGCTCCCAAGGCCTTTTTTGTTATAGTTTTTTTGTCAGACAAGTCTTCAGGTATATTCTGTCGTGTAAAGTTTGACACAAATGCAATTTATTTGTTACTGAAAGTGTACTTGCCCGTTACAGTACACTTACATCCCAACCGCTGAAATCTCCGCTGATGCAGGTGATATCGCATTTACCGTCTGTGAATGTAACCTTAGCTAAAATATCAGGCAGACAAAGAGGAAAGTTTATATTTTTATCAATGGGATTAAAGGTAAGCTTTTTGTTTTCGAAATCTACTGACATACCCGATACAGCGAGCAGAGTTGTCCAGCTTGACATAGGGCGTGTATAGTGATGACCGCATTCCCAATGATCCCAGAAATAACCGAATCTTAACTGATTGCTGTGTATTGAACCAACTACGGTGTCGGATACTTCAGTGGCACCCACAGAAAGTGCAAGAGCCGAGAAGGCATAGCCTATGCCTGTCCAGACAGCAGTTGTCTGACAGTTTTTGTAGGTGTGTATGGTTGTCCTTCTGTTTTCCGGAACAGTAGCATTTAAAAGACCTTGCTCATTATCAAAATTGTAGTGGAAGATCAAATCAACTACCGCACGGACTCTTTCATCGGGAATATTGCCGCTAAGGCCTGTCATTCGCAAAAACCATTCTCCGTCAAGCTGATCGGTCATAAGAGATTCATCGGTTTCGTCATTGTTTCTCCAAAGATTATAATACTCGCCGTTCCAGAGCTTTTCTTCAAGGGATTTTTTGCCCTTTTCGAGGAGAGTGCTCCATTTGTCAAAGCAAGTCCTATCCCCTATTCTGTCGGCGATGATTGTTGCAGCCTTCAAAGAAGCTAACCAAAGGACAGAAATATATACGGGTGTGCCCGAGAAATTCCATGCATCGTAGGTGTTTCTTTTTGTATTGTAATCGGGCAAACCGTCTTTATCTGTATCAAGCTTTTCTATGGCATCCATTGCCCGTTTGACATTATCCCACAGGGAGGTAAGATACTCTCTGTCGCCTGTAAAAAGATAATCGCGAAGCACCATTAAGACAAACTGTATACTGATATCAACACGGTCAAAGCCGTTATTGGTGCTTTTCATATCAGGTCTGAAGCAGTGATGCACTCTGCCGTCATCTCGCTGGTATCGGGCACCCATTTTCATCTGTTTTTTCTGCAAATCGGGGAAAAGACTTATAAGGGAAAATGATGCATGATAGGTTATATCCGTGGTATGAAGTCCGCAATAGCCGAGCCCCTCCCACAAGCCAAAATTTCCGTTTTTGAGATAAACGGAGTCCTTTATCAGCTGTGAAAGATTGGATGACCATGCATCAGGATAAATTGACGGTAAATCTGTTGAATAAAGAAGCTCCGAAAAACCGACGGCAGACTTAAAAATACGGTCATAGCCTTCCTCAAGAGCTCTGTTTGCATCAAGGGAGCTTTTGTAAAGATTTTCGTAATAATGTCCGATTCTTTCACCGTCCGCGGCAAAGTGATTGGGGAAATACCATGTAAGAATGAAACGGATATTTTTCTTTTCGCCGGGGAAAAGCTTCACCTGTGAACAAAGAGCACAGGCACCGAAATCCTCTCCTCTTCTCTTATCCTCATCGCAACCGAAAAATTTGATTTTATCCTCCCTTGAAGCAGGAAAATCAGGTTTACAGAATCTGATACGGCTGAGTATGGAATCAGCAAAGGGGTACTTTTTATATTCCTCAAACAAGGTATCAAGCTCAGTGTCGCTGAGCGTTTCGGGATTTTCGGGGATGGCTTTGGGCTTTGTGCCGATCTCACCGTTGGGCAAAAAGCCCTTTTCTCTGAAGCCGAACAGAACGGATTCCTGTGTTACACCTAAGTCCGAATCCGAACAAGCTATATATTCCCTCATAAAACGGTAGTAATCAGCCGTGATGTATGACTTTTCTCCGTCACCGTTTACCGAAAAACAGAGATTACCGCAAGACGGTGAGTCAGAAAGCACTTCGGGCTCTATATGAACACTGACACCGTCGTCGGTCTTGTGAAGTGAGTTCTTGTTGCCCTCTTTTTGGTTTGCAAAATTCGGCTCAAGAGTACCTAAAAGGCTTATATTCAGTTCGCTGTCTGTGGGGTTTTCTACGGTAAAATCCATATAGAAGCCCGGTGTTGACGAAATGTCACTGTTATGCGGCACAAAGGGAGAAACCGCTTTAAGGCTGAGTTTACAAGACAATGCACTGTCAACAAAATTTAAGTCACACATAGGAAATTTGCCGTCAAATTCGATTTTTTCAACAGGCTTATTCCAGGAAAACATACGGTATGTAAAGTCATCAGCATCGGTCTTCATGCCAAGCTTTCGGACGATAGGCTTACCTTCAGCCTTCTTTTCTCTCACATAGAAAGAAAGTGCACCCGTGCTCCCCTCTCCGTCATCAGCCTTTTCCTCGAAGCAGACCTTGGTTATTCTCGGCTGGTTTGCAATAAGCCAGCTGTGGAACTCACCATCAGGAAAAAGCTCAACACTGCCGGCACCAATCCCGCCAAGAGCAATACCGCTTGAATGTTTTTTTGTTGTGGTAATTTTTGGCATAACAAAACCTCCCCATCAGTTATGAATTAAGTATACTGTAAATTTCACAATAATTCAAGCGACAAAAAAACAGACACATCATAGTGAAAAACTCCAAAATGATGTGTCTGACTTTTTTTAATGATTAAATCTGTGATTTCAAGAAAAACTGATTACTTGCTTGCTTCTTCGATAGCAACTGCACAAGCAACTGTCATACCAACCATGGGGTTGTTACCTTAAAATATTACCTGTATTCAAGTGTATTTACCCTACTTTTTATGCCAAAAAACAGCACTTTTCATCGTCTTCTGTATCTTGGTGTATTTTTGTGCTGTAAAGTTTTGTAAAGTTTCATAGGGCGGATTAGTTTGTAAAGTCCGGAATTGAACAATATAGAATCAATCAACAATCTCATACGAAAAAGAATTGAAATTATGTTCTTTGCGAAATTCTACAGTATCATCCAAAACCTCATGCATTAAGGCAAGCTGTTCAGTAAATTCTTTGGGCATTGTGTGCTCACCTTTTATAATAAGCTTATCAGCATCACATTCACTCCACATCATATCCCAAAATGCATTCCAATTCCTTCCGGTATCTTCATCAAAACCAAAAGCATCTCTTATTCTTCTGTGAAGATCATCCCAGTATTTGCATCCGGTTAAATCTAATTCAATGATTTTCATAAACAACCTCCTTAAACTATTTCATAGAAAGTTTCATAATGGTCATATGTAACAAAAATCAACCCATCGTTAGACCATACAATTCTTTGTTTATTCCGTTTTCCTTTTTTGTAATTAATATCAGCTTCATACCAAATTCTGCCGACTGCATCGGGTAAATGTTTATCTTTATTCTTATATATTTCTCCACCAATCATTTTCCCCGGAACAAAGTTTGATGGCCATTTACCTGATTTCCAACCTTTTTGTTCGGCATCTGTTTTACTGATATAATTGACAGGCAATTGGTTATTATAAAAAATTGACCAATCAGTCCCTGCAACACCGTCAACAGTTGCAGTACCTGCTGTAATTGTTTCCAAGGGCAAAATCAGACAACGGTCAAAAAAGTGGATGGGCGGTTTGGGCTTTTTTATATTACCTTTTTCCCAGACTTTACCGTGATTCGATTCACAGTCAAGGCATCGTTTTTCATCGGGAATGCTTTTCCAATATTTATAATTTTTACTCGTGCCGAGCTGAGCCGCTAATTTTTCACCATTAGCAGTTGCCTCTAAAACAGCTTTAATTAAACTCACTTTAATCTCCTTGAAAATGAATTTTCCTTATGCATAAGAACTTCAGAACATTTGTTCGCTTTAATTATATCAATTTTAATTTACATTGTCAAGCCGAATTGTGTCGAGTATACATAAAAACTTTTCGAAAAAAAATCCCCTGTCCGAATAAACGAACAGGAGAAATTTACTTTATTATCCGTACAGAATTATATTCTTACTTGCTTGCTTCTTCAATAGCAACAGCACATGCAACAGTCATACCAACCATGGGGTTGTACCTCAGAGCAACACCTGTATTTTGGCATATTTACCACGCCTTTTCTGCCCCTTTACGGCACTTTTTATACTCTATTGTATCTTGGTGTATTTTTGTGTTGTAAAGTTTTGTAAAATTTTATGGGGCAGATTATTTTGTAAAGTTTTTTGATAATATAGCAAAATGCTCACAAAAGAAATTCAGAGTTATATATTATTAAGTTTTAAAAATGATATCATACAGTTGATTTAGTGGATGATCATATGTACTTGCAAACAACCCTCCATAGGGACTGGATTTATTTTTAGTGTGCTTTTCATACCATGTATTTAATATTTGCGAATCAATAAGCGTGAAATCATTTATAGGAGTTCGATATGCAATTTTTAAATAATCAGAGGATGTCTCATATAACGAATGGTTTAATGATCGTTTGGAACGATAAACAGACCAATTAACCTGCCTCAACAACTTAGCATTCATAACTTCTTGATATATCCAAGGCGATAATGTATATTCAGATGTTTCATTCATAACATTCTTTATAGATGGAAAAGACTCTTTTGTGTTTAAGAAAAATATCACTTCAGAATTATCCATTACCGAATGTATTGCAGTGGAAAGCATAGCGTGTACATGACTCGTAGTAAAGTTTCTTTTTTTGTAATTGTAAGTTTTTGTGTCTTCCTGATAACAGTATTTTTCATCCAATTGTTTTAACAATTCATCCGCACTACCCCATACCACTTCATCTAAAAACACATCTAAATCAAACTCTTTTTTCAACCATCCAGTTAAAGCAAAAGCTAAATCAGCATCATTGTGTGAGTGTGAGATAAAAATATCACTTTCAATATTTTTAAACCATGCATTAGATAATTTTTCGCCATCAATAACTTCATCTGACAGCATAAAATCGCCTAATTCTTCTTTTGCAAGTTTTTTTAATGTATCTTTTTGCTGTTTTCCGATATTTATATACTCATCTACACATGAAAAATCTTTCAACCTGATTTGCAAATCAAAAGCGGTAAACATATAACAGCCCCATCCTTTATTTAATATTTTAGTATTGCAACATCTGCTTTCTTTGTTTCATGAACAATAATATGTATATTTCCATGGATTTTTTGTTTGTTAATTCTTAATAAAGAAACCATAAAATACAACATATCTTCAGTTGATCTTGTAGGACGAATAATATGGTCACCAAATACTGGACAATAAAGATCTATGCACTGTCCATGAGCATCGTAGTAATCTATAAGACTCTGCAATGCAATAAAATAGTCAAATTCTGTGCTATTTGCTTTTAAATTACTATCAAATTCAGAAACTCCCCACAGATAAAAAATTATTCCATTGGTTTCATTGAGTTCAGCAATAGTGCCAGAAGAATAACGTTTTAAGTAGCCGCTTTTTTTATTCATAAAATCAATCTCTTTATATTCAGCATTACAATCGGAAAGACACTGTTCAATCTTCTGATGTAATTCCACTCGATCTTTTTCGGAAGAAATATAATTATTTAACCATTGACCATGTATGCTTTTCTCTGAAATTAGATTGTTTTCACAACTAAGATCAAAACATCTGTTTACTGGAATTACAATGATTTTTTTATCTTTTCTTCGATTATCAAATCCAAGCTCAATTATATCTCCATATTGAATAAAAATTTCTTTATCTGTATCTCCAAAGATTGATTTTTTATTTCGTATTAAAACTATTGATGCGGAAACAATAAAAGATAAGATTACTATGCCACTAAAGATTATTATTTTTAAGGTAACTTTTTGAATTCCAAGTTCATCCCACGAAAAAAAATCAAGCAATATACTGGCCAAAGCAGAAAGGGTACCCCATACCGACACAAAACATTTAAAAAGAACTTTACCGTTAATCTTTAGACGAGTTAAAAAATTCATAAAAAAACCTCACAATGACAATATTTCTAATATTATATTACAAAATATGGCAAACAACAATATGTTTTATTGCAAATATATTATACTCGCTTATATTTATAAGACTCAGTATAGCAGTTGCCTTTATCACTAAGGTCATCTACACCTGTACTTTTTTATTAACAAAAATTGGAAGTTTTTAATTAAGAAGATGAATCGTTATTGTACCCATGACAATCTTCTGTCAAAGAAATATATTTTGTAGCAAAAATATATAATTTTTTATATGTTTTCAATGATATTAAAAAATTCAGATTTTCGGTTATATATCCTTTCTATCTATCATTATATATATGAATCATTAAAGACGTACGGAGTTACATCTTTGACTGATTAAATATATATGAAAAGGAAGTAATAACAATGGAAATTGAGAAACTCTTTGAAAATACCCGTGATGCTCTGATTATAGCTTCACAGTATGGTGAAACGAAAGATGTACTGAAGGTTTGTGTTCAGAAATGTAAAAGCGATCCCGATTATCTTTACAAGAGAACAACCTGCCTTTATGAATCGTTTGATTATGCTATTCTGAGAGTGGCGAAAGATATTAAATCCGCTGATTGCATCATCTTTGAGGATGAAATTACTGCGAACGAGTTGATGAAATGTTTTTCGCTTGATGCTAAAAAGGTGTATTTGTTTTTCGAAGATATTGTATCTGAGATTTTGCCTGCAGAAAAAATAGCCCTGTTAAAAGGAAACAAAACCGTTGATGATGTTTATGGATTGATTTTTGATGAAATAACTTCGAGCGGCGATATCCCCGAGCTTTTTACAGAGGTTGAAAAATGCCGTAGGACTATCAATGCTCTGCTTCGATATCATAATCTTCACAGCAATGCTCTTAAGTTAAAGCATAAGCACAGCAGCTACATAGAATATATCAGAGAGTTGCTTAAAAATGATGATAATGTTGCAGTGCTGTATTTTGTGAATAAAAGAGGAATAGACAGCCTTTCGGGGGCAAAGCCTGATTCAGATGGTCTTCCCGGAGAGCGATTCTTTGCAACAGACTGCAAAAATAATATTTCATCAAAAGAGCTGATTTTGGATTTTCTTGAAAATATAAAAACGGTCATTATTTTTGATGAAAATGAAAAAGAAATAATGGAATATCTGAAAGATATTTTTGAAGATAATCCATTTAACTTTGATGTAATCAATCTTTTTAAATTCGCAAATGAAATGTTTGTGAATGTACCGGATGGGCTTTCTGTGTTGAATTATTACCTTTTGTCTTTTGATGTGTTATATGGTTGTTTCTGGGACAAGTTTGACAGATTAAACGACTATCACACATTACTTCGCTGTATGCTCGCACACTATGAAAACATAGCAAAAAAGCTATGATAAAAAACCTGTATGCTTACATAAACGGAGTTCCACCATAGCCATTTTGTCAGTTTTATCCTTTGTTTTAATTAGTCATAACATATTTATCCTTTGTTTTGTGATCCCTGAAGTTTGTGTCGGCTTCAGGGATCGCTTTTTTTTGCAAATAATGCACAAGAGTGCGCCGTTTTCACGACGCACTCTTGCTTTGCTGATGGTTATAAAGGAGTTTTTTTGGAGAAATTATGTCAACACGTTAAGGGGCAAATGTTATGTAGAAAAACATACTTAAAAGATCCATCAGCTTTATCTCCAAGCATGTTACGAGCGAAATTTAAATATGGGTTAATTATTCAGGAAGGTTATCTCTGACTTCTTTGTATTCTTCAATGAGGTTTTCTAAAATCAGAAGCAAATCCTTGTGCGTTTCGCCTTCAACACAAAAATCAAGCCAGCTTGACTGTAAAAATCTGCGGAAAAGTAATGATAAATCCGTCGGCGGAAGCTTAAAAATTTGAGAAGAAATATCTTTCAGATCAACTGTTATAAAATTAAATTGAGCATTGTGTTTTTTGTAAATAGATTCTAAATATTGCGAAGCTTCATCACCATAACAAACGATGTATTTTATGTTATTGAACACATTCTGTATTCTGTTAAAATAATCATCTGAGGAGTTATAATGATATCTACACTCAAAAATGCGGTTTTCTGTTGCTGTAAAGTTAGAGCAAATGTAGAAATTCTCATCATAAGTATTTTCAACAGTAGTAATTGAAGCAAACATTTCCGGGGATGCGTTTTGCTCAATAATATTATCAAGAATCTGATTTCTTTGTTTTATCGGAAAAACGTCTTTTGTAATGTAACGGAAAAACAGCAATTCGTTCGTCGCTGCAAGCAGTTGTCGTTGTGTGTCCCGGATATCTTCTTCACCTGCCGTCAGCAAAAAGAAAAGAGCGAATACATCCCGGGTAGTTGTTAAGTTGTTCTCTTCGAGAGCATATTTAGGAAGTATCTCTTTTGCTAAATCAATAATTGAAATAACGGTTTTCTTCGTTAAGTTAAATTGTTTGATCAGAATGTCTTTGGTTTCATCTGAATCGGTAACAATGTACTTGTTTTGTTTTAGCATCTTTTTTGCTTTACGGGGATTTTCATTAAGAAACTCCATGTGACTGTACTTATCCTGAAAGAAAGCATTATCGTTTATTGCTACTTCAATGGAAATAAGTTGTTTTTCTTTGTCTTCGGGATTGTTTATAACGACGAATGCCGCCTTTCTGCAGTTGATTAATTGTGATATTGATTCCATATGTAGTCCTTTCTGATATACTGATTTTACTTGGAGAATTGATTTTCTCCATCCGTCAGTGTTTCATTAAGAGTATGACAGATAGGAACATATAACAATTGAACAAATATGTAAAAATACGCTTTTTGTTGTATTTTTTTATTGTTTTTGCACTTAAAATCAACACTTTTGCAGTCGAGCATTCAAAGTTATTGACAATTCACGGAATCGGTATTAAAATTAAATAAATTATAGAAAGGCAGGTGGACAAAATGACAATGACTATTATTTTACGAAATCGAAGTGCCGTTTTGTCCGTTTGCGATTGATGTAATACAATCTTTCTGAATTAGCAAGGCATCTTCGATTTTAGGAGGTGCCTTAAATTTTTTAGAAAGAGGTTGTTTTATGTATTATGTAAAACCATTAGTGGTAGAAGATGTTCATTATGTAGCATCAATAATGTCTGAAACAAGTAACATTGCAGCTCTCCATTCAACATATCATTCGTTGTCAGAATGGAAATGTATTTTTGATAAAAATGCTTGTGATGCTGATGAAGAAAACTTTTTGATTTGTGTTGATAACAATATCTGTGCTTGGTTGAAGCTAAACGGCTTGCTAAACGCCGATACAGCTTGGATATCAATGCTTGTTGTTGCAGATAAGTATAAGCATCAAGGTGTCGGAAAATTTGCTGTTGAATATGCTTTTGAATATCTGCATTCTAAAGGATTTAATCAAATCGGAGTTCAGACAACAAAAGATAATCTTGCAGCAATAAATCTGTATAAGAAATATGGTTTCAATATTGTGGAACTTAAAAAGTTTAAAACAGAAGACGTCACAAAGACAAAAGCTTATCTTATGATGAAAACTCTGGAACCAAAGAAATATTCACTTGTGATTCCTGATGAAACTTATAAAGAAGCATATATTCAAATGATGAACAAATGGGAGTCTGTTGAAGATAATATTCAGCCTGAATTATTAAGACGGTACAGTAAAAGTTTAGGGGCAAATGTATCCTATTCAAAGTGGCTCGAATGGTGTGAGGATGACAGAACAACAGGTTCTATGTTGTCAACAGGTGTTCCTTGTACTCTATACTTTTTTATTGATGATACAAGTGAAATATTAGGTGCAATTGAAATCAATCAGAAGAATACCCACAGAGGTCATCTGCATGCAGGAATAGTACCTTGGCACAGAGGCAAGGGGCTTGGCACAAAAATACTTGAATCAGCCTTGGAAATTTGCAGAAATATGGGTATGACAAGTGTTGATATTGTTCCGTATAAGACCAACAAATCAGCTATTAAAACTATACTCAAAAACGGCGGAATTTTAATAGATGAATTCTATGAAGACGAAAAATGGTCGCAAAGATACAGAGTATCATTATAAAGAGGTGTAAAATGACAAAAACAATAAATGTATCAATAACAAACATACCTTCCATATCGGCAATTTATTATGCACTGTTACAGTCGGGGTATGATTACTACGCTATCGGAAGAACACAAGAGCAAATCGAAGCAGTTAAATCATTTTACAAGCCTGAATTATCTTCCTGTTTCTTTTCACAAGCAAAGCAAAACACTTGCGAAGCATATTCATATTGGCCGAGAGCAGCTTTATTGGAAACTGCCGTGTTTTATATGGATGCAGATTTAGCTCAGTTTTCGGATTTTGAATCTTATAAAGCATTTGTAATGACTGCAAGTAATTTGCAAGATATAGAAAGAGATGAAAATTTCTGGTCTTGGATTGCTGATTTCCCTAAGGAATTGAACAAGATTATAAATAGCGAGTCTTTTAATAGATATTTAATTTGGGAAAACACTTGGATAGAGGAACAAAACAAAGCGAATGCAGTGAATTTAAAAACTTTTCAGGAAATCATTAAAACTTGTATAAGCCATTACAATGCAAAAATTAGTAATATTAAAATAACATTATCTCCCATTAAATGTGCATATTCAAGTGATTATCACTTTGTAGACGGACAGTTTATTTTTAGTTCAGGTCAATTTAGTATAGAATCTTTAATACATGAGTTTTTGCATCAGATAGTTCATCCGCATGTGTGTAAAAATCAAAATATAATTTTAGTGAACAAAAAAGTTTTTGATTGTATAGATTCTTCATATTACCTTTCCAATAGTGAAAACGGAAAACTTAATGCCTTTGAGGAATATTTAGTAAAGGCATTAACAAGAGATTTTATAGACAAAACGCCACCGAATGACTTAGACAAATACATCGTATCTTTATTAAACGAGGTGTGAAAATGGCAAAACGAGTTGTAGTTGTTCCGTATAACGAACAATGGAAAACAGATTTTGAGATAATCAAGCAACATCTTTTTCCGGCAGTAAAAGATTTAATAATCAGCATTGAACATATCGGCAGCACTTCTGTTGAAGGTCTTTCTGCGAAACCTATTATTGACATTGATATTGTTATCAAAGACTATTCTGTATTTGATACAGTAGTTGAAAGATTAGCAATTCTCGGCTACATACACGAAGGAAATCTCGGCATAAAAGACAGAGAAGCTTTTAATTATAAAGGCAATATGGATTTACCGAAGCATCATTTATATGTTTGTCCGCAATTTTCAGAAGAACTTCAAAGACATATTGCTTTCAGAGATTATCTGAAAAATAATTCCGAAGCCGTACTGAAATACAGCAAGGTCAAAGAAGAAGGTGCAAAGTTATTCCCCGACAGCATAGATGATTATATTGCTTATAAATCACCTTTTATTGAAGAGATTTACATGGAATGTAAATTAGAAGGATTTATCAAACAGCGGGATATAAAAGTAAGAAATGATGAACATTTGAGGGTTATCAAGTGTTTCTATCTATATCTCCGAAGCGTTTCAGGCGATGAACGATTACTGCCATCAGTTCTTGAAAAATTACTTGGCATTGATTTGACAAATATTTCAGTTGTTACGGCTTGTTTCAATGGTGTCAACGATGATAGCAAACCTCCTTGTGACAATGTTGATCTTTATATTAAGTTAAATAACGGCGTAAAAGTTTTTGTTTACGGCAGAAAACAGAGGCTTCCTAATGTTCCGAAAGAAAATGAATATGTGATATTTTTTATTTCAGATAATTTGTCAAGTAATATTACTTATATAGAAAGTAATCAAATCATTGTGTGACGTCAGGTGAAATGCACTAAAATTTGCACAACGCCTGTTTCGTTACCTAAAGGCTATAGCTTTAAGATGTATGATGTGGGTGATGAAAAATATTGGGCAAAACTTGAATATGAAATCGGTGATTTTTCATCCGTTGAAGAAGCTGAAATGTATTTCAAAACAAATTATTGCAATCAAATTGATGAACTGAAAAAACGTTGTGTGTTTGTTGCTGATGCTTATGGCGATGTTGTAGGTTCGTGTATCGCTTGGCACGATTTGAAAGGCAATGATACAGTCGCATCACTTCATTGGCTCGTTGTTTCCCCTGAACATCAAGGTAAACATATAGGTTTGACTCTTTGTCAAAAGGTAATGGATATATTCAAAGAGCGTGGTGAAACTCCCGTATATATTCATACGCAACCGTGGAGTTATAAAGCAATCCTGCTCTATATTAAACTCGGCTTTAAAATTCAGAAAACTGAAACTTTTTCGCATTATGAGAATCAGTACAAAAAAGCCATAAAAACTTTAGAAAATCTGCTTTCCGAAAGTCAGTTTAATCAAATTATTTTAAGTTCGGAGTAAAACATTCGGAGATACGAAAATGCACATTGTAAGAAAAATAAAAACAACAGATTTGCTACTTTTAACTCAACTTTTCAATTACAAAGATGTCAATGACATGATTGCCGAAAACACAAGAGATATTGAAGCCGGTATTATTGATATTTTCGCTTTGTTTGATGGGGCTAAAATTATCGGTGAATTAAGAGTAAAATACATTAGTGATGATAACCGCTTTACTGAAAAATGTAAACGAGCATATCTTTATGCTTTTCGTGTTCATCAGAAATATCAAGGCAAGGGATTAGGTAGTTTCTTGCTTGAAAATGTGTTGCTAATTCTTGCAGAAAATGGTTATAGAGAATTTACCGTCGGTGTTGAAGATGATAATTTAAGAGCTCGTTATATGTACGAAAAGAACGGCTTTAAAGAACCTATTGCAAGAATAAAAGAAAGTTATCAGGGTGACAGTTATGAATATGATTTGTTGCTGAAGGCTTAATTTTTTATTCTGACATAAGGAGCGACAATTGTGATTTATAGAGTAGATAATTTTATAGAAAACAATATAAATCCTATAACAAAAAGTGAATATGATTCCTCTTGGTTAGTATTGGTTCTTTCTTCCGATATGGATACTGCTATGATTGTTGGTGCGAACAATGGTTGTGCTTATACCATAAAAATCAGTAAACAGCTTCACGATGATTGGAAAATGGCTATCGGTGATTTTATCGGATACTGCGATGCAAATAATCTGAACGGCATTTTAGCAATTTCAGAAGATGAATATAATGATGTTCAAAGCTATTACGCAGGACACAATAATAATGAAACAACCTTGCGTGATTATGAACCGAAAATTTTAGTGCACAGCACATCAATGGAGAATTGGCATCAGATACAAAAAGACGGTATGCTTAAAAGTTGGAACAGACTTAATATTACTAACAAAGAGCCTATTGGGAAGCAACTTGGAGACCCTGTTCATTTTAGTGATTACATAATGTTCGGTGGTGGTGTCAGCGGAGAAATCGTTGTTAATTCTAAACAATCAGGCAAAATTATAATGGATATTAATGCTGAATACAAAACAGGTGCAAGACTTTATTTTGATGCCGAGAAGATTGCAAAAGACGGGTTGCTTGTTCGTGACGGTGCACATATGAAAGTCAAGGATTTCTTACCGCTTGAACCGTATCTTATTTGGGTAGCAACTTGGGATAGCATTGGATTGGAAAGTCAATTCTCCACACCAAAAATATTTGCAGAATTGTCAAATGATAAGTTCGATGATTTTCAAATTTTCGATAAAACATGAGGTAAATTATGAAAAAGTTAGTTGACCAATGGGATAAAGCAGCCAAGAAATATACACAAGACCAAGAACAGTCCGATTTTGTTGAAAGCAACAAACGGGTAGTCAAGACTCGTTTTCAAGATATGTCAGGTAAAAAAGTATTAGATTTGGGTTGCGGATACGGATATTATACCGATTATTTTCAAAGCATCGGAGCAAATGTAATAGGTGTTGACGGCTCTGCTAATATGATTGATATTGCCCATTCACGCTATAAAAACTGTACTTTTGAAATATGTGATATTACAGAAGAACTGCCCTTTGTAAATGAAAGTTTTGATTTAATATTTTGCAATCAGGTGCTAATGGATGTTGAAAATATAGAAAAAGTATTTTCTGAATGTTACAGAATGTTAAAGCCGGGCGGCATTTTTTACTACTCTATTGTACACCCTGCATTTTATGACAGTGAATGGGTTAAAGATAAGAAAGGCTTTTGTTACGGTAAAACTATCAGCTCATATATTGAACCTTATTCCTTTACAAATGAGTTTTGGGGCAAAACTGAACATTTCCATCGCTCTTTGGCTTACTATCTGAATGTAGCCGCAGAACAAGGTTTCTCATTAAGACATACTGAAGAACCTGTGTCATATGACGGTGTAACAAAAAATAAAGATTTGCCGTTGTTTTTCTTTGCCGAGTATGAAAAGCTCAGCAAAAAAACTATCTCGCAAAATAAAGCAATATAAACAAACAATAAGAGACAAATAAGAGATATATAAGTTTTATATATATTGTAGTAAGTTGAAAAAAATGAGAAAAGGGGTGGGAACTGCGCTGCAGTTCTCACCCCTTTTCTTACATATCAGTCAGTTCGTTTTTATATCTGTAAAAAGTGGCGGTTGATATCTGAAATCTGTCTGTCACTTCCTTATAATCGGCTTCAGGGTTTTCTCTCATATATTTCATACAAGCTTGCTTTTTGCGAGCAGCTTTGTTATCGGCTCTGTTTGTGCGGTAATAATCCCTTTCATATTTTCTTCGTCTTGCTTCGCGTTCTTCTCTGCTGAAACTGCAAAAGGAATTCATTATGTCTTCTTTTGTAAAACCGATAGCATCAGCGATTGTTTCTAATTTGTATGGGTAGAAATTACCGCTGAAGTTTGCATATATCGTGATGCACATTTCATCATAGTAATTACTTGTTTCGTCACAATACTGAGTGCAGTATTCAATAAAATCTTCAGGCTCTTCAAAGATGTGTCTGCCGATGTTTGAAAGTATGTGAAAAAACAGATTCCTTTTATGAAGAAGCAGGTGTTTGTTTGCGGAGTGGTGAACCAAAAAATTGTGGATGTCAACTAAAACATTCCAGTATGAAAAGCCTTGTGTTCTGTAATCATTCCTGTAACGAAGCTTACTGAAATCAAGGTCATAATCCTTGTCATAAGAAAAATCGGCTACAAGTACATCTTTATCTGGTTCGTTAAGTGTTTCGGAGGAAGGCTTTTTATCGCAGGATTTGTTTACCGCAGGCTTTGTGTTTTTAGGCTTTTTCGGTTTTCTTTTAAGATATTCTTTGTTTTCAATCTGCTCCATAGTAAAGCCTGCATCAAGAAGCTTTTGTATGTTAGTCTTTCTTCGTTTTTTATTAGAGGCCTCTTTGCTTTTACTGAAGTATTCGTCAATTTCTTCCTGTGGTTTCAGGTATGGTAAAAATCTTTCAAGACTGTGATCGTTTCCGTTGTCATAGAGAAAAAGACGGGTGCGAATAGGAGTAGAGTCTTTCAGATTAAAACTGGTCGGGCACCTGTATTTCCTCGCACCATTCCTCACGGCGACATCGCCGGAAAGCAAAACTATCAAGCTGTCATAAATGCGTTGTCTGAGATCAAAGTTTTCTTTAGTGCATTCCTCTATGTAATACGTAATGTGAGCACCGTGTCCGCTTAAGGTAATTGCATCCGGATAAAGAGCCGGAGGAAGGCAGTATTTCTTTATGAAGAAATTTCTTACTGTTTCCTTATCTGCTGTATGTGGATCAAAATCAAACAGTACCGTATCAATGTCAACAATTATTGAACGGAAAGAAATTGCATTTCTGTCTGCTGTCCAATAACGGAACGGTGTTGCATGGTAATAGAGGGTGATTTCATCGCAATTTGCAAGTCTTGACAAATAGTGAATATGTTTCTTTCTGCCGTAATGGAACAGATTAACAAGATTGCCGTGCTTGTCCGCTGCGAAGATAAAAAAGCGATGCTTTTCATCGTCTGACAGAATGTTATTGAAATATGTAACAACATCCTCATCAGTTTCCCCGGTGTAGTCTTCAACATACTTTTCCAGATTGTGCTTTAACATAGCCTGTCGGCATATGCGAACAAGCATTCTGATTCGCTTGTCTGTGTTTTTGTCCCCTGTCTGAATTTCCTTTAACGGAGCATTGTTGTAAATGTAGTTTTCGAAACCATAATCTAAAATTTCTTCAACGATTTCAGGGTCAACTAAATGATTTATTATTTTCATAAAAATCATCCTTTCTATATTATTTTTTAGTCAAAAAGCTTTGACATAAATAATATGAAAGAAGCAATATGAAAATAGGTGCAAATTTTTATCAAAAACCGCTTTTTTTGAGAAAAAAATTGAAAAAAGTTTAAAAAATAGCGAAAATATATGCGTATGAATAAAATAATAGCAGCAAGTCATTTCTCTTGCCGCTATTTTTGTTATATGATTCTTTCTGCAACTAATACATTCTTGCAGTGCTTATGCGGAACACCGCTGCTGTTGCAATCAAAAATAATTTCTTCGCTTTTATGAAAAAGCCAGTCGTGGTAATAGGTGAACAGTTCGCCTGATTTCCAGATATCAACCTGTAATTCTTCTTTTTCCATATCAGGAGCAGGAGAAACAAAAGGTTTTCCGACAAAAACATTTATGATATTCAATCCGCCAATTTTTGTATGTGCTTTCAAATTGTCGATCAAGTCTTGTCTTAAATTAAGAGGGATATAATGAAAAACACCGCTTGAAAAAATGATATCATAATCAGTATTTACTCTAAAATCTTTTATATCCGCTTTGAAAAAATTAATTTCCACATCGTGGATGCTTGCAAGTTTTTTCGCTTTTTGTATTCCGGTTTTTGAAATATCAAATGCCGTAACATCATAACCGTTTTTAGCAAGAAACACCGCATCTTTACCTTCACCGCAGCCGATATCAAGTACCTTATATGGCTTAACCGGTGGTTTTCTTTTCATTATTTCATAGCAAAGCATGTTTGGCTCTAATCCCCAATAGTATTCTTTGCCCGAATAGTGATTGTCGTATTCCGTTAAAGATCTTGCGGGATAGCCCAGAAGAGAGTCTATTGAAATATTAAGTGCTGATGCAATAAGCGGTAATGTTTCAATATCGGGATAGGATATTCCATTCTCCCACTTTGAAACTGCCTGAAATGAAACATGTAAATTTTCCGCTAACATTTGTTGCGTGATTCCAAGTTCCTTTCTTTTAGCAGCTATAACTTTACTGATATTCATAATCTCAGCTCCTTTACAAATTAATTATATCATTCGTAGTATTGAAATAAAATAACATATTTATTGAGATAGGTTGATTTATTCAACCATTGTTTGAGCAAAATGGTAATTATATATGAACATTGAATTATACGTACAGAAGTGATATAATAGAATTATTACAGATGCAGAAAAGGATAAAATTTAGCAGCGTATGGAAAATATTTACTCTCTTGTGCAACTCTTCAGAAACGCAATTGAATATGCGAAAGAAAATTGCGAAACAGATCCTCTCGGTTTTTTCAAAAGATTTCCTAATGGTTGTTGTGGAGAAGCAAGCTGTTTGTTAGGACAGTTTCTTTTAGAAAATGGAATAAACTCATATTATATTTGTCGTATGTGTTTTTTTCAAGATCATAGCGGAGATTTTCAATCTCATGCATGGCTACAATTAGAGGATGATACAATAATTGATATTACTGGTGATCAATTTAATACAGATGAAAGTTTATTAAAATATAACTATCCAATATACATTGGTGAAACAGATGATTTCCATAGATTATTTATGTCAGAATCCAGCATCAGAAAAAGTGTTTTTCTTGACGATTTGCAGTCAGATAATTATTATATTTTTTTAGAATTATACACCAAAATAAAAAAGTATTTACAATGATTATTTTTCTGAAAACTTATTTAATAAGGTGATATTTAATGAAGAATTTGGATGAAATTAATTCAATAAAAAATTACTATCTTACTAACAACAAAGAAGATGTACTAAAGCATATTGAAGATGTAGCAGAAATTGCTGTCGGATTAGCAACTGCATATAACCTTGATATTACAAAAACAAAACTTGCTGCATTGCTTCATGACATAAGTGGGATTATGACACCGCAGAAAATGTATGATTTTGCAAAAATTCGAAGTTTAGAAATAGATCCCGCAGAAGAAAAATATCACGCTCTTTTACATCAAAGAGTTTCAAAAATCATTGCACAAGATGAGTTTGGGGTTACAGATTCTGATATTTTAAATGCTATTGAATGTCATACAACCTTAAGAAAAAATGCAAGTCTGTATGATAAGATTATATTTATTGCAGACAAAATTTCTTGGGATCAAAAGTTTGCCCCTTTTTTTGACGATTTAATAAAAAATGCCACGATTGAAGCACTGAACAAAGCCTGTTACAGCTACATAAAATATCAGTTTGATAATAATTTGTTGGTTATGGCTCATCAGTGGCTTATTGACGCTTTTGACGAGCTGAAGATGAACATATAGAATCTCCGTATTCAACAGAGGATTACATATGACGCATTCTGAAGAGTTCGGTTTTTATGAGGTATATTTATGGTAAATGAAAAAGCTTTACTTGAATTTGCAAGTCCGTATTATGAAGATAAAGATATTATGCATAATATGTGGCATATTGAACTGGTGCAAAGAATGGTAAACCGAATACTGTCTCTTTGTGATTATGAAATTGATAAAGAAGCCTTAAAATTAGCTACATATTTTCACGGCTTTATATACAGCGATGAAGAAAAAATAAGACAGTGGTTGATTGAACAGAATTATAATAAAGAAATGATTTCTAAAACAATCAAAATAGCATGGGAATCCCAGCGAAGTGAAATACCTGAAACCATAGAAGGAAAGATTTTGCATGATGCTCACGTATTAGAAGGTGGCAAAACCTACTTGGTTGTTAAAACTTTGATTACAGGCTCTGTCAGAGGTCAATCGTTAACTGAAACTTTAGACTTTATGGAAAAGAATGTACTGAATCAAAACAAATGCTATCTACCTGAAACAATTCCGCTGTGTGAAGAAATGAATCGTTATTCAAATAATTTCTTCGCAGACTTAAAGGAAGGGATTCAATAAAGTATTTTTCCCGACAATACTTAACACAGAATGTCGGGAAATCTTTTCAGCCTTCTGTTAGAATTAAGTCAGCCAAGGAGGGATAACAATGGATTGGATTATTGGAATACGGTGGGCTACAAATTATAATATAACTCCTTCTTATTATACCTATTATTTTGCAAAAAATGGGGATAATAATTGACAGATGCATATACTAATGATATAATTACAGTGTAATTTGCAATATTTTTGCAAAATGAGGTGATTTTGTGTTATTGAGCTTCAAAGTAGGAAATTACAAATCCTTTAAAGATGAATTGAATTTCTCTATGACACCAGCCCCAAAACAAAAAGGGTTGGATTATAGTGTTCAAACAACATCTGTCGCAGGAAAAAAATATCGTTCCTTGTCTTCGGCAGTGATTTACGGACCTAATGCATCAGGAAAAACAAACATAATTGGTGCAATGGATACTATGAAGGAAATTATTCTTAGGGGTAATATTAAAAATGTTAATGAGAAATCTTTCAATCAAGCTGCTAATACATTAGAATTAATTCCATTTAAAGGTCTGCAGAATGTACCGACATATTTTTATATCAAATTTATTGAAAATAATTTGTTAATTGAGTATTCTTTTTCAGTTAATTTAGGTGCTTTTTTAGATAGATCTTTTTCACGTTTCATAGAAAATGAAGAATTGAGAATAAATGAAGACGTTGTATTTAAACGTAGCAATAAGCTTTATATAGAGATTTCAAATATTAGAAAAAAATATCTTAACAATAGAATAGCAAATAACATTGATAGTGCAAAAGAAATTGCTAAAAATAGTCTAATTGAAGATGAATTGTTTTTAACAAACGGTTTTAAAAATATTTTTGCAAAAGAATTGGTTTCACTAATAACAAATTGGTTTGAAACTAAATTCATTGTTATATATCGTTCAGATTCCATTAGAGTTCTTCGTAAGTTTACGGAATCAGAAGATAAAAAATTCTATGTGGAAAAAACACTGACCGATGCCGCACAAGAATTTGGTATTCATTCTAATGCCTTAGGTTATGTTGTCTCCAAGGATAATGGACCAGCTGTTCTTAGTTCAATTATTGATGATGGACTCGTTAAAGCTGTTTTACCCGCTGAAATGTATGAATCTTATGGAACTGTACGATTTGTAAATGAATTTCCTTTAATTATTGATGCCTTATTAAATGGCGGAACATTGGTAATGGATGAATTTGACGCTTCCATTCATCCGATGGCACTTATGAATATAATTAATATTTTTCATAATGATGAGATTAATATTCACCAAGCTCAATTGATATTTAATACTCATAATCCTATTTTCTTAAATGCGAATCTTTTCCGTAGGGATGAGATAAAATTTGTAGAAAGAAATGACATGACACATATAAGTGAACATTATTCTCTTTCCGACTTTAAGACATCTGGGAAAAAAGGGGTTCGCAAAGGCGAGGATTATATGAAAAACTATTTTGTGAACCAATATGGTGCTATTAAAGATGTTGATTTCTCCTCTATTTTAGAAGAGTTGCTTATTGGCGAGGTAAATACCGATGGCAAATGAAAGAAAAGAAACTAAAAAATATACTTTTACTGTTGAAGGTGAAACAGAAAAATGGTATTTAGAGTGGTTACAAGCAAGAATTAATTCACAGGCAAATACCCTGTATAATGTTAGTATTGTTGCTAAAGTACAGCAAAGTCCGAGAAAATATGCAAAAACTATTAATCCGTTATCAACACCAATTATTACTCATATTTTTGATTATGAAAGTAATTCGTCTGAGCATATTAAAAAATTTAAAAATGTGCTAACTGAGATAAAAGAAGCAAATTCAATAAAAGGCAAAAAATTTAAATATACTCCAGCATATAGTAATTTAACTTTTGAGCTTTGGATGGTATTACACAAACAATCGTGTAATTGTCATTTGACGAACAGAACTCAGTATTTAAGACATATAAATCGTGCATATGCGGAATCCTTTGAAAGTTTAGAGCAGTATAAAGAAGAAACAAATTTTAAACGCTGTTTATCTAAACTTTCACTGGAAAATGTTTTTGCAGCTATCCATAGAGCAAAAATAATAATGGATATTAAAACTCAAAATGGTGAAGTTCCAACGCAACATGATGGATTCTATTATTATACAGACAATCCTGCTCTTACGATCTTTGAAAGCATTGAAAAGATACTTAAAGAATGTGGCTTAATTTAAAAAGAAAATTATAATCAAAAATCAAGGTAGTGAACTTACTGCCTTGATTTTTTTTCGTATATGTATCATTTTTATCTTGCATATTATAAGCAAGGAAAACTTCGTTGGACAGCAGTAAAGAAATTGCTTGTTTTGCTACCCTCGGAGAGCCCGGACCTTTCGGAAGAAAGGTGTAAAGGGCTATACCTTTTTGAAAAAAGAAAAAAGAAGGTGATTAAAATGGCACATATTGAAAAGTTCAAAAGAAAGGATGTGGCGAGAGTATGTAATCATTTTGAAAGAAAGTTTTCAGGAGATGGCATTCCCGATAACAGAAATATTGATCCGACAAGGACACATCTTAACTACAATCTTGCAGAGCATAATGAAGCTCAGATGGAGTTTATAAACAGAAGGTGTGCGGAGGTAAGATGCAATCCCAGAGCAGATTTGAATATCCTTGCTTCCTGCTGTCTGTTTCTCCCGAAAGATGTTCCGCCTGAAGATGAACGGAGATTTTTTGAAAGTGCATACAGATTTTTATCTGACAGATATGAAAAGAACAATATTGTTTCTGCATGGGTTCACAAAGATGAGGGAATTAAGACGTCTGAAGGAGTGCTGATTAATAGTCCTCATATCCATTTTGCCTTTATTCCAGTTGCCAATCGTGACACCGATAAGGAGTGCATTTCGGCGAAATTAGTGATTAACAGATGTGATTTGCAAACGTTACACACGGATATGGAAACGGCAATAAGCAATGATTTTGGACGAAAAATAAGCATATTAACAGGTGCTCTGAAAGACCGAAAGCTGATGTCTATGCCTGAATATCGCAAATATAAACAGTTGCAAAGAGATATTGTAGAAATGGAAAGACGAAAAACAGAATTACAGGATGAAATCTTTGACATAGAAGGAACTGATTTCCGTCCACTGTTTAATACAAACGAAATGATTTTGTAATTTTTTCGGTTATTGCTTTAACAAAAATATCATTATATAAAGGGAGACATTTTTACCACGGTGTTTCCTCTCCAAATGTGTGTATGAGTTCGCAAAACAGGGCGCTGCTTCGCAGCGTCCTGTTTGCTTTTTTCGGTTAAGCGATAGTGGTAAAAATCATATTATTAGATGAAAATATGACGAAATGGAGTGATAAATAGGTGTTTTTGTAGCTGAAAAAAATATTTTTGAAAAATTTTCAATTTTCTCAAAATGCGAAAACCGTTGATATATAAGGGCTCACGGCACTTTTTCGTAAAAATACTTATGCAGGATTAATTTTTTTAGTGAATATCTTGCATACTCTCTATGCAAGGATATTTTTTTGAAAATAAAGTGTAATCATCAGCTGTATTTAAATGATAAGTTGTCAAAATTTTAGGAATTTTCCAAAAGTGAAATTTATGACAGAAATAGAAAAAAATGGCTATGAGGAAAAACTTTTTTTTCGCGAAATCTGTCATACTATATACGAAACACAAAAAAACAGTTTCAATGCTGTGTATAAAAACGGCAAAAAAAGTTATGGTAGAGCAAAAAACGGCTTTTTAAAATGTCATACTATATATGAAACAAAAAATAGTGTTTCAAAATAAAACAAGAAAGACTAACTATTAAAAGTCAAGCCCCAAAATAGAAAAAATCAAAAAATATCCGTCGCCCTTGACAAACAGAAATTAAATGCAGCTCAAAAAGAGCGAAGGCGAAGGATGACACAGCAAAAAGACGTAACCACCTTC
>JAFXFC010000006.1 GCA_017513525.1 Clostridia bacterium
GACGACCTATCTTCCCGGGCAGCTACCCGCCAAGTATTTTCGGCACGATTGAGCTTAACTACCGTGTTCGGGATGGGAACGGGTGGGACCTCAATGTTATAGACACCGACTGTTGCTGAAAGTTTTCTCTCAAGCACAAGGAGCATTATATCACCTACAATGCTCCTTGTCAAGAGGAAATTTTATAAATCAGCATTGTTTTTAATTCTTTTTCGTATATCTTCAACTGACGGTAACTGTTTTTTAAGTTCTTCGGGTAAGCTTCCTGTAATTTTATATTCACTTACACCGATAGGCTTAGACATATCCCTGAGTGCGTATTCTGCTACTAAATTGTTTTTACTTTTACACAGCAACAGACCGATTGAAGGATTGTCTGATTCCTTTTTCAGAATTGCGTCAACAGCAGAAAGATAAAAATTAAGCTGACCTGCATATTCCGGTTTGAATTCGCCTGTTTTCAATTCTATTACTACATAACAACACAGATTGAGATTATAGAACAGAAGATCAATATAGAAATCATCACCGCCCACATTTATGCGGTATTGATTGCCGAGAAAAGCAAAGCCTGTTCCAAGTTCTAAAAGCAGTTTAGTGACATCCTTAATAAGTGCATTTTCAATATCCCGTTCAAGCATATCCTCACGGAAAGGGATAAAATCCAGTATATACGGATCTTTCATTGTTTGTACAGCAAGCTCACTTTGAGGTGAGGCAAGGCGCTTTTCAAAATTTGAAATTTTTTCAGCAGTAACCTGCCTATTATATAATCCACTTTCAATTTGATGAGCAAGAACACTGTGCGACCAAGCGTTTTCGGCAGTTTTTTCAATGTACCATTTTTGCTGTTCGGGGATTTTTACCTTGTCCAGAATTAAAGTGTTATGTGACCATGGAATTTGTGCAGACACTGTCTGCACAAATTCTTCATCGGGATAGGTTTCAGAAAACTTTGCCATATATTTAAGATTTCTTACAGAATAGCCTTTTACATCAGGGAAAGAGAGTTTTATATCTGTAGCGAGATTGTCAATAAACTTATTGCCCCATGATTTATGCTCATTAATAATTTTTCCTATGTTGTAATAAAGCATAATGAGTTCACGGTTTACACTCAAGGCAGCCTTGTATTGTGATTTTTTTATGTCGCTTTTAATATCTTCTATTATTTTCAGATATTCATTATTATTAATAAGCATATATTGTTCCTTTTTTATGATTTTGTTATCTTGAAGGTTTTTACTTCAAACGGCTTTATGCTGAAATTGAAGGAATTGCCGTTTACGGGGATTTCTTTTTCGTCGGTTTCCATGAGATTACATTCTGTGACACAGATATTTTCCATGGGAAGTGTGAGTTTGACTTCGCCCGAATGTGAAGAGGTTTCATACACACGGATAATATAACCGTTATTGTCCTGAGCGGGCTTTACGGCGTCAATCATAACCTTATCATCGCTGAGGGTTATGTATGAGTATTCACTCTTTGTGCCGTTGCCGTTTTTCGTGAATACTGCTTTTAAGGGGATATTTTCCTTAAAGGCTTCTTTTACGGTATCAGCGTCATCCCAACGGTTTTCGTGGATATATACACCGTAGCGGAAAGTGGAAATGCCCTTGTCTGCCGTAGCATCGGGGAGAATGGGAGCGCGCATGAGAGTTATTCTCATGGTATCGCCGTCAATATCATAGCCGTATTTGCAGTCATTTATGATACTGACACCCATATCGCCCTGTGAGAGGTCTGCCCATTTATGAGCGCAGCATTCAAACATTGCTTTTTCATAGGAGTTATTCGCATAGGTGGGTCTTTCAAGTGCACCGTGTGCTATTTCGTAGGTTGCAATTCTTGAGCGGATGTCAAGCGGGAATTCAGCCTTTAATACCTTTTCTGTTTCATGCCAATCAACAGTAGTATCAAAAATAAGGGTCTTGGCTTCAGAAGTAAGTGTTATATCCTGAGTAATAACCGACTTATTGAATGAATGTACGGTTCTTATAACAGCCTTTACGGGTGAGCTTTCAATAAGCTCAACACTGTCTGCCTTTTCTAAGTACCACATCTTCATTTTGTAGTCATTTTCGAGGTTCCATGCACTTTCATGTATTGGCTTATCGTGGGAGATGCTGAGCATATTTCCCGCACCCTTTAATATATTCTTACCGAGTGCTTTATTAATGAGAGTCTTTATATTGCCGTTTTCGTCGAGCTCTACTCTAAGGAAGCTGTTTTCGAGGAAATACTGTCCTGCTTTAACTTCTTCATGGCTTTCACTTTCTTCATGGCTTTCACTTTCTTCATAAATCTTAAATACCTTATATCCCATGGGAGGTACATCTTCTGCTATGAATTCGAGAGTATTTTCCTTTATGAAAGACTTCATTGTCTTGCCTTTGGCATCTTTTATGCTGCAGTTATTAAAGGGTATTTCGCATTTTACCGAAGAAGATAAAGTGTAAGGGAGGAAATTCCATACAACTACACAGTTTTCACCTGTTGCCGCTTTTTCACTGAGAACAAGAAGAGCGTTATCAATTATCTCGTTGCCCTCTTTATTCATAAGAGCATATTCTTCTCTGGTGTTTTCGAAAACCTCCTGTATTGAAGTGCCGGGGAGAATATCATGGAACTGATTTACGAGTAAAAGTCTCCAGATCTTTTCGGTTTTTTCTCTGTCATATGTGCCGGCAATAAGTGAGAGCATTTCAGCGTTTCTTAAAAGATATTCGCCCTTACGGTTGTTCTTTTTAACGAAAGCCTGACTTGTAAATGTACCGCGGTGATTTTCGTAATACATTTCACCGTCCCATACGGGAAGATTATCCGCAGATTTTTCAATTTCATTGAAAAAGTCGTTAGCCTGTCCCATTCTTACTTTTGGAAGACCCGGTATTTTCTGAAATCTTCTTACATTTTCGACCATATTAAAGGTACAGCCGCCGCCACCGTCACCGTAGCCGAACATACCCATAGAAGCATCTACTATATCATTCTGACGGTTTGTTTTTCTCGTTTTCTTAATATAATCGGCATCAGCATCTCCCTCATAGTGAACCTTCTGCATATAGGCGATAACTTCATCCCCCGAATGAGAACGCCACTTGAATACACTTAAGGGGAATTCATTCGTATCGTTATACTGCAATTTTGAAGTGAGGAAATATTTCATTCCCGATTTTTTTATTATCTGAGGAAGTGCTGCTGTAAAGCCGAAGCAGTCGGGAAGCCAGTATATATCGGAGCTTATGCCGAATTCCTTCATGAAGAATTCTCTGCCGTATAAAAGCTGACGGATAAGGCTCTCGCCCGATGCGATATTTGTATCAGCTTCGACCCATGTATTACCCGTAATTTCCCACTGTCCGTTTCTGACGAATTTTTTTACATCCTCAAAAACCTCGGGATAATGCTCTTTTACGAAGCTGTAGACTGCCGCCTGACTCTGAGTGAACTTAAAGTCGGGGTATGCCTTCATAAGGGAAACATTATTTGAGAATGTTCTTGCACATTTACGGTGTATTTCCTTAACAGTCCAAAGCCACGCAACATCAAGATGAGAGTGACCGCAGATGATAACATCCCCCGGAGTGGCATAATTTATTTTATTAAGCTCATCCCAAAGGCACTTTTTAGCCTCGGGTACGGTTTCATAAAATCTCTCTTTTCCGAAATCGAAATCAAGCTTATGAATAGCATTGTCAATGGCATTATATATTCTTTTTGCGACATATTCGTCTTCTGTGACTTCATAAACTTCCCATGCGCAGTTTATGTCATACCATAAATCCTCTGCCGCTTCATTCACGACTTTGAATTCAGCAGTTTTCATTGTATATGTTATCGGCTTTTTGTCGGGGAATGCGTAATTGAAGTATCCGCCCGAATCCACGGCATTTTCCACCTGAATGAAAAGCTTTTCTCCTGTTTTTAAGGGCTCATGGAAAAGAATATCGGTTCTGTGCACCCAGCCCGAAGCTTCACGCGAGCTTACAGCACCCATAATGGTACCGTTTATTCTGACTATTGCTTCACCGCCGAAATCAATTGTAAGATAAACCTTTTTATCGGAAAGATTTTCGGGAACAATAAATTCATATTCAAAATATCTTGTAGTATCAAGAGTGGCACTCCAACGGTCACCTAAAACCATTTCGGTTTTGGGTGTATCGTCAAGAACGATTTCAGCAGGTCTTACATGCTCACCTGTGTAAGAGATCCACTTGCCCAGCACAACACTTTCTTCTGTAACATAAGGCTTTAACTGCTTGATAAGATTTTTTAATACTCTCGGATTATAAGTATGATGTATCACAAAATCACGCTCCTTTGCTTTTAATATAGCAAAAACATATACAAAGTGCAAGATAAATCATAATTTATCGGCAAAGCGTTAAAAGGTCGGAGGTCGGAGATCGGAATTCGGAGAAATGAAAACTAAACTTTTCAGACTCTATAGTTCATTTTTAGCAAATAATTACAAAAGATCGCAAAATTTTGTATCTTCATGCCACTGCTCCGGCCTTTGATCTTTTTTTTGTTGTGCAAAAATATTGCATATTTCTTGACAAGTGACAAGTATTTGCTTATACTATAACCAGAAAATAAAGAAAAGTTGTGATATGAATGAGTGAACAGATTGAACTTCAAAAACAGGATCTCACTTATCTTAATTGGGCAAAAGTAAGAAATTCATCCGGTACGGCAGGAACATTCTTAAAAGCATATTCAGAAATTGCAGGGCAAAAGACATATTATAAGTTATCTGATTTTGATACTCTTAAGGGTATAATCGGACACGAAAGTGTCAATGAGATAATTGTTGACAGACTCTTGACCTTACTCGGAATAGAGCATCTGTCATATAGGCTAATTTATGCCGATATTATTCTTGACGGCAAGATATGTCCCGCTTATGTTTGCGCTTCTGATGATTTCAAACAAAAAGGTGAAGATAAAATTGCTCTTGACACATACTATGAGTTAGAACACATTGAAGGTGAAAAGCCTTTTGATTTTTGTGTTCGCCTCGGTTGGGAAAAGTACATTTACGAAATGCTCGTTGTGGATTTTCTTATTCTGAACCGAGACAGACACGGAGCAAACATTGAAGTTCTTCGTAATACAAAGAAAAAAACTTTGAGATTGGCTCCGCTTTTCGATCACGGCTTGTCTCTTCTTTTCAGTTGCAAGAATAACAAAGCTCTTATTGACAAAACGGATGTTCTCGAAGATAAAAGAGTGCAGTGTTATGTGGGGTCAAATTCAGCTTATGAAAATCTCAATTTGATTCCGAAAGATAAAATGCCCGATTTCAAAATACCTTCGAGTGATGAATTCAATACAATTTTTGAAAATATTGATAAAATTTTACCGCAAGAACTACTCGATAAAATTCGGGAGCTGATATGGAGGAGACTGAAATTCTATGAAGATTTTCGCAATCAGAAGTGACTCAATGAGAAAAGCAAAAAATTTAGCTTATCTTATTTATTATGAAAACGAAAAGACTTTTTATATCGAAATTCCCGAAGAAGCGGATGAATGGGAAACACCGCTTATTCTTTCATCATACTTAAAAAGAGGAGAAAAAACTGTAAATGCTTATCACAGTAAAATGTGGGTGCAGCAACGCATCATTCCTCCCGACAGACAGAACTTAGGTCAGATACTCAAAGAAAATAAGCTTGAAAAATATGATGAATTTGAGCTTTTAATGCTGTCAAAAGGAAGGTGCGCGCAGGATGATTATTATCTTTATCCTGTGTCACCCGATAAATTACCTGATGATTTTGCTGTTCGTTTCAGTAAACGAATAGAAGATGTTGTGCCTCTTAAGAACAACTTCCTGCTTGTTTTTTTTAGAAACGGAGAGATAAAAAAATGCGATGTAAGCTTTTTCATTGATAATGCTAACTGTAAATCCCTTTTGTCCAAACACGAGATTTTCAGCTCCGTTGAAATTCTTACAGACGGATACGGTGTATCATGGGGAACGGTTTTGTCGATACCGAATGAAAAACTCTATGACAAGGGAAAAGCAATTGATTTAAGTATTGATGATTTTAAAAGCTTTGTTTCTAACCGAGTTATAAGTATTTCACAAGCCGCCGAAATGCTTGATTGTTCAAAACAGAATATCAGTGATCTGATAAAAAGAGGAAAACTTAATCCCATCCGCTCAACCGGCAATAGCATTTTACTTATGAAAAATGAGGTTATCGGACGAATTATGAAGTGATATTCACACATATATTCGGCACAGGCGTTAAAAATTCGGAATTAGGAATTCGGAATTCGGAGAAATGAAAACTAAACTTTTCAGACTCTATAGTTCATTTTTAGCAAATAATTACAAAAGATCGCAAAATTTTGTATCTTCATGCCACTGCTCCGACCTCCGAATTTATACGATACCCAGATGTCAAGATATCATTGCCTTCTGTGCATTTCTCAGCCGTCTGACCTTGCGTTAAATATATAATACTTATAAACTATTTCCGATTAATGAGAAATATTCAGATTTTGCGGAAGTGCGCCGTTTGAAAAACGGATGCAATTTCGTGAAATATGGGTATTTATCAGTAATCAGTATCGGCTCCCTTATGGTTCGGGAGAAACTAAGTTAACAAGGTCTGCAGGCAGTAAATTTTCTGTACGGGAAAGTGTTCAGAAATTGCCGTATTTGTTGTTTTCGGCTCCGCAAAGCCGTACATTGGTACTGCGAGGAGCCGAAAACAAAGCACTATAATTTTCTGCGTAGATAAAAATTATAATTTTTCAATTAGTTTTTTCGTGGCAGATACCCTTAAATTATACTTGCGTCAAAGACGGTGATTTGAGAGCATCTTTCCCACGGGAAAGTGTTCAGAAATCGCTGTATTTGTTGTTTTCGGCTCCGCAAAGCCGTACATTGGTACTGCGAGGAGCCGAAAACAAAGCACATTAAAATTTACTTTGCTGATAAAAAATGGGTATCAGTCACACATATTCTGTGGCTGATACCCTTAATAATTTACCGTGCGTCAAAGACGGTGATTTATGAACATTTTCCCCTTATTTGCGTTCGGCTTCGTAATTTACGGGGATTTTTCTTAAAAGATTGCTGTCGTAGATGGGCACCCATTGGTCGCCTGTTTCGACTGTCTTTTTGAAGGTGTCCTTATCGAGAGCAACATTTATCTCATAAAGACCTTTAAGCTCGCCGCCCTCTTTATATACCGTATCCCAGAAAGCGTGATGTCCTATATAGGTGACAGATGAAGGGATATAAGCATAGGTCATGGCTTTATTGTAGCTGAATGCGTCAGTGCCTATATACTGAAGTCCCTCGGGGAAGGAGAGATAGGTTTCAAGTCCTTCGGCTGCCTCATATGAAGTATCGGTAACTGCCGATTCTGTCACATAGGTATAAAAATCTGACATATTGGGCATTTCAAAGAAGCCTAAGTTGTCTATTTTCTTAAGTCCCTCGGGGAGATAAACAGTTTTGAGATTTGAGTAGTTAAAGCAGAGCTCACCTACAGTTTCAACTGTTGAGGGGATAACATAGGTCATGACCTTTGTTTTATATTCCTCAAAAATGGGAGCGTAGTCCTCAGCGGAAATTATTTCCTTGTTTGAGGTGTCTCTCGGGGGATCTGCCCAGAGCTCTTTGGGATAACCGTACTTTTCTCTTAAATACTGATCATGATCACACGGATAGCATACTACCGTCTTTTTATCCTTTGTATAAAGAACACCGTCAATATCACAGTAGTTGGGATTATTTTCGTCAACCTCTATGTTTTTAAGAGCCCAGCAGGAATAAAATGCCTTACCGTCAATTTCAAGAACATTTTCACCGATATAAACGGTCTTTATGTAGCCGTCACCGTTAATGGCATATTCCTTAATTGAGGTAACGGGCTTTGACTTATCCTCGGTTATCTGAAATCTCGGGAATTTTTTCGCATTTTCAATTGCAGCGAGCTGCTCTTCTTTAAGAAGATATTTCTGATACTCTATAAATTCTTCCTTTGTTTTAAGGGGAGTTGCGGGAAGTGCATCGGGAGCATCCGTGAGTTTAATGTCAATATCGTTTTCCGAGCCGTCTTCGGGATAAACTATATCGAGTGCATAGTTTATAGTAAGCTCTTCAATGTAGCCGGGATTTGAAAACTTTGTAAACTGATAGTTACCGTCAGAAATTTCTGCAAAGGTAAAGGTATCGGTTGCAAGAATGTAAAGGCTGAAGAACATTGAAAGAGATACGGAAATTACGATAACTATTATAAATACAGCCTTTTTAAGTCTGTAATGAGAGTAGGGCTTATTTATGTGAGGAGCTGCCAGACCCTCTATTTTGTAGGTGTATATTTCGTCTTCGGGAATATCAAGTATTGTATCATCTGTGAGGATGTTGTTCATTTTCTTTTCTTTTTTACTCATAACGCAATCCTCCTTAACCTTTATATCCGCCCGAAACGGTTTCGCCCTGCTCAAGCGCTCTCTTTTCGACTACTTCTGCACGGCGCTTCAATACCTGCATAACCTTGTTCTGCTTATTGGTGTCATAGTCCCAGAAAATATAGGGAAGTGTCATAAGCAAGAAGCCTACAACGTCAATGAGAAGCGGAACTACAACAATTTTAAGTCTTGCTTCATCAAGGAAAAGAATATCCCAGTTGCTGTTAAAGCCGTAGGAGAGAAGAAGAAGAGGGATAATAAGTCCTACAAAGGAAGTAATAGGACCTGTGAACCAGCCGAAAATGCCTGAGAAGCTCTCAAGTCTTTCACCTGAAAGATACATCTGATAGTCATTGATACGGACATTCATATCGTGACCTGCAGAGGTGGGAACGGTCTTAGTCATTTCCATTAAGAACATAACAATACAGCAGACTGTACCGCAGATTACAAGATTATCACCGCAGAACCAAATAGCGGCAACAAGTGCGCCGTTACCGATAGCTCTCGTTAACTGATAGAATATCATTATCTGCTTATAGGAAAATCTCTTTAAGAAATAGGGAGTTAAAAGATCCGGCGGTGTACCTGCAAAGGATATCACCAGCTGAATTATTGAGTAGGGAAGACCTGCAAGACGGAAGGTGTAAAGATAGAGAATACTTGTAAAGACAAGCATACCGTTTCCGAGTGAGTCCAAAAGTCCTACCATGGTGTTTATCCAGCGGTATTTATTGTGAAGCACGCCGAACATGCCGTCCCAGAACTTGATATTGACCTTCTTTTCAAGTGGCGGCTGAGGAATTCTTTCCTTGATACGCCCTGCAAAGAACATAGTAAGAGCAGCACACGCAATAAATGTTCCGGGGATAACCCAGCGGAAGAAGTTTATATCTGCCCATTCGTCTTTAAGAGTGCCGACGATTGCGGGAAGTATCAATGTCATAATGGTATGTAAGAAGTGAGAAAGCTTAACGGGATATGTTCTTACAAGAATTCTTTCGTTGAGATTGGGAGAGATGCTTTGTGTTGTGGTTTCAAGAACATTACCGAAGCCGAATACATTGTAGCAGGCAAAGAGAAGATTTGCTGCCCATACACGGGTGGAAACATCGGGAATGTTATAAAGAGGAAGCCAACCGATAAGTATAACGGTGATACACTTGGGGATAACATCGGAATAAAGAGAATACTTGTATCTGCCGTATTTGGGAATAAGCTTTTTACGCCAGAAAATATTTCTTGCTCCTACCCAGCCCGAGTACAGGAAATGTGTACCGAATACCTTAAAGCAGGCGGTGGCACTCATGCCCTCAAGAGAGTTCAAGTAAATAATAAATTTGCTGTTGGGGTCGAAAAGCGCGGAAACATCAAAAAGTATCAGCGACAGCCCGAATAAAGCCATCGATATATAGACGGCATATAGCTTTTTCTCGGTCTTACCCGGCAAAAAGCCTAAGTTGTCGCATACAAACCACCATATAAGGGCAGTAACATAGCCCAACGGCATATTGATAATGCTTATAATGGAGAATGTGAGATAGGGCAGCTTATAATGGTGCATTATAAGGAAACAGCCCGTTGCAAAATAAATGTACTCCAATACCTTGGAGGCTGTGTAGTTAGAGCCTACTGCCACGAAAATGTCCCTGTATTCCTTATAAGGAACATATTTACCCTCAGCAGGAGTGCTCCAGTGTGTCTTTACTTCAGTAAAAAAGTTCTGAAGGGTCTCTTTATTTACCTTAGCCATAACACCTCTCCTTTTTCTTTATTAAATACATAATACTATATATCTGTAAAAAACTCAACTTAAAAAATTTTCTCCGAACTCCGAATTAATTTTACCTAAAAAATATATTTCCTCTGAGGATAAAAATTCTCCGTAGGGGAGGGGTTCCCCCTCCCGTAAGTGGGGAGAAGATAATTGATTATAAGAATTTTTATATGGGGAAGCATGAGTTTGCATTTTTGCTTTTAAGAAAAATGTAAATTTTTTAAGTTACAAATCCTCGGTGGCGGGAGGGGAGACCCCTTGCGGGAGGGGAGACCCCTCCCCTACGGTTGAGGTTCCCACGATGCCTCGACTGCCGAGGTATCACCTTCCAAGAACCGCAAGACGGAAATTCTCTTTACCTCCGAAATCCGACCTCTTTACTATTAAGTAATAAGTAAGAAGTAATAGTGAAGGGTGCCTCTGTCGGAAGGCTTACGCTCTATTTAAAATGCCGACCGCAGGTCCCGAAATTCCGAATTCCGAATTCCGAATTTTCTCCGACCTTTTACGAAACAATTTTAGTCTTCAACAGGTCTGTCCGCTTATAATATATCATCGTTGCAAGTGAGCATACAGCCCAGCCTGCAGGATAGCCGAGTGCTATGGGGATTATTTCATTCGCAATAAAGTTTGCCATGATATAAAGATATATCTGACGGAATACCACGAATGAGAGAATCATTATCAGCATTGGTACTTTACTGTTGCCCGCACCTCTGAGTGCTGCCGAATATACCTGATTGAAGCAGCACAGAAGATAAAAGGGCGAAATCCAGCGGATAAGAAGCGTGCTGTATTCAATGACCTCGGGCTTATCGTTAAAGAAAGCAGCGGCATATGGTGCGAATGCAACAAGTATCAGCATAATGACAGCCGTACATATAAGTGACATCGCTGACGCCATTCGGACGCCCTTTTTCGCTCTTTCTACATTTCCTATACCGAGGTTCTGTCCCATAAAGGTGGTAGCGGCAAGAGAAATTGACTGCATGGGTAAGAACATAAACTGGTCAAGCTTCGCGTATGTTGTCCAGCCGGCCATTATATTCTGACCGAAGTAGTTTATATATGACTGCACGAAAACATTTGAAAATGAGGTTATTGCCATCTGAAGTGCGGCGGGAATGCCTATCTTCATAATAAGCTTAATTTGCTCCTTTGAAATTCCAAGCTCTCTGAAGGATACCTTTATGCACGAATCCGAGTGAACGAGCGTTATCATAACGAGAATCGCTGAAATGCCCTGCGCTATTATTGTAGCATACGCTACACCTGCAACGCCCATTTTTAATACGAGTACGAAAACAAGGTCAAGCACCGTATTGATAACAGCAGATACAACAAGATAGAAGAAAGGCCGCTTTGAGTCGCCTATAGCTCTTAAAATTCCTGCTCCCATGTTATAGATCATAAGTCCTATAACGCCTGCAAAATATATTGTAAGATAGGTTTTCGCTTCGGGAATGACTTCTTCGGGCATTTTCATAAGAGTTAACATAAACGGTGTCATAAGAATACCCAGCACCGTAAATATTACCGCCATTATAAGTGTCAGTGTAACACAGGTGTGCACAGCCTTCTGAACCTTATCGAACTGCTTTGCGCCGTAAAACTGGGAAACTACGACACCCGCACCGCTCGAAAGACCTAAAAATATACCTATGAGCATATTTATAACGGGACCCACGGAGCCGACTGCCGAATAAGCCTCGTTTGTTGTAAAATTGCCGACGACCCATGTATCGACGGTATTATATAATTGCTGAAAAACATTTCCGACAAGAAGAGGTATGGAAAATATAATAAGATGTTTTATTATATTACCCTCTGTCATGTCAATGTCGCGTTTTTTGGTAATTGTCATAATGCTATGTACTCTTTCACGAAATTATATACGTTAGTCCAATAAAGCTTGGGATTTTTTGTTGAGGATTCTGCGTGCGCGGCTCCCTTTACCGTAAAGAATTCCTTTTCGGCGGCACAGGCGGAATATACTTCATCGAGCATTGAAAACGGCACGAAATCGTCAGATTCGCCGTGTACGAAAAGGGTAGGCGTTTCGGAATATTTAACCGCCTCCACGGGAGCACATTTCTTGAAATTGAAATTGCCTCTCATTTCTGAATAACGGCTTATCACGGGAAGTAAGGGTAATGCCACGGGTGACATCTGATGCTTTGTTACATGAGAGTATTCCTCAAACACACTTGTAAAGCCGCAGTCAGCCACGGCACATTTTACATTTTTGGGGAGCTTTTCGCCTGTTATAAGCATAGTTGTTGCCGCACCCATGCTCTCGCCGTGAAGAGCTATCTTAGCATCGGGATTAAGAGTGAGTATGTAATTTATCCAGTCAATTCCCATATATCTGTCGTGATAACCCATAGAGCAATATCTGTGCTCATCCTCTGCGTGGCCTATCATAGAGGGGAGTATGCAGTTAAAGCCCATTTGGGCGTATGCGTAGGCATAGTGATACATTCCGCCTGGACCCGAGGTGTAGCCGTGGAAAATAATTGCCCATTTTTCGGGATGACCGTTATCGAAAACCTTTGCGTGTCGCTTAAGGCCGTTTTCATTTGTAATATATACATCTGCCGCAGTGTGAGTGCTGAGCCAGCTTTCTACAGCCTTATTAAAGCCTGAGGTATCGGGAAGACTTTCCTGTATTTGTTCCTTCTCTTCTTCGGAGAGCTCCTTTTCCATAGGCGGAAATTTTTCACCTATCTTAGCGGCAAATCTGATATTCAAGAGAAATTCATAAACAACGGTACTGAAAACACCGAGAATAGCTGTGGTTCCCACTGCTACCTTCATAAGATTTTTTACTGTTGACATAAAAACACCCCGTTGTCATAATTTAACGGTTTACCGTTAAATTATGAAGTGATATTCACACCTTCGATGTGAGTGATATTATTGCTTCGCAATAGTGATATTGCCCTTCGGGCAGTGATATATTTGCTTCGCAAATGTGTCGGAAGGCTTACGCCTTATTCCGCTTACGCTCTATTACGACCGTAGGGAGTAACAAGGTTCTGCTGCAGGCAGGTTCTTATAAAATGCCGACCGCAGGTCCCGAAATTCCGAATTCCGAATTCCGAATTCCGAATTCCGAATTCCGAATTTTCTTCAACTTCCGAATTACGGGAGGGGAGACCCCTCCCCTACTGATATAATGCCGACCGCAGGTCCCGAAATTCCGAATTCCGAATTTTTCTTTTATTTCATTGTTAATGATATTCGTTTCTTTGCAGTGTCTACAGATAAAACCTTAACCTTAACTACATCTCCAACTTTGAGCACCTCTGAGGGGTGCTTGATGTAGCGGTTTGTGATTTGTGAAATATGGACAAGTCCGTCCTGATGTACGCCGATATCTACGAAAACGCCGAAATCTATTACATTTCTTACAGTGCCCTGAAGCTCCATGCCCTCTCTTAAATCTTCCATTGAGAGAATATCTGAACGAAGCATGGGGGCGGGAAGTGCATCTCTTATATCACGGCCGGGCTTTTTAAGCTCACTCGCGATATCCTTTATTGTTGGAATACCGACACCGCATTCGTCCGCGGCTTTAGTGATACCGTAAATTTCAAGCTTTTCTTCAATATCAGCCGCACCGTTTGAAGATAAGCTTTTTTCGTCTATTCCGAGAATTGAAAGAAGCTTTTTAGCAGCTTCATAGGATTCGGGATGAACTGCCGTATTATCGAGTGTTTCCTTGCCGCCCGGAATACGAAGGAAGCCTGCACACTGTTCATATGCCTTGGGGCCTAAGCCCTTTACCTTTTTAAGTCCCGTTCTCGAAGAAAATGCACCGTTTTCGTCACGGTAAGTAACTATATTTTTAGCTGTTGCGGCAGTAATTCCCGAAACATATTTAAGAAGTGAGGGCGAAGCGGTATTAAGGTCAACGCCGACAGAGTTTACGCAGTCTTCAACAACACCCGAAAGGGAGTCTTCAAGTCTTGCCTGCGGTAGGTCATGCTGATACTGACCGACACCTATGGATTTCGGGTCTATTTTTACAAGCTCCGATAAGGGATCCTGTAATCTTCTTGCAATGGAAACCGCAGAACGCAGTGAAACATCAAATTCGGGGAACTCCTGTGCACCGAGCTTTGAAGCCGAATATACGGATGCACCCGCTTCGTTTACAACCATATAAGTGACATTTCCGCCGTATTCTTTAATTGTGTCTGCAACGAAAATTTCTGCTTCCTTTGAGGCAGTGCCGTTACCTATAGATATGCAGTTGACAGCATATTTTTTTATCCATTCGTGAACCTTAGATGCCGATTCCTCTTTTTTGTTCTGAGGGGGAGTGGGATAAATAACGCCCGTTGAAAGCACCTTGCCGTTTTCGTCAACAACTGCTATCTTACAGCCTGTTCTGTAAGCGGGGTCAACCGCAAGAACTCTTTTACCCTTAATGGGCGGCTGCATAAGAAGAGGCTTTAAGTTCTGTCCGAACATCTTTATAGCTTGTTCAGAAGCCTTATCTGTCAGCATATTTCTTATTTCTCTTTCAACTGAGGGGAAAACAAGACGCTGGTAGCTGTCAAGAGCTGCTTCTTTCACAAACTGAGTTGTGATGCTGCCCGATTTTACAAAATAGCGGTAGAATATGCCCATAGCCGCAAAATCTTCAATTTCAAGTGAGATTTTAAGAAAATCCTCGTTTTCACCGCGGTTTATAGCAAGTATTCTGTGACTGGGGATTTTTGATACAGCCTCCGAATAATCATAATACATTGAATATACGGAATCTTCTTCGGTCTTAGCTTTACTTTTAATAACGCCCTTTGCCGAAATGAGCTCCTTAAGGTCATGTCTTATTTCGGGAGAATCGGACATGATTTCAGCAATAATGTCATTAGCACCCTGTAAAGCCGTTTCAATATCGGGAACTTCCTTTTCTTCGTCTATGAAGGGAAGTGCCATATCCTCTATTGTGCCCTCAGTTTTTTCCTGAGCGAGAATTTCCAAGGCTAAAGGCTCGAGTCCTCTTTCCTTTGCAATAGTAGCTCTCGTGCGGCGCTTCTGCTTATAAGGACGGTAAATGTCTTCAAGGACTGCGAGAGTTTCAGCTGCAAAAATTGCCTCTCTCAGTTCATCCGTCATTTTGCCGAGCTCTTCAATGTGAGCGGCATAGTCCTCTTTTTTCTTTTCAAGACCTCTGAGATACTGAAGTCTGTCAGCTATCTCACGAAGAAGCTGGTCATCACATGAGCCGTGCATCTCTTTTCTGTATCGGGCAATAAAGGGAATGGTATTGCCGTCGTCAATAAGTGTTATGATGTTTTCCATGTGCTCCGAACGCACCGGAAACTCAGAGCAAAGCTTTTCTTTAATATCCATAAAAATCTCCAATCCATAAATCAAAATTTATCGTTCCGATAAATTTTGATGCGATATTCTTTGCTACGCAAAGAGCGATATTTTTGTTTACACAAAAGCGATATTGCCCTACGGTCAGCGATATTTTTGCTCACACAAAAGCGATGGGACCTGCGGTCGGCATTATATTAGAGCGACAGCGGAATAAGGCGTAAGCCTTCCAACGCATTTGCCGAAGGCAAATATATCGCTCGCCGAAGACGAATATCGCTGTGCGAAGCACAATATCGCTCGCACGCAAGTGCGAATATAACATCATAATTTAGCTTCGCTAAATTATGATCTGTTTGTATATTTCACTTTTTTTTGTTCCCGTTTCCTTTGCAGCTTTTTTTGCGGCTTCGTTTACACTGAAGCCTTCTTCAATATAGCTTTTTGCAAGTTCAACAGGATCAATTTCTTCCTCTTCGGATGTGAGCTCTTCTTTTGATTTTGCTTCAATTATGATAACATATTCACCCTTTAATTTTATGCCGTCATACTTGCCGTCAAATTCCGAAAGAGTGCCGAATTCTATATTTTCATGTATTTTTGTAAGCTCTTTTATAAGAGCGATTTTTCTGTCTCCGAGTGTCACATATAAATCGTGAAGCGTTGCCGCAAGCTTATGCGGTGCTTCATAAAATACCATGGTCTTACGCTCTGTCTTAATTTCTTCAAGATGCTCTCTTCTTTTTGGCTTGTTGCCTGTCAAAAAGCCCTCAAAGGTAAAGCGTGACACCTCAAGTCCCGAAAGTGCCAGTGCCGTAATAATAGCACTGGGTCCGGGGACGGTATTCACCTTTATCCCGCTTTCATGGCAAAGTCGTACAAGGTCCTGTCCGGGGTCAGAAATTGCAGGCATACCCGCATCACTCACGAGAGCACAGCTTTCACCCTGTAAAATTCTCTCAACAATAGACGGTCCCTTTTCGGCACGGTTATGCTCATGATAGGCTATGAGCTTATTTTTTATATCAAAGTAATTAAGAAGCTTTATTGTAACTCTCGTATCCTCTGCGGCAATAAAATCCACCGTGCGAAGTGTTTCCACGGCACGGGGAGAAAAATCTCCTAAATTGCCGATAGGCGTACCTACAACAAATAATTCTCCTGCCATAAATACCTCCGTAGATCATAATTTAGCTGTGCTAAATTATGATAGTGAAGTTTCGCACAAAGATGCGAAGTGAAGTTTTTCACAAAGTGAAAGTGAAGTATTTGCTTCGCAAAAGTGAAGTTTTTGTCTGTCGACAAAAGTAAAGGAAGGCTAACGCCTTGCTCCGCTACGCTCTATATAATTTAAGGGCGAAGCCCTTCCGATACGTTTGCAAAGCAAACACTTCACATCCCGTAAGGGATACTTCACATTGCATAGTAATACTTCACACACAGAATGTGTGCTTCACTATCATAATTTATCGTTTCGATAAATTATGATTTATTTCTCCTTTATACTCGAAATGTAATCACAGTTAAAGGTAGTAAGCTTACCTTTTTTATCTTCAATGGTTATCCAGTTTTCCGAGATCTCAATGACCTTTCCGACAAGTCCCGAAATATATCCGTTTGCCGAAATTATACATTCTTTTCCTTTGTATCTTAAAAGTAAGGAGTTATCCATTTTTTTGTTTTCCTTTCTTCTTTTTCGTATTTTCATTATCTGAAGCTGCAGATTGTTTCTCTGTGTCGCCCCGAGCGCCACAATAAGAATAAAAAATGCAGGAAAAAATGCACTCATAAATATTAATTCCTCCGACTTCCGACCTCTTATCTCTCTTCCACTTACGGGAGGGGAGACCCCTCCCCTACGGCGAGTAATTCTCCGAATTCCGAACTATTTTTTATAGTTTCCTATAATTTTCAGCATTTCTTCACTTTGTGTTCCGTCGGGGTTTTCAATGTGAAGCTCTTTTTCAACTATAAGACCGGGGTTTCTGCCTTTTTTGCCTTCTAACAGGAACAGCCACGGGGCTTTACCGTTACGCTGAGAAACGAAACGAAGGCGTTTGGGCTCGATTTTTGCATTTCTCATTTCGCACATAGCCTCAGTCAGTCTTTCGGGGCGAAGGCAAATGCACATTCTGCCGCCGAATTTAAGAAGCCTTGAGGCTGAAGTAAAAACATCCGAAAGCTCAAGATTTGTTTCGTGACGGGCAATTTTATCGGCAGAGGTTTTGCTTAATATCCCGTGCCCCTCGGCGGTATAAGGGGGATTCATTGTAATCAGATCGAATGTACCCGCTTGAAGTTTGTCTTTCAGCTCTCTTAAATCTGAGTGAAAAAGAGAAAACCTCTCTTCAAGAGAATTTATTTCAATTGAACGCGTAAGCTGGTCACAGGCAAGCTCTTGTAGCTCCACCCCGTGCACCTTTTCGACCCCTTCTCTTAGCCAATAAAAGGGGATAATTCCGCAGCCTGTGCCGAAATCGCATACCTTGTTTTTCCTTTTAGGTGCGGAAAAAGCAGCCAAGAGCAAGGCATCCGTGCCAAATGTGTGGCTGTCGGATACGATAAGCTTCAGGCTGCCGTCAATATATTCTATATGTTCCGTGTCTTTTAACTGTGACATATTATATTCTGTTTCTCTTGAGTGCTAAAACTACAACGATAACACCTATTCCCGAACCTAAAAGGAGAATAACGCCGATAGCGGTCTTTACGGGGTTAGTATCGTCTTCTATTGAACCTACATTATCCTCAACAATGGGCTTGAACACGGTAGTTGTAAAAGCTTCCGTATATATCTGCTCGGGGGGAATGTACTGGAAGGTTGTGGTTTCGGGGGGGAGTGTTGTTGCAGGGATATATGTAGGGGGAGTGTACTCATAAGAGGGATAAGTGGGAGTGTATACGGGAGGGGGAGCTGTTGTAGGCGCCTCGGTGGTAGGCTCCTCGGTTGTTGCTTCCTCTTCGGTTGTGGTCTCCGCGGGCTTCGTTGTTTCACTTTCAAATGCAAAAAGATACTTCTGAAGCTCTTCAAGGAAGCCGCTGAGGTCAATGCCTATGAAGTTAAACAGTCCGCCGGAGGTTATGTCATCAATAGCCTTCCGGATGCTTTCGGGGTCATTAAGATCTATTCCGAACTGCTGAAGAACCCCCTTCAGATTATCCTCTGTAAAGAAATCAGCAGCCGAAGCAGTAGCCGTCATTGGCACCAACAGCATGCAGGAAAGTAAAACAGCAACAATTAACTTTTGAAACTTTTTCATATAAAATCACCTAAATAAATAATACAAAACTAATAATAACAAGAAAAACGACAAATGTCAATTGTTAATATCAGGAGAAGGCGGAGAAAATTCGGAATTCGGACGGTTTGTGGCTAACATATTTATCGTAGGGGAGGGGTTTCCCCTCCCGAATCCAAGGGGTTTCCCCTCCCGTAATTCGGAATTCGGAGAATTTGCGATTTTTTTAATTCAATCGTTTATATTCTCTGAATTTCTTTTTGATATAAAAATACCTACCGCAAGACCCAGAATAAATATCCCAATGGATAAAATAATGAGAATAACTGTCTGAGAAAAAGTTGTATTTTTAACTTTGATTTCATTATTGTCGGCAGTAATTTCTTCCTCAGAAGTTTCTTCTTCACTTGCGTTTTCTTCGGTTTCGGTTTCAGTTGTTTCTTCAGAAATTTCGGTTGTGTTTTCTGCCTTAGGTGTTTGTGTATGGGTATATGCGGGTGGTGTATAAGACGGAGAAGCAGAGGGCTTTTTCGGAGCGGATGTGGTAGACTCTGGCTCGGTTGTTTTTTCCTTTGTTGTTTCTGCTTCAATTTCAGTCGTTGTTTCGGGTGTTGTTACTGCTTCGGTAGGAGTTTCTTGGGGCTCAGTTGAAGTTTCATTTTCAAAATCCGAAAGGTAGCCTTGAAGCTCTTCAAGCGCACCGCTGAGGTCAATGCCCAGCATGCTGAAAATACTTGAAAAATCGCCTGAGTTTATTTTGTCAATAGCATTTTGTATGCTTTCGGGATCATTAAAATCTATTCCGAACTGCTGCATAACACCTTTCAGATTATCCTCTGTAAAGAAATCAGCAGCCGAAGCAGTAGCCGTTATTGGAACTATTAGTATACATGAAAGCAGCACTGTTGCAATTAACTTTTGAAATCTTTTCATATGTATCACCTGAACAATATAAATTCGGAAGTCGGAGAAAATTCGGAATGCGGAATTATGAATTCGGAATTTCGGGACCTGCGGTCGGCATTTTATAGAGCGTAAGCGGAATAAGTAGGGGAGGGGTTTCCCCTCCCGAATCCAAGGGCTTGTAACTTTAAAAGTTGCATATTTTTTAATAAAAACAATGGCTTTTACTTTCCCATATGCAATTTCCTATAAGTAATTGTTTTCTCACACTTGCGGGAGGGGAGACCCCTCCCCTACAACAGCAAAATGGTAACTTCTGCATTACACCGCAAGGTGTGAATATAACTGCAAGATTTAACGGAATATTCCGTTAAATCTTGTTCAGCCAGTATGCAACATGACTTGCAAAGCCGTGACAGCATGAGGCGTAGTCTGTCATATTCTCCCATATAGTTCCCGTTTTCTCTGCCATGGGTAAGAAAAAGCTTTCGATTTCTTCTCTGAGCTTATCGTATTCGCCGTCTTCAAAGAGGATAAACAGACGAAGATAATTTCCTATAAAGGCATTTGAGCGGGGGATATCGGGATAGTTATTCTTTTCGCTTCTTACGGGTCCGAATTCGGTGAGAAGCTTATTATAAAGCTCGGGGAAGGTTTCCTTTGTGGCTGTTTTTGAGAAGAAGGCGTAATACTGACAGGTTTCGGTGCGGTTGTTGGTTCTTACTGCAATGCCGTTTTCGTCAAGCTCTGCGTTATCGCAGAAAAATTCGCCGTCAAAGGCTTTTTCAATAATGGTTTTTCTGAGTTTTTCGGCTTTTTCGTGAAGTGCGCTGTTGCAGTACAGCTCTGCAACACTGTCAAGCACCTTTGAATAAAGCATATTTGAGGGATAATTTATATCCTGAACAAAGTCATTTGATTCTGACCATTCAACGAATACCCAGCTTCCGACATTCTGTAAAAGCCCGTCGGCATTTTCGTAGGTTTTTGAAAATTCAAGAAGCTTATAAACTCTTTCCTTTGCGGCATCAACAAGAGCCTTATCTCCTGTTCGTTCGAAATACTCACGAAGCTCTAAAACGAACCAGAATGCCCAGTTGTGAATATATGTGCCGTCATAATGATCAGAGGGGTAGCACATGGGAAGCATGCCGTCGGGAATGTTATCGAATTTTTCGGGTAACAGGAAGTTTTCGAGGAAATTGTGTTCAACAAAGCTTTCTCCCGTGAGCTCTCTTTCAACACGGCTTGTAAAGAAGCTGTCGCAAAGCCAGCCGGCTCTCTCTCTTGAGGGGCAGTCCATAAAGATATCCGTTGCATTCTGACGGAAGGTTTCCACTGCTGCATCGTAAATTTTCTGAAGAGAGGGAGTGGGCATCTTTTTAAGATTTATAATTCCCGTTTCGGGGTAACATTCTTCATAAAGGGAAACATTTGTAACAAGGGTGGGTGCATACATTGAAATTATCTGAATGTATCTGAAGGTGTAAGGCTCAAAGGACACAATATCATATGTTCTTCCGCCCTGAATTGCCCATTTAATAACATTCTGACAGCTATCCTTGCCGGGGTCGGGACAAATGCCGTCCGGAAGAATTTCATTGAATACTGCATATATTACGGTATCGTGCTCTGCTGTAAGAGAAAGACGGATATAGCCCGTATTGTTTCTTCCCATATCGTAAATACAGCAGCAATTAATTCCGAGAGACACGCTTTCCATTGCGTATTTGTCGGTTTCCATAATCTGTGTTTTATATGCGTAAAGCTCGTTGACGGGAGAAGCGTCAAGCTCCTTTTCGGGGAAGCCCTTTAATTCCTCGTCTATTCCCGTAAGGCTTCTGTCCTTAAAATATCTTCTGTCCTTGTCGGGAATGAGAATTCCCTTGGATATGATCTCTTTTACCTTTCTTTCGGTGTAAAGGCAGTAGGGAACATTTCTTTCAATGAAGTTTTTATCCTCTGTTCTCTGAAGCTCAAGGCTTTTAAGCTTCGTATCGGGATCCTTCATGAAAAGATCGTAATACGCATCATATATATAACATTCGGTAAAGGGACGCTGGAAAGAATATCGGGGAGTTTTCCTGATACGGCTCGAGTATTTTGCAGTTTCAAACTCCTTGTTGCCTGTTGAATAAAGTATTTCGCCGTTTCTTTCTATTTCGGCGCATAAGAAAGAGGGCTTATCAAGAAGATAGAAGCTGTTTATGTTGTAGCCTGCGGCAATAATTGAAATGACCGTCTTTTTGTCGGACAGCTCATTCTTCAAAGTATATTCACTCACTCTGTAAAAGTCGTGACCTGCCCTTGCGGGGCCTGCGGCGTAGAAAACGCCGTCAACAAAAATCTGATATCTTGCATGAGAAGCAATGCTCAGTTTTATCTCTTCATTGCCGTCAATTACGGCTCTGAAAATAAGTGAATGATTTTTTTCATATTCCTTATTTTTTTCCCATACGGGAACAGCCTCTTTGAATGTGTACTTTTTTGATATACCTTGAACTGCCATTATGATTCCTCCAAAAGAAATGTAAGTGCTTTAATAAATGCCGTATCATTTGCCGTCGTGCGTTTTGAGGGGCCCTTTGTACGCCCTCCCGCCATTCTCGCTTTTTTAGCCATAAATCTGGAATACAGCAAATTTTCGATATTTTTGTCAGTAAAAATAAGTCCGTTCTGATTAAGTGCTTTGGCACCCTTACCGAGACATAAAGCCGCAAGTCCGTAGTCCTGTGTGACAACAATATCACCCTTTTTTACGGTATTTGCAATTTTTATGTCAGCAGAATCTGCACCCTTGTCCACTACAATAGTTTCGATGTTTTCTCTTTCAATAAAATGCGCATTGTCACAGACAATAACTGCATCTATCCCTTTTTCAGCCGCAAGACAGAGGGTAATATCGAGAACCGGACAAGCATCTGCATCAATAACAATCTTCATCAAACCACCAAAGTATATATTATCGTAAATTGAAGAAGTTTGCAAGACAAATCACAGTTTAACGGTAAACCGTTAAAAATTCGGAATTCGGAATTCGGAATTCGGAGTTTCGGGACCTGCGGTCGGCATTTTAAATAGAGCGAAGCGGAACAAGGCGTTTACGCCTTCCGAAACTTTTGCGAAGCAAAAATATCACTGCCAGCAGTGCAATATCACTATTGCAAAAGCAATAATATCACTCTTTGCGAAGCAAAGAATATCACTAAATCATAATTCAGTGATGCTGAATTATGATTTAGTGGGTGCGGAAGGCGGGTGGTTCGAGGCGGGGTTTGTTGGCTGTTCCGAGAACGGGGTCAGATAAAATTACCGATCTTACAATGCTCTCTTTCCCGTATTTATCGCGTATTTTCTGAACGGTCAGCTCGAGATTTTCTTTTTTTACTTCTTTTTCTTCATCTCGCCACAAGGAAAACTGCTGAGGCTCTTTATCGGAAGAAAGATCAATGGCTCTGATGCCTATGCTTCTTAAAGGCTCGCTGAAATTCCATGTTCGTCTTAAAAGCTCAAGTCCCTCTTTGCAGATAGTTTCTGAGAGATTTGTCGGGAATTCAAGCTTTTTCTGTCTTTCCTGTGTCATAAGTGAAGAGGATCGAAGATGTATCTGAACACCTGAACATAAAAGGGAATGACCTCGCAGTCTTTTTGCCACGCTTTCGGATAAAATATAGAGAATTATCTTGGCATCCTCAAAATTTTTAAGATCTCTCGGCGGTGTTGTTGAGTTGCCTATGGTCTTTATGGGTATCGTTTCATCAATGTGCATGACGGGAGTAGTATCCAGTCCGCTTGCATAAAAATACAGTCTTTCACCGTTTTTGCCGAGTGCTCGCGAGAGCCTTTCTTTTCCTGCTTCTGCTATATCGCCTATGGTAAAAATGCCTCTTCTGTTAAGCTCTCTTACAGTGGAGTGCCCCGCAAAAAGAAGCTCACCCACGGGTGCGGGCCAGACTATCTCCTTGTAATTTTCATGTGTTATAGAGGTTACGGCATCGGGCTTTTTATAGTCACTGCCGAATTTTGCGAAGACCTTATTAAATGAAACTCCTATGGACACCGTAAGTCCCAATTCCGTCTTCATGCGCCGTCTTATCTCCTCGGCAATCATTTCACCCGAGCCGAAAAGCTCCGTGCTCCCCGTTACATCAAGCCACGCTTCATCAGGGCCGAAGGACTCCACAAGGTCGGTATATTCTAAGTAAAGCTCTTTTGCCATATTGCAGTATTTCTGATATAAGGGGAAATTCGGCGGTAATATCAAAAGTGACGGGCACTTAGCTTTCGCTTGCCATAATGCCTCTCCCGTTTTTACTCCGCATTTTTTTGCCAATTCGTTTTTAGCTAAAATTATCCCGTGCCGTTTTTCGGGATCTCCGCCCACGGCTATGGGGATTTTCTTGTATTCGGGATGTGAAATACTTTCAATTGCGGCGTAGCAGTTATTGATGTCGGAATGTAAAATTATACGCATTATATTCATCTCCAAAAGCAATAAAAGAACAAATGTTCGATAGATTCATTGCTATTATACCAAACAAATGTTCGATTGTAAACAGGAAAATTTTATTTTTTTGAAATGTATGGTAGGGGAGGGGTCTCTCATACCGGAATTCGGAATTCGGAATTATGAATTCGGAATTTCGGGACCTGCGGTCGGCATTATATCAGTAGGGGAGGGGTCTCCCCTCCCGAAATAGAGCGTAAGCGGAATAAGGGCGTAAGCCCTTCCGAAACATTTGCCGCAGGCAAATATATCACTCGCTGAAAGCGAATATCACTATTGCGAAGCAATAATATCACTCACACCGCAGGTGTGAATATAACTACACAGCCGATACCTCGGCAGTCGAGGTATCGTGTGAGGACGAATGATTTTGAGATGCAGTTTTTTACAATATAGTATTTATAAAATATTTTTATATATTATTTACTTGATTTTTACAAAATGGGAGTATATACTAGTATGGAAATGCTGTGAAAAGGAGAGGGAAGTTATGGAAAAACAGGAAATTGCGCTAAAGGCAGTTGAAGAATTCAAAAAGTTTTATCCGGATGCTATATGCTCACTCGAAGCGGAAGACCCTTTTCAGCTTCTTGTTGCAACAAGGCTTTCGGCACAATGTACGGATGCCAGAGTAAATCTTGTAACTCCCGCACTTTTCAAGAAGTATCCGACTATGGAAGCATTTGCCGCCGCCGACACAAAGGATGTTGAAGAGCTTATTCACTCCTGCGGATTTTTCCGTCAAAAGGCGAAGGATATTATCGGAATGGCAAATATGATCTTAGAAAATTTCGGCGGTATGGTTCCCGATACCATAGAAAAGCTGACCACGCTTCCCGGTGTGGGAAGAAAGACCGCAAATCTCATTGTAGGTGATGTGTACGGAAAACCTGCTGTTGTAGCTGACACACATCTTATAAGAATTTCTAACAGACTCGGACTTGTTGAAACAAAAGATCCCTTAAAGGTGGAGATGCAGTTAAAAGATCTGCTGCCGCCTGAGGAGAGCAACGATTTCTGCCACCGTGCGGTGCTTCACGGAAGAGCACTTTGCGATGCGAGAAAACCGAAATGCTCTGAATGTCCCTTATCTGATTTTTGTCAATTTTCAATTAACAATAAATAGTCCACGAAAGGAAAGAAAAGAATGTCACTTTTTACAAAAATTTTTGGTGATTATTCCACCAAGGAGCTCAAAAGAGTACGCCCCATTGCTGATAAGGTAACGGCGCTTGAAGAGAAATTTTCCCGTTTAACGGATGACGAGCTCAAAGCAAAAACTCCCGAATTCAAGGAAAGATATAATAAGGGTGAAAGCCTTGATTCACTTCTTCCCGAAGCCTTTGCAGCCTGCAGAGAAGCCGCATGGCGAGTATTGGGCATGAAGCATTTCCCCGTTCAGATAATAGGCGGTATCGTGCTTCATCAGGGCAGAATTGCCGAAATGCGAACAGGTGAAGGCAAGACCCTTGTTGCCACTCTCCCCGCATACTTGAACGCTCTTACGGGTGAGGGTGTTCATATCGTTACCGTAAACGATTATCTTGCAAAGCGAGACTCGGAATGGATGGGAAAAATATTCCGTTTTATGGGACTTTCGGTAGGTCTTGTTGTGCATCAGCAGTCACTTGAAGAGAAAAAAGCCGCTTATAATGCTGATATTACTTACGGCACAAATAACGAAATGGGCTTTGACTATCTTCGTGACAATATGGTGCTTTATAAAGAACAAAAGGTTCAGAGAGGCCATGTTTTCGCAGTTGTTGACGAAGTTGACTCCATACTTATCGACGAAGCAAGAACTCCTCTTATTATTTCAGGTCACGGCGACAAGTCATCGGATCTCTATAAAATTGCCGACGATTTTACTAAAAGGCTCAGAGTTCAGAGAATTTCCGAGCTTGATGCAAAAAAGGATATTGAAGATATCGTAACCGATGAAGCCGATTATATCGTTGACGAAAAGGCAAAGACCGCAACTCTTACAAAAAGAGGTATCAAAAAGGCAGAAGAACACTTCGGTATTGAAAACCTCATGGATGCCGAAAACCTTACTCTCCAGCACCATATCCAGCAGTCCATTAAGGCAAGAGGTGTTATGAAGAGAGATATCGACTATGTTGTAAAAGACGGAGAAGTCCTTATAGTTGACGAATTTACGGGACGAATCATGCTCGGCAGACGCTATAATGAGGGACTTCATCAGGCCATTGAAGCCAAGGAAGGCGTAAATGTCCGTCAGGAGTCAAAGACCCTTGCTACCATTACCTTCCAGAACTATTTCCGTCTTTATAAAAAGCTTTCAGGTATGACAGGTACTGCCATGACCGAAAGTGAGGAATTCGGTGAAATTTATTCTCTTGATGTTATAGAGATCCCCACCAACCGTCCCATGATAAGAAAAGACCATGATGATGTTATGTATAAGACAGAAAAGGCAAAATTCAATGCCATCATCGAGCAGGTCAAAAAGTGTAACGAAAAGGGACAGCCCGTGCTTGTAGGTACCGTGAGCATCGAAAAGTCCGAACAGCTTTCCTCCGCTCTTAAGAGAAACGGTATAAAGCACGAGGTATTAAATGCAAAGCACCACGAAAGAGAAGCTGAGATAGTAGCTCAGGCAGGTAAACTCGGTGCTGTTACAATTGCTACAAACATGGCAGGCCGAGGCACCGATATTATTCTCGGCGGTAACGCAGAATACATGGCAAAAGCCGAAATGAGAAAGCAGGGCTTCATTGATGAGCTTATTTCCGAGGCTACAGGCTTTTCAGAGACCGATAACGAGGATATCCTTGAAGCAAGAAGAGTTTTTAAAGAGCTTGAAACAAAATACAGTGATATGCTCCGTGAAGAAGCTGAGCAGGTAAGAAAAGCAGGCGGTCTTTTCATTCTCGGTACTGTCCGTCACGAATCCCGCCGTATAGATAATCAGCTTCGCGGCCGTGCAGGCCGTCAGGGCGACCCCGGAGAGAGCCGTTTCTATCTCTCCGCAGAGGACGATCTTCTTCGTCTGTTTGCAGGTGACAAATTCACAAGAACTCTCGAAATGCTCAGAACAGACGAAAATATCGCCATTGAAGCTAAGATGTTCTCCTCTTCCGTTGAAATGGCTCAGAAGAGAGTTGAATCCAATAACTTTGCTATCCGTAAGAACGTTCTTAAATACGACGATGTTATGAATAAGCAGAGAGAGCTTATTTATTCCCAGAGAAATCAGGTGCTTGACGGGGTGGATATGGATGCCACTATCCGTAAGATGATAAGAGAGAGTATCGCCGATAATGTTTCTCTTTACTGTGCTGATTCTGCACCCGCTGATCAGTGGAATATGGCAGGCCTTAATGCAAAGTATTTCTGGCTTTTAGGTGATAAGGCTGTTCCCTCTGTAAAGAAAGCGGACGAGGTCAGTGATTTTATTACAGACCTTGCACTTAACAAGCTCGACGAAATGACCGAAAAGCACACCAAGGAAATCATCACAAAGCTCGAACATATGGTTCTTATCAGAAATGTTGACATGAACTGGATGGATCATATTGATGCCATGGATCAGCTCAAGCGCGGTATCGGTCTTCGTGCTTATGCACAGAAGGATCCCGTTGTGGCGTTCAGACAGGAAAGCTACGATATGTTTGACGATATGACGACGGCTATAAGAGAGGGCACCGTTCAGATGCTCTTTACTACGGTTATTAATTCAGAAGATGATCTTAAGCGTAAGCAGACGGTGAGAGTTACTTCTACTTCGGGAAGTGCTTCTTCTGATGAAAAGAAGGCGCCTGTAAAGAAGGGCGAAAAGGTCGGCAGAAACGATCCCTGCCCCTGCGGAAGCGGGAAGAAATACAAACACTGCTGCGGTCGCTGATCGGGCGCAAAAATCACCCTATTTCCGCACATATTTATATAAAGGGTGTTTGCGGAACATTAGGTTTAATGTGGCGGCTGATTTACTGCCTCAATGTGGGTTTCAGGTGCTTGATTTTTTGACTCCTTGACGTACCAATGTACGCCGGGCGGAGCCAAAAAACCAAAATAGGGCAATTTTTGTCCCGTCAGCCTTAGTTTGCTGCAGACTTGATTAGTTGGTTTTTCCTTGGTGGCTCCACGAAAATTTCGGGGTCACTCGGCGATAAATGCCCATATTTCACGCTATTGCCCCCGAAACACAGTTTCGGCGCACTACCGCAAAATCTGAACATTTCTCATCCGAGCTTCCCGTGCCCCTTTGAAACTTTTCGGGGAACAGAATTTACAATATGTTTAGTTTTCTCCGACTTCCGATCTATCTGTTCCCAATTACGGGAGGGGAGACCCCTCTCCTACTGATATAATGCCGACCGCAGGTCCCGAAATTCCGAATTCCGAATTCCGAATTCCGAATTTTCTCCGACTTCCGATCTATCTGTTCCCAATTACGGGAGGGGAGACCCCTCCCCTACTGATATAATGCCGACCGCAGGTCCCGAAATTCCGAATTCCGAATTCCGAATTCCGAATTTTCTCCGACCTCCGATCTCCGATCTCCAATCTTCTATGGTGGTGTTTTTACTTGTCAGAATATAATTCCCCTTATGAGCCCTTCGGCGGTTATCCTTATCCTCCCAAAAAAAGCTTTTTTGCGAGAGTGAAAGAGTATTTTCTTTGTGATAAGTATATCGTCTTATCGGCTTCAGTTACCGTTATAGGACTTGGACTTATACTTTATCAGTTCATGTCAATGCTTTATTCTTTTGTTCTTCGGGCTTTTCCGGATTTTTATTCAGAGGCTCTTAATGATTACAGGCTTTCGGGTGTACTCGATATGTTTTACACCGTTCTTTGTGTGGGCGGTGCTTTCACTGTAGCGTATATTCTTATGAAAAAAATGGGACTCGTTGAAGGGTATTTGCCTTTCTCTGCCCCTCGGAACGCTTCGGACACTTTTTTACTCATAGTTGCAGGGCTCGGAATTTGCTTTGTCGGTAATATTGCTACAAATTTCTTTGTTTCCGTTATGGCAGGTATGGGTATCGAATTCGCCTCTTATAATAATGCCTTGGCACTCACGCAGGCACTGCCCTCAAATGCTTTTGAGTTTATACTGCTCACCGTGCGTACAGCTGTTCTTCCTGCGATTTTTGAGGAATTCGCTTTCAGAGGAGTTATTATGCAGCCTCTGAGAAAATACGGTGATTTCTTCGCCATTATCGTGTCCGCCGTTCTTTTCGGACTTGTTCACGGTAATATGACTCAGATGCCCTTTGCAATAATAGCAGGTGTGGCTCTCGGCTATGCTTCTATCGTGTCAGGCTCTTTATGGACAGGTGTTATAATTCATTTTCTTAATAATTTTGTTTCTCTGCTTAATTCCTTTGCAAAGGAGCTGCTTTCCGATTCAGCCTTTATGCTGTTTTCCGTTATAGTGGTATACGGTATAGTGCTTGTCGGTGTAGCTGCCCTTTCAATGTTCGCATACAAAAATCCGTATTTTCTGCGTCTTCGACCCGGAAAATACGGTAAACACAAAAAGAGTAAGCTTGCCGCAATTGTATGCTTTATCCCCAGTATGACTATAGCACTCATATGGATGATAAGCTCCCTTGCTGCAGACATCTATATTTAAGTTATATTCGTACCTACGGTTTTCACTGTATAGGTGCGTATCTCTCGTAGGGGAGGGGTTTCCCCTCCCGTAAGTGGGAGATAGCAATTGATTATAAGAATTTTATATTTGGGAAAGAATATTTCATTATTTTGTGTTTACCAAATTTATAATTACAAAGTAACATCCTTTTTGTAGGGGAGGGGAGAGGCGAATTATCATATCAAGTGCAACAGTACAAAAAAAATAAAGACAACATAGCTTCCTTAGTGTAAAATGTAAGTGACCAAACAAACTCTTACAGGAGGAAGCTATGATGTCCTACAAACATTTTACACTAAAAGAAAGAGAATGTCTATCAGAAAAAATAAAAGAAGGAAAAAGTATTCGACAAATAGCGAAAGAAATGAAAAGAAGTCCGTCAACTATCAGTAGGGAAATAAAGAGAAATACTACATCTGATGATAAAGGATATTATCCTTTGACGGCGACTTCCAATTACATCAACAGACGCAAGAACAGTGTACGTCCTCACATTATCGGCAATAATCCTTCTATTGATGAATTTGTAATTGAGTGTCTTAACAAATACTGGAGCCCTGAAATCATTGCTGTAAAAAGCAAGAAGAATAAAACACCGGTATCTTGTTCAACAATTTACAGAGCAATAAAAGAGAAAAGATTACCTAAGATAAGTGAACAAACACATCTTCGAAGAAGAGGTAAGCTTAAATACCAACACCGCAAGACCTGTCAAGCTATTCATCCTGACCATACCATTCACGAAAGACCCAAAAGTTGTGAACAAAAACTGCGATTCGGTGATTGGGAAGGAGATACGGTTCTCGGCGGTAAAGGGAAAGGTTGTATTGTTACCTTAGTTGATCGAAAAAGCAAAGTATTGAGTGCTGCAATCTCATGCAAAATGAGTGCATCCAGTATCCGAGCTGCAATCAATCAGGCTTTTGAGAAAATGTCAGTCAGTTTGCCGATAAGAACTCTGACACTTGACAGAGGCTCTGAATTTGCAGATTTTAGGAACATCGAAAAAGATTTGAATACAACGATATACTTTGCAGATCCTCATGCGCCGTGGCAAAGGGGGCTAAATGAAAACACTAACGATATGCTCAGATTTTTCTTTCCGAAAGGATATGATTTTTTGTCATTATCTGATGAAGAATTACAAAATGTCGTTTATTTAATTAATTGTCGTCCTCGTAAATGTCTGAATTATCTTTCTCCTCTTGAGTTTATTTCAAAAAAGTGTTGCACTTGACTTGACAATTCGCCAGACCCCTCCCCTACGATAAGTAAGTGCTTCTTGGCAAGTAACAGATAAATTATGTTTTATTGAGATTTTTTTCTCCATTTCCGTAGTATATAGTTGAAAGGACGGTGAGGAGTTTGGACGATAGTAAGATTATCGCGCTGTTCAATGAGCGCTCACAGCTGGGATTAACCGAGCTATCGCAAAAATACGGAAAGCTCTGTCTGAAAATTGCAGAAAATATATTAAAAAACCGTGAGGATTCGGAAGAGTGTGTCAATGACGCATATCTCGCAGTCTGGAATACCGTTCCGCCCGAAAATCCCGACCCGCTTAAAACTTATTTACTGAAAATCGTAAGAAACACTGCTATTAAAAAGTATCATTCAAATACAGCAGTAAAACGAAACAGCTTTTATGATACGGCACTGGAGGAACTCGAAAATATTCTTTTTCATAAAGACACAGTTGAAACTGAATTACTCTTAAAAGAACTGAGTGAAGCCGTAAATTCATTTTTAAGAGATACATCAAAAGAAAACAGAGTAATTTTCCTTCGCCGTTATTACTTCGGGGACAGTGTAAAGGATATTGCAGAAATAACAGGCAATACTCCCCACTTTGTTTCCGTAAGACTTTCAAGAACAAGAGAAAAACTGAAAAAATATCTACAGAAAGAAGGGTTATTATGAAAAGAGAAGATATTTCAAAAGTAATTTCAAATATTGACGACTCATTTATTGAAGAAGCCGCCGTACCTCAAAAGAAAAAATCAATAGCCCCACGCTATATTGGCATTGCAGCTTCTTTTGCCGTGGTTATTCTTATCGGTGCGGTAATTTTAGGAATCAACAGGTTTGTTGCTCCGTCTCCGCTTGATAACGGAGAAGAAACAACAGTTAAAAATCTCCTTGAACCGGGAATCGGTGAGCAGACGGGAAGCGAAACCGTGACAGAGCCTGCTATTGAAATCGCACCTGCTTTTCCCGAAAATGAAATGGCTGTTATACCTCAATGGGTAGATCTTATAACTCCTGAGAAATACCGCGAAGTCAAAGTCGGTGATATAACCTACTCCACACAAAACTATGAAATTACGGAAGATAATGTACTATCATTTTTAGCGGATGCCGAAATGAGTGGCTATGATATATATGAGGACAAAACTTATACGATAAATGCAAAGGTCTATTCAATAAAAAACATCAATTCCGAATGTGCCGTTGCCGTAAAAATCGGAGATGAAAACAAATATTATGTATATGTAAATGTCTGGTATGTCCCCGAAACACTTCAGGAACTCATAGATGCCTTAAATCTCAGAGAAACGCTCTCCTTTGGCAAAGCCTACGCTGACCGAATTGAAAATAATGAACAAACAGATATTATTTATGCTGATTTTGATGACAGCATAGTCTGGGATATGATACTGGATGATACCACAGTTAAGAATATTGCATATGACAGATTCTATGAAAAAATAGTAGGTATCAGTGTAGATATTCCCCTTTTAGGATATAAAAATATCTCCCTCGGTGTTACAAAAGACGGATATATAATAACAAATATCTTAGGCACTCAGAAATGCTTCTTTATAGGAGCAGAAAAAGCCGAAGCATTCGGCAAATACCTCAAAGAAAATGTTAAGTATAAAGAACTGGTAACCGTTTTTGAAAACCCCGACGGAACAATCCCCGGAAAAGGTGAAGAAGTAACAGGACAGTCAACTCCCGGCTATAATCCGAATGCACCCGAAATGATTAGTCCTCCCTATAACCCCCAGACCGACAGTGCTCCCCCGGAAAACACCGCCGAAGCCATAACTCCCATACCCGATGATTTCATTGTTGAAGAAACAACAAAATCATAATTTATCGGGGACAAATTATGATAAATTCGGAATTCGGAATTATGAATTCGGAATTAAGGAAGACACTTCGTGTCTTGTTCCGCTTCGCTCTATTTAAATGCCGACCGTAGGTCCTGAAGTGTACCCCATGTCAAGTACAATTTTGATTTGTAGTGGAAAAATTTTTCCAAATATATGATATACTGTTTGAGTTATCAAGAAGGATAAGGCAACGCTGAGGAGCGACCTGAGCGTCTTGGTAATCCGAGG
>JAFXFC010000036.1 GCA_017513525.1 Clostridia bacterium
ATTATGGCCCATTGTCCGTGAAATGATAAAAACTGCTATTGAAAACAAGCAGAACTTAGTTGTTGAAGGTTGTTATATTCCGTTCGATTGGCAGAAGGATTTTGAAAACGAATATCTCAAAGATATTAAATATTACTGCCTTGTAATGAGTGAAGATTATATCAGAAATCACTTTGCTGACATAAAGAAATATGCAAATACCATTGAAAATCGTTTGGATGATGAATGGTGTACAATGGAGAGTGTATTGGCAGATAATGCTGAAATGTTTGACCTATCGCAGAGGTATGGTGTGAACTATATACTCATTGAAGAAAAGTACGAAATCAATATTGATTTATAACGACAAATTCCAATTTGTCGAATTAAATTTAATAATATACCTTAAACTCCTTCGATGGATAAACCGTCGGAGGAGTAATTTTTTTGAAAAATTTTTAAAAAGTGGACGTTAGGTTTCCATTTTAAGGTTTATTTTACTGTTGTAAAAATTTTTCAAAGCAGAAGTAAAGCTTCCGGTTTAAGGTTTATTGTATTTTTTTGAAACAGTTCTGTTCAAACGAAACAGCAAAAAATTAAAAAATTTTTTAAAGTGGCAAAAATCTTGCTACTTTAGATGCTAAAAGATAATTAAAGACACTTATCGGGATAGTACATCATCAAATGTAAACAATTTCTAAACGTTCAACAAATAACCAACTTTTCTGGGTATTTGAAATTTACAAATGATTTTGTAAGCAATATTTGCAAGTTAATTCACACCACGAAAGATTACCGAAAAAGGAGCAAAACATGAAAATACACATCAGAAATATAGTCTCAAACAACAATATTTTTAAGAGTAAACCGCCTTAGGGTATATTTACCCTACCATGCTCAAAACTCATAAATCAGTCGATCTAAGGACAAAAACAAAGACTTAAAAGGAGGCATAAATGAAACGATTAGGAATAAATTTAGTTAAACATAAGTTTCATGACGATATGTATTCTGGTTTTGCAGAAAGCTTATCTATTAAAAATGTGTTATCTCCTAACGAACAATTTACTCAAGTTGTTTTTTCTAAATCAGAAAACTTCCTTAATCGTTTAAAATGTGCAATCTTTTCGAAAACAAGTAATTATAAAATCACATTAGTTTTATCTTTGATTTTCTTTGCCATTGTATTTGCTCTTGGGTTTGTTGTATTACGAATTCTTGCCAAGGTAAGCAAAAAGAATGAGGACTCATAAAAACAGCAGGCAACACCACAAAGGATGTTGCCTACTGAAATTTTATCTCATATCGGATAATGGGATGTAGTCGGTGCTGTTTCTCAGATATTCTTCCATATTACCGTTGATTGGACGGCAATAAAACAACAAATCCGAACGCATCACCTATCAAGGCAATTGAGTTCGGATTTATCTTCTCTGGCAGGGGCAGAAGGACTTGACTCGCGCGCCTGCGGGCGCTTGGTCGCTCGCGGTCACAACAGTCCACCGGACTGTTGCTCTGTACCGCTCGTCCTTCAAGTCCTTCTTTTGGTTTTCAAAAGAAAAACGGTCACCTTTCGGTAACCGTTTACTTTTGGCAGGGGCAGAAGGACTTGAACCCTCGGCACGCGGTTTTGGAGGATAGTATCCTTTCCTTATTTGATGCGGTTTCAGAGGCTTAGGGGGACATATTGAGGGACATATAACAATATTTTTCTATTGTTTTATTTTGCTTTCCCGTACATTCGACTCACCTCTCTTTATGCGGTAGAATGAAGCTACCAAATACAGGGAGGTTATTTTATGAGCAGAAAAATTAAAGTCAAGTTTACGAATTTCGAGTGCAATTTACTTATCAACGGCATGAATGAGTTTCGTAATATGCTCTTAGCGGAAGAGTTACCCACAGAGGATGTTGACGAATTACTTTTAAAGCTCATTGATGTTTATGAAAAGTAAGGAGTGATTTTATGTCGAGTATTATAGAAGAATTTTATTACGGCAATATTGAACCGCAGGAGCTGACAACGGAAATCACACCCAAGCTCAAAAAGAAGCTGAGTTCACTTGCAAAAAAAGAGGAAGAGCTGTCAGCTATGCTACCCGAAAAGGAAAAAGAGTTGTTTGTAAATTATGTTCTTGCTTACAATGAATTTTCAAGCATCGGTAATTCCGATAGCTTTATAACAGGCTTCAGACTTGGTGCAAGATTTACTTATGATACTTTTATATCTGAAATGAAAGGATGATTGTTATGTCAAAGATTACATACCGTAAGGTTGGGGATTATTTAATTCCTAACCTAATAATACCGCCTGAAGAAGCAAATGTCAAGCTTGGCAAATGGGGAATGTTACACAAGACCTATCTTGAAAAGCACAAGAAAGTGCTATTTAGCACACTGCTTATGCAAGGCAAACTTTATCAGCACTGTGCCGAAATAGAAAATCAGGCACGAGATATGTTTGATGCTCTTGTTGAACAAATGAAAAAAGCAGAAGGTGTTACAGAAGAACTTAAAGAGCAAGACCAACTTGAATGGATACAGAGGATGGGTAATATTCAGCAACAGGCAAGAGAAATTGTATGTAGCGAGCTGATATACAGTTAAATCTAATTTAATATAGCTAAGCACGACTTACGGAAATGTAGGTCGTGCTTGGCTTTTAGCGTTAAAAATGCCATTTAATCGTTAATTTTCTTAGATAATACATTAGGTCATTTCAGAAAATTCTATCTAATACAGAGCAAAATTTGAAAAAATCATACTATGTGTTGTGGCTGATGAGTTTTTTTATAGACTATATGGTATGATTTTCTTGACTCATTAGTGATGTTTTTTTACATAGTATTAGTTCTTTGAGAACTTGAGTGTGATTAAAGCATCTTGTTTTTGCTTGTCATAACCTGCCATAGCTTGTAAAATCGCTCAGATTGACATTGACAAACGGGCAAAAACTCAATAAAAAGGCATTTGCCGTAACTTGCCACAGTTTGTTCGCAACCCCGAAAAAGTTCCAATATCCTGACTTGTTGACAAAATATTGACATTTTCAATCAATCAGCAAGTGTGTATCTTGTAAGATTGCAGCTTTGGCGGCGTGCACCTCTGTCGAGAACGCAGAAAACAGGTTCGCCGTTTTCGTCGGCATAGACAGTCATGCCTTCAGCCTCGATCTCTGCGCCGACATTTCTTGTGAATGCTGCCTGAACGTCACCGCTTTCAACATCAACGCAGTAAATATGCTTATTGCCGTCCAGTTCATCGCAGGACATATAAAGCTTGCCGCCAAACATTTCAGCACCCTGAACTCTGTCTACGGGCTGTGAAAGAGGAGTGGTTTTAACAAGCTCTAAGGTGTCGAGGTCGAAAACGTTGAGAACAGTTGCGTTTGTCCATTCGGCGGTGTAAATATAATTCTTCTCGGCATCCACCGCACACCACGGCACGCCTTCCGTGTGAAGCTCATAGGGAAGAGGATAATATTTACCCGTATATTTCAGCGTTTCAGCATCGTAGAGAACAATGCACGAACGCTCATAATCGGGGCCGTCTTCAACGGCTGCATAAACAATTCCGTCGTGGCAGCTCAGACCGCCGATGTGGTCATAGCCCATATCTTCAAGCTCATCGGGGATTGCATTTGTGGTAATGAGAAAAATCTCGCCCGTTTCAATATCAGCCTTACCCAGATTCTTTTTGCCGCTGAAATAGAAATATTCGCCGTCATTTGTAACGCCCTGCGAGGTCATATGTTGATCATACAAAACATAGGTGGTCTTTGAAATGACCTCAGCCCCCACGGGTGCAGGGGTATCTTTTTCGTCAGCACCGACAACAAGCATCATAATTGCGGATATCAGTGCAACGCACTTTTTAAAAATAACATAAATCGTACCGAATGTAGCAGTCATAAAAGCATCTCCAATAATTTTTTACCATTATATACCCAAAATAAAAGCTTGTCAAACATTCAAATTCAAAATAAAAGTGCGCTCCGTCCAATAGCGAATAATTCACGAGTTTTACAAAAATATAAGCGAATATTTGAATTATATTACAAAAAAATGAGCGAATAATTCCGAAAACACGCAAAAACATGAGGCTGTGTTATATCTGAAATATAGTCAGGTCTTGCCATATGCGGTATAAACCCGTCTTCACGCTGTACATCAAATAGAGCAAGAATTAAATTCTGTGCCAGTTTCGCATCAAGGTGTCTGTGACCGATGGCATGAAAAACCGAATCCCACAGCCACATATTTCTGTGAGGCAGACGGTCAGGCGTTGACCATATTCTTTTTATATTCCCCTCGGGAGAATAAAGTTGACTTCTCATTACGCTTATACATTTAGCGTATAATTGAGCATATCTGTCATTATTCTGAAGTTCTTTTTCAAAAGGCTTTTTCTTTATCTGTTTAAGTTCTTCGAGGTCGATTGTTATACCTTTTTCGCAAAGGTCAATAACTTCATTTTCGCTTTTACCGTATGCGAAAGCAAATCTGCCGTCTCTTTTAATTATAGCCGTATATTCACCGTCATTACTATCGTGTATCTCTATATCACCTTTTTTTACAGTTTTACATTCACCGTCAAGGCTTACGAATACACCTGATATATCATTGTATTCACCGATAACAAGATGTCTTTCAGCAAATATCATACTGAAAGAACCGATAAGGGTTTCGAGTATAACCATATCAGATGTCACACATTTAAGCTCGGGAGCGATAAATTTATTCATATCTCCGAAGTAAAGAGTTCTTCGGCAAAGTGTATTGAATATAACGCCGATTTTATCACCGCATAAGGTTCCCGTAAAATCGTCTGTAAAAAGAGATTCTCCGTCAAGGGCTGAAAAAGCAAATAACTGTCCTTGTCCCCTTTTGTTAGGTAGCATTTATATTCCTCCTGACATTTATAATGTTACACCGTCTTTGAAAATGGCTATCTCACGGTAGCCGTTTTCTTCATTTTTTGTTTCTTTTCCGTTTGCGATTTCCAATATAAGATTGAACAGTTCTTCTTCATTGCCTTTCTGTGCATCAAAGTCTATCCAATGCTTTTTCTTTTCTCTGAGATCAGAATTTGTTGCAATTTTAATCGTGGGTACGGGAGCACCCAGAGGTGTGCCTCTGCCTGTTGTGAAAAGAATAAGGTGACAGCCCGCTGCCGTAAGATTGGTTACGGCAACCATATCGTTACCGGGGCCGTTAAACAAATTCAAGCCTTTTTCTCTTGCTGTGTCACCATAATCTAAAACTGCCGTAACAGGTGCAGTTCCGCCTTTTTGTACACAGCCGAGGGATTTTTCTTCAAGAGTGGTTATTCCGCCCGCCTTGTTGCCCGGTGAGGGATTTTCCGAAACAGACTGACCGTGAGAGAGAAAATATTCTTTATAGTCGTTTATAAGCTTTACGGTCCGATTGAATACATCTTCGTTTACACAACGGTTCATAAGTATCTGCTCTGCACCGAACATTTCGGGAACTTCTGTCAGAACTGCAGTACCGCCCATAGAAACAAGTCTGTCTGTAATCTTACCGCAAAGTGGATTTGCCGTGATGCCCGAAAATCCGTCACTGCCACCGCATTTAAGACCAATTTTCAGCTTGCTTACGGGTACCTCTGTTCTTTTATCTTTTGCGGCAATTCTTTTGAGTTCATCAATAATCTTGACACCCTTGATGATTTCGTCCTCACAATCTTGTGCATTCAAAAAACGAATTCGTTCTTCATCATATTCACCGAGCACCTTTTTTAGCTCAGTTATATTGTTGTTTTCACAACCGAGACCTAAAACAAGTACGCCGCCGGCATTTGAGTGTTTAATAAGTCCGCACAATATTTTCTGTGTTCTCTCGTGGTCACCACCAAGCTGGCTGCAACCGTAAGGGTGTGTGAAGGCAAAAGCACCTGTAAGACCTGCAATTTTCTCTGCAGCCTTGTTTATGCATCCAACAGTAGGAATTATCCATATATCGTTTCTTATACCTATGTCACCGTTTTTGCGGATATAGGCTTTTATTATTTGCGGCTTTTCTTCTTCGAGGAACTTAAAATCGGGAGTATATGTATATTCCTGCGCGCCTGAAAGTGCGGTTTTCATATTGTGTGAATGTATCTGCCCGCCATTAGGAATATCCTCAGTTGCAATACCGATGGGAAAGCCGTATTTTATTATTTTTTCACCTTTTGCAATATCTCTTACGGCATATTTGTGTCCATTTTCAAGGTTTACCCTGACATTATCGTCGGGATGAATTAAGATATAGCCCATTTTAATGCCTCCCTTATTCCATCGGTGTGTATTCTGTCGATGCTTTCGGTTATAAGCTCTGTCATATAGCTTAAATCGTGACCCCATAATTCTTCATTTGAAAGAATATCAGCTGTACTGTTTACTTTTATGAAACAAACAGATTTTTCATTATCCTGCGGTTCGTTGGTTTTGTAATATTCAATAAGACAGGCAAGAGAAAACACCAAGGGCTTCGGCAGAATACCGTTAGTTTCTGCATAGTCAAGAATTGTCGGCAGAACACGGACGGAAAACTTGCTGACAGAATTAAGAGATATAGATTTCCACATATGTTTTATGTACGGGTTGGAAAAGCGTTCAATAACAGACTTTGCAAAAGTAAGATTTTCTTCTGTCTCGCCAATAGCAGGCAGAATGTAATTGAAAAGACAAGCATTAAGGTACTCTTTCAGTAGGCCATCATCAAGGCTGTCCTTTACTGTTTCCATACCGCTAAGAAGTGACGGGAAAACAAGGGAGGTGTGAGAGCCGTTGAGTATACGGACCTTCATCTTTTTATAAGGTGACACATCACTTGTCCACACGGCATTAAGACCTGCTTTTCTTAGTGGCAGTTCATTTTCAAAATCACCCTCTATTACCCAAAGATGAAAAGGCTCAGCAGTGTTAAGAAGCTTATCCTCATAACCAATGCTTTCGATAAGCTTTTCCGCTTCGTATTTCGGATATCCCGTTACAATACGGTCAACAAGAGTGTTGCAGAAGATGTTCTCTCTTTCTATCCAGTGGGTAAAATCAGCATCGAGATTCCATAGCTCGGCATATTTAAGAACACACTTTTTTAATTCATCGCCGTTACTGTCAATGAGCTCGCATGGAAGAAAAACAAAGCCGGGGAGCTTTAATTCAAAGCGATGATATAAAAGCTGTGTCAGCTTGCCCGGGAAAGAAAGTGCAGGCTTATCACAAAAAGCACAGCTTTCATCAAATTCAATGCCTGCTTCCGTTGTATTGGAGATAATAAATATTATATCGGGATTTTCTGCTAATTTCAGATATTCTGCAAAATCAGCATAAGGGTCAACACCACGGCTGACAGAATGAATTTCAGTATGCTCACATATTTCTTCCCCGTTTTCGATACCACGGAGGAAAAGATTATAACTGCCGTTTTGCTCGTTTAGGATGCTTGTTTTGCCACCTTTTGTGGGCTGTACAATAACAATCTTGCCGTCATATAGCCTTTTTTCATTGAGAATATGTATAAAGTGGTCGGCAAAACCACGCAGAAAGTTTCCGCTTCCGAACTGAATAATTGTTTCTTTCATTTTTATTGTTTCTCCAAACTTAGCCATAGAGTTAGCTTTTGATATAACTGTTTATTCCTTGTTTTGAGAGTTCAGCACTTCATAGGCAACATCAGGGATGTCTGTTATGATACCGTCGGCTCCGATGCTTTGCAAAAACTTCATTTTTTCTGCATCATTGATTGTCCAGTAGTGAACTGCGATATTATTTTTATGAGCAAAATTTACAAGCTTTGATGTGCCCATATTTACAATATATCTGTTGGGCGGCACCTGCAAAACATCAAATTTATAATAGCCCTCAGGTCTGTCAATGTCAAGAAGAGCATCAAAGAACAGTCCTGCAGCTTCCACATTATAGGCAATACGGGTCAGGTCAGGATAGTTCTCATCAATATATAAAAGAATTTCCATGTCAAAAGAGGCAATAATCACTCTGTCAACCAGCTTCATATCCGATAAAATATCATAAAGAATATCTGCTGCCTTGAAGCCCAATTCACCGCTGTTTTTGATTTCTATACTGTAATAATACCCACCGCTTTTTTCAAGAAAGTTAAGAGCATCTGTTACGGTTAATGCTCTCAGATTGTCGGGTATATCCTCGCCACGCAGTCCTTTGTAGGGAGTTTCACCGTCTTTATCTTTAAAAAATTCACCGAAATTGAGGTTGTGTATTTCTTCGTAGGTGTAGTTTTCAGGATAATTTTCAGTTTTTCCAAAGTATTCTACCGCATCAGTTGCTTCGTCGAGTGCGTCATCGTGAAGAATAATGAGCTTTTCGTCTGCCGTTATATGTATATCAAATTCAAAAATATCAGTTTCGAACTCATCGGAATTAACGCAACCTTCAAAAGCCATCATCGTGCCCTGAGGGAAAAGGCTTTTACCTGCACGGTGGGCTGAAACCATAGTTTGACCGAGGTTTGTAATGTACTGATTGGTTGCAGGATATTCTTTCGGTTCATCCTGCCACTGATAAGTCACAAGCTTGTATAGGCCGAAAACCAGAAGAGCAATCGTTATCAGACAAATTAAAACTATCCTGACAATTTTTAAAATTACATAAGACTTTTTATTTCTGTTTTCTTTTGTCTTTTTCATTATGCTTCCTCTGCTGCTACCAGCTTCGCCTTTGCTTCAGCCCTGATTACTTCAAGCTCTGCCATAATCTTTTCTTTACGCTTGCCTGTAAAGTTATCGAACATCATAATGATACCGGGAATAAGGTTACCAATAATGCCGGGTACTGCAACAAGAAGGAAAATTCCGTGTAAGGTCTCAGGTGTCTGTACTGCTTCAACCATCTGACCGCCAATATTCTGTGAAAATCTGTTTCCTGATCGGTAGTTTTTCTGAAATAGTCAAGTGATTTCTTTTTGAGAGTGATGCATTCGTGTCCTCTTGCAACAATGCTTAAAAGCGGTGTCCCTTTTTCTTGAGCATAGTTAAAAATCTGCCCAAAGGCGTCAAATTCATCGGGCCTTCCGTGGTCGGTAAAGTCGCCAGCCATAAGTATGACATCGAGCTTTTTATAGCGTTCATCCTTCTTTGCAAAATTCAATGAAAAATCTATTGCCTTTTTAAGCCTTGTATAACCAACAGAGTGGGCACCCTCTATGTGAGCATCACTGGAAGCAACAAACCGAAGCACGGGTATAAATTCTTTTTTCATACGTTCACCTCGTTACTGAAAATATATGCTCAGGGCAAAAAGTGCCTGTGCCGCAAAATATGTGTATGAAACTGCATTCTGCAGAAACTTTGGCCGTTTGATGCCACCCTTGCCCGCACCTATCATAATGTCGGATGCAAAGAAAAGAACACCGCCGAAAATAAGGCACATACCGAAGGAAAGATTGCCCTCATTCATTGCAAGCCCTCCGCTGACAAGAGCTGAAGCAAATGCAAAAATCAGAACAGGGGCATAAGCTAAAATCAGTTTCTTTTTACTCTTCAGCCTGAGCTTCACTTTTGCAAAAAGCAGAGTAACCGCTGAAAGCACAAGAGTAATTCCGGTTACTATTTCAATGTGAGATAAAGCCTTGTAGTCACCGACAAAAAGAAAGGTGCAACTGTAAACGATGTGTCCGATTCCAAAAAATGCGGCACCCAAGGGAAAAAGCTTTTTCGATTTATATTCGAGAAAAAAGTCACCGAGTATGCCTAATAGAAGTGCTGTGAGTATCATAACCGAATAAGCCGTTACTCTGCAAACGGCAGCTGCCGAAATCACACCCGTGATAAGATACATAAATGCACAAAGCATTTTCATTTTAAAACCGTACTTTTCCGAAAGTCCCGTTTTCTGTGTTATAACAGGTAGCAATACAGTAACAACCGCAAAAATAAAAGGTAATGTTTTCATATTTTCTCCACTCTTATCAGCCGAGATTATAATCGGTAAGATAAGCCTTTGTATTGTTTACCATCTTATTGAAAAGCTCCTTTGCTTCACAAAGAGAGCAGGTTACAAGAGGATCGTTGGCGAAAACCTCAAAAATCTTATCGATATTTCTTTCTGCAATAGCATCGGAAAGCACTTCCTGTTGTGTGCAGATACGGGAAATGAGAGGATAAATCTCCTTGGGTATTTCACCTGCCACGACGGGCGTTACTGTACCCGATGTAAAGGAAGCGTTTGTTTCAACAACTGCGCCCAGGGGAAGATTGGGAATCTGTCCGCGGTTGGGAAGATTGACATTGGTTACGAAATCACCAAGACCGAGAATTGCCCTCATCTGCTTGACTCCCTCTTCACCCGTAAGCTTAAGCTTGATTTCCTCTTCACCGCTTAAAAGCCTCTTGCTTTTTTCGAGTCTTTCTTTAAGCTCGTCCTTTCTTGACCAGACGGGAGTAAGGTGAAAGAGCATACTTTCAACTTTTTCGGGAGATTCAAGATACCACTTACCCTCACAGAACTCTGCAAGATGTCTGTCGCCTGCGGCGGCAATATAACCGAAGCGGCGGAAAAGGTCAATTTTAACCTTGTGAGCATTGCCGTGAAAGCCTTTAAGCCACTCGGGGTCAACATACTCAGTGCATCCGTCCTTATATTTTTCACAGAACTGTCTGTAATAAGGGAAAAGGTCAATATTTCTGTAGGTTGCCTTTGTCAGCCATGTGAAGTGATTTACACCTATGGGGTTAACCTTGATTTCCTTTCTCTTTACTTCTTCACCGAAAAGAACGCTTGCCATCTTAGCAAGAACGTCCTGAGTGCCGAAAACCTCGTGACAGCAACCAAAGGCTTTAATTTCAGGGAATACTCTGTAAAGGGTCTTTACGCAAAGGGTCATAGGATTGGTGTAGTTGATAACCCACGCATCGGGTGAATACTTCTTTATGTTTTGGGCAATTTCTTCAAACATAGGAAGTGTACGCATAGCGCGGACAACACCGCCGGGGCCCGTTGTGTCACCCACAGACTGATAAATGCCGTATTCTTCGGGAGCATGAACATCGCTTTCCATTTCATCAAAGGTACCGGGCAGAATGGAGATGATGACAAAATCTGCACCTGTCAGAGCCTCACCTATGGTTTCAACTGCTTTATATTCCCATTTTGATGTTGCATCTGGGAGATTGTTATACTTGTTTCCGATGACTTCATTGGCCTTTGCGGCTTCAAAGTCTATATCATAAAGCTCAACTCTGCCACTCATATCACCTGCTGTTGCAAGGTCACTCATAAGTCCCCACGCCCAGCCTCTTGAGCCGCCGCCTATGTAAGCAATTTTTACATCTTCAGCTTTGTTATCAATGTATCTCATAAAATAAAACTCCTTTTATTGATGATTGAATATTCTTTCGGCAGTATAAGTGCCGTCTTCTGCGATGTTAAGTAATGTGCAACCCTGAATCCACTCGTTTTCGGGTGAATCGAATTTGCTTTCCATATTATATGAACTGTAACCCGATGACTGGATGTATGAAAGAAGAATACCTTCATATTCATAGCCGAAATCGTTCACGTGGTCGTGACCGAAATATACAGCCTGAGTACTGCCTTTTTCCTTAAGAGCATCAAAAAATCCTGCATCAAAACCTGACTCACAAACACCTTCACGCTTTTCGCCATAAGCAAAATGAGTGTTCTCGTAATTACCCTCTGTCTGATAAGGCGGAATATGTACAACTGTTACAGACTTGAATTTGCCGTATTCAGCTTCAATTTCATCGTGCTTTTCCTTATACCACTCAACCTGTGAGGTCTTGATGCCGTCGTAAACCTCATCGTCATCCGTTACACCGTACTGTGCTTTTAGTTCATCGGACATATAACTTCCCGAATCCATAAAGAAGAATACCTCTTTGAGAGTACCGTCATTGTTCAGAATATTTACAGTATAATTTCCGTGTCCGTCAATATCTTCTTTGCCTTCACGCATAAGACAGTATTCATAAGATGAGAAAATCTCAACATTTTCTTCTCTTGATACAGCAAGGAAACCTTCACCTTCGTGATTACCGAGCACCGCCGCCCAATAAACACCGAGGTTTTCCATAAGAACAGCAAATTCGGTTGCTCTTTTTTTAGTAAAGCCTCCTGAAATGTTATCTCCGCCGAAAATAACAAGGTCAGGCTTTTGCTCGGTTATATTTTTGACAATGTATTCAGCACACATTATGTCCTTTTCTCTTTTGCCACAAAAATGTGTATCAGTAAACATCAACACCTTAAACTCGCCGTCGCTGTTCTTTCTGATTGTAACGCTGTCCTCATCCTCTTTAATAATTTCAACATCGTTTTCAATCTTTTCTACCGATGAAATATCATAGGAAATACCCTTTGAACTCTGATAAAGAATAAATCCTCCGAAGCCGATTATCCCTACAAGTAAAACTGCAAGAATAATCTTAATACCTTTTTTCATACAAATCATACCTTTCTGATAATTTATCATTATAATAATACATCTAATTTGTTATGTTTTCCTTAAATATTTTGACTTCTTTTAATGAATTTCTTGACTTTTTTGATATGAAATGCTATTATCACCTCAAGAAAACAGGGAGGTGCATTATGAGCTTCATTAAATTTGACCCCGATGATAATTTTTATTTTCACCACGGTATGAGTAAAAGAGTTGCCGAAACGGGTGCTTCATGGCCCCATTACCATTCTCTTTATGAGATATATTTTCTTGAAGAAGGCAACTGCACCTATATTATAGACAACAAAGTTTACAATGTTCAGTCTGGAGATATTGTAATAATCCCCGACGGTATAATTCATCACACAAAGTACGATAATCTGAAGCATTCAAGAATACTTCTTAACTGTACAAGCAGATACATACCCACTTCCATACAGTCAAGCATTTCTACAGGCAACTACCTTTTCAGAAATCCACTTATAACCGACGAGATAAGAAAGCTTTTGGATAAAATAAAAAATGAATATAACCTGAAGGACTCTTTTTCTGATGAAATAATCTCCTGCCATACTCATTCACTGTTTTATCTTCTTATGCGTAACACCGAATCCTGCATTGATATTGACAACGGTAACAGGGTGATTGAGCAGGCGGTAGCATATATAAAGGAGAATTTTGCTTCGGACATAACGCTTTCTTCTCTGGCAAAGATGTTCTCAGTAAGCCCCGAGCATTTTTCCAGACTGTTCAAAAAAGAAACAGGACTTGGTTTTTCAAAGTACCTTAATTCATTAAGATTGCAGTATGCCGAACAGCTTCTCAGAAGTGCAGAAGGACAAAATATCACTCAGGTTGCTGAAATCTGCGGCTTCGAGGACAGTAATTATTTTTCAAAAAAGTTCAAGGAAGTTTACGGCATTTCACCTAAAAAGGTACAGAAGAAAGATTAAACTCACAAGCAATATCAAAAAAGTAAAGAAAAAGCCTTCCATTCATCAAAATATTTAAAGAAAATACAACAAAATAGATGTATAATAGAAACAATATAGCTATTAAGGTAAAGGAGCTGTAATAATGGCACATTTTATTTATTCAGCATTCTGCGATGAATCAGGAGAGCAACTATCGGCGGACAGATAGCTGCCTGCAAGAAAAACGGAATTACACATATGGAGCTTCGCGGCTTCGGTAAGTCTCTTAATATAAACAATCTCTCAGTGGAGCAAGCAAAAGAAATGAAAGAAGAGATTGACCGCGAGGGAATGAAGGTTGCTTCTATCGGTTCGGGCTACGGTAAAATCAACATCAAAGAGGATTTTGCGCCTCATTTTGAAGCATTCAAGAATACCGTTGCAGTTGCAAAAACTCTTGAAGCGAAATATATCAGAATTTTCAGTTTCTATTTCAGCGAAGGCGATTCCTACGAAGAGTACAGAGATGAGGTTATCCGCAGAGTAAAGGCTATGACCGATTATGCTGTTTTAGAGGGACTTATCTGCTGTCATGAAAACGAAAAAGGCATATACGGCGATAACGCAGAACGATGCCTTGACATCCTCAAAGCCTGCGAAGGAAAGCTCAAAGCAGTTTTCGACCCTGCAAACTTTGTTCAGTGCGGTGTTGATACCCTCAAGGCTTATGACTTGCTTGAGGATTACATAGAATATTTTCATATCAAGGATGCTCTTTATAAAAATTCCGATGTTGTACCTGCAGGTGAGGGTAACGGAAACGTAGAGGCAATACTCAGAAAATTCGACAAACATAAGAAAGCTGTTATTCTTTCACTTGAGCCTCACCTCAAGGTCTTTGAGGGACTGGGAAAGCTTGAAGCGGTAGTTAACAGTGTAAGAAAAATCAAGGTGAATTCTTACCCGAGTCACGCCGAATCCTTCAAGGCTGCCGCTGATGCAATGTACGGTGTTGTAAATAAAATCCATCACATCCGCTTCGGCATTATAGGTATGGGTAATATGGGTACCTCTCACGCAAAAAGCTTTCTTGCCGGCAAGATAAGAGGCATGCGCATAACCGCTGTTGCCGACAGCACACCCGAAAAGCTTCTCTGGTCAAAGGAAAATCTCCCTTGGGCAAAAGCCTTTACTTCAGCTGAAGAGCTTATGGAAAGCGGTGAGGTTGATGCAGTTATTATCTGCACTCCTCACTACTCTCACCCTGAGCTTGTGATGAAGGCACTGAAAAACGGACTTCACGTAGTTTCGGAAAAGCCTGCAGGCGTTTACACAAAGCAGGTTCGTGAAATGAATGAGTTTGCCCAAAAGCAGGACAAAACCTTTGCAATGATGTTCAATCAGAGAACTAACTGTGTTTACAGAAAAATCAAAGAAATCGTTGACAGTAAAAAGTACGGTGAAATCCGCCGTGTAAACTGGATTATCACTGATTGGTACCGCACTCAGGCTTATTATAATTCAGGCGGCTGGAGAGCCACATGGGTTGGTGAAGGCGGAGGTGTTCTTCTCAATCAGTCTCCCCATCAGCTCGACTTATGGCAATGGATATGCGGTATGCCGTCAAAAGTAAGAGCCTTCTGCCACGAGGGTAAATGGCACGATGTTGAAGTTGAAGACGATGTAACAATCTATGCCGAATACCCGAACGGTGCAACCGGTGTATTTGTAACATCTACAGATGATTTCCCCGGCTCAAACAGACTTGAAATTACTATGGACAAAGCAAAGCTTGTCTGCGAAAAAGGTGAAAAAATAACTCTCTTTGAGCTTGAAGAGTCTTTACCCCAAAATATCGCTAACTGCGAAAACGGATTTGCTAGCATACCTTATAAAGAAATCGAAGTTGAAACCGACGGAATCAACGACCAGCATCCCGGTGTGCTCAATGCTTTTTCTGACCATATTCTTTACGGCACTCCTCTTGTAGCTGAGGGTACAGAGGGTATAAACGGCCTTATGATTTCTAATGCCGCTCATCTTTCCTCATGGACAAACGAAACTGTTACTTTGCCAATAGACGAAGATAAATTTTATTCCCTTCTTATGAAAAAAGCGGCATCATCAAAGGCAAAGGAAAATGTTGTTTCAAAAGTAACCGAGGATATGAGCAGTACCTTTTAAGGAAGTGAAAATATGAGGGTTTCAGTAGTAGGCTGCGGTGCTATTTCACATAATCTTCTCAGAGTTCTGAAAAGTCTTAAAGGCATAGATATTTCATCAGTTGTGGATATAAAAAAAGACCGCGCTGGTGCTGCGGCTAAAAAATACGGCTGTAAGGCCTATTATGATTTTGAAGCTATGCTCAGCGAAGATAAGCCCGACTGTATTCATATCTGCACTCCTCACTATCTTCATGTGCCTATGGCTGTTGCGGCTCTTGAAAAAGGTATTCATGTTCTTTGTGAAAAGCCCTGTGCTATATCTGAGGAAGGTCTTTCAGAGATTCGTAAGGCTCAGAACAAAAGCAGTGCAAATTTCGGTGTATGCTTTCAGAACAGATATATCGAATCAGTCACTGCCGTAAAGGATATTATTGACAAGAAGCTTTTCGGCAAGGTTATATCGGCAAGAGCTTTTGTGCATTGGAGCCGTGGTGAAGACTACTATAGTGATGACTGGCACGGTAAGCTTTCAAAAGAAGGCGGCGGTGTTACAGTAAATCAGGCCATACACACTCAGGATTTAATGAGATATCTTATAGGCAGCGATACGGTTTCTGTAACGGCTCACACCTTCAATGACCATCTGAAAGGTGTTATTGAAGTCGAGGACACGGTACACGCACTTTTCGAATACGAAAACGGGGTTACTGCACTTTTTAACGCCACAACCGCTTTTCATGATAATCGACCCTTTATGATTGACATAATCTGCCAGAGAGCTACCTTGCGTATAGAGGGCAGCAACGCCTATATTATAATCCTCGGCAAGGTAAAAAAGCTTCGCTCAAAAAGCAAGGCTGATTCTATCGGCAAAAGCTATTGGGGCAACGGTCACTCTCCTCTTATAAAGGATTTTTATAACTGCATAGAAAACAATAAATCCTTCCCCATAGACGCCTACGAGGGCGGAAAAGCTGTAGAGGAATTTTTGGCAATTTATAAATCGTCAGAGTCAGGCGAAAAAATATGTTTGAAATGAGATGGGACAATGAAAACCTTAAAACCAAAGCTTTACAGTGCTCAGTGTATAAGAAAAATCGAAAAGCCTGTGCTTACCAAGGATGATATTCCCTATGAAGCTTCACTGATTTTTAATGCAGGTGTTGCTAAGTACAAGGGAAAGTATGTTATGGTATTTCGTAACGATTACGGACCTACAGAAAAAACTTATCCGAAGGTACGCTTTAAAACCTCTCTCGGCTTTGCCACAAGCGACGACGGTATAAACTGGACTGTAAGCGAAAAGACTATTTTTGACAACAAAAATCTTTTGCCCGAGGACGAAATAAAAAGACTTTATGATCCGAGAATTACGGTTATAGACGGTAAGCCTTACCTCTGTATGGCTATGGACACCCGTCATGGTGTGCGAGGCTGTATCGCTGAAATCGATGATAACTTTGAAAAAATAAATATTATCAGTGCTTCTGCTCCCGACAATCGCAATATGGTACTCTTCCCCGAAAAAGTCGGCGGCAAGTATGTCCGACTCGAAAGACCGTTCCCTGTTTATTCAAGGGGCGGCAAGGACAGATTTGACCTTTGGCTTTCAACTTCCCCTGATCTCGTTTTCTGGGGTGAAACCGAGCTTGTTCTTGCTGTTGAGGACGTTCCTTATGCCAACGATAAAATAGGACCCGCAGCACCGCCGATTAAAACCGACAAGGGTTGGCTTACAGTTTTCCACGCAGTAGATAAGGATAATAAAAGAAGAAAGAACGGCTGGGAAAGAGTGTGGAAGAAAAGATACTGTGCAGGAATTATGCTTCTTGACCTTGATGACCCGACAAAAATCGTCGGTATGAGCAAGCTTCCACTTATTGCTCCCGAAACCTATTATGAAACACAGTCGGGCTTCCGTAAGCATGTAATTTTCCCCGGAGGTATGATTCTTGAAGATGACGGAGAGGTGAAAATCTATTACGGTGCATCAGACACAGTAGAGTGTCTTGCTGCTGCAAGAGTTGAGGATTTGATTGCACTTTGTACGGAAAAAAGAAAATAAGAATATAAGCAAATTTTTCACAGTACTTGCACTCACACTGTCAGCTGTGTTCAAGAGTTCAAGAAAAGGAATTCACCCATACTCTTAGGAAAAAAATTAAGAATAATTCAAAGCTCCCCATTTCGGCACTAAACCGATTCAGGGAGCTTTTTTCGTTATAGATTAATCCTCACCGCAGATACACCGCCCATTTCAGGCTTTTTATCCATAAACCCATCAGGAATTTTGCCTTCATAGCTTTCCATATATGTTGCTGAACCGAGATAAGCAGAGATGTTAGTCCTTGGTATAATAACCCAATCAGAGACAGGCTCTTTGTTTGCAATATAATATTCGGCAAGAGTAATCATAAGCCTTTCAGTTTTCGCATTTACGTTGTTAGCCTTGATTTTTCGTAGTGTTTCCTCAGTCAGTACAACCGCTTCAGTACGAAGCGGACCGAGAACAAGAGCATCTGCAATAGCCGTGTCAAAAAGTAATGGAAAATCGGCAGAAGACCTGTCATTGTAAATGGAATACTGAAACTGTATCAGCTTGTTAGCCCAAGTGCTTTCGGTGGCTTTTAAGGTCTTCTTTTCGGTAAAGCAATGAAGCTTCTTTGTTACATTATCCTTGTTCTTTTTGATGTAATAGGAAAGAGAATGCAGGTATCTGTAATACCATCCTGCTCCGTTTTCATCAACAATATCAGGGAACTCGCTGTGAAGCTCAGGGAATGATGTATGAAAAGCTAATGCCTTGTTTGATACTGTTTCATATGGCAGACTGCACCAAGCACATAAGAAACGTCGTGCTTCTTCTATTCTTGTGTAAGGGTCATCGATGAGAAGAGAGCCGTCAGCATTATGAAAAAGATAACCTCTTGCAAGAATGGTAAATATACGGTTGAAGCCCTTGTTCTGCTTAATCATTCTTACTGTAAATCTGCCTATGAAAGCAGTTGATTGCTTGTTTTCTGCACAAAAGATGGGAGCATCGGTATATGCTTTGAATTCAAGCCATTCGTTAGTCATATATTTTATCTCCCTTCCTTGCAAATCTGCTTATGTGCCTATAATAAGCATCATAAAGGAAATCACGCTTACCGAGAGCAACAATGTACTTAACCGAAGCATTAAAAGAGATAACGTGGGTTTCTATTATCCTTGCTGCTTCCCTTGAAACAGTTTCGCGGTAGTTGCCTACAGGATTTCTGAGATAGGCTTTTACCATCAATGTCAGCTCCTCGGAATCGTTGGGATACTGCATAGCAGAAGCATTTGCAGATATATTGTAGTTCCGTGTTTCGGTAATAATATCGGGTAACAGTTTGTACCCGCCGAAACGGAAATCAGCAAAGATATCATAATACTCTCTGTACTCTTCTTCGGGCAGATGCTTTATGAGAAAGGCGTATCTTTCATCCTCTTTCATAA
>JAFXFC010000024.1 GCA_017513525.1 Clostridia bacterium
ATGGTCGGAGTGACGGGACTTGAACCCATGGCCTCTTGGTCCCGAACCAAGCGCGATACCAAACTTCGCCACACCCCGATGTGCAACGGAAAATATTATACAGCATCGCCGAAAAAAAATCAACTGTTTTATAAAAAAATATCAGTCTATAATAATATTTTCACATAACAATATTTTTTTATAAAAATCTATTGACAAATGAGAGCTTCTTTGATATACTATCTCAAGTCGACTGACGACAATGGGCCATTAGCTCAGTTGGTTAGAGCAACCGGCTCATAACCGGTTGGTCCGGGGTTCGAGTCCCTGATGGCCCACCAATTTAATATAGGGGTATAGCTCAGTTGGTAGAGCAGCGGTCTCCAAAACCGCGTGCCGAGGGTTCGAGCCCTTCTGCCCCTGCCAAAGAAAAGTCCGAAAAACCTTGATTTTACAAGGGTTTCGGGCTTTTTTCATACATAAAATCAATTTTGCTAAAATCGCAATTTACCGTAAAATATCGTACATTTTCGAGTGCTATGTGCCCCCCGATGTGCCCCCCGCTATGTGCCACTATCCCTTATATTATAAGGGTGTTTAAATATATCGATAATTTTAAATATCTACTTTTTTATAGTGTTTTTTACCGCGTGCCGTATTTTTAGTGTATTCATCAATCATTTTCTGTTGATAAATGATTGATGATATATTATATTTTAGTTGGATGTAATCTATAATATAAAACCGACACAGAAAAAAACGAGCAGAAAGAACTTCGAATCTTTCTGCTCGTACTCATTTATGAAACCAAAGTTTCTTTGATGAATTTATCCTGCAGCATAGCTGCATTATTTTTAGTAGCCTCATCAACATGAGTGTAAATATTTGCTGTTACACCGTACTCACTGTGCCCCATAAGCTCCTGTGCCGTCTTTATATCAACACCCGACCATTGAAGCATTGAGCAATAGGTGTGGCGGAGCTGATGTGCAGTGAATTCTTCAAAACATTCATCTGCAAAACAAAGCGAATCTTCATCTCTGCCGTCAGCTGTCCTTAACGCTTCCATATAGCTTTCAAAAAGGCGTTTCCACGCTGTTTCCGTCATTCTTCCTCCGTATGCCTTCTGAACGACATAAGTGCCCTTAGAATGCTTTTTAGCTTCAAGAAGCAAACTGCAAAGAAAATCATTCATCGGGATTTTTCTCATACCGGCTTTGGTTTTTGTTTCTTTTAATTCACACTGCTTAAAATCATAAGATTTATTTACATTAATGATTTTGTTTTTGAAATCAATATCAAACCAAGTCAGCGCAGTTAGTTCTCCTCGTCTGAGCCCTGCAAGAAGCATTATACAAGCAGGGAGCTTCGCTCTGTGTTCCGTAGTGAGAATTAACTGAATGGTATGCTTATTTATAGCATTCCGGGTTTTGGTGACTGAATTTTTAGGAATTTTTAAATCCTCACAGGGATTACAGAAATTATAAGCTCTTTCTTTTCTTGCAAATTCAAAGACATTAGCAAGAGCTCTGATATATCTTTGAATAGTTTTCTTTGCCGTAGTTTTGCCTGTTGAAGGGTTTTTCTTATATAATTCGTTTATGGCGGGCTGAATGTGAGAGGGAAGAATATCATTGAGCTTTGTTTTTGCAAGAAGTCCGCCTTTATAATCTATAAAGTACTGTAATCTTGCTTTCAAGGTCTTATATTCTGACTCTTTGATATTGTCGCATATAACCTCACTTTCTATTGTTTCAAGATAATGATCAACCCATTTTATAAGGGTATCATTGTTTTTAAGAATGTTCAGACCGCTGTCTATAGCGTTCTTATATTCTCTTACCTTCTTTTCAAGCTCTTTTTCTGTCTGAGCTTTTAATTTTTTGTACTTTGGCTTACCGTTTCCGTCTGTACCGATATAAATCTTGGTGCAGAAGCTGTTTTTTTCTACATAAAATTTATTCATTGTATACCTCCTGAAAAAGTATTCGAGGGATGCTTTCGCACCCCTCACGTCAATATTACTGTTTAACCTCATTATCATCAAATGTGCCGAGTCCCATTTTAAGAAAATCATCCTGACTGACACGCCATTCTCTTCCGATTTTTCGAGCCTTGATTGTACCTTTCTGACAGTATTTCTTTAACGTCTCATAATTAAATCCTGTCAGACCTGCCACCATCTCCAAAGTAAGCAGATAAGGTAAACCGTCAAGGCTTGAAATATAATTTCTTTTAATTGCATTAATCTTCAATAAACATCACCTCCTTACCGTGAATCCCTGTCTCTTTGGCGGAGCAGGTATCTGTAATAATGTTCACAAGCCTTTAGCACAAAATCTTCAAAGTCTTTGTCTTTAACCCTCGGTGCTATTTCCTGCAGTTTTTCCATAGAAACCTTAAACATAGGCTTCTGATTTGCTTTGTCTTCTTGCATAATGGTTTCGATATCATCATCAGAAAGATTTCCCGTCTGACTTAACTTTTTGAAACGGACAGCCTGAGAAAGCGAGGGCGTTCTGTCTTCAACCTCTATCGAACCGAGAAGTGCATACTGTTCTTCGTCGGTAAGGTATGAAAGCTCAACCGCAGGTGTGAGTGCGATTTTTTCTTCATCAACAAGATCAAGTAATTCGGGG
>JAFXFC010000025.1 GCA_017513525.1 Clostridia bacterium
AAGGCAATTCATTTCAGTGATATTCAGATGGAAAACACGGCTCATCACGACGAGCTTGTACCTTTAGATGAAACAATAGTAAATATTGACTATAAGCTTCATGCAGAAAATCAGGAGCTCTCATACCTCGAACCCGAAAGAAGTTTTTCAGAAAAACATTTTGAATTTTCCTATATTGTCAGAGTTATTTAAAAGGCAGTTAAGTATTTTTTTGTTAATATGGAGGTTTGTTGATGGATAAGAGGAGAAGTGAAAAACCTAAATGTTTTTATGTTACACCTATAGGAAAAGAGGGTTCAGTAATCAGACGAAAGACAGATGAGCTTTTTGAAAAGGCGATAAATCCAGCTCTTTCGGATAGATATGAAATAATAGTTCCGCATAAAATTAACAAGGCAGGAAATATTAATCAGGATATCTTGTCGCATCTGCGAGAAGATGAATTGATTATTGTTAATCTCACAGGTAAAAACGCGAATGTTTATTTTGAACTTGGTATGCGATACGGATTGAATAAAAATTTTATTTTGATTGCTGAAACGAAAACAAAATTGCCGTTTGATATAGCGCAAGAACGCACATTTTTTTATAATCCTGACAGTGAAGGTTATTCTCAGCTTTGTGAACAACTTAAAGAAGTTGAGAGAAATATTCCCGATGAAGATGAAAAACTTAAATATGAAAGTTATCTGGGATATTGGCTGGAAATACTTGTGGGTTTCCCTGAACGCCCTGTAGCTCTTGTAGAGTTTCTGTATAACGAAGAAGCTAAAAGCTATGAATTACGGGGACATAATTATCATAAGTGCGACCGTTCCAAGGATGTCACTTTTGAATCCGAGTTGATTGTTGATACTACAGATACACGTTTTTCATTTTTTTATATTACACACCCTACATTGGAAGACACAACCGGTATAGGAAAGATAACTTTCCTCAGAGCAAAAGAAGGATCCTTTGTTAGGGCTGAAGGTTCATTTTTTGATATCTTCAGCTGGACTGATGCATCGTCAGTCAGAAAAGCAAAAATGATTAAATGTGACAAAGAGTTTTTTAAGTATTTTGGCATAAATGTAAATCGCAGAAAAGGTATTGACGGAGCTGAAATACTCAAGAATGAAAAACTGAAAGAATACCTTAAGAAGAATTTTAATATTGAGGTGAATATATGACAATTGAACAAAGAGAAAAATTGATAAAGGCAAGCATTGATGTCAGGAAGAATGCATATGCTCCTTTCTCACATTTTTCTGTAGGAGCAGCAGTGCTGACAAAAAAAGGTAATATTTATTCCGGGTGCAATTTTGAAAGTATTGCTTTCGGTGCGGGAGTTTGTGCTGAAAGAGTTGCTATCGGAAATGCAATATCAAATGGCGAAAGAGAAATCACGGCATTATGTGTAAGCGGAAAAAATTCAGATATAACACCTTGCGGTATTTGCAGGCAGGTATTGTCGGAGTTCGGTAATATTGAGATTCTTTGCAGTAATGAAGACGGTTCATCCGTTAATGTTTACGATATGAAAAGTTTACTTCCATTTGCGTTTGATACTATCTGAAAATTTAACAAAAACACTAACTGTCCTCTGATTTTTCACATTCCTCGAACCCGAAAGAATCTTTTCAGAAAAGCATTTTGAATTCAGTTATATCATAAAGCCCATATGATGTAAAAAGACATCCCCCGAAATCATTCTGATTTCGGGGGATGTTTTCTGCTTAACCAAAGCAATAGAAATAATTTCGTAGAAAATGCGAATAGACAAAAAGGCTATATTATATTAATATGTAATTAACGGAATATTTGTTATGCAGTGTGCGGACGGTGGAGGCACTCCACTTTTCGCACGCTTTTTTTGACAAAATGCACAAAATTTATAAAAAATTGAACAAATTTGATTTTTCCGTGTTACCATTTGCCCTTTTCTGCACTTTTATATAATGAAGACACAAGTTCTTCAAATATTAAAAAGAAAAGGAGCAGTAACAATGGCAAAGAAAATAATAAAAATCATATCAGTATTTTTGTGTGTAGTTTTGATTTTTCAGACCTTGGAAATAGGTGTCTTAGGTGCAAATCAAGTATATTTTGATATGCCGATCTCCGAAAGCTCTATTGAAACTGAATACACAAGAGAAATTACCGTTTATTCGGGAACCCATTCAAAAACTGTAGGTAGAGCAGGAACCTTTTCGTTTAATGATTTCACACTTATACCCGAGCTCTCGTTTGATGCTCTTAACATTTCTTCAAACATATATCCCGTAAACATAAAAATGAATTTCAATTCACCCGAGCACCGTTTTCTTAAACAAGTTTACGGAATAAACAATAAGGTTTACGGAGCAGGATGGCTTCCGAATTTTGCAAAGTTTATCTGTGAGGTTAAATACAGTGATACAAGAGAAATGTATTTGTTTGACGGTGACGGTTACTGTGAATTGTTCATTCAGACTAACGATATTTCAGAAGAAGAAGCTGTCTTGTATCCTGACAGGGAAAAATGGATAATAAAAAACGGAATTTCGGAAACTGTAATATGGAAGCTTCCTGAAAATTCAATTGATTATTCTTCGTCTGATTTCATTGTTCCCGAACAGTATATTATGTCAGAGGCTTCGGGAGAATTAAGTCTTTTTGATGCCTACGGCAGATTTATAAAAAAAGAAAATCCTGAATTCGGCATAAGTCTTGAAGTTGAATATGTAACAGGTGAAAATGTGCCCCCTGAAGCAATTTCAAAAATTACAGACGGCATGGGAAATGAATTCCGATTTACTTATTCAGATAGCTTTAAGCTTACCAAAATAAAGGCATATTCTTCTGACGGAGCTGAAATTACAGCAGGTGACGGCGTTGCGGCAAAGCCCCTTGAAGTAAGCTTTACTTATACGGGTGATTATCTCACTTCTTTTGTTTTTCCCGATGAAGAGGTCATATCCTTTGCTTATGATAATAGCGGTAATATGACTTCAGCCGTAAATATCGACCTTTCTAAGATCGAAATGGAATATTTGGGCGGTTATATCAGAAAGGTAACCGAAAAAGCCCACGATTTTGATAATGAAACCTATGTAACGGGAGATACTTTAACCATAATAAGAAATTCTGAGCTTAAAAGGACATTTACCGATAATTACGGCTCTAAGGAAATTAAAACCTTTGATGCAAGCGGTAATATTCTTACGATAGTTGACGAAAACGGCGATTATCTTTTCGGCGCTCCCGATACGGAAGAGGAAACGACCGCAGAAGAAAGCACGGAAGAGGAAGAACCGTTTATATCTCTTTGTCCGTGCGAAAGCTGCCCCGAATATGAATGCAGCTGTGAATGTGAGAGCGAAGAAGAATGTACCTGTATTCAATGTAAGCGAACCGTATACACAGAATATGACAGCTTCGGTAATGTGACGGCAGAAAAAGCCTTTGACGGTACTAAAACGCTGATATCCGAGCTTTCGGTATATTCTTCTGACGGGACACAGCTTGTTTCTTCTACGGATTCATCGGGGAATACCGCATATTATACCTATAACGAAGCAGGATTTTTACAGACAGTTTCAGCCGGCAGCTCTTCGGGGTCGGCAGAATATGATGCAATGGGAAATCTTCTGTCATTTTCACAGTCCGTCAGCGGACTTTCAGACGGAAGCGTTATGAGTAACTCATATTCATACGAAAATGATAAAATAAAATCCATATCTCATAACGGCTTTACATATGAATTTGAATATGATGTATGGGGTAATCAGACCAAGGCAAAAATAGGAAATCTTGTGCTTACTGAAAACACCTACGGAACCGAGGAGCACAGTGACAGGCTTTCAAGTACAGTTTTTGCAAACGGTCAGTCGGTTTCATATGCATATGATGAAAACGATAATATAACATCCGTTTTCTATGACGGTGAGGTAACGCCGAGATATTCGTATACTTATGATGAAGAGGGTGTTCTTCTTTTAAGTGAAGATAACAAAGCAGGGCTTCAAACATTTTATACAGAAGACGGAACAGAGATAAGAAAGCTTTCGGATAATACACTTGTGTTTTCAAGCACATGTGATGAAGACGGAAAAGTAACTCATAATATAGCAGGTAATAGTATAACCTATGTTTATGACGGAGAATATAACAGTGTAACAGGTGTATATACTAACAGTGTATCATTTGAAAAAACAGGGTCAATATCAACCGGAAGCGGAACTGAGGAATACAGTGCCGATGCCGAAATTCTTACAAATACGGACTGGTTCGGCAGAGTTACTTCAAAGTCACTTTCAGTTGATGTTGAAACTGATAACGGAGGAATCAGTGTAGACAGCGGAGTTTTACTTGATTATGCCGATACTGATACCACAGCTTCAACAAAAGTAACCTCGCTTACATCCTTTGTTTCAACTGCAGATAATACAGTATCTAATCAGGAATATTATGAATATGATGCATTCGGAAATATTACGGGAATATACAGAATTGAAGATGATGAAAAGGTATACTACAATAAGTATTATTATGACGAAGCAAATCAGATAATCCGTGAAGATAACCGTCTCGGAGAATTCACTTCAACCTATACCTATGATGTCGGCGGAAATATTGTGTCCCGAAAAAGATACTCTTATACAGAGGGAGATTTAACGGGACTTAATGCAAGAGAAGTTCATACCTATTCATATGAGCATTCTTTATGGGGAGATGTACTGACAGGCTATAACGGACAGCCTGTGACCTATGATGCAATGGGTAATATTACTTCCCTTGAGGGCGATACTTATGAATGGACTGCAGGCAGACAGCTATCAAGAATAATCAAAGGCGACGGCGGTTCATATTTTGATTATTTTTATGACGATAACGGACAGCTTTCAAGCTTTGATATGTATAACGAAGACGGAACAAAAAGCGGGACATATCAGTATTTCTGGGAAGACACAACACTTATCGGTCTTCGATTGCTTGAATATGCTGTCGATAGCAGCAATGCTGAGACAGAAAACGAAATTGCCCAGCTACGAATACTCTATGATGCAGACGGCGAAGCATTGGGCTGTCTTGTGAATGATACTCTGCTGCTGTTGTATACAAAGAATATCTTAGGTGACATAACCGGAGTTATAAACCCTGAGAACGGCAGGCTTTTGTTCGGATATGCTTATGATGCCTACGGTAATTATAAGCTTGTAACAAAAAACAATACACTGGGAGAAAATATAGCAGCAGTTTTTCTGCAGTTATTAAATCCGTTATCTTACCGAGGATATGCCTTTACTCCTGCCGTCGGAGCTTCTCACTACCTCGGCTCACGCTTCTATTCCCCCCAGTTGTGCAGATTTATGAATGCGGATGTATATGCCGACACAGCACAGGGTGTAGTGGGAACCAATATGTTTGCGTATTGTAATAACAACCCTATTGCTTTTGTTGATCCTAATGGAACTAACGCAATAGAAGCATTATATAAAGCATTTAGTAATATTATTTCTAATTTCACATTATTTGTGAGAGCATATGAATATTGTGAAAAATATATAAGAGATACTACTCCAGGAATTATAAAGCTCCCTTTACAGCGATTTGTTGGTGTTACATATAAAGAAACAGGAACGATTGTTTTACAATATAAACAAAGTCCCGGAAATTATAATCAATATTTTGACTATAACTTAATTGAACATAGTATAAGTGAGTGGTACACAATTGTATACCAAACATTAAGGGAAAAATATTTATTGTTAGATTGGGTGTGTAATGTTATTGAGAAGAGTGAAGACTATATTCCTTTTGCAAGTCTTATGATTCAATACTTTAAGCCGGATTGGGATATAATGTCAATTTATGAGTTTTTGGATTTTCTCAATTTTTTGCTTAATGAATATGAATATTATCGCTTAAATAGTAAAGAAGGAGATTTTGCCTATAATTTGTTCTTTACGCCATGGGAAAGATATATTATTTATGAAATTGGTAAATATCAAAATCTTTCACAGCAGAACAAAAAACTCATGTTACTTTACTCTATAGAATGCTCTAGGTTTTATAAAAGACCTTTTTCCTTGAATAAATATGATTTTTTGGACAGTTACACTATTTATCCTTGGGAGGATTCAATATGATGAAAAAGATTACTGTTGTTTTCATGCTTGCAGTTATGCTAGTTTGTGCGCTTAACTTTCCCATATATATGCTTTATAAATACGGTTATTATGAAGATAATACATTAAATGCAGATATCAAGGAGAATTTAGAATACTGTAAAACGGAAAAATTAAAATTTCAGCATGAATTTCAAAAGGATGATATTATTGCGTTGGCAAAAAAAATATCTGATGTGGACTTTACTCTTATAAGCCGTAAGGAAGCCCGTGATATTCTTATGAATAATGATATTGATGAAGATGCTACATATGTTAGTTTGCCTACTATATATAGTGAAAGAGACACAGCAAGACTTTGTAGTATACAGCTCTTTGAGCATAATGCCAAAAATTACATATTATGTAATTATATGAAAAAATACAGGGGATCATATGCACTTTATACTTTTGATAAGAGTGATGAATTAACTAATGTATTATCTCAAGTCAATTTTGGAGGCAATGGTCGTTTTCAATTGCATATTATGGCAACAAAAACAAGTGCATTATCATCAACATTAAGGAAATTTCTTCCTATAATTGTAGTTATGCTGATACTATTTTTGCCTACTTTTACCGAAGGTAAAAAAAGCACTGACGATGCAAGAAGGCTTGCAAAGAAAATGGCAAAAATCGGTTTTGTTGCAATCCCGCTGTTTTTGATTATTGCATATTTAAGAATATACATATAAAGAACGAGGCCAATCAGGAACCAATCAGGGGACGGTTCTCTGATTGACAGAAATCAAATAATCTGCGAACCAATCAGGGGACGGTTCTCTGATTGACAGAAATCAAATAATCTGCTATAGTGATAATGGGTGATGAACATGCCAAGAAAATCAAGAGAAAAGAGCGAAAATTCAACATACCATATAATGCTACGAGGAATTAACCAGCAGCAGATTTTTGAAGAAGAAGAGGACTATAAAAAGTTCATAGAAATACTAAAACACTATCAGGCAGTAAGTGAATACAAGATATATGCTTACTGCCTGATGGGCAATCATGTACATTTGCTCATGGAATTTTTCAAGGAAGATGTGGGACAAGTATTTAAGAGAATCGGAGCAAAATATGTATATTGGTATAACATAAAATATAGTCGAAAAGGTCACCTGTTCCAAGACCGATTTAAGAGTGAGCCGGTGGATGATGATTCATATTTTCTTACAGTAATGAGATACATACATCAAAATCCAATAAAAGCAGGTTTATGCAAAAAAGTTGACGGTTACAAATACAGCAGTTTTCAGGAATATAAATACGAAGCTAACATAGTTGATGTAAATTATGTGTATGAATTCATTCCTAAAGCAGAGTTTGAAAACTATAATAATGAAATAATTAATGAGAATTGCTTGGATATCGAGACGCAGCCTATAAAACGAGTAACGGATGAAGAAGCAAGAAAAATAATGAAGCGTTACTCAAAATGTGAAACAGCAACAGAATTTCAAGCATTAAGTATAAAAGAAAGAGATAAATATATTCGAAAGTTCAAAGAAAAAGGAATTGCAATAAGGCAAATCAGCCGATTGACAGGAATAAGTTATTATATTATACAAAAATTATAATCAATCATAGAACCGTCCCCTGATTTTTACCGAAAGAGCAAGATATTTCCATGCTTATCAGAAGACATATGCTGTGAATATGGAAAATGGTGAAGATATAAAGATAACAGCAGATGTGTCCTTTGCTTCTCCCGCTATGCCCCCCGCTCTTAAGGGTAAGGCAATATACACA
>JAFXFC010000037.1 GCA_017513525.1 Clostridia bacterium
CACTTCCATAAAATCTGAATATTTCCGGGTAATCGAAAACAGTTTTTTGTTATATTTCGGAGTAGGGTCGGATGGGTGAGAAATGTTCAGATTTTGCGGTAGTGTGCCAAAACACCTGTTTGGTGCAATACCGTGAAATGTGGGCATTTATCAGCCGTCAGACCAAACTTATTGATATATCAAAACCAAAAAAACCAAAATGCGATAAGGCGGTGAGCCGTTCGCACATAAAGCACACACTTTCGTAGTGCCGCAGGGCAAGGGGACAAAAATTGCCCTATTTGTTGTTTTCGGCTTTGGCAAGCTGTACGACGGTACTGCGAAAAGCCGAAAACAAAGCACTACAAACTGCCTCAGAGGCAGAACCCTTATACCACTAAATTAGCTCTTCAGAGGCACTCTCCCTTATTTATAACCCGTGCGTCAAAGAGGGTGATTTTTGCACCCCTTGCCCGATAAATTATGATTTATACCGGAGGTTACCATGAAAACAAAAACACTTACTCCCGAAAAGCTTCGCAAGCAGAATTTAAGGCGGGAAAAGGAAATTGCCCGTTGGGAAAAGGAAAAAGCACGGCCTAAAAGAAATTATTATATCGTTTATCTGATTTTTATTATTGCACTTATTTATTCTATTGATGAAATTGCTTCTCAGATAGGCACATTAATGAAAACGGAAATTGCAAACGACCTGTTCAAGACGGGCAACAGTGCTTCGCTTCTCGATTTATTATCGGGACTGGCAATTCCTTTTCAGGTAGTAGGTCTTTTGTACCGTCCTTTGGCTGACCGATGGGGCAGAAAGCTCTTTCTTATTGTAAATACCTTCGGTATGAGCTTTGCACTTTTAATAATTTACCTTTCAAATAACATTCCGTTGTATTTTATAGGTGCGTGTATCGTTCAGTTCTTCATTCCCCACGATATGCACGTGGTGTATATAATGGAATCTTCCCCCGCAAAGCACAGAGCAAGGATATATTCTTCAATAAAATTCTTCGCAAATATTGCGGTTATGCTGGTGCCTCTTTTAAGAGATCGTTTGATGCAGGATGTTTCTCAGTGGAGAAATGTTTATTTCATCCCCGCCGCTGTCGGTGTAGTAGTCTGCTTTATTGCTCTTATATGCGCAAGAGAAACAGATGCGTTTATTGAATCCCGACTCAACCATTTAAGAAAAACTCCCGAAGAGTTAGAAGCCGAAAAGAAGGCTCAGGACGAGAGCACAAAGCAGGGCGGTCTTATCCCTGCACTCAAATTCGCTATGAAGCATAAACAGCTCCGTTGGCTTTATATCGTTTCTTCAGTTGCGAATATAGGCTTTATAGCAAGTATAAATTACCCGATAGTTCTCAATTACGGCTATGCACAGAATATGCTCTCCTCGGGACTTGCAACAAACCTTGAAGAAGCAGTAGCCGCCGTCGGTGTCGGCGTTTATACGGATGCAATATTCCTTTATCCCTTGGGACTTGCTATCGCTCAGGTAATTATGGGCTTTATTTCCGACTGGAAAGGCAGAAAGGCTGCTGCAGTTACCACGGCATTCAACTGCGTAGTGTCCTTCGTCTTATTCTCCGTCGGTGCATATCTCAACTGGAATCCCTTCCTTGTCGGCTTCTTCTGCGGTGCCGCAATAGGAAGCTACTATTCAACAAACGATGTTATCATTATGATGATAGGCGAATCCGCCCCCACGAATCTTCGTTCCTCTGCTATGTCTGCTCAGTATATAGTAACGGCAGTGGGCTTCGCCCTCTCATTCATACTCAGTATGCCCTTTACTCTCACAATTGGTAACACCGCAATGGCAGCCTGCTGCTTCGCATTGCTCGTTCCGGGCTTCACTGCAGCACTGTTCTTACTCATAAAAAAGACCCACGACACCACCGGTATAGACATGGACACAGTCACCGGCACAGAGTGGGATTAAGCTCACAAATTACAATAACGGTATCTACAAAAAATATGTAGATACCGTTAATTTTTTGATGTTTTATTTTGTCTTTTCTATGAGCTTTTTATAGATATTTTCCACCATCCAGGGTTCGGTTGACATTTTTTCTATATCGTCTAATGCTATCCACTTAACTGCGGAATTTTCTTCGGGGTTTACTGCCGTGTCTTCGTGTTCGTCGGCTTCAAATAAGAAAGTGAAGTTATAGTGAATGTGGCTCGGAACATATTCTCCTTTTTTCATGTGCCCTAAGACGGGGAGTATTTCAATTGAAAAAATTTCTTCACTTAAAAGCTCAGGCGAAATGCCTGTTTCTTCTTTCGCTTCACGAAAAGCAACTGAAATAAGATCACTTTCACCGTCTGCGTGGCCGCCGAGCCAGCTCCATGAATTATATATATTATGATAACAGAAAAGTGTCTTTGTTCTGTCCTTATTTACTACCCAAGGGGAAACAGTAATATGCCCCGCAAGATTTTCTCTTAAAAGACAATCTTTTTCATTTTCCAAAAATCGGAGCATCATTTCACGGTCTTTTTCTTCCCTTATATTTACGGGCACATATTTTTTCAAAGCATCAATTATATTCATACTTCACACCTTCAGAAAAAAAAAGAAAAGCAACCTTATTCAGGTTGCTTTGAATGTCGGCGACGACCTATCTTCCCGGGCAGCTACCCGCCAAGTATTTTCGGCACGATTGAGCTTAACTACCGTGTTCGGGATGGGAACGGGTGGGACCTCAATGTTATAGACACCGACTGTTGCTGAAAGTTTTCTCTCAAG
>JAFXFC010000038.1 GCA_017513525.1 Clostridia bacterium
GAAAACAAAGCATCTTAAATTTAATGCGTGGATAAAAACTATAATTTTTTCAGTTAGTTTTTTTCGTGGCAGGCACCTTAAAATTATACTTGCGTCAAAGACGGTGATTTATGAACATCTTTCCCCGATAAATTATGATTTTTATGTGTTTTGTATTGAAAATAAAAATTTTTTATGATAAAATAATTACGATTATAATTATATATTTTTAGGAGATGTGAGAAATATGCGTAATGTTAAGAAAGCTTTAAGCATGGTTTTGAGTGCTCTTATGCTTCTTTCGGTACTTTGCATTTTCCCTGTGACAAATATTGCATTTGAAGCTAATGCTTCTGAAATCGAAGTGGTCAGTGATTATGAAGGTCTTGTGGCTCTCTTTGAGGACATTGTGAGCGGCGAATACGATAACGAAAATTTATTGAAGCTCTATAAAGATGAAATTGAGGCTATGGAACTCAAAATCGCTGAAATCGAAGGAGATGCCGACGAGGCTGTTATTGCCCAACTCAAAGGTCTTATTGTTACTCTTTATCCCGAAGAGGATGCCACTCTTCAGATAGTCGGTGAAACCGAATGTAGCACGGGCAGATTTATTGAGCTTAAGGCCGTTATAAGTCCCATTAATGTTGAAGTTACTAATGTTGTCTGGACTTCATCAGATAATACAGTCGGCTTTTTCAGTGACGGCAGATTCTACGGTATGAAGGCAGGCTCTGTTACCGTTACTGCTCACTACGGCAATTTTACAGCTGAAGCTACAGTCAATGTTACTTTCGCCAGCGGTGCCCGAGTTATCATGTTTGATACCCTCGTAACAAATGTTAACTTCATTGTTGAAAATACATTGATAGTTCAGACTACTACAAATCTCTTCTGGCCCACAGATGAAGAAATTCAGTTCAGACTTGCTACTATCGGTTTGTTTGAAGAATATGTAGTATATATCAATGACGAAATAGCAACACCCGATGAGAACGGCGTTTATACTATTGAAGCAAACACAGGCGATGCTCATGTAAGAGCCGACGGTGTTGTAAGTGAAAAGGATGACGGTGAAAAGACTTCATTCTGGGAAGCAATTCTCAATTTCTTCAAGAGCATAGCAGACTTCTTCAGAAGACTTTTCGGAATAATTGAATAATTAAAAATCCTCTTCGGTAAAACGAAGAGGAATTTTTTTGCCGTTACGGGAAATTAAGGGGCAGTTGGCGCGGGAGCGCCGCATGAAGTTTTCGATGACCTTTTTCAAAAGGTCACGGTGTCAAGAGGCAGAGCCTCTTGTCGCACTCCGCAGAGTGCGAAATGCTTTATGCTTCAACAGCGCAGGAGGTTTTTAGGAGTCCCTCGGAAACATTGTCGCACTGCACGCCTTGGAGCGGCGCACATTGCTCTGTGTTTCTTCACCTCATTCGTATGCCTTTATCTGCCACCGGCAGCGGCATACTCGTTCGCCCCTCGCCGGGGGTTCCTAAAGTGCGAAGCACAAAATGATTAATTCAGGGTGCTATAATCCCTCATTGTTCCGTGAAGATTAATTTTTTGCCTTTACGGAACGGTTTTAAATATACATACAAATTCGTTTTTTCGGGAAAAATTGACAAAATACTTTAATTGTGATATTGTATCTATGAGCTTATGCTCCTCAGAGCTATCCTGACACGGTAGCGGCAGTCTTTTAACAGAGAGACTGTGACTCTTTGATTACATAGAAACCTTAAATGGAATTTGTATTCAAAAGAGGTGATTGCTATGACAGAGGCAACTCTTGTTTTAGTTCTCATTTTCTTTATCATACTTTTAATAAAGAAGTAAAAATAAAGAAAACAACCGCCTGAGTTGCTGATAAGGCGGTTGTTTTCATAAATAAACCATTATCAGAGACTAGCCGTCTATCGGATAGCTCTTTGTTTTTTCATATATATTGTATACCACTTGGCATTTGATGTCAAGTGGTTTTTGTTTGAGAGCATCAGCGAAGTGAAAGGCTTTATATGCCTCTGAATGTAAACATTTTATGAACATTTTCGGTTAAAGGGGTAAAACAGGCTTTTTAAAAAATTTTTTTGTTACAATGACCACATAATAGAAAGTTTTTACTATGAGGTGATTTTTTTGAAGGAAGGCGCATTTGTTAAGGTCCCGAGAGATATTTTTATTTCTCCCTATTTTGATGATCCCGTAATGTTGAAATTATGGCTGACGCTTCTTTTACTTGCAAGATTTTATCCCGAAGAGGCAGAGGGTATAACAGTTGAGAGAGGACAGCTTCTTACCACTCAAAAGTATCTTACGGAGAAAACGAAGATCCCGAGAGGAAAGCTTCGAAGTCTTCTTGAAAAGCTCAAAGAGGATAAAGCCATAAGCATTGTGACCAAGGATAAAAAATACACTCTTATAACAGTGAATTATTATATGAATTACATATCCACTAATGAGCTTCTGAATTCTTTTAAGAATGTTGAAAAGTGTGTTGAAACTTCTTGAATAAAATGTTGAAAACTTTTTTATGCAAATTTAATGTAGGACAAAATAAGGGCGTTTTGTCTGTAAAAAAGCCTCAACCAAAACTTGAGCCAAGTTTTGAGCCAAGAGTTGAGCCAAGAAAAAAGAAGCGGACAAGCCTTGTATATCAAGCCTTAGGAGGGTTTTCAACATTACTTTGAGCCAAGAATTAAACCAAGAGTTGAACCAAGAAATGAACCAACCTATATAAATAAGAAGGATAATAAGAAGGAAATAAGAGAAAGAAGAATAAGAAATTTAAACATTTCCCCCCAATAAAAAGTGGGAAGAATTATAATTATTATATTTTTATAATTCGGAATTCGGAATTCGGAATTCGGAATTTCGGGATAAACTGTACCCATAAAAATGGACACACATATTGTAGTGCAAAAAGGGTACGCACCTGAAAAACAGACAGTGCTAAAAATCAAACCCCTTAAAAATAGACAGTGCAATATGTAACAGTTTATGGTAAAATGTATCCGGTC
>JAFXFC010000039.1 GCA_017513525.1 Clostridia bacterium
CAAACTCTCTAAAAATTGTATTAATCGGTTTTACCCGTATTAACCACTTTTTAAGAACTTGTTAGCTCTTTTCGTCACTCTGACGTTACTAATTCAAGAAATTTCTTCCCGAATTTACTGTTCACAAGTTTGTACTTGTTAAACTCAAATTAATCTTCAAGGGTTCATTTTTTGTCGTTGTTTAATTTTCAAGGTCCGTCTGCCCTCTCTCAAGAGTGCCTTGTGATTATATCACAGCACTTTCTCTTTGTCAAGAGGTTTTTTTGATTTTTTTCAAGTTTTTTCGAAATGTTTTCGATTGTCTTGAAGCACTTGGCTCTCGCCTTAGTGCTTGCACAGTTTAACACATATTATACCCCTTGTCAACACTTTTTTTAAACTTTTTTTATCTTTTTTTCAAGTATTTTTTTAACCACAATATATTGTGTTTTCTCTCAATTTTCACACCTAATTACAAGATATTGTTATGGTTATTTTTGATTTTTGTGAAATAATAGATATTGTAAAACAAATTAACAAGGAAAAGAAGTGGATTTTATGTCTAAGAATGAAAAGCTTACCAAACATCTTATTAAGGCATGTATTTCATTGAGCCTGTGCCTGATTATTATTGCCCTTTCTCTTATAATATATAATGAAAATATAAATGAGCCTGCCGAAATGACCCTTTCCTCATTCGGTTCAAGAGGTGAAGAAGTACGACAGATACAAAGAAAGCTCAAATCTCTCGGCTTTTACACGGGAAGCGTTGACGGCATCTACGGAACTGCAACCAAGAATGCCGTTACAGCCTTCCAGAAGTCCTGCGGAATAAAGGCAGACGGTATTGCAGGGCCTACAACTCTTCTATATCTCGGTCTTTCTTCATCCTCAGGGTATTCCTCATCTGATGTGTGGCTTCTTGCAAAGCTCATAGCAGGAGAAGCCAGAGGAGAAAACTACCGCGGACAGGTAGCCGTGGGCGCTGTAGTATTAAACCGTGTAACGCATGCATCATTTCCCGATTCCATTTCAGGCGTTATATATCAGAAGGGAGCCTTTGACTGTGTGACGGACTCCAACTGGAATGTAGCACCCTCCGACACAGCAAAAAAGGCAGCAACCGAAGCTCTTAACGGCTGGGATCCCACGGGCGGTGCCATATACTATTATAATCCCAGAACCGCTACCAACAGATGGATAAGAACCAGACCTGTTCTGACAACAATTGGCAACCACATTTTCTGTGCATAAGAAATAATAAAAGCTCCGTTCATTGTCGGAGTTTTTATTATTTCATCTTGAAAATATCAGTTTTCTTATGTATTATATAATGTAATAGGAGAAAGGATTGATTTTATGGATTTTCTTAATAAGGTTTCAAGTTTCTTTATTGCTGTTCTCGCTTTTCTTGTGACACCGTTGTTTGCTATTATTCCCTCATACAACGATTACGCATTTGACATTGATTCTTCGGTTACAGGCGAAGAGCTTCCTAATGCAGTAAGCAATATCAACATATGGAATATGAAAACAACCAATGATTTTACAAATCTTAAAATCAACGAAAAGAGCAATATCGGCGAATTCGTGGAATATGTTCAGCTCATGCAGTGCACAGGCGGTGCCATAGACCGTGATCTTTTCAAGGATCCCTTGGATTTTGACACTCTTGATGATTATGATTTCGCTCCCCTTATTGAAAACTGCAAGGGAATCCTTGCGCTCGGTGCAAAGCCTCATCTGAAGCTCGGCAGTGTGCCTCTCAAATATTCCGAGCTTGCCCGAACGGATACCACCTTCGGCACAAACCCCTATCCCCCCGATGATTATAATGTATATTATAATTATATAAAGGCTATCGGTGAAGCTCTTGTCGCAGAGTTCGGTGCAGAAGAGGTTCTCTCCTGGAGATTCGGCGTTATGACCGAATATGAAAATGCCGATTGGTTCTTTGCTCCCGACAAAACTCCCGAAAGCTCTGCCGCAGCTTACTGCAAGCTTTACGATTATTCCGTTGCCGCTTTACAGGATGCCATTGGCGAAGAGGTATTCGTTGGCGCTCATTCAATGACCGTTACAGAAGGTCTTTGGGACGAAAAGATATTTATTGAGCATTGTGCCAAAGGCACTAACTATAAAACAGGTGAAAAAGGTTCAAGAATATGCTTCCTTTCTGCCTCCTTCTATGATTCTGAGCCCGGAAAATTCACAAGCGGAAAAACACTTCCCGAAACTATCAGTTATCTTCAGGGATGTGCAAATAATGCCGGTCTTAAAGATCTTATATTCGGTATTGACGAAGGCAGAATACTCAGCGGAATAAATTCAGGCAAGGATGATTCTCAGCTTCTCTCCCGTACCGTAGGCTATACTTATCAGGCAGCATATGATGCCCGTCTTTATAAGCAGCTCTTTGACATCGGTGGTGATTATCTCTCCTCATGGGATTATCTTTCGGGCGGTCTTTTTGAAGGAAATCCCACCGTTTCTTACCATGTAGCCAATAATGTTACAAAATTCAAGGGCATGAACAGAATTGAAACCGAAAAAAGCGACAAGGGACTTCTTTTCCAGTCAGATATAGACTGCATCAGTGCGTATAACAGTGAAGACAACAGCGTTCTTGTTATGGCATATAACTTCAAGAATGATCTTTGCTATAAATACAGCACTGATATGAAATTCAATCTCAACATTCCTCAGCTTGACGGCAAGGATGTTGAAATAAAGGTATATAAAATTGACGACAGCTGCAACTACTTTGATGAATGGGTAGAAGACAGAAAAGTATACGGCATTGGCGATGACTGCTTCGGCTGGTCACCTGACGATCCTGTTATTGAAAGCTACACCACTCTCATGGACGAAAATGCCCGTAACATCTATTTCACAGAGCTTCGTGACAAATATGCCGATTGCTCCGTTCTTACACCCTCTGTTATAAATGCAACAGTTAAAAACGGCAATCTTACACTTACAGAAACATTAGCCCCCAACGGAGTAGTATTTATAGAGATATCCCCCGTTCAGTAAACATATTAAAGGAGCTGTAAAAAAACGAAAGTTTTTTCAGCTCCTTTTAAGGGGATAGGAAAAAATGATGCCCAACGGACAAACCGAGCAAAAACAAGGCTTCGGCTTGTTTTTGTTTGCCCGAAGGCGTACAAAGGTACGTCGAGAGGCGAGGTTTGTTCGTAGCATAAAACATAAA
>JAFXFC010000040.1 GCA_017513525.1 Clostridia bacterium
AAACACCCTAATGTCAAAGACACAACAGACGGTAAGGGTGAAAATTATGTTCACGGCTTTGAAGATTATTCAAGTCTTGAAATGCTTTTTGATGAACTTGACGATATAAACATTGATGATTTACCGACATCTGATGTTGTTATCTATTCAAGTCAAGAAATTGAAGAATATTTATTAAATTTGGAGGAATAAAAATATGAGTAAAAATGTAATCACAAAAACAAAGAAAGCTCCTATGGAGGGTAAAGTAAGAAAAGGCTTTAAGACTTATGTGGGTATTATCCTCTGTCTTACAATGCTTTTTGTTTGCGGTGTAACTGCTTTTGCTGCTGATGACCCCGTTGCAGTAGTAAACAATCTTTCAACATTCATCTTCGGTCTTATCAGAGCAGTAGGACTTATCCTTCTTGGCTTTGGTATTGTGCAGGTTGGTCTCTCTCTTAAATCGCACGACCCCTCACAGAGAGCAAACGGATTTCTGACCGTTGCCGGCGGTATAATCATCACTTTTGCAAAAGAAATTCTCAATCTAATTGTAGGATAATACTCAAAAAAACAAAATGCTCTTGTAATTTACTAAAACTGTTGTTATAATGTACTTATGCAAATTCAAGGGAGTTATTAAAGTATAATCAGATAACTCCCGTTAAATTATATGTTTATGGAGGTGCATTATGGCTATTGTAAGTGATGAACAGGTAATAAAAGTATTACGACAGTACAATCCTTGGTGGAGAAACTCTGCAGCTGCAAAGGAAGAAAGCAAGCCTCAGAAACGACTGGCATACTATGAAGCATTGAAAATGATAAAGCATAAAAGCATTCGCAGATTTGCTGTTTTGTCAGGTGCAAGACGAGTGGGAAAAACAACGATAATGTATCAGATGATGGATGCCTTAATTGATGAAGGTGTTTCGTCAAAAAACATTCTCTATGTATCCTTTGATAATCCTATTGTCAAGCTTGTCAATGTGGAAAAGGTTCTATCCATATATGAGTCCATGTATCCTATAGAGGGAACAAAGTATATTTTCCTTGATGAAATACAATATACAGAGAATTGGGAACTTTGGATGAAAGTCATATATGACAGCCGAAAGGATATTCGTCTTGTTGCAACAGGTTCAGCAAGTCCGATTATTGAAAAGGGATCGACAGACAGCGGCACGGGGCGTTGGAGTGTATTAAAAATCCCGACTATGTCATTTTATGAATACTGTAAACTTTTGGAGCTTGAGGAACCTTTTATTTCAGATGGTCTTAAACTGACATCTTTGGTGCATATGTCAAAGGTAGAGCTTTTGGATTTAACGGATAAATTTACCCCCTTATTACAACATTTTAATCGTTATCTTATGATTGGAGGTTTTCCTGAACTCGTTTTATCAGATGATGATTCTTATGCACAGAGAATGCTTCGTGAGGATGTTGTTGACAAGGTTATAAAGCGAGATGTGTTGAGTTTGTTTAATATAAGAAGTCCGCTTCTTATGGAAAAACTGTTTTTGTATCTTTGTATGAATTCAACGGAAATATTCAGTATAACTACAGCCGCAAAGGAACTTGAAAACACGACAGCGGCTACTCTTGAAGGCTATATTGATGCTCTTGAAATGTCAAATCTTATATATTTGGCAAAGCCTATGGATGTCGGTAGTAAGGGTTCATTAAAAGGGAAACCTAAAATTTTTGTAGCAGATGCAGCCATCCGAAATGCCGTTCTGATGATTGATGATGTACTCGCAGATGAAAAAGAGCTTGGTGCAATGGTTGAAACTACTGTGTACAAACATATTGTATCATTTTATCAAGGCAGTACAGCACAGTTGGGATATTTCAGAAAAGCAAAGGACAATCAGAAAGAGGTTGATGTTGTTATTGAACTTCCTCGTGAAAAAATTCTCTGTGAGGTTAAGTACCGTAACAATTCTCATATTGCTGAGTCTGATGCTATTGTTGAGCTTTGCAAGGATGCAAAGTCAAAGATAACAAATGCATTTTTGATTACAAAACAACTCGATGATGTTGGCTGTACAAAACACGAAACAAATATACCAATATTGCGAATACCTGCAATTGTTTTCCTGTATCTTTTAGGTAAACTTGAAGCACAAGAGCAAAACGGAAAAATGTAAATATTATATTATAAGCGAAGCGTTTTGAGTTCTTACTTGAAACGCTTTGTTTCATTACAAGGGAGGTCTTCAATGGAAGAATCAAGTAATTGGGTAGTACAAAATTTGCAAAATGCCCTTGCCACTTGGAATGATAAACTAAGTGAAATTTGGCTTCTCATCACTCAATCCCCAGAAGAATTCAAAGACGGTACTATATGGAATGTTATTACAAACATTCACGGAGCGCTTCAAGCGATAGGTTATTCGCTTTTAGTGCTCTTTTTTGTTGTAGGCATAATGAAAACCTGTGGCAATTTTGCTGAAATGAAAAGACCTGAAATTGCATTGAAAATGTTTATCAGATTTATTCTTGCAAAAGCAACCATTGATTATGGACTCGAATTGATGATGGCATTATTTGATATAGTTCAAGGCGTTGTTGCAAAAATTATGGCAACATCTGGCCTTGCATCTATTGAGCAAACAGTATTGCCGGATTCAATAATTCAAGCAATCGAAGATAGCGGATTTTGGGAAAGTGTACCCCTATGGGCAGTAACTCTTATAGGTAGTCTGTTTATAACTGTGCTTTCATTTATTATGATTATGACAGTTTACGGACGATTCTTTAAGATTTACCTATATACAGCGATAGCACCTATACCCTTATCTGCTTTTGCAGGAGAAACTTCTTCAAGTGTCGGTAAGAGCTTTATTAAATCTTATGCGGCAGTTTGTTTGGAAGGAGCAATAATTGTTCTTGGTTGCATAATCTTCTCGTTGTTCGCTTCATCACCACCTGTTGTTGATGAATCGGCAGCAGCAGTAAATCAGGTATGGATTTATGTTGGTGAGCTTATATTCAATATGATTGTACTTGTCGGAACAGTAAAAATGAGTGACAGAGTAGTTAAAGAAATGATGGGATTATAAAGGAGTTGATTACATAAATGGAAGTAAAGATTAACCGTGAAATACGAGATTACAGTGAAGCTGTATATTTCGGTCTTAATCTCCGTCAGTTCGTATTCTCGGTTTTAGCCTGCGGCATAGCAGTTGGATTG
>JAFXFC010000026.1 GCA_017513525.1 Clostridia bacterium
CAAACTCTCTAAAAATTGTATTAATCGGTTTTACCCGTATTAACCACTTTTTAAGAACTTGTTAGCTCTTTTCGTCACTCTGACGTTACTAATTCAAGAAATTTCTTCCCGAATTTACTGTTCACAAGTTTGTACTTGTTATACTCAAATTAATCTTCAAGGGTTCATTTTTTGTCGTTGTTTAATTTTCAAGGTCCGTCTGCCCTCTCTCAAGAGTGCCTTGTGATTATATCACAGCACTTTCTCTTTGTCAAGAGGTTTTTTTGATTTTTTTCGATTTCTTTTTTCGGCTGTTTTCGAGCCGTTCAGAAACCGTTCAGCGCTTTTTTGGCGCTCGGTAATAATATCACAACCGATTGCCGTTTGTCAAGCACTTTTTTAAGTTTTTTTGCACTTTTTTCGGAGGGCTCGTTATCTCGCAACCGCTCTCTTAAGTGCCTGCATATATTATCACAAGAAAATTCAAATGTCAACACTATTTTTAAACTTTTTCGTCATTTTTTACAACGGAACCGGGATGTTCTTGTGCTATCTGCCATATATCGGCAGATGCGAACATCCCGGCACTATATATAGTAATGTATATATGTTTTATATTATATATTTATCCTTTAATAATGATATTGCCTCTTCTGCTTTGGTTTTTACTTCGTCTTCAGCAATATCCGTTAACGGAACCAGAACAAAATCTCTTTCATACATTCTCGGATGCGGCAATATGAGTTCTTCTGTGTTTCTCTCCTCACCCTCATATAACAATACATCAATATCAATTATACGGGGACCGTTTTTTATTTTTCTTATTCGTCCCATACCCGCTTCTGTTCCGAGACATACACCAAGCAGTACTTCTGGGGATATACTTACTTCAAGTCTTACACAGGCATTAAGAAAATCACTTTGCTCTTCATATCCCCAAGGCTTTGTTTTATATATGCCTGACAGCTTTTTGACAGACACCCCCGGCACACTGTCAAGCGCCTTTACAGCATCCTCAATATTCTTTTTACTGTCTCCCATATTAGAGCCCAGTGCTATATATGCAGTTTTACCCATTTCTTTTTCTCCTGATTTCTACTGCTACATAATTAAAATCTGCTCTTATAGGCGCTTCAGGCTTTTTGAGCAATATTTCACTTTCACTTACTTTCGGGAATTCAGCGAATATTGCATCACTTACGACCTGCGCTGCTTTTTCGAGCAGATCATATTTTTCCGCAGTAAAAACTTCTCTTACCTTTTTTATTATCTTAGCATAGCTTACCGTATCTTCAACATTATCTGTTTCGCACGGTTTTTCAAGCTCCAGCCATACAGTTATATCGAGCTCAAAATTCTGACCTTTGATTTTTTCCTCTTCATTTACTCCATGATATGCAAAAAGCTTCAGACCCTTTATTATAATTTTATCCATATCGCTCACCTCTTAAATATTGTAGCACAAGGAGGTATCTTAAATCAACTTAAATTATTGACAGGTTTTTCCAAATATGTATAATTATAATATAATACATTATATAGTGAGGTGAAGCTGAAAAAAGTATTGATGCATTTTTCAAAAGATTAATAAATCAGGGAGACCGAGAAATGAAAAATAATATAAAAAAAGGGGTACTCAGAGGAAAAATTCTTATTTTTACACTGAGAACACTCATAAAAGGCCCCGCTGTAAAAATACTCAGATTTTCGGATATTGAGAAAAAGATAAAAGAACAGCCTTATCTGATATTCGCAAACCACAGCGATTCCATTGACCCTGCATATATTATAAAAACAACCAAAAGATATGTCCGATTTGTTATGAGTGACCATGTAATGAGAATGGGAATTATCGGTAAGCTTTACAATTTTATTGATGCACCCATTATTTTTGAGCGTGAAAAGGGCACAGATGCTTTATATAAGAGTATCGTGGACAATATCAAAGCAGGCGTAAACGTAGCAATGTACCCCGAAGGGGCAATGACGAACACAGGCGAAACAGGATTTATTTCAAAAAGAAACGCAACGCTTGTTAAGGAATGCGACTGTACTTTTGTAACCTACCGCGGCAAAGGCGGATATCTCAAAAAGCCCCGTTGGGCAAAGAACAGCCGCAAGGGACCCATTTCGGGTGAAGTGGTTAATGTTTACTCAAGAGATCAGATAAGAGCCATGAGCGAAGAAGAAATATATGATCACATTTTAAAAGATTTATATGTCAACATCTATGATGAACAAAGAGTTAATCCCAAGGAATATATCACTGAAGACCCTGCTGAGCATGCTGAAATAATTCTCTACGGATGTCCGAAATGCAAAGAAATCGGATTATTAAGAACTAAAGGTGAAAAGATATTCTGCGATTGCGGCTTTGAAGCAACAATTGACAGCTACGGCTTCTGGCACAGCGAAGATATGGAATTTGATAATATTGTAGATTGGGACAAATTCCAGAAGCAGCTTCTGAAAGAAATTACATTGAAAAAACAAAACACCCCTGAATCTTTATTCAAGGATGACAAACAGACTATTTTTTCCATTTGTAATTCTGAAACAACTCAACTTTCAGAAAACGGCACCGTTCATCTCTACGGCGACAGAGTTGAATTGCTGACAGATAAAGAAACCGTCACAATTCCTGTTAATGAAATAAACTCAATAAAAACCTCATCAAAAATGAATCTTCTGCTTGTGACCGAAAAAGGCTATTTTGAAATAAAAAGCCCATATCCACGTTCCGCAACAAAATATATCGTTGCGATAAGATATTTACAGGGAAAAGAAAACAAATAAATCGTAAAAAACCTACTTATGCGTGGACTGCCCCTGATTGTGCTGTTTGCACAATCAGGGGCAGTTCAGTTATTTTAGTTCGATCACAGCAGAAGTGTTTTCTGTTGCCCGTTTTTCAACGGATTTGTTCAGTACAGAAGCACTCTTTTTTATTTGATCTTTTTAAGCAGATCACTCAGATTCTCAAGTCCTACCGAAGCACGTAGAATCTGTCTTGCATCAGCTGCTGTTATTTTACTGTTTTCCATATCTGCATTTGCCGCACTTTCCTGCCAGACAGTCAATTGTTCAAGTCCGACAGATGCCCGAAGTACAGTTCTTGCATCTGAAGCTGATACCGTACTGTCGCCATTCGCGTCACCGAAAATAATAACAGTTAAAGTATCTGCAACAGAACCGTTTTTATTGTTAAGAATTATCTTCATACCGCTTGCGAGTTTACCTGTTGTAACAGTTTTATCCGACGCATTAACAATCTTAACTCCTGCGGTCACATTCTTAAGCAGCTCTTCTACAGTAACACCGGCAGTTGAAAATACATTGTTTTCACCCGTCTTGCTGAGTTTTATCAAGTCGGTTTCATTTACCGTTATTTTTTCAACAGGAAGTTTTGCAATACTACGACTTTCAGTTGTTTTGCAAGTACCGCATTTCCTTGTTTCAGTTCCCTCTTTTAATGTTGTGGGAGAAACGGTTACAGTCCATACTCCCCAAGAGTGACCCGTTGCAGAAAGCGTATTTCCTTTATAAGTATCCGAACAAACGGTACAGGTGAATGTGGTAAAGCCTGACTCAGTGCAAGTGGGAGCCGTCACAATACTATTGTATGAATGGCTTTTTGCAGAAAGTGCCACACCTGAAGAAAGCTTTTTATCACAGTCTTTGCAATATGTATCACCGCTATAACCGCCTGAGGTACAGGTTGCAGTGACTGCATTTTTATTTACCGTACCACCGGCATGATTATCAGCATTAATTGTTCCGTATTCAACATGACAGACTTCACAAACAGCCTTTTTGGTGCAAGTAGCAGTTCCGCCCGAATGTCCGTTTTCCTTAACATAGTCATCTACATAACTGTCATTACAACCTGAGCAGGTGTATGTAGTATAACCTTGTTCTGTACAGGTGGCTTTAGTTACCGCTGCTTCATAATCATGTCCCTTTTCATTTACATAATCACCGACATAGCTGTCATTACATACAGAGCAGGTATATGTAGTATAACCTTGTTCCGTACAGGTAGCTTCCGTTACCGCTGCTTCATAATTATGTCCCTTTGCATTCACATAATCACCGACATAGCTGTCTTGGCAAACAGAACAGGTATATGTTGCATAACCTTGCTCCGTACAGGTGGCTTCCGTTGTTTCGGTATTATATGAGTGACCGTTTTCAACAACCCAGCCAGCATTAAATATCTTATGACATTCACTGCAAGTGAAGACTGTATATCCCTCTTCAGTACAAGTCGGAGCGATTACATCACCGGCAACGAAATTATGCTTGCAGGCTAAAGCAGTTGTATAATAAAGCACCTTTGCTTCCGGGAAGCTGTCACCGAATTCAAATGTCAGGGTTTCACTTTCTGCTTTTTTCTGATCAATAAACAATAAATTATCGGAAGAAAGCAGATCATTGGAAAATTCGTCTTTTACAACAATTATCAGATATTCATTTCCGACAACAGCATTTTCTATTGTAATACTATCACTCTGCACAGGCATCGAAGGTATGATGTTATTATTTGAGCGCATCACATATGCTGTCTGAGAAGGCTCCTCAATAAATACAATTTCAGCATTAATAAACGCGTCATTTCCCCATTCAAAAGTAATATCATTCCATTGTTCCTGAGTGCCCATATAGTATACTGTTTCAAGTGCGTCGCAATCATAAAATGCATCAAAACCAATATTATTTACACATCCGATCGTGATCTCCCGAAGGTTGTCACATCTAGAAAACGCGGAGTTTCCTATACTATTTACAACACCTTCTATAGTAACCTCCTGAAGGTTGTTGCAATCATAAAATGCATAACTTCCGATACTTCTCACGTTGCCAAATATGGTTACACTCAACAGACCATCGCAACTATAAAATGCGTCAGAACCAATACTATTTACATCACCTTCAATTGTAACTTCCTGAAGGTTGTCGCAACTGGAAAATGCATCATTTCCGATATACTTAACACTGCCTGGTATGGTTATATTTATCAATCCGTCACAATCAGAAAAAGCCAAACTACCTATACGCTCAATACTGTCGGGTATATCTATTTCCGTAAGCCAATTACAGTTTGTGAACATATTATCAGGTATTGTTTTTACTGATTCACCAAAATTAAATTCAACATAATCAGACTGCCATACTGAAGCCCATGAATAATCAAGGCTTGCATCTACTGCATTCCAATTTACTTCAGTAAGATTTGAACAGCCGTAAAATGCATCCATACCGATTTCTCTTACATTTTCCGGAATTGTAATGCTTGTAAGCCCGGTGCAATTGTAAAAAGCATAGTCACCAATACGTTCAACACTGTCAGGTATATCTATTTCAGTAAGCCAATTGCAATCCCAGAACATATAATCAGGTATTGTTTTTACCGAATCACCAAAATTAAATTTAATATTATTATCAAAATGCCATGTAGAAGAATCAATTCTTGCATTTGCTGCATTCCAGTTTACTTCAGTGAGCTTTGAGCAATTATTAAATGCACCCCAACCGATTTTTTCTACATTTTCCGGAATTGTAATGCTTGTAAGCTCACTGCAGCCGTCAAATGCATAAGTGGCGATAATTCTGACACCGCTGCCTATTTTAATCTCAGTAAGTCCTGTGCAATTCTGGAAAGCCGATTCATTTATACACCAAACGGTACTCGGAATGACAATTTCTTCAAGCTTACTGCATTCGGCAAGTGCACCATATCCAATATATTCTACACCTTTTGAAATTGTTATATTTTCAAGAGCTGATGCACTCCAAAAAGCATAATCGCCGATTTTCTTCACAGAAGAAGGGACTACATATTTCACAAGGTCACTTGCTGCAGGATAACAAATCAACTCTGTCTTGTCCTTATTGAATAAAACTCCGTAGCTATCAACCAAAAAATATTTATTCCTTTCATCTACAGTTATCTTTTCAAGTGAACTACAACTTGCAAATGCGAGTGAACCGATTTTTTCAACATTTTCAGAGATATGAATACTTTTAAGGGATGAACATAATCCAAAAGCAGCCATTCCGATTTCGGTCACACTGTCAGGAATTATTACTTCTTTGAGGTTAAGACATTCCAAAAATGCACCATTCCCGATTTTATTAATACCTGTCTGCACAGTTACATATTCAAGACCCGAACAATAGGCAAATGCAGCATATTCAATTTCGGTAACACCTGAAGGAATATTTATACTTTCAAGTCCCATACAACCAACAAATGCACCATATCCGATTTTTGTAATTTCTGACGGCAAATTAATATGTTTCAGGCTATAGCAGAGATAGAAAGCCATGCTGGCGATTTCTGTCACAGTTTCAGGCACAGAATATTCAACAACAGCTGATGCCGCGGGGAACTGTAAAATCACAGTACGTTCCTTATTAAATAAAGCACCTGCATCATCACTCGAATAAAAATTATTGTTTTCATCAACATCTATGCTTTCAAGCTGCTGACATTCCGAAAAGGCTCCGTCACCGATATAGCTTACATTTTCACAGATTTTAACATTGGCTATATCGCTTGCTGAAAATGCGAAACTACCTATACTAAGTAAGGAATCAGGCAATTCAACATCACCAATTCCATTACAGTATGAAAATGCATACTCGCCTATTTCTGTCACACTGTCAGGAATTATAATTTCTGCAAGTTCAGAACAGGATGAAAATGCATAATCACCGATTTTTTCAACTTTTTCTCCCATGAAAAGTTCTGATAAATTATAACAGTCTGCAAAAGCATAGTCGCCGATTGATTTCACATTTTTTCCGATGTGTATTTTTGTTACGCCATACATACCGTATAGCAGATATGCGGGTATCTTTTCTACGCTATCGGAAAAAACAACACTGACACCGCTATTTTCTTCAGAACCAAAAGAATAATCACCGTAGAAAGGAGTTGTCTCCGCCGTGAAATCACAGACATTTTCAGCATTCCAGATAATTTCTTCAAGATTCTGTGAAATCGGGAAAGCATCATTTCCGATTGTTCTGACATCCTTGCCGACTGTTATTGTACTAGCAGAAACGCAGCCCGAAAAAGCGTTCTCACCGATAGAAATTACACTGTCGGGAATACTAATACTCAAAATATTGCTACAGTCACCAAAAGTAAAGTCACCGATAGATGTTATTCCATCAGGAATATTGATTTCGTTAAGTCTGTGGCAATATTGAAATGCACCTTCTCCTATTATTTTAACACTGTCGGGAATATTTGCAGTTTCAAGATAATAGCAATCTGAAAAAGCATAATCACCGATTACTCTGACACTGTCGGGAATTATAACAGCGGTAAGATTATGGCAATCATCAAATGCATTGTCTGCAATATTTAAGGTTCCGCTTTTTATCTCACAAGATAAAATCTCCATATTTACATCAATGAGATAATTTCCGACATACAAAACGCCTTCATCATATGTATATCCGATGTCAGAAAATGCCTCCCGTCCGATACCTATAACACCGTCATGAATTTTTATATCCGTTAATCTGCTGCAATTTCTGAAAGCATATTCATTAATATACAGAACACTTTCAGGAATTGTTACACTTGTAAGCGAATAAGAATCCCTTGCTGCTTCACTTGCAACACTCACTGTTCCTTCTTTTATTATGAGTTCATCAACATTAGTTGCAACATCTATGAGATGGTTATTAATATATATATTACCGTCGGTACGGTTTTCTTCATTCATTAAATATGCCGTCTGAGAAAATGCGGAGCTTCCGATATATTTCACACTGTCGGGCAGGCTTATATTATCAAGAAGAGAGCACTCATAAAAAGCTGTTCCGTCGATTTTTTCCACACCATCCAGAACAGTTAAGCTTTCAAGCGCAGAACAAGAGTAAAATGCACCGTTACCAATGCTTTTTACACTACCCGGAACAGTAATTTCAGTAAGCCCGTCACAATCATAAAATGCATGTTCTCCGATTTTTGTTATACTGTCGGGGATTATAATTTCAGTAAGTCCGTCACAATCAGAAAATGCATATGGTGCGATTTCAGTCATACTGTCGGGTAATATAATTTCAGTAAGCCCGTCACAGCCTGCAAATGCGCGTTCACCGATTACCTTTATATTGTCGGGAATTATAATCTCCGTAAACCCATCACAATCGGAAAATGCATTTGTGTCGATCTGAGTTACACTGTCGGGAATTATAATTTCAGCAAGTCCGTCACAATCAGAAAATGCAAATGCACCGATCTGAGTTACACTGTCGGGAATTATAATCTCCGTAAACCCTCTGCAGCCTGCAAATGAGTATGCCTCAATTCTTGTTGTACCGTCGGGTACAGAATATGTTTTTTCGCTCTTTCCTGCAGGATATATATGCAGATCATAAGTAATGTCCATCGCTTCACTCTCAGAATAAGTATAAAGAACTCCGTCAATATCACAATACTCAGAAGAATTTTCTTCACTGACATTTATGCTGTTAAGAGAATAGCAATAAGCAAATGCAGAAGATGATATCTGCTGAACTGCTTTAGGAATATCAACGCTTTCAATCGAAGAGCAGTATGCAAATGCCCTATCGCCAATATATTCCAGCCATTCGGGAAGAATAACATTTTTCAGAGAAGAGCAATTTTCAAAAGTTGAGTTTTCAATACTACGAATCTTTTCGGGAATTTCTATGCTTTCAAGAGCTGTACATCCATAAAAAGCATCGCCTTCAATACTTATAATACTGTCAGGCAAAGAAATATTTTTAAGTGAACTGCAGTTGTAAAATGCGTTGCTTTTTATTCTCATTACACTGCCCGGAAGGCTGACACTTTCAAGTGCACTCAAGCCCCAAAATGCATCATAGCCGATATTTTTTACACCGTATCTTACAAAAACAGATTTGATTTTTTCAGAGTATTCATGATGGAAGAAGCTACCGGATATTTCAGAAACATCTCCGCGGATTACCATTTCCCCGTCATTATACAATGTCCAGAAGTCTCCCTCGGCAAATATGCCGCTTGTGTTGATATGCTCATACAGTATAATATCTACCTGCTTTTTACAGCCGGAAACTGAAAAATCATAATTTTCAGAAGCACTTTCATATCCTTTAAGCGCGGCGGATACAGAATAATCACCATCTGATAAGAATACTTCTGCCTTTCCGTATGAATTGGTAAATTCATAAATGCCTTTGCCGTCTGAAATTTTTGCTCCGTATAAGGGATCACCGTATTCATCAGTTACGGTGAATACAGTTTTATATCGGACATTAGGACAATCACCTATTCCGAATTCAATAAAATTTTCACCGTTTATCAGTGAAATATAAAAATCAAACAAATGAACCTGTGCGGAAAAAAGATTGATTTTCAAAACAGTTTTTTTCTTTGATGTCAAACCAAAATCAATTTTTATGTCAGCTGAATAGGTAAGTGTTAATTCTCCGTCTATACATTGCTCACAATCATGAATCATATCGCCTGTAAACTCATCGTGTTCAACTGCTAAAAACTTGCCTGCCAGCAAAAATTTAGCCTCAACTCCTATAGATGCCTTTACTATTTTTACTATAGAAATACCTATAGAAAACGACGGTGTCATGCTTATTTCCACGGAGCCTGAAACACTGTTAAAAACAAATTCTATAACAGGTGTTTTGGAAAGATCTGTCTTTGATTTATCTGACACATATTTTGCTCCGTTAACAAACTCCATTCTAAGAGAAGCATTTGCCGTTACTGAATTTTCAGCTTTGAGCAATACCTGCAAATTAACTGTCGCAGACAATCCGAAACAAATGGGTATTGACTTATCGATTAATTTCAGCGGTTTACTTTTTTCTTTTCCGTTAACGGATAATTCTAACTCACCGTCAACAGTTACATTTGTTTTATTTGAAACTTCATAGTAAGTCTTAAACCATTTTATAGAAAAATAGAACTTTACTGAAAAATCGAATTTTACAGAACCTTTGAATTTAACAGAAAAAGCGTCTGATAAATCCGATTCAACCGATACATTAAATTTTGAACTCAGATTTGCACCTGTATTTATTGCTCGTGACATCATACCGTATGTCTCAAGGGCAGGCACATATTCATCCGTATCTATTTTTATGTAACTGAAAAGCTCATCTATTTCAGCTTCAGCATCTGCAATAATCGTTACAGTGCCGTTATCATTTGTAATTTCAGCAATTTTTGTGAGAATATAATCCTCTTCACCGTCACCGTAAATATAATAAAAGACATCTCCCGCTTCAAGTGAAGTAATTTGCTCGTTTGCATTCTCAATAATATAAATTCCGTTTTCGTAATCATCCGTAACAACGATATTTTCATTTTCTGTGATTTCAATAACTACAGCTTCGTCATTAACAACGGCAAAGTTTGTTTCATAACCGTAGTCAAGATTAATAACCTTTTCTTCCTCAAAGTCTTCTACAGTCTGCGATAAAAACTCCTGAAAAGACTTTGTATATTCGATACTTTCAAAATTCGGACAAAGAGGTGTATTTTCAGCGTCCAACAAGAATGCTTTTACTGTAAAATATTCAGGCATGTCACATTCTGCAAGTCTGACAGTTACTATCTGATTATCAGAGTTGACAACTGTTTTACCGCTTGTTGCCATTGCACCTGTATTTTCATCATAAACCGAAACAACAAGAATTGCATTATCAGGTGCATAAATTTCAGCAGTTGCAGTAAGACCGTCAATTTCAACTGCTTCAATATGATAGTTCTTTTCATCATCTGCATTTTCCGACTCTGAATCATTGATTGCATCTGAAACAATGTCACCCAGAGCATTTGTTCCGCCGTATGAAATATCCTGACTAATATCATTCTCCACGGCCGCTTCAGTAGTTTCTTCTGCATGGACAGAAAGGGGCATAACGGATAAAACCATTATAAACGCTAAAAACAAAGAAAATGCTTTTTTCATTTTCACTCACCCGCATTATACTTAATTATTGTAATTTTAACATATTTTTACAAATATTTCAATAATAACAAAACAGCATTGAAAATCAAAAAAACAGCGGACAATTCAGTCTGCTGTTTTTTGATTGGTAAAAATTATAGTTTTTTGATAAAAGAAAAAGCATACTTTAGTTTTGTGAGTTCAAGGGAGCTTTCAAGGATTATGCTTCTTTCATCTTCGCAGACAGTCATTTTTTTAGTTTTCGGAATTTTTTCAGTTCTGTCTGTAGTCTTTGAGGAAATCGCCGAGATCACGCATTGCTTTTGCAATCTGTTCGGCTTCGGGAAGCATTACTATACGGAAATGGTCGGGCTCATTCCAGCTGAAGCCTCTTCCGGGAATTATCATAACATGCTTACTGTGCAGATAATCCATAGCAAACTGCTGGTCATCAGTGATATTAAATCTCTTGATGTCAAGCTTCGGGAAAATATAGAAGGCGGCAGAGTTCTTCACATAAGTTATACCCTCTATCTTATCAAGCTCACGGCAGCAAGCCTCTCTTTGTTCATAAAGACGGCCGCCCGGAACTATCATCGCCCTTGTACTTTCGGGGTCATTAAGTGCTGCGGGAATAACGAGCTGCATAAGCGCATTTGCACAAAGACGCATTGCAGAAAGCTGAACAAGACCTGCAATAAAGTCGGAAGCGTTCTCCTTTGCGCCGCTTATAACCATCCAGCCGCAACGGAAGCCACAGACTATGTGGGACTTTGAAAGACCGTTCATTGTAATGCAAAGAAGATCGGGGCAAAGAGTTGCAGTTGAAACATGTTCAAGATCATCCATTACGAGCCTGTCATAAATTTCATCAGAGAAAATAACAAGCTGATGCTCTCTTGCGATGGCAACTATCTGTTCAAGAAGCTCTCTGGGATAAAGTGCACCTGTGGGATTGTTGGGGTTTATAAGAACAATAGCCTTTGTTTTTGAAGTTATCTTAGAACGAATATCCTGAAGATCGGGATACCAAAGGCTCTGTTCATCACATATATAATGTACGGGCTTTGCGCCTGCTATATGTACGGAATTTGTCCAGAGGGAATAATCGGGAGCAGGAACGAGAATTTCATCACCATAGTTAAGAAGAGCTGTAAGCGCCATTGTTACAAGCTCACTTACACCGTTTCCGATGAACACATCATCGGGAGTAATACCCTCTATCCCTTTGCCTTTATGATAATTACATATTGCTTCTCTGGCATCGGGCATACCCTTAAGGTCGCAGTAAGCAACCGCCTTATCCGCATTATTAAGAAGGGCATTGCGAACGGAATCGGGCATCTTAAAATCAAATGTTGCAGGGTTACCTGTATTAAGTCTTAATACATCAATACCTTCTTTTCTCATTCTGTTGGACTCTACAAATACGGGGCCTCTGATATCAGAATGAACCAATTGAAGCTTATCAGACCTGTTAATCTCTCTCATAATAAAACTCCTCCTCATTTATGGTTGATATGGAACGGGGCAATGCTCTGTTTCCGAATCTATATTTATAAAATTATTGTGCTCAAAGTATATCCATGACATTCTGAACGGCTTACAAAAATCATCAACAGGCACATAAAGCTGTTCACGCTCGAGTCTGAGACACGGTGCCGTCATTTTCATTTCACCGTCTGAAGTGAACATTATATCGCTGTTTTCGCAAAACTCCGAAAATCTGCCATAAACCTCAAGTCTTATCTTTCCTTCGGTGCGTTTTACTTCGCCGCCGATAAAGTTTATTATCTGTCCTGCGGGAACATACCACACCCCGTCAACATTCATAGGCAGTGTAGTCATAACACACAATCCCAGATCATAACCCTTAAATTTAAGTCTCGGGCGATTATATTTCGGAGCACGGCGTATGGGAGTTATAGTATCACTCGCCTTATCAATTACACAGCGGTCAACTATTCTTCCGTCTTCAACGAAAGCAGTAAGAGTACACTTATCTCCGTCTATATCGACAATCGAGAACATGGAAAGGTCTTCTTCATGCTCATATGTAGTATCATTCCATACCTTCGGAACAACTCTCGTGCCGGGAGGATTACGGTTACCGCTTCCTATATTATAATGTATAGTTCCCTCTGAGGGCTTATCATAAAGTCCGTCATTTCGCCTGGGGAAAGATCTGGCAAAGGAATGCTCATGTCCTGAGAACATGATATCGTATTTTTCAATACCCTCTTTCATAGGTGGATATGTTTCATAACATTCAAGGTTAGGGCCTGAATAGCACACAGGAAAATGATGTGCAGAGAATTTCCATGTTGCATCACTCTCATCTGCAGTCTTTATGAGCCATTCATTTATATACTCAAAGCCGCTGGTTCCCGTTACTGCAAACATAGTGTTTCCGTATCTGAAAGAGTAATTGGGAACTACCCAGCCCTCAGGTCCGTTTTCGGGATACGAAAAACGAAGCTGATTTGTAAAATAAGTAGCATGCTCGGAATAATACTTTCCCGTAAAGGTAAAATAATCTTCAAAGCCCATGTCATCGTGATTACCCATACAGAACATTACAGGAATTGATTCCATGATACCCTTAAGGCCTTCAAAAAGTCCCGTCCATTGCACATCCGTCTGACCGCAGTTCGTATTATCTCCTGCAGTAAGAATAAATTTACATTCGGGATGTTCAGCTAAAATCTTTTTAACAATCTCTCCGAGAACCGAATAGTCAGCAGGAGGATTCGGACCGCCGGTCTGAACATCGGAAAGGCAAAGAAAAGAAAACTTTATTGCATCTTTTTCCGCACTTCTGAATTTATAAACATCACTTCTGTTTATATCGTTACCGCAGGTATATTCATATTCCGTATCGGGAGAAAGATCTGCCATATCAGCAAAGAAAAAACTGCTTTCATCAACATCCGTCTTAAAAGCATTTCTCTTAGCTTCTGCTTTTATCCACTCGTCACCGGAACCTGCTTTTCTGTAAAGAGCATATCCCTCAGTAACACTTACATCACAACGCCATCTTACTGTCATAGAAGAAGAAGGATCCCCATTGATAGAAAGCATTATCTGATCGGGAGATTCACTTGATCCGCGTATTTTTTTCCACTCTTGTGCTGTCATACAATTAATTCCTTTCACAAGACTTTATTTTATAAACTGATTTTATCAATAATCCGCGGCAATTGCAATAAAAATTGTATAATTTTACATCAAAAAAAACGCAAAAAAAACGGATGCGGCGCATTTACAAAAAAACTGCGACATCCGTTCATTTTAATAAAACTATTTAACTGTAAGCACCAGATTATTTATCTGTATTTCTTCCTCTACAGAATAAACATCATTTCCGGATTTATCAAAGCCTACCTGATATGTGGGAACCTGTGCCATAACAGAAAGCTTATCTCCGCTTGTTGCATCACCTGATACTTTATAATCTAATCTATAGATATTATTATCGGGAAGATCATATGTTGTAGAAACAATACCTCTGACAGCAACATAATCATCAGTGTCTTCATCCATGATATTTGCTGCCATTATAAGATTTGCATTTAAAACTTCCGCTTCTTCACTTTCAAATACAAGTTTTTCATCAGCATAAACATAAATATCAAAACATGCAGTATATAAAGCATCTTTAATATGTATATATACACTTACGGTATCACCTGCAGAAACTTCCGTGTTATCGCAAATTAAAGATACAACAGGAGCAGAATTTTCATTACCGCCAAACTCATCAGATGTCGTTTCATCAGAATTGCTGCCCGAACAAGCTGTCAGCGATAAAACAATTATAAGTACAAGAGCAATACTTAATATTTTTTTCATTAAAATCGCTTCCTTTATTAAACAAAATCTCTCAAACGCTTACTGCGGTTAGGATGACGAAGCTTTCTCAATGCCTTTGCTTCTATCTGACGGATACGCTCTCTTGTAACATTGAATTCTTTGCCGACTTCCTCAAGGGTTCTGGGATGACCGTCATCAAGCCCGAAACGAAGACGAAGCACCTTTGCTTCTCTGGGAGTAAGTGTACCCAAAGCGGCTGCAATTTCTTCTTTCAGGAGTGCCTGAGAAGCTGCATCTGCAGGAGCAAGTGCCTCTTCATCGGGAATAAAGTCACCGAGATGGCTGTCTTCCTCTTCACCAATGGGAGTTTCAAGAGAAACAGGCTCCTGAGCCACTCTCATTATCTCTCTGACTTTTTCTACAGACATATCAAGAACATCTGCTATTTCATCGGCAGTGGGTTCTTTTCCGTTCTGATGCAGAAGAAGAGAATTGGCCTTCTTAACCCTGTTTATAGTTTCAACCATATGCACGGGAATACGGATAGTTCTTGCCTGATCGGCAATAGCTCTTGTTATAGCTTGTCTTATCCACCATGTTGCATATGTTGAAAACTTAAAACCCTTAGTATAATCAAACTTTTCTACAGCCTTTATAAGACCGAGATTACCTTCCTGAATAAGATCAAGGAACTGCATACCTCTGCCTGAATATTTTTTTGCAATACTTACAACCAAACGGAGATTTGCTTCTTCAAGACGGCGTTTTGCAGCTGCGTCATTCTGAGAAATTCTGATAGCTAAATCTATTTCCTCTTCTGCTGTAAGCAAGGGGATCTTACCGATTTCTTTAAGATATACCTTGACGGGATCATCCATGGTGAGAGCTTTGCTGTCCTCAGCCGTATCATAAGCTTTTGCCATATCTGAATCAAAGCTGAGCGTATCCATTGCAGCTTCGCTCATATCGTCTATTATCTCGATATTGTTTGCTTCAATAAGCTCATAGAGCTTATCAAGCTCTTCAACATCAAAATCCATTTCTATCATTAAAGAGTCGATTTCCTGAGTTGAAAGCTTTCCGCTTGCTTTACCTCTTTCTATAAGATGACTGATTGCTGACTTCTTGTCCTGTCCTTCCATTTTTATACACCCTCCGTTTTTTTCTTATCCCTTTTTTTTCTGAAAAGCTCCAAATACTCTTCAGATGACAGTTTTCCCACATCGGGAACATTTTTTTTGCTTTTTTCTTCTAATAAAGTTTGTATGCACTGCTTACACTCTTCAAGAGAATTTGATATTTCGGCTCCTTTTGCAAAAAGGTAAGCAAGATATGACATTTCTTCACTGTCGGAATCTTCACTGAATGAAAACAGCTCCAGACTTCTACCCGACATTATTCTTGAAGAAATATCTTCAAAATATCTCCTGCCGAAATCAGTTACAAATATCTGTGCTGACAGTATACCCGAAAGTTTTCTTAAATAATCCGGATGCCGTAAGAGTGAAGCCAGAATGATTTCTTCTGCCTTTACAGCTCTGACATTCCCACGTTTTTCGGGATTCGGGGAAGATATTTTTTCTTCACCCGAAGCTATACTTCTTGCAACATCAAACTGTGCATTTTCATGCGCTTTTTTCATAAACCGCCGTTGCTTCAGAATCTGCTGTTCGATAGCTCTTTTTTCAACACTGAGTTCTTCGCTGAGCTTTGATACATATAAATCCCGTTCAATCGCATTATCGACACCTGCAAGAATTACTACAGCCTCATTGAGGAAATTCAGCTTTCCGTCTTCCGTTGAGGTATCAACCCTGCCCTTTGCATCATTCAAAGCAAATTCGGTATCATTAACAGCCGAGTTTATGATAGTATTCATCTTCTCTTTGCCTTGAGTTTTTATTATTTCATCGGGATCCTTTCCGTCCTGCAGGTGCATTACCTTAAGCTTCAAGGGTGACGACGAGAGCATTGAAAGTGCCCGTTTTGTAGCTTTCTTTCCCGCTTCATCCGAGTCAAAACACAAGGTCAGTTCATCACAATATCTTGTGAGAAGTGATATCTGCTCTTTCGTAAAAGCGGTTCCGAGACCTGCCACTGCATTTGTAAAGCCCGCCTGATGCATGGCAATTACATCCATATAGCCTTCGCACAATATAAGCTTTCTTTCACTGTTATTTTTAGCAAAATTCAGAGCATATAAAGCCTGGCTTTTTTTATATACGACAGTATCCGAAGTATTCAGATACTTTGGTTTTGAGTCATCAAGAACTCTGCCGCCGAAAGCAATAACATTGCCTCTGAGATCCATTATAGGGAACATCAGACGGTTTCTGAATGCGTCTATTGTTCCTCCTTTTGAGGTCTTTTTGGCAAGATCAAAGGAAACAAGCTCTGTTTCCGTGAAGCCCTTCTCTTTCATGTGCTTCAGAAGAGCGTCCCACTTATCTGGAGCAAACCCGAGTCCGAAACGCTTTACGGTTTCCGGAGAAAGTCTTCTTTTTTCAAGATAGCTTCTGGCTTTTTCTGCCTGCGGTGTTGATAATGTGCTGTAAAAAAATCTTGCAGCTTCCCTGTTTGCCTCATAGCACCTGCGCCGCAAACGGTTATATTCATCATCAACGGGATCAAGCGGCATATTCATTCCTGCCCGTTCGCAAAGATATCTGACAGATTCGGTATAGTCGAGCCTTTCGATATTCTTTATAAAGGTTATAGCATCGCCGCCCGCTCCGCAGCCGAAGCAATAATAAGACTGTGTATCTCTGTATATTACAAAGCTGGGAGTTTTTTCGGCATGAAAAGGACACAGCGCTACGGGAGTTCTTGAACCTCTGTGTTTAATCTCGGTAAATTTTCCTATCAGTTCTTCAATATCGGTTCTGGCTCTCAATTCAGAAAGAAATTCTTCACTGAATCTCATTTTCACACCTCCCAACAAGAAAACTTCTAATAACTATATATAACAAATAAATTAAAAATCCTTTATTTTTTACAAAAAATATTTATTTTTATATGCTGTCAAATTTTTCTCCGATTTTTTCGGCAAAAACCTTGCCGAAACTGGCTTCGGTTAACTCTTTTTTGAAAGATTCCTCATCTTTTGCGGGCAATCTGAAGACAAGAGTAACATTTTCGCCGAAATCAGTATTTTCCGTAATACCTCCGAATTCGGGTACAAGTGTTGAAAGCCGTCCGTAAAAGCCGTAGTCACATTGAACCTTCAGAACACTGCAGGGACTCATTCTTATAATATTCGCACCCTCAACGGCAATTTTTGCACTGTGAGAATATGCACGGACAAGACCGCCTGCTCCGAGAAGTATTCCTCCGAAATATCTTGTGACAACAACACAAATGTCCGTCAGCCCGCTTTTCTTTATAACATCAAGCACGGGAACACCTGCAGTTCCCTGCGGTTCACCGTCATCAGAATATCTTGAATATTCGGGCGTTCTTATCTGATAGGCATAAACATTATGTGTGGCATCAGAATGGCGTTTTCTTATTTCATTTATAAATTCTACTGCCTGCTCCTGTGTCGTAACAGGTGCGCAGTAACCGATAAATCTTGATTTGTTTATTATATATTCTTCATCATAGCGGTGTTCTACCGTAATATATTCTTTCATTATCAGCCCTCCGGTGAAACAGATGAAAAAAACGGCATTTATGAAAAATGCCGTTTCAAAAGCCAATGTCAACTTATTACTTGGTTTCGATATTATAGCGCTTCTTGAATCTGTCAACACGTCCGCCGGTATCAACGAGCTTCTGTTTACCTGTAAAGAAAGGATGGCAGCTTGAGCAAATATCAACACGAAGGTTTTCCTTTGTGGAGCTTGTTTCAAAAGTTGCACCGCAAGCACACTTTACAACAGTGGGATTGTAGTTGGGATGGATTCCCTGCTTCATAATACGTTTCACCTCTTTCGATAAAGTTAACAGCGTAAATAAACAGTCGAAATACACTAAATAACATACTTCCGCTTAAATAGCAAAAGCATTTTATCACATAAAAACCGAAAATGCAAGTCTTATTTTATATTTTGGTAAAAAAATCAGAACATGAGAGAAATACTGTCTTTGAGCTTCAAAGAATACAGAATACATTCCTTTACCTTGATTTCCATTGATTTTTCTATAGCTTCTATATACAAAAGCATCTGTGAACGGTATCTGTCCTCTAAAACACCGATATCGTTTATATTATCGGTTTTATAGTCCACGATAACAGCACCGTCGTTTTCAATGAAAAGAAGGTCTATTTTTCCGATGACAACAGTTTTTTCATCACGGAATTTCTCGGAAATATTTTTATCTATATCGCATATGCTTTTTGCCATGGTAAACTGTTTTTCTCTGTATAAACTTCCGCTTTTCTCCGCTCTTTTCATAATATCGGAAGAAACAAAAACTCTTACGGACTCCATATCAACGACAGCAGCCTGTTTACTTGTAAGCCGTCCTTCTTTTATAAGCCTGTCCCGTTCCGCATCGGGGCAAGAACGGCAAACAGAAAAATCACAGTACTGCAAAAATTTATGTGTTGCAGTGCCTATATCCGCAGGAGAAAGAGAAGAAGAAAACATAAATGCGGGTACACTCTTTCCGAATCCCGAAGGATCAAAGAATTCTTCATGAAGAGAGGATGCCGTGTGCTTTGAAAGAGCTGAAGATACAGTCGACCAATTATAGGTGAAGGCTGCCTTTTCTTTTATCTGAGTCACTATCATTTCATCGGGCTGTGCTTCTTCTGTATCGATTTCATCTGCAGGTTTTTCAGGCACTTCGGGAATATAACTTATTTTTATATCTCCCCTTTGTTTTTCTCTGTCAGGGGAAACAAACCTTATAGGAGCAGCATCGGGGTGTTTTAATAAACAAGCCATCAACCACTTTGAGGCTCTCGAAGCATTTCTCACAAAATACGGAGGAATACCGTTTATATTGGATAAAAGGTATTCGGTATTTATAAGGGTTTCCTGTGCTTTGTTGCAGGCTGTAACTATATGAAGCTCCTGCTTTGCTCTTGTAAGGGCTACATAATAAATTCTAAGCTCCTCACTCATGGCATTTGCTTCCGTTTCAGTTTTAACTGCCATTGAAGAAAGAGTATGGTAGAGCTTAAGATTTTCGGGCTCTTTTCTTTTAATTCCGAGTCCGTTTTCGTGACTTATTACAAGACCTGCACGGGTATCCGTTTTATTAAAATCTTTAGTAGTGCCTGCAATAAACACAAAGGGAAACTCAAGTCCCTTTGATTTGTGCATACTCATTACTCTGACACCCGAAACCGCACCCGCTTCTCCCATATCCGCACTGTTTTCTCTCATCATATCAAGATAACGGATGAAGCTTCCGAGGGATGAATATGTTTCGCAGTTTTTTTCAGCAGCTTCAAGAAGCTTATAAAGATTCTTTTTTCTCACTTCGCCGTCTGACATAGCACCTGCGATGTAAGGATATGCCGTATCCGCGTATATCTCCCGCAAAAGCATATCCACTGAAGAACATGCCGAAAGCTTTTTATAATAATCAAGATTTCCGACTAAACGCACGCATTTTTCATCCCCCTCCTCACAGGCTTTTAATACACCTGCAAAAAGTGAAGTTTTTCTTCCGAATTTCACACGAAGAAGTGCAGCGTCATCAGGAGTAAAGCCAAATAACGGTGACAGCATTACGGCAAGAAGCTCTATATCCCGCATGGGATTATCAATGACCTTAAGATATGATACTATAGTCTTAATCTCTGCTGTTTCGAAAAAGCTTTCAGCGGCTTCACATGAAACGGGGATACCTGCATTTTTCAGTTCTTTTACAAAAAACGGCGCCGTTTTTGCTTTTGAACGCAAAAGTATACAAAAGTCGGAAGGCTCAGCCTTTCGTCTTTTCTCCCCTTCTCCCACAAAAGCCCAGGTGAGCTTTTCTTTTATAATTGATACGATATAACGGGCTTCAACCGCCTCCTCCTGCTTTTCGCCTGCGGCTTCAATAACATCATAATACACATCGGTTGTATCTGTCGGTGTGCCGCTTTCGGGGAAATTCAGCATTTCATCTTCATTATATTCTATCTCGCCGCAGCTTTTTGACATAAGCGAAGAAAATACATAATTTACAGCACTGAGTATGCCTTTTCGGCTTCTGAAATTCTGAGAAAGAATAATTTTTGATTCATCGGCAATACCGTCGTAATATGGGAATCTGTCACATTTTTCTATAAACAATTCGGGACTTGCAAGTCTGAAGCGGTAAATGCTTTGTTTTACATCACCCACAAAAAACATATTTTTCCCGTCTTTTGATACACTGAGAAAAAGTGTTTCCTGAGCTCTGTTTGTATCCTGATATTCGTCAATAAGAATTTCCGAATAAAACTGCGAAAGCTCCCTTGCAAGAGGTGTTTTTCCGTCGGGTGAATTACTGTCAGTAAGCAATGACAGAGCAAAATGAGAGATATCCGAAAATGAATATGCCGACATCTCTTTTTTTATTGCGAGAAGCTCTTTGTTATATTCAATAACGCTTAAAACAAGCTCATTCGCAACACCCGATAATATTTCGGCATCTTCTGAATTTTCTTCATTTGTACAGCACATCAGTTCAAGCATTTTTGCTGTGACGGCTTTATATTCATCTCTTTTTACTTTGGCAGCACATTTAGATGGGTTCTCCGAATACGGTTTTTTAAGTGAGGGAAATCTTGTTGCCGCAAAATCAGCGACAGCCTTTTCTATCGCACGGTATTTACCGTTCCAATCCGAAGTATTGAAAGATGAAAATGCTCTGTCAAGAATCATTTTATCATTATTAAAAAAGTCAATAAGCTTTGCTTCAAGCTCTTCATCTTCTCCGATATCGCAAAAAGCACCGTAAAGAAGAGTAAAGCAATACTTAAATGCAAACAAAATGTTCTCAATTATACATTTGCCCCAGACACTCTCTTCTGCATCGCAGGAGATAAAATTACCCGCAACGCCGAGAAGCCATTTTTCGGGATCGGGCTCACTCATGGAATAATCCGAAAGTCTGATAACGGTTTTTATAAGATTGGCATCGTTCTTTCCCGCTTCAAACATTCTTGCAAGCGGTAAAAAGGTATCGGGATTTTCATTGAACCGTCTTTCGCAGACTGCTGAAGCCGCCCTATATTTAAGCGAGTCTTCTTCTCCCGATTCAAGCATTCTGAAATCCGCATCGATTCCGAGCGCGTGACTGTTCTGCTTTACAAGATTCATACAAAATGAGTCCATGGTGCAGACCTGCATTTCACTGAGCTTTGAAAGAAGAAGAATATATTCGCTTTTCTTTTTTGGATCTTCGGAAATTTTTGCGGTAACTCTCGAAAATATACGGGAACGCATTTCAGCTGCCGCGGCATTCGTAAAGGTAACAACAAGCAGTGTTTCGGGAGGAACGGCATTTTCTGAAGAAGTGATTTTTCTGACTATTCTTTCTACAAGTACACTTGTTTTTCCGCTGCCAGCCGCCGCCGACACAAGAACTGTACCCGAATCTGCTTCAATTGCATTTTTCTGTTCAGGAGTCCATTTTCTTTCAGCCATTTTCCTCACTTCCTTTCAAAAGCTCAACCGCCTTGGCATGTGAAACATTAAGAGGGGTTCTGTGCTCATCACCGCTGCTTCTGCGGCAGATATCCTTATAATCACAGTAAATACAGGGAGATTTATCCTCTGAAGCTATTAACGGCATTGCAGCTATATTTCCCGTATGAAGTCCCATTCCCATTTCCCGTAATACAGAATCTATTTTTTCATGAAGTGCTCTGAATCCGTTCAGTGATAAAAATGTGCCCTTCATAACACCTTTTTTGTCAATATAAGCATTAATAAAACGACCTTTGCAGCCCTTTTCCATGCCCTCAAGAACTCTCATATCCTCAAGTATCATGCCGTTCATTCTGCCGTTTTTAAGTTTCTGTTCTTCTATTTTTTCAATTCCGTCGCGTCTTGAAAGAGTTGAACCCGAATTATTTGCAGGCACATAAAGAATTCCTGCAGGAACGATATCGCCGTACCGCTCAACGCCGTTGGTCCAGATACACATGAGATAAATGAGCATCTGCATATTAAGACCGTCAAAAACATCGCTCAGCTTAAAATCTTTCCCGCCTGTCTTATAGTCAACGACACGAATATATGCCTTACCGCTGTCATTCATGACATCTACTCTGTCTACTTTTCCGCCGACTGTTATGCTTCCGCCGTCGGGGAGTGCAATGTTATAAGGCGTGATTTCACCGTCACTGCCTATATTAAGCTCTACATCGACGGTTTCAAAGCGGCTCTCGGAAAACTCCTGTATCATTCTTGAAAGAATGGCAAAGGCGGTTTCCTTTGTTCTGTCAAGGCTTCTGTTGAGAAGCACACTTTTATCATCTCTGCCGCCCATAAACTCTGAAATAAAATCTTCCGTGATATCACTTATCAGCTCACGAAGCTCATTTTCAGACAATAAAGTCAGTTCCTTATTGCTTTTGCTTATAAGTATATTTTCAAGAAGATGATGTATAAGAAGACCGTTTATTCTCGCGTCAAGATCGGCAATTCTGAGCTTTTTCAGATTCATTCCGTACTGACAAAAATATTTGAACGCACAGGTATAATAGACCTCCGCTTTTGAAGGCGACATATACATATTTTCGCCGAAGAGAGCAACGGCATTTTCACAGTTTTCTATTTTTGCAGGCGCTTTTTCCGCTGCGGATTTCACCGCACCAAGACGGTCGGACATTGCACTTGTGCTTACATATTCTTTCAAGGAAGCAGAAACCGTATTATTTTCTCCGAAAAGAGCGGCACACTGTTCGAATGCACTTTCTTCACTTCCTATTTTATCAACGGGAGAAAGATTTCGGTCATCTGCTTTTACTGCAAAAGGAAGTATTTTTTCTATTTCACCGATTATTTCGGAGGGCTCGGCTTTTGCCCCCGTAGAATCCGCTCTCGAATATGAAACAAACAGCTTTTCGGTAGCATTTGTAAGAACGGAATATGCAATCATCCGTTCTTCTGCATAGATATTTTCGGGAATATTTTCAAGAGGAAAATCGTTTTTACTCAGAATTCTTCTTTCCGAAGATGTAAAAAGACCGCCGCTTACGGGAGTTTCGGGAAAAACACCCTCATTACAGCCGAGAACAAAGACGGCTCTCGGCTCAAGATGACGGGTGCGTCCCGCTGTTCCGATAACTATCTGATCAATTCCTGCGGGAATTCTTCCGATATCTCCCGAAGATAATATTATTTTGAACAATTCATAAAAACGGCGAGGAGAAACACTTCGTCCCGAAACTGCCTCATGCAGTGCATCAAGAGATTCCATAACCGTATCCCAGACAGCCGAGCATTCAATAGCTGCAGCTTCATTACCGCTCTCAAAAAGACTTTTTGCATACGAGAGAAAATTCTCGGAAGCACCTATTTCTGTAAGAAATTCAAAAACTGCCCTGCATGAATACCCGGCTTCATTCTTTTCAAGCTTTTTTCTGAGAGCAATAAGCGGTGCTGTCAGTTTTTCTCTTACTGCATTTATGTTAATTAATCTTTCTTTGGTGCTATCGTTTTCTTTTTCACCGAAGCCGTCGGGATGTCCCGTAAAAGGTCTTACCCATGATCTTTTATCTATCTGCCATATATAAACATAATTTTCAAGCTCCGAGCACCCGATTGTATCAATACCCGTTATACCCGTTTTTATATAAGAAAAAACTTCATCTGTAGAAAAACCGTAGGCGGCGATATTTAACGCGGATAAAAGCATTTTTACCAAAGGATATTCAGTGAGAGGCACTCTCTTATCCTCAAATACGGGAATTCCGTATTTTTTGAGAGATGCGGCAAGTGCTTTTGCATATCCGCCGCTTCTTTCGCAGACACTTATATCCCTGCAGCGGTATCCTTCTTCAAGAAGCTTATTTATCTGAAGAGCCACCATGTCACATTCCGAATACTTGTCCGAAGCTGTACTTATTGTGACAGGAGGTGCTTCGTCTTCATATACTTCCTTTTCCGTGCAAAAAAGTGAGCTTCTGAGTGCATCAAGAGCAGCTACGGGATGTGGTTCCGATATTTTCACTTCTTCGCATTTTATTCCTCTTAGAGTTGCTAATGAGCGTATTTTTCTGCAATTACGCACAGCATGAGAAAAAGCCTCAGAATCATACGATGTTACGGAATCGGGAGCAAAAACAGAAATAGAGCTTTCCTTTGCCCCTGAAATTATCTCTCCTATAAGCTTTATCTGTGCACCTGTAAAACCTCTGAAATCATCAAAGAAAACATACGAATTTCTGAAAATATTATTTTCCTTAAGAAAACGGGTCATAACAGCTAAGTTGTCCGCCGCTTCGGAAAAGCGGTCGGTAAGAAATGACTCATATACAGAAAAAATTCTTGCCAGTTCACCGGTCTTCTGTTTGAGGATTCCTTCGGGTAAAAGGGCAGACACCTTAAAAATATCATTGGTATCAAGCCCTGCCTGCCGTATTTCCGAATATTCCCCCAAAAGCTTTTTAACAAGCGTCCCTTTTGCACTGTGACGGCGGTAAATATCAAGTTCCTCCGCGCATTCCTCTGCCGCGAGACTCATCAACACATTTCTTGCTGCTTCATCAGCTTCGGGCATGACCCGAAGTCCGTTATCCTCCAGAACATCACGGGACAAATGCGTAAAGCTGGTAACAGTAAGCTTATTACTCAGTTTTTCTCCATAAGTGAGAAGAAAATCTCTGTCCCTGTCAAAGCTTGACTGTTCGGGGACAATAAGATATACCCGCTCCCCGTCTTCAAGCAAGGAACGGATTTTTTCGTTAATATATATCTTTTTTGACGGAAAATATGTACCTGTTAAAAATGTAAGCATATTTTTTTCCTCCAAAAGTTGTCTTTCCTGTTTTATTGTAACATCTTCACTGACCCAAACAAGGGACTTTAGTGTGACTTTTCCGCTATTTTATCAAAAAAGCTATCGGGATCACAAATAATAAAGTGCCGTTCTTTGCAAAAAGCAGCTTCTATTCGTTCTCGCTCTTCATCTGTCATTCCCATGTCGATTGCAACAATTTCACATCTTGACATAAGCCCCAGAACTGTAAGAACGCTTAATATACAGCTTATTTTTACTGCACATTCCCTGTCTTTCTCTCCGAAAGAAGACACGACATAGAATTTGCTGTTTTTATCGGGAGCTGCGGCTTTTATGAGAAGCCAGCTCAGCACAGTTACCAATCCGATAACAAAAAACAAAACAGCTATAGCCAGAATTATACTTTTATACATAAAAAGCACCCCATAACATTATATGGGGTGCTTGAAGATATGTGCGAGTGAGTCTGTAAGCCGGGTTCTGTCATTTAAGGCAATCATCTGTCTTGGCACAGGATTGCTCCTGTGCTCACGCCACCCTTCAAAGTTATGGCCGAGCAAGCCACTTTTATCGGTGTTGCTCCGGATAGGGTTTACAGGGCATATCCGTCTCCGGTATGCCGGTGAGCTCTTACCTCGCCTTTCCACCCTTACCTGCCGAAACAGGCGGTATATCTCTGTTGCACTTTCCCTTAAGGTCACCCTCGGCGGCCGTTAGCCGTTATCCTGCTCTGCGGAGCCCGGACTTTCCTCACCTGCTAAAGCAAGCGTAATTGCCCAACCTACTCGCAGAATTTATTTTATATCAAATAATAATAAAAGTCAATGAAAGCGACAAAAAAAGAGGAGAGAATAATTCTTCATCCTATGTGGTCGCTTACTCCCTCCTTCATCAAGAGAAGGCTTTATTGTGACTTCTTCCGTGAGAGATAAGGCAGGGTTACCTGTCCCGTTAAATTTAAAACCCCTAAACCTCGCTTGAGATTTAGGGGGGGGGCTACAGAATGCTTCTACCGTTAAACGAACAGTGGATCGCTGTATTTACAGGGTAATTTTTGAAAATAGTGTGATAAAGAACATTTTGATTACATTTATCACATTTACGAACTTCAAAAAATCGAGAGTCTGTTCAGGCTCTTCTTCATTGGGTGAAAAATCAATGTCATCAAAACTCAGAACAGCATTTTCTCCCTCAAAACAGAATTCAAGACCGCTGACATTACTGAGCACATCGTTTGTATATTTCTTGCCGAAATCGACACCGTAAAGATAAAGGCTGTTGATATCCGCTTCAATTTCGTGCCATTCACCGTCAGCAGGAATCACAATACCTTCATCCGAAGAAGAATACCACGCAACCGCACCGTTATAAATTTTCAGTCTTTCAAAAACGACATCATCGGATGAATCATTACGGACACGGAAAGAAACACTGCCGTAATTACCGTAAGAAAATTCTTCATCATTAAATCTGATTGCCGTAAGATATTTTTCGTCAGAAATCATCGGTCTTACGGAGAAATTGTCAGCAGATGCAGAAATACGAAGTCCGTTTTCACCGCTGAATGCCGAATCAGCCGAAATTGAAACATCGGCATTTATGCCCGTCCATGAATCATATTTCTTTGTGTATGTATCATCTTTAATATGAAATACCGTTTCTGTTTCGCAGTCTGCCCACTGTTTTTCATACCATGTGGCGAAATTTTCACTTTTATTAATGATGAAAGGACTGACGGGTAATGATTTTTCACCCTCACAGGATGCATAAAGCGATGAAATACTGTTGCCGAGAGCATAAGCATAAGTTACGCTGACAGGTGCACTTACTTTTTCACTACATACAGCAACCGTATCCTTGCCCGTGATTTCGGCATCAGCCTGCACATAAACACCGTCTGCACCTGCCACGGAAAAACCTCTGAGAAGTCCGTCAGCAATAAGACCGTCACCCGTATTTTCAAAAGTGATATAAATTTTTCCGTCTTTTATCTCATACCTTACGGGCGTTGCCGCTGTATAATCGCGGTCAGCATCGTAGACAAGCCCTGTTGCACAGAAAGCCATTCGTTCACCAATCTGCTGTTTGCATTCGGGATGAATAGAACCTACTTCCGGCAGATATGTCAGAGGAACGTCATAAATTGAAACAACTGCCCTTGAAGCTCTCTCATTTTTCTGCATCTGAGAAAAACCGATATTCATATCGGAAAGGTCTGTACCGTTTTCACTGTGATACTGATATGCCGCAAGCTGTGTATAAATAACAGGCAGAAGTCCGTCACAGACAAAATGCTCTGAATATGAACGTTGCATGAGGTCAAACATCAGCTCATACTGTTCAGGTGTTTTGCCGAACATCACATCGCTTTCACCCTGATACCATATCATACCCGACGGTCTGAAATGACCAAGGGGTGCAATTTTGAGGTTAAAATTACATGTCATGTCATAATAAATGCTTCTTTCGGCTTCATTCCATGTGTCTTCACCGTAATATTCACCTTTAGAAAGGAGCATATTTCTGACATTTTCATCACTGTCGATCGCTTCTCTTGAAATCCATGAAGAAATCACACTTCCGCCAAGTGGAACATTCATTATTCCCACGGGCATATCAAGTTCTTCAGTCAGTTCCTTTGCAAAATAATATGCAACAGCACTCATACTATAAACATCTGAATCGTCACCCGTTACCCATGAAGCTCCTACAATATCCGTCTGAGGGTCACAGGGAACAAGCAGAGTACTGCCTTTGTATTCATTCACGGCGGGTACAAGAAGAACACGAAGCCATTCCCCGAGTTTTTCACGGTTCTTAAACATTTGGGCACCGTTTTTCTCCTGCGCAAGAGGATACTGCATGTTGCTCTGTCCGCTTGCAATCCACAGCTCACCGAAAACAATATTTTTAAGGGTTTTAAATACTGTGCCGTTATTCTTCAGAGCAACGGTATATTCACGGAAACTGCCCGCAGGTGCAGTGAAGGAAACGGAAAAAGTGCCGTCTGTCTCCGCCGTCGTTTCCCCTTTTGCAATTATATTGTCATTATCATCATAAAGTTCTGCGGTAACAACACCCTTTGCTGATGTACCTGCAATGACAGCGTCTTCATTCTGTCTGAATAACATCCCGTCACCGTAAAATGAATAAAGCTTTGCATTTTCTGACGCAAAAGCCACCGATGAAACACCGAAAACCATTACAAGACAAAGGATAACCGATATAAACTTTTTCATTTTCTTCACATCTCCTTTTTCATAATTATAAAATAACAGTTACGGACTGTCAAGCATCATGGCTTTCCCCGTATCGCAGCAAAACCAATCAGGCGACGGGTATTATTAACCGACAAAAAAAGCTCTTATTATAATATTGATATTTTCATAATAATATGTTAATATTATCCAGTATGTAAAAAATCGTTAAGGAAAAAAAGTATGAGCAAACTGTTTGACATATTTACAAAATCTTATACACTTTCTCCCGAAAAGGATCCCGATTTTTTTTCTTACATCGGCGACCTTTACTGCACGGAAGAAGTTCAGTCTATGAGGGCTTATCCTCAGCACAGTGATGTGAACAGACTTGATCACATCCGTGCCGTGACATATATGAGCTACATTCTTTCTAAAAAATTTTCTCTTGATATAAAAGCGGCATCAAGAGCAGCTCTTTTACACGATCTCGTTTACTACGACTGGCACGATGCGGATTTCAGTCACCGTCCTCACGGCTTCAGACATCCTGCTTTTGCTGTTTTTAATGCAAGACTTCTTAATCCCGATATAACAAAAAAGGAAGAAAGAATAATTCTGCGTCATATGTGGCCTCTTACACCGCTTCCTCCTTCTTCAAAAGAAGGCTTTATTGTGACTTTTTCCGATAAATACTGTGCTTCCATGGAAATGCGTATCACAAAGAAGGAAAAGTACAGGAAAAAATTTGAGGACAGGCTTTCAGAGTTAAATTCCTCAATGAACAAATAAATACGGAGAATCACAAATGTTTGAAACTGTTATAAATTATGTATTCATGTTTTTTGTTTTCAGTGCAATAGGCTGGGCAATAGAATCTACCTACCGTTCACTGGGTGAAAAAAAAATCATCAACAGCGGTTTTCTTTACGGACCGATGTGCCCTATATACGGAACAGGCTGTCTCGCTTTTGAAATATGCCTTGTGCCGATTTCGGCACCTATTGAAAAAAGAATAATAATCGTTCTTTTATTGGGAATGCTCCTTGCCGATACCGTGGAATATCTGACAAGCTATATCATGGAAAAGCTTTTCAATGCACGCTGGTGGGACTATTCAAACAATTTCCTGAATCTTCACGGAAGAATTTGTTTTAAGCATACCTGCTACTGGGCACTGTTCGCATTTATTTATGTTTATCTCGTTTCGCCCATGTATAAATATGCTTTAGGCTTTATCAGTCAACAGACAAGAACTGTTGCAGTATTTATTATACTCGCTATATTAGCAGTTGACCTTACTTTGACCGTTAAGGCTGCAGCTGATATCAATAAGCTTATGAAAAAGCTTACTCTTCTGAAGCAGTCAGTATTAGAAAAAACCGAGAGTCTTAAAGGTGCGGCAGAAGACAAATATGCAGAGCTTCTTTCAGGCGGTGAAAAATTTACTGAATGGAAAAATGACATTAGCAGTCAATATCTTGATATAATAACACAGTATAAAAAGCTGGATTCAAAAGAGCACAAAAGAGCCAACCGGCTGCTTTCCATCTACAGCACAATGAGAAAGACTGCCGATGACGGTATCAGAGAAATTGAATCAGTATGGAATGAGATAAAAACATTTTTCTCAGATTCCGAGGATGAAATGATGTAATAAAACGGAGGTTAATCATGACATATACTTATAAAACAAAAGGCACCTGTGCAGGAGCTATCGAAATAGAGCTCAATGATGACAATATCATAGAAAATGTCCGCTTTATCGGCGGCTGCAAGGGCAATACCCAGGGAATTTCCGCATTGGTAAAAGGTATGAAAGCTGAAGATGTTATAAACAGAGTTTCTGGTATCCGCTGCGGCTTTAAGCCCACATCCTGCCCTGATCAGCTCTCTGTTGCATTAAAACAAATGTTAGAGGAGAAGTGATATGGCTTTAATATTAGCGTCAGCCTCTCCGAGACGCAAGGAGCTGCTTCGATTTATCACAGAAGATTTTTCTGTCAGGGTTTCTGATGTCGATGAGCACACCGACCCGAACCTTACACCTGAAGAGGCCGTTGTAACTCTCGCAAAAATAAAAGGTGAGGCTGTGTCGGAAAATTACCCCGATGATACGATTATTTCAGCAGATACAGTAGTAGTGCTTAATGATAAAATACTGGGAAAGCCTCACTCTCCCGAAGAAGCGTTTTCTATGCTCTCCTCTTTATCGGGCAATACTCATACCGTATATACGGGAGTTTATATTATATCGGAAAATAAAAAAATCGGTTTTTATGACAAAACAGAAGTCACATTTTATACCCTTTCCGGAGATGAAATTAATAATTATATTAAGACCGGCGAGCCTTTCGATAAGGCAGGCGCTTACGGTATACAGGGCCTCGGCGCAATTCTTATCAAAGGAATTTCGGGAGATTACTATAATGTTATGGGACTTCCCGTTGCAAAGCTTGCAAGAACGCTTAAAGAAAACGATTTATTATGATACTTTCAAAGCTTACGGATATTTTTCTTCCGCCGAGATGTGCAGGCTGTGACTGTATCACAGAAAGCGATTTCCCTGTTTGTTCAGAATGCAGTAAACTGCTGATTCGCCCCGCAACAAAGAAAAACAGATGCGATATCTGCTTTTTACCGCTTGATAAGTGCATTTGTTCAAAAAGACAGTTCTATGACAAGTTTTCAGCATCCTTCTTTTATGACGGAGCGGTTAAAAATACAATTTTCAAGTTAAAGTTCCGTGCAAGACCCGATATTGCAAAAAGCTTTGCAAGGCTTATATGTTTTTCTTTGGAAGAAAGGGACATGCTCACGGAAATTGATGCCGTCACCTATATTCCCATGAGCAGATATTCACAATTTAAGCGAGGCTATAATCAATCGAAGCTTTTAGCTCAACATATTTCACGCCTGAGCGGAAAGCCTTGCATAGGATATCTTACAAAATACAGCGTTTCCCGTTCTCAGCATTCTCTTGACAGAATTTCTCGAACAGGTAATCTTCTTGGTATGTTTGAACCCGATCCGAAATATGCTGAAACAATAAAAGGAAAAACGATACTTATTGTTGACGATGTTTCAACCACGGGTAGCACCTTTAATGAAATTGCAAAAACACTTCTGATATTCGGCGCTGAGGCGGTTTATGCAGCCTCCTGTACCGTTACAAAAAAAAGCAAATTAATTATTGAACAAAATAAATAATTGTGTTAAAATATTACTGTATTTACAGAAAAGGAGCTAATAATATGAAAAATTTCAAGGTTATTATCGCACTTACCCTTGCAGTGATCATGTGCATGTCTATGACTGCAATCGCATTTGCAGCAACTGAAGACGGCTCTTATGTGATCACAAATCCTTACGAAAATATCAATTGGGAAACTGTTACAGCTTACAAAACAGCACTTCACTCTCATACAAATGCCAGTGACGGTGATGACACATTAAAAGCATCTGTTGAACGCCATGTTGAAGCAGGCTTTGATATTGTTGCAACCACCGACCACGGAACAGTAAACTATTCATGGGCAGATGAAAATGTCAACACCCTTATTTACGGTGCAATGAGCCTTTTCGGCAAGAGTGAAGGAGAATTGGAATACCTTTCAACCGAAGGTGTTTTCTCAAACGGCACAGCCTACACTTACGGCACTGCAGCTAACGGTGACGATTATCTTACCCTCGACAGCGGCAAGAAGATGCTCAGAGTTCCCTATGGCATCGAAAACAATGCAGTATCCGTCAACGCACACGTAAACAGCTGGTTTGCAGACTATGTTGACAATACCATAACTACTTACGAAGATGCAGTAAAGGGTGTTCATAAAAAGGGCGGTGTCAGCGTTATTAACCATCCCGGAGAATACACAAAGGCAAGATATGAGATCCGTTCAGAGAATGCTTATAATGATGAGAATCCTGTTTATAATTATTACATCAATAAATTTGCAACTCTTATCAGAGAGTATGATTCATGTATCGGTATAGATATGAACTCAAAGGGCGATAACAGAACCCGCTTTGACCGTATTCTTTGGGACAATCTTCTTCAGAGATTCTCCGCAAACGGTGAAAATGTTTATGCAATTGCTTCTTCCGATGCTCACCAGCTCAGTGTTATAGACACAGGCTACACACTTGCTCTTCTTGAAGAACAGTCTTCAGCAGCTCTCAAAAATGCACTTCTTAACGGTGAATTCTTTGCCGCAAGCCATTGTCTCGGTAATTACGATGAGCTTGTTGCTATCGCCGCTTCTCTCAAGGAGTTCTACGGTGAAACCGAGCTTTACAACAAAGTAAATACAACAGCACTTGAAATGGCTGCTAAAATAGAAGGCATTGAAAACGGCGAATATGCAGCTGACGAGGATATCGGCATCACATATTCAACTCTTGATGATGACGGCTATAACACAAGTGCAGCTGATCCGAGAATTTCTTCCATCACTGTTGACGAAGCTACCGATGTAATAACGATCAATACCACAGATGCTCTTATCGTTCGCTTTATATCCGACGGAAAGCTTATCTGCACGAAGAAGGCTAATGAAGCTTCTCTTGATCTTAATGAAGTAAGCGCAGAGCTTGGTGATTATGTAAGAGTTGAAGTATTCGGCGAAGGCGGTATAGTTTACACTCAGGCATTCCTTCTTGATGCTGCAGAGAATGCAGGTACTGCTGATCCCGTAAAAGGCTCATATGTAAATCTCGGCGTACTTGATTTCCTCTTTGCTGAATTCAACAACTGGTATGCAATAATCGTAAGATTTTTCAGCACTCTCTTTTAAGTAATAGCTTAAATTAAATTTTGAGCAGGTTCCTTTTGGAATCTGCTCTTTTTTTACTTTACAGGAAATTCCTTCCTGTAAAGTAAAAAGATTTTATGTCCCGCCGAACGGGAAGTAAACTTCCCTCGGCGAGGCCTCACCGAAAACGGTCGCCTGAGGCTTCGGCGAAGCCGTTTTCTTGTAAAAAATTACTGTTTACATAAAAATTTGCTGATTTTATCACAAAAAATAGTAAAAATTGAGCAAAAAACGGAATGACAGACTTGACAAAAGAAAAAATATTAAGTAAGATAAGATTGTTATATTGTTAAAGAGGGTAAGATATGACCTCAATATCGGATGATTTTACTCAATCGACAGATGAAGTTTTAGTAAAGCTTGCGCAGGCGGGTGTTATAAAAGCAGAAAACTGTATTTTCGAGCGGTACAGAAAAACCGTGGAAATAAATGCAGCTACATTTATCTCAAATTTTGCTACTTACTGTGCCATGGCTTCTCTTGAATTTGATGATCTTTTTCAAGAAGGTCTTTTAGGGCTTCTGTCAGCAATATATTCTTTTCACGAAGAAAAGAATGTAACATTCAGAACATTTGCGGCTAAGTGTATTTCAAACAGCATACGCTCCGTTATCAAAGCATCCACACGAAAGAAAAACACACCTTCGGGCGGTGTTATTTCCCTGAATGATATAGATATCCCGACAATGACATCCTTGGAGGATAAAATAATTTCCGCAGAAGGCACGGCAATTCTTTATGATTTTCTTCAGACTGAATTATCGGCTTTGGAATTATCTGTTATACGCCTGTATCTTGCAGGTATCAGCTACAGGGATATTTCCGAAAAACTGGGGATTGCCGAAAAATCCGTAGACAATGCAATTCAGCGTATCCGCGGAAAGCTCAGTCGGTTTCTGAATGAAAACAGATCATAACAGTGCAAACTGTGTGATATATACCCTGCAATAACTTTCGGGTTAGGACATGGTAAAAAAATTTATAGCGAGGTAGCAAAATGTACGAAGACAAGACACTCCAGTGCAAAGAATGCGGCAACGAATTTGTATTCACAGCAGGTGAACAGGAATTCTATGCAGAGAAAGGTTTCGTAAACGAACCCCAGCGCTGCAAGGAATGCCGTAATGCTCGCAAGCAGGCAGCTAAAGGCGAAAGAGAATACTTTGTAACAACATGCAGCCAGTGCGGCGGCGAAGCAAAGGTTCCCTTCAAGCCCCGTGATGACAGAGCTGTTCTCTGCAGCGAATGCTTTGCAAAGTCCAGAGCTTAATTTCTCTGACTAAGTTCTGACAGATTGATGACAAACACAAAGGCACAATAACATAAATATCGGTGAAAAATCTGTTATGATTCGGAGTTATTGACTGTATATTACTGTGCAACTGAAAACGAGTTTATCAACAATCGGAAGATGTACCTGAAAAGGTGCATCTTTTTTTCATGCAATGAAAAAGACCGGGTTGTCCACCTTACGGAAAGACTTAATCCCGGTCTTACTTTTTATTGATTATTCTGCTTTCATCGAAAATCCTGCAAGCTCTTTTTCAAGCTCTGCAACATTTTCTTCCGTGGTAGCCCATGAAGTACAAAAGCGAACACAGGAATGTTCTTCATCAACTCTGCACCAATAATCCCATGAGAATTTCTCTGAAAGAATATCAAGAACAGTATCGGGAAGCACGGGGAACTGCTGATTTGTGTTGGATTCATAAAGGAACGGGAAGCCTGCTTTTCTGAAGGCATCTCTCACACGGTATGCTGTTCTGATACCGTTTGCACCCATTTCATAGTAAAGACCATCCATAAACATTTCTCTGAACTGAAGTCCCAACAGTCTTCCCTTTGCAAACATACCGCACTGTCTTTTCTGCATATAGCGGAAATCCTTCTTTATATCGTCATTTACGATAACAAGTGCTTCACCGAAAAGTGCACCGACCTTTGTGCCGCCGATATAAAATACATCACAAAGTTCTGCCAAAAGCGGAAGTGTAACATCATTACCTTCAGCCATAAGACCGTAACCCATTCTTGCGCCGTCTACATATAAATACATTGAATATTTGTCACAGACTTCTCTTAATTTTTTTAGCTCTGCTGCGGTATAAAGAGTACCGTTTTCGGTAGGCTGTGAGATATAAAGCATTTTAGGCTGAACCATGTGGTCATGTGTACCGTCTGCCCAATAATTTTTACAGTATTCCTCGAAAATATCTCCTGCTACCTTGCCGTCATCTGAGGGAAGAGCAATACATTTATGTCCCGTGCCTTCAATAGCACCGCTTTCATGAACATTTATATGTCCTGTTACAGCACAGACAACACCCTGATAGGGTCTTAATGCGGCTGCAATAACAGTTGTATTTGTGCCTGTTCCGCCTACGATAAAATGAACATCGGAATTTTCTGCATTACATTCTTTTTTTATAAGTGCTCTTGCTTCTTCACAGTAATGGTCAACGGCATAACCTGCAGTCTGTTCAAAATTTGTTCTTACAAGTGCCTCGAGTATTCTGGGATGTGCACCTTCAAGATAGTCACAATCAAATTTAATCATTTTTTATTTCTCCAAATCTATAATTATTGAATTGTCATCACCTGTACGGGTATTATACAGGAAATGCTTAACGGTTTCAAGTGCAGTTTCTTCTCCGGGGACAAGTTTATCAATATCAACATTAAAGCACTTCAGCCACTTCCCTGCTCTTATGATACATCCGGTTATCACCTTATATTCGGGCGTGTCGGGAGTAAAGGGAGCATTACCCGAGAATACATGAGAAAGCACTCCGAAGGCGGTATCCTTCACAAGGGTATTTTTAAGCTTTGTCATTTCGTCTTTTGTTATACCGCCGACTTTTTTTGCAAACATTGCAGGAAGCGTCATTTTCATTTTTGAAAAATGTTTCAGAACCGTCTTTGAAATATGAGGATGCTTTTTCAGAATATCCACATTTACAACATGTGATGCATTTTCAACAAACTCTTCCCAATCGGTTTTTATAAGAGGTAAGCTTTTTTCTAAAAGTCCGCTGAAATTAAGAGAATATATGTAATCTCTTGCTGAAAGTCCCTTTGTGTCGAAGCCTTCTATAGTATCAATGCCTATACTTTCTACCGAACAGGTATTATTCTCTTTATCGAAAACTACTTTTCGCATTTTACCCGCTGCAGAAGGCAACGCACTCGTTGTAATATCATAAAAACTTCTGCCGGCGTTGTCGGTATATTTTTTTATACCCTGCACATGGGTATGTCCCGTAAAAATAACCTTCACACCGTTTTCACACATAATTTTGCGAAGTCTTTCATAACCGCCGAACATTTCAAAATTCACAACATCACTGTAAACGGGCCACGGAGGAATTACAGGATGATGAACTGCAAGAAATACTGTTTCATTGTTACTGTTCGCTTTTTTTATTTCATTTTCGAGCCACACGAAGCCCTCGTCAAAAAGACCGCAGTGACTTCTTCCGTTGCCGTTATCGTAAATGGCAATAAGTCTTAAACCGTTCGGCAGAGGAACCGAATAAGAACCGCTTTCATTATCAACACTGTCGGCATATTTATGACCGTAATCAAAATAAAGCTCGGGAAGCTCTGTTTTATATACTCTTTCAGCCTTCTCGCAGCCGTCTTTTGTATAGTAAACTGCGTGAAAAATATTTTCGTCGTCACCAAGTCCCGCATAATCATGTGTTGCACAGGTTACAAGGACTTTTTTGCCGACAGCGGTAAGTGCTTTCAACTCCTCAATAAAATCAAGGTGGCTTTGCTTATCTCCGTTATTGATAAGATCTCCCGTAATCAGTACGTACTCCGTTTCATTATCTTCAATGATCTTCTTAAAGAAGCTTCTGAGAATAAACGGAGTGCTTTTGATGGCTATCTGATCGCCTTTTTCACGGTTGGTTATACTCCCCCCCTCTTCCCACATTTTAGGGGAAAGAAAGTGAGTATCGGTCATTATATATAACGAAAGCTTGTCTGACATTAAAAACACCCTTTACCGTTTTTTTTCGTATTAAAAAATTTTAGTAGCAATAATTTTAACTTTAGTATATAATATAACAATAAACGGGTATTGTAAAGAAAATACCGTAAAATTTATAAAGGGAGGTGTTTTAAGATATATGGAAACAGATTTTAATATTCTTGTTGTCAGCAGATTGGTAAAGTTTTATAATTCCATTATTCCGCTTATAGAAAAATGTGAAGGCGGTAAAACTTTTTTTGCGGCAAGCATTTCTGATGCGAGAAGAATTCTTATGACACAAAATATATCTGCAATTATTCTTAACACTCCCCTTACTGACGGCTTCGGGCTTGATTTTGCAATAAAATGTGCTTCAGAAAACAATTATGCTGTTCTTATGCTTACTTCTCAAGAATTTTTTGAGCAGGTTTCGGAAAAAGCCACACCTGTCGGCATACTGACTCTTCAAAAGCCGACTTCCGCGGAAATCATATCTCAAACACTGCTTCTTCTGAAATCAACTGTTCTTAAAATCAGCAGTTTAAAAGACAAAGAAGCGGACGAAAGTGATAAAGTAAAAGAGTTAAATATTCTGAATCATGCAAAAATGCTTCTCATAGGCGCTCTCGGAATGAGCGAGGAACAGGCACATAAATATATCGGAAGACGTGCAATGGAAACAGGAAAAACCAAGCTTTACATAGCAAAAAGCATTATAAAATCCTACAGGAATTAAAGGGAGAAAAAAATGAAACGAAACAAAATACTTCTTTGTGTATCAGCCGTACTTATTATTGCACTTACAACAGGCGGAATTTTACTGAAAAATTATATCTACAATAACACCAACGGCAAAGAAGCATTAAATTACACGGAGAGCGAAATCGTTATGAATAATATTGATACGGGTAAAACCGTAGTAGACAACGAAACTCAATATCAGACCCTAAGCGGCTTCGGAGCTTCTGCTTGCTGGTGGGCACAGGAAGTCGGCGCTTGGGAAAATGCAGAAGAAATACTATCTTATCTCTATTCAGAGGATAAAGGTATCGGACTTAATATTTACCGCTATAATCTCGGAGCAGGCTCACAAAACGATAAAAACCTTTATGTTAAAATGAACCGCACGGAAGGCTTTATGACGGATGGGGGCACATACGATTTTTCAAGAGATGCAAATGCTCAGCAATGCCTTGAAATTGCAAAAAGGCTTGCAGGTGATAACCTTCGTGTAATGCTTTTTGCGAATTCCGCACCCGTGCAGCTCACCAAAAACGGAAAAGCATATTCATCGGCACCTGAAAATGACTCTGACCCGTTTGTAAGTAATCTCGCACCCGAAAACTATGAAGCATATGCTGATTATTTATATGCATGTGCCGAATATTTTGTGAACAGCGGCTACAGAGTTACGGGCATATCTCCCGTGAACGAGCCCCAGTATAAATGGCGTGCATGGAAAAACGGAGACGGAACCTTTTCAATGAATCAGGAGGGCGGTTTTTATTCCCCCGAGGAAGTAAGAGATCTTCTTCTTGTTCTCGTTAATAAATTCAACAACAGTCCCCTTCATGACAAGGGTGTAAGGCTCACAATGTTTGAATGCGGAGAAGCAGAGGGTGAAAACACTGTAAGCTCAGCCTATTTCGAAAAAATTCTCGGCACAGGAAAAGAAAACGGAAAATACAACAGAGAATTAAGAACATATTTTGATTCCGTTGCAATTCACTCATATTGGTCCTCAAAGGAAACAAAGCAGTATGCTGCCGAGCTTCTTAAAAATAAATATCCTACATATTCCGTTGCCTGTACAGAATACTGTCAGATGACAAATGACGGAAATAACGGCGTTCTTGATCTCATAAAAGAAGAGGGCGGCTCAACTAACGGAATGAGTATAGATTACGGTCTTGCGATGGCTGATATCATCATGACCGATCTTACTGTACTCAACGCAACAGAATGGAACTGGTGGCTCGGCTGCTCCTACGGAGTATATCCCGACGGTCTTGTTTATATAAATGCCGAAGATCACAGCAAGATAGAAACATCAAAAAGACTCTGGTGCTTAGGAAACTTCTCAAAATTTATTGAAGAAGGCGCAGTAAGACTTGCCGCTTCCTCAGGAAAAGAAGACCTTCCTATGGTTGCATTTAAGAATACAGACGGCAGTAATGTTCTTGTTTTTCTTAATAAAACAGAAAAAGACATTTCAACCGATATTTCCGAAATTCTGCAAAACAGTTATAAAGCCTATATCACGGATAAGGACAGGGATATTGAGCTGACCGATACCGTTTCAGACGGTTTACTCACAGTGCCTTCAAAATCTATTATAAGCATTATATATTAAGGCAAAGAGCGTTAAGAATGAAACTGAAAAAATCAAAACAAAATTCAACAGTGCTTACTCTTTTAAATAAAACTGTTCAATAACATTTTTGATTAAATATAATGTAAATAAATATGGCTCATATTGATTCATTCTTCGGATGCATTGATATGAGCCTTTACATTATTTCCCGAACATAAATTTTCAGCTCATACACACAATATTCTCAGCACACATCGTTTTGAATAATTGGTTTATTGGAAAAAATTTTATAATTATAAATCAAAATACAGTGTGCATAATACTATTGCAAATAAAACAAAACTTTTTGCAAAAGGAGTGAAATGTGATGAAGGGTAGTAATTCAAGTCTTGTACCCGAAGCAAGAGAGGCTCTTAATAAGTTTAAGATGGAAGCCGCTTCAGAAGTAGGTGTTAACCTTAAGCAGGGTTACAACGGTGATCTCACAGCCCGTCAGGCAGGTTCTATCGGCGGCCAGATGGTAAAAAAGATGATCGAAGCTTACGAAAACGGTATGAAGTAATCTCCTTTAGCGGAATATCTTCATAAATGCTTTTAACATCACTTCTGTATTTTCAGAAGTCTATAAATCAGGGGCAGTAGCTTTCCAATCGGGAGGATATTGCTTCTTTTTTTGTTTTCTTTATTTATCAAAAAAATGTTTATATTTTGTTAAAATTTAACAATAAAATTTAATATGTTTATGCGGTTTTATTCTCGACAAGTGTTGGAAAATGTGATAGAATGCTATATTATACCCAAATTAAAGGAGAGTATTTTATGAGAGCTTCGGAAAGTATCCCGAATTTCAAATCAGGTCTTCGCATGTATGCTAATTTTGCAGCAAGAACCATTAAAAAGGTTTGTGCAGAAATAGGTCCCCGCGAAGCCGGCAGTCAGGCTGAGCTTGATGCCGAAAATTTTATGGCAAAACAGGTAGGCGATGCCGCAGATGAAGTAAAGCAGGAAGAATTTAAGGTAGCACACAGAGCCTTTTTATCATGGCTCAGAATTGCCGGTATCTTTTTGATTATTTCCACAGTTGTCAGCGTCTCAAACATTTTTGTCCCCGATGTATTCTATGCACCTATCGTATCAGCAATATTCTGTGTTCTCACAGCGGTAATGCTTTTCGGCGAATTTCTTTTCTACAAACCCGTTATTGATCCCTTTTTCAAAAAGGTTACTTCTCACAATACATACTGTATAAGAAAAGCATCAGGCGAAACCAAGAGAAGAATTATCATCGCAGGTCATGCAGACTCTTCAATAGAATGGCGTTTCACCCATATGGGCGGTGCTCCCATGATGTATGTTGCATTTGTTTATCCTGCCGTAGGTCTTGCATACACAGTATTCTCAACCATATATATGTTTGCAACAGGTGAAATAAATCCCGTTCTTATCTGGATAGGCTGTGCATTCATTCCCGGTTTTATCGGACTTACTGTCTTTATGAACTACAAGATCTGTGTTGAAGGTGCAAACGATAATCTTACAGGCTGTATGACAGGTGCTGCTGTTCTTAAGTTCTTAGGTGATAACAACATCAGATTTGAAAATACCGAAGTTATCGCAATGTTCTCAGGTGCAGAAGAAGAAGGTCTCAGAGGTGCAAAGGCTTCAGCAAAGCTTCATCCCGAATTCAAGGATTCGGATGTAGAAACCGTATTCATAGCTTTTGATACGATAACAGACTATGATGATATGGCAATTTATCACAGAGATATGTCAGGTCTTACAAAGCACAGCAGAAAGGCTTGTGCTCTTCTTAAAAAAGGCGGCGAATATGCAGGTGTAGATCTTCCCTATGCTCTTCTTTTTGCAGGTGCTTCTGATGCAGCAGCTATGACACAGGCAGGTGTTGAAGCAACAACCTTTGCTGCAATGAATCCCGGTCCTCCCAAATATTATCACACCCGTGACGATAAGGCTGATATTCTTAATCTCAAGACTATCGAAAAAGGCGTTGAAATTGCACTTGAAACTGTATTCCTTTTCGACGAAAAAGGACTTCAGGAACAATATTGATAATAACTGTTGCAGTAAGCTTTTGCTTGCTGCAATTTTTTTGTCATAATAAGGAGCAATCACACACTTTTTTCTTGCAAAATACATAAGCTTCTGTTATACTAAATAATGTATAATTTAAAAGGAGCCGAGTTCTATGAAAAAATCAATCAAAACAATTATTTCTTTTATGACAATTACTCTTCTTGTGCTTTCTCTTTCCTCTTGTACTATTTTTGAAGCTATGCGCCAGAATGCACTTGAAGCTGCAGAAACAACAATTTACGCAACTCCCGAAGATGAAAAGATAATTTCCGAATTTAATGAGCTTCTCACTTCATCAAGAGCTAAAGCTACTGAAATCAAAGAAAATATCAGCTATTCTGCAGGCACCCCCGATGTACTTAAAGACGGCGAAGAAGCAGGTGTTCTTGATTCTGCAGCTAATCAGCTCAAGAATTTCATTATGTCTGCAAACCCCGGAAGTGCTTCCAGAACAATTGAAAAGGATGCAGCCGATTCCCTTCTTAATACAATAAACGAAGCTTCTGTTCTTAAATACGATGCAACAAGAAATCTTGCAACCGTAAATATCACAGATGAAGACGGCAAAGAAGTATATGACGAAGAAGGCAATGTTAAGACAGAACAGGTCATAAGCGACAACATTCTTCATCTTACCTTCAATTATTTTGCTGACGAAATTGTTCCTCTTGCCCCCGGTGCTGAACCCGAAACTGATGCAGAAGGCAACGCTGTTGAAGAAACAACCGTAATTTATGCTGATGATGCAACTATCGAAAGTGTTTTCGGTACTCTTAAAGACAAGGAAGCTGTTCTTAAGAACTTTGAAAATATCAAGGATTATATCACTGTTTCCGATTACGAAATCGAATATACTAACTGCCTTATAAGCTCTGATGCAAACATCGAAACAGGCGAAGTTTCTTTTGTTAACTTCCAGAAAAATATGACTGTAACTGCAAAAGCTACGGGTGTAGGTTCTCTTGCTTCATACGGTGAAATTGAAATACTCTTCACTCTTACACAGAACATAAACTATGAATTCTCCTATGCAGATGAAGAAGCTCCCACAGAAGAAACAACAGTTGCAGAAGATACAACAGCTGCAGAAGATACAACAGCTGCAATTGAAGAAACAACTCTCACAGAAGAAACAACAGTCGCTTAATTTTATCCCTCAACATATAATTGCCGGAGTTTATCTCCGGCTTTATAAGAATATTCAGAATTATTTTATATACAATATATTAAACGGAATATAATGTTTATAAAGATACTGATTGCAGGGAGTTTTCCTATGAACAAAAAAATTTTATCTCTTATATTTGTTATCATCTTCACTGTTTTTGCATTTTCAGCATGTAAAGAAGATGAGGGCGAACCGGCAACACAGCAAAGTGATTCGGATTCTGTTTTAATAAAAGAAGACTTCTCTTTTATTGACGGACAGATTGAAAAGGCAGAAGAAGCAAAAGCAGTTACAACACTTGAAGATTTTCAGACAATTCTTTCAGCGCCAATAACAAAAATCGCCTCTTATGAAGGAAGCGAAGATATCACAATAAATCAGTCTGATTATATCGACAAAACCGTAGTAATAAATACAGCAGGTGTTGTAAGCGTTGATTCAACTGTCAACTCCATAGTTCTGTCAGAAGCGGGGAATGGTTTTACGGCAAATGCAAAAGTCGACAATATAGTAATCAAAGGCTCTGACATTACTGCAGACCTAAAAAGTGATGTGGGAGATGTTTATGTAGAAGGCAAAAATGCCGTAGTTAATATACACGGGGGCATTTCTAAGATATTATTAAGAAATGCAACTGCAACTGTTAACAATCTATCATCCGAGTCAATTGATATTACACTTGTCAACGGAACAAAAATCACATTAAGTAAAAATCATACTTATCTCATAGAAGATAATATTATCGTTAAATACTCGCCCAAATAATCGTTGAAAGGAACTTAATATGGCACAGGAATATTCGGTTTCTCTTCAGAAAATGGTAAAAAATAACGCACTTGAAGTGCTGTTTGCACCAAAGGCTTTGGAAGAGATACTAATTACATCAAAAGATGTAAACAGACCCGGACTTATACTGGCAGGATATCACGATTTTTTTGATCCGAAACGAATTCAGTTTTTTGGACTCACGGAATTCGGCTTCATCAACAGTCTTACTCAAGAAAAAAGAACTCAGTGTCTTGAACATTTCTTTTCATATGAACCCAGCTGTGTTATAAGCACCAGAAGCATTGACCCGATGCCGGAATTCATGGAGCTTGCAAAAAAGCATTCTGTTCCGGTATTAAAGTCTGCGGATTCTACCTCAGGCTGTATGTCAACACTTATCTCCTATCTCGGAGTAGAGCTTGCAGAAAGAATAACCCGCCACGGTGTTTTTGTTGAAGTATACGGTGAAGGTGTTCTTATTGTAGGTAATTCCGGTGTAGGTAAAAGTGAAACTGCAATAGAGCTTATTAACAGAGGACACCGTCTGATTGCAGACGATGCCGTTGAAATAAGAAGAGTTTCATCAAAAAGTCTTGTTGGCACAGCACCTGAAAACATCAGACATTTCATGGAGCTCAGAGGTGTCGGTGTTATCAATGCAAGAAATCTTTTCGGTATAGGTTCCGTTAAGATGACAGAAAAAATTGATATTATTATAAATCTTGAATTATGGGATGAAAACAAGGTCTATGACAGACTTGGTCTTGAAGAAGAGTATATGGAAATACTCGGACTCAAGATACCTGCCATCACAGTACCTGTAAAGCCCGGCAGAAATCTTGCTATCATCATTGAATGTGCGGCTATGAATAACCGCCAGAAAAGAATGGGTTACAATGCTACTAAAGAGCTGCTTCAGAGTCTTGGTATGACAGATGACGAAGACGGCAGCAATACAGTAAAACCCAATGTTATTGAAGTTTGGCATTAATAAAATTTAATGTATATATGAGGAATTTTTTTACGGAGGAAAATATAATTATGTACAGAATAGGAATAGACCTCGGCGGCACAAATATCGTTGTAGGTATTATCGATGAAAACAATAAGATCGTAGCAAAGGCATCAAGAAAAACCAATGTTCCCAGAGCAGCAGAAGGTATTTTTGACGATATGGCTGATGCTGTAAAAGAAGCAATGAGTCAGATACATATTACAAATGATGATATCATTTCAGTAGGTGTCGGAACTCCCGGTTCTGTTAATAAAGGCGAAGAACTCATTGAATTTGCCAACAATCTCGGATTTAATAATGTACCTGCCTACAAGCTCCTCAGAGAAAGACTTGGCTTCCAAAAGGTATACTTTGATAACGATGCAAACTGTGCTGCTCTCGGCGAAGCTGTTGCAGGCTGCGGCAAGGGTGTTAAAGATTTTATAATGATTACCCTCGGAACAGGTGTCGGAAGCGGCATAATCGTTAACGGCAAGCTTGTTACAGGCGTAAACTATGCTGCAGGCGAAATGGGTCACACAGTTCTTGTGTATGACGGTGTTCAGTGCAACTGCGGAAGAAAAGGCTGCTGGGAAAAGTATTCATCAGCAACTGCCCTTATTTCTCAGACAAAGGATGCAATGAAAAAGAACATCAGCTCCCTTATGTGGGATATGGTCGGCGGAGATATCAGCAAGGTAAACGGCAGAACTGCATTTGATGCTATGAGAAAAGGCGATCTGACAGCACAGAATGTTGTCAATAATTATGTATGCTATCTCGCTTGCGGTATCGGCAATATTATCAACATATTCCAGCCCGATATGGTATGTGTTGGCGGCGGTGTCGGAAATGAAAAAGAAAATCTTCTTGGTCCCGTCCGTAAGCTTCTTAATTTCGAAGTTTATTCAATTCATGCAAAAAAACAGACTCAGCTTGTAGCAGCAGAGCTCGGTAACGATGCAGGCATCATTGGCGCTGCCCTTCTTAACGAATAATCAAACGAGTGATATTATGACTGACTTGCAAAAATCCTTTAATGCAAATTTCAAAAACGAGGATTGCACCATTCTTTATGATGAACCGCTGAAAAATCACTGTTCTTTCAGAATAGGCGGCAATGCAGAAGTTTTGGTAATTCCTAAAAATGAGAAAGTTCTTTCATCCGTGCTGAAATATGCCGATGAAAGGGCTGTGCCTTGCCATATTCTCGGTAACGGCAGCAATGTGCTGATTTCCGATGAAGGCTTAAAAGGCATAGTTATCAAGCTCATGAACGGACTTTCCGATATTATATATCTCGGTGACGGAATAATTGCTTGTTCTGCCGGAATTTCTCTAACAAAGCTTTGTAATTTCGCTTTGGCTCATTCTCTTACGGGACTTGAATTTGCTTACGGAATCCCCGGAACTGTCGGCGGAGCCGTCTATATGAACGCAGGTGCTTACGGCGGAGAAATCAAGGATGTGCTGATGTCCGTAAGAAGCATTGACAGAAAAGGAAATGCCGAAGAAACTCCCATTGAAGAATTGGAATTATCCTACAGAAACACCTCCTTTATGAAGAACGGCAGAATAATAACAGCTGCATATTTTAAGCTCTCAAAGGGAGAAGCTGAAGCAATCAGTGCAAAAATGGAAGAACTGATGCAAAAAAGAAAAAGCTCTCAGCCGTTAGAATATCCGAGTGCAGGCAGCACTTTCAAAAGACCCCCCGTAGGTTATGCCGCCGCACATATAGATGAGTGCGGACTTAAAGGAAGAGCTGTCGGCGGTGCTATGGTAAGCACAAAGCACGCAGGCTTTGTTATCAATACGGGCAATGCCACATTTGCTGATGTTATTTCTTTGATGGAGATAATCAAGAATGAAGTATCGGAAAAACACGGCGTATTATTGGAAGCTGAAGTTGAAATTTTGAAGGATTAAATATATGTCATTTTCAAGTGAAGTCAAAAATGAATTATTATCAATAGAAAATTCCCCCTGCTGTAAGCATGCTCAGAGCTATGGGCTTCTGCTGTTCGGCAGGGCTTTTTCTGCAACTGAGTTCTCTATACTTACAGAAAACTCTGCGATTGCAGGTTCTTACTGTGATGCAGTAAATTATCTTTCAGACAAAAAAGTCTCCCCCACTGAAACCGGCGGAGGAAAATATAAGGTCTTAATAGAAGATCCTGAAATAATAAACCGTGTATTTGAAAAACTCGGTATTGCCGAAGCTACAGTAAAAAGAAGAATAAATTTTGCTAATTTTCAGGATACCTGTTGTTTTTCTGCGTTTATCAGAGGCGCATTCCTTTCATGCGGAACTGTCACAAATCCCGAAAAAGAGTATCATCTTGAATTTTCCGTGTCTACCAAAGGACTGTGCGAAGACATCATAAAGCTATTTGACGAATATGAACCAAAACCGAAAATGACACAAAGAAGCGGATCATATACCGTATACTTCAAAAGCTCAACCGATATAGAAGATGTTTTGTCAATAATGGGAGCGACAGAAAACTCCTTACAGGTCATGGGAGCTAAGGTATATAAAGATATACGAAACACAGTAAACCGCAAAGTAAACTTTGAAAATGCTAACCTTGCACGGACTATCGCAGCCGCAACAAAGCAATATGATGCTATCGCTTTTATAAAAGAAAAAATCGGTTTTGATGCACTTCCCGAAGAGCTTCGTGAAATAGCAAAGCTCAGATACGAAGACAGAGAGCTGAGCAATTCAGAGCTCTCTAAAATGCTTTCGGAGAGTATCACCGTATCAGGTGTTAATCACCGTTTTAAAAGACTTATAAAATTGGCGGAGGAGTTGAAAAAATGAACATTTCTGCCCCCTTTACCTGTACCCCGTCACCCGACGGAAGACTTGATAAAGAAAACAGAGTTTACACCTTTTTGGAGAATATATCAGTTCCGATTTTCGGATTAGACCACGACTGTGCCGATACAATGGAAATATGCGAATTGATTGAGGGAAAGCTCGGTGCGGATATCTGCAAAAATCTGTTTTTATCTAACGCACAGGCAACATCATTTTATCTCCTTCTAATGCCCGGTAAAAAAGCATTTAAGACCAAATTTCTTTCAAAACAGATAAATTCTTCAAGACTTTCATTCGGAAGTGCAGAAAATTTAGAGAAACATCTTGATATTCTTCCGGGCTCCGTCAGTGTTATGGGACTTATGAACGATAAGGAGAACGCTGTCCGTCTGTTGATAGATAAAGATCTTCTGCAACTGCCTAACATCGGAGTACATCCATGTGTTAACACTTCGACACTCAAAATCACAACTAAAGATCTTACAGAAAAAATAATTCCCGCATTAGGAAAAGAATTTACTGTAGTAGACCTTCCTGACCCTAATAAAGATATTGCAGAATAATGCATAATTTCATTGACAATTTATAAAATTTTTAGTATTATTTTATTATAAAATTTATCGGAGGCGAAAAATAATGAAAAAATTTATATCTGTTATTTTAAGCGTTCTTTTTGTAATGCAGCTCGGTATTCTCGGCGCATCCGCTGCAGAAGAGGCTGATTACACAATCAATTCCCCTTACGAAAACATAATCTGGGAAGGTGACGGTGCATGGGGCGCATACAAGGGCTCACTTCATTCTCATTCAACCTTCTCCGATGCAAACTATGACCTTGCAACAATGGTCAAGGAGTACTATGCTCAGGGCTATGATTTCCTTGCTAATGCCGACCACGGTGTTACAGGCGTTGAATGGAACAGAAGACCCGACTATCCCTTCCTTTACAATTATCAGTTCATCATCGGCAAAAAGCAGACAATTCTTACCGACGCAGAATATGAAGGTATGATTACCGGCACATACAACGACAGAGGCTACAAAATGACCTGTGTTACAGGTGCTAATGAACTCAATGACCTTACGCTCACCAAGTGCCACGTTAACGGATACTTCCTTCCCGAGGGTGTAGGCACAGGCTTCCGCGGCGGTGAAAACGCTTTTGAAGCAGCTGTGAAGTTCACCCACGATAACGGCGGTATTTCCCATATCAACCATCCCGGTGACTGGCTTGAATCAAATGCTAATCCCGGTGCTGTAAGTGATCCCAAGAACATTGAATTCCTCACAGGAATCATCCTCAAGTATGATTCCTGCTACGGAATTGAAGTTTTCAATGAGGACAACGGCGTAACAGGCTACGACAGAATCCTTTGGGACAATATGCTTATGTATGCCCTTCCCTACGGAAAGACAATTATCGGCTACGCCAACACCGATGCACACGAGCCCGACACAGTTGACACATCCTTCATGACATTTATGATGAAAGAAAATAACGTTGAAAACATCAGAGCAACTATGCAGAACGGTGCATTCTTCTCCACAACAAGAAATCTCCGTGCAAACGAATTTGAAATCGGTCCTGCAGTTGCAATTGAAGCAGACAACACAGACCTTGCCTATCCTATGTTCACAAAGGTTGCAGTTGACGGTCACAAGATTACCGTTAATGCTGAAAATGCCGACACTCTTCAGTGGATTGCAAACGGCAAGGTGATTTATAAGGGCGAAATCGCTGACGGCACATACACTCTCGACCTTGACACTATTGAAGGCGCAGAGGATTTCCTTTATGTACGTGCTGAAATTATCAGTGAAGGCGGCATGACAGTTACTCAGGCTCTCACAATAGACAACGGTGAAGAATCTCTTGAATTCAGTGAACAGAACAAGAGCATCATCGAAAAGTTCATAGAAGCATTTACCAGCTCATTACTTTATGTTATCATTCAGGAGATTATCAGAGCTATATAATGTAATATAATTTGAGCCTCCGTAAAAAAACGGAGGCTTTTTTGCTACAATAAAAGGAGGCAGCTTAAATGAAAAAATCATCTGTGAAATTTATATCTGTAATATCAGCAGTAATTTTGTTGTTACAGATTGCTGTTATATTTTCTGAGGCATATCAGCTTCCTGAATTAAAAGTAGCATTAAAAGCAGAAGAAAACGGAAAGTATACAGTATCCCTTTACATCTCCTCTCCAAATGAACTTTCTGCAATAGATTTCAGTATTATTTTTAAAAACAAGGGCTATACTTTTGACGGCATCTCAATAATCGGTACTGATTCCGAAAAATTTAAATTTAATTCAGATAACATTCATACTGAATATGAAAACAGTAACACATATTTTACTCACAATTACTCCCATAATAACGAAGCACTGAAATATTCCGGTTATTTTATAGATTATTATTCAGCTGATAAAGATTTTTATCTCTGCGACATAATGCTTAAAAAATCTACAGCTTCAAAAACAGATAAAGATATTGAAATAAACTATTCAATTGAAACGAAATCTGTTGTTAACAGTTCTGTTTGTAAATATTCCATAGCCAACGGAAATGAAATCAACAACGATTTTCAAAAAGCATATCAGCTCGGTGATGCAAACGGTGACGGAAAAGTACAAGCATCAGACGCACGAAGCATACTTCGCAACAGTGTTAATCTCGAAGAGATACCAGTAGCATATTTCCCGTATGCCGATGCCGATCACAATGGAATCATATCTGCTATAGATGCAAGATATTCCCTCAGGGCATCCGTAGATCTTGAAAATGAGGTTTTTCATCTTTTTGAAATATCTTTATTAGGTGGCTCAGATTGCGAAAACGGAGGCTCTTATCAGTTTTATTGCTTACTCAGCTCATTAACTTATTCTGCTGAATTAAAAGGCTCAGAGCATATCTTTACTACTCCGGACTGTATAACTGCAAGTCAATGTATTATTTGCTCAAAAACAGCTGAACCTGCACTCAATCATAAATTTGATGATACAGGCCTTTGCTCCGTTTGCGATGCTTCAAAAACCGAAAACAAACTCATAACACAAGAGCTCTATCCTGTTTTTGAATCAATTAATCACTATGACACTCTGGCACACGATGCTGCTCTCAATGATGATCTCTTGAGTTTTATTAAATATACGCAAAGTGCGACACTTAATATAAAAGATGCATTGGATATCTGCTCTGATATCAATGGAATGCAAACTGTCAGAGATAATCTTCAAAAGGCATATAAAATAAGATTCAGTTCTTTTATTCATTGTATGGACTCAAACGGCAATATAAGCTTAACCAGAAAAAACTACAATTATATTTCAGATGCAGTTAATTTTTCAAATAAATATTTAGATTATGCCTCATATTCCATTAATATCTGACACACGAAAACGGCTTCGCCGAAGCCTCAGGCGACCGTTTTCGGCGAGGCCTCGCAGAGGAAAGCTTGCTTTCCGTTCGGAGGGACATAAAATCTTTTTACTTTATAGGAAGGAATTTCCTATAAAGTAAATTTACGCCCCCGATCAACTGACCGGGGGCGTTTTTTACAATCAAAACTGTCTAAAATTATTCTTCATCAAACAGCTTTTTCTGCCGTAATTCTTTTTTTGTAATACCTTATTGTAAGAATAAAAGGAATCAATGAAATGAACAGCAATACTGCTCCGCCGATGAAAATATTGCCGTTTGGGATATACTGCATTTTTCCGCTGACTTCGTCAATGAATGTTTCTCCGCTTGTTTTTACAACGGCTTCACTGATAACAGAACCGAATATTTTGGGAATAAACAGATAGAAAATTGTCCAGATACCCTCAAATTGACCTTTTGCATCCTTAGGATATAACTGCTTTGCCCAGACCTTTGTAGTTTGAATCATTGCAATACATCCGACACAGACAAGGAAAACACAAAGCCATAAATAAAAATCAAATATCTTTGTTGTGTCCACATCAGAAGGCTTTATTCCCGATGCCATAATAAGTCCTATAATATTAATTACAACAGCACCAATTGCTATAAATGCATGCTTATTCTTGTTTATAAGAATGCTTATAGGTATGGCTGTAAACATTGCAAGTATCATGGGCCCTGCCTGAATAATGCCCATCATATCAGCAGTATACCCAAGGTAATGAATGAGATAGTTTCCTAAATATACAAAATACACATTATAGCCCACAAAAAATATCGCTATACCGACATGAAGAATAACTAACTCTTTAAGCTTAAAAAACTCCTTGAAATTGAACACACTGAAAAACTGTGTCACGAATGATCCTTTTTTAACGGGTATTACATCATCATTCTTGTTTTGCTTCAACAGTGATATAACACCGAATGCAGCAACAAACGCACCCATTACAACAAAAAGACGCATATAATTATCGTCTTCACCGATAAGAAATCCGCCAAAAACAGTGCCCAGAAGTGTTCCGATACTCGGTTGAAGAGCAAGAGCCGCACCTATGCCACCACGGTTTTTATCTGTCATAATATCATTTATCCAGATATTATATCCGGCTTCATTAGCCATAGCACAGAACAGACACATTATTGCATTAACAAGAATAACCGCTGCCGCCAAAAGGATATACATATCCTGACTTATAAATTGAGTAAGACTGAATACTATAGTAAAAAATCCCCAAAAAATATAACCTGTAGAAATGAGTCTGCGTCGATTTCCAGTTCTGTCTGCCCATGTGCCGAAAATGAAGGTTCCGAATGTAGTTATGACAGCTGAACAAATAAATAAAATCGTTACCAACGAAGGATCTTTTCCAACCTTTGCATAAACGAAATTACTCATCCATTGGTTAACACTCCAGCAAATCTGACCTGCAAGTCCGAGTCCCCATATAAGAGTCCATGTCGAAAAGGATGAACGCTGTTTTTTTTGTTAAAGAAGATTTCATCATATTCCTCCTTTTTGTTTCTGTTTATATTTTACATTCTCTCTGGTAAAAAGTCAAAGGCAATCTCATTTTTCTGAGACTGCCTTTAATTCTTTTCAGATAATTGCCATTTCAAAGCCTGAAAGAAGGGCTAAGAAACCAAAGTTAAATATAGAGAACATTGCAACATAGTATAGTGTTTTTTTGGGATTATGTTTGTGGTATTCTCTGAAGGTAATAAGACTTGCAAGAGATGCTATGAGAGTGCCGACACCGCCGATATTTACACCGAGCAGCAATTCAGGATAGTTTTCGGTAAACTGAGAAAGAAGAATTGCCGAAGGGACATTGCTTATAAACTGGCATGAAACAACACTGAACAAAAGCACACTCTTATTAAGAAGGAATGAAAATACATCTCTTATAATGTCTATTCTTGCCATATTTCCAGCAAAAACAAAGAAAAAAACAAAAGTCAGAAGAAGAGGATAATCAACCTCTTTCAACGCTTTTCTGTCTGAAAACAGTAATACTGCAGGAATTATAATAAGACCAATCTGATACGGTACTGAACGGAAAACTATTGCGATTGCAAGAATAAAAAGTGCAAGATAAAGTCCTGCTTTTTTATAATCAAGCTTTACTTTTTCACCGCTGATCTCAAGCTTTTCGCTTTTTACAAAAACCAAACAGCATACAGTGATAATAAAAACTGAAACTATAAAAGGCGGAAGCATTATGCTTACAAATTCGTTGTTGGGAATATTGAACTTTGTATAGAGATATAAATTCTGAGGATTTCCGAAGGGAGTAAGCATACCGCCGAGGTTTGCGGCAATATTCTGCATTATAAATGTAAATGCCATATATTTGTGCTGTTTTGTGGTATCAAGTATAAAATAGCCTAAAGGAAGGAATGTAAGAAGAGCCATGTCATTCGCTATGAGCATTGAACCTATAAATGTAATATAAACGAGGGAAAGCACACAGTATTTTATATTTCCGAAGCTTTCAACTATCTTTCTTGCAAGAATATAGAAAAAATTGATATGCTTCAAAGCGCATACGACTGCAAGAACACAAAACAGACATGAGAGTGTCTTAAAGTCAAAATATCCGAGATACTCTTTATCTACAGGCACAAAAAACATTGTAGCTATAGCTGCTATAAAAGCAATTTCCATTACTACATTCTTTTTTACAAAATTCAGAACTTTAGTCATTTTATATCTCCGAAAAAAAAATCCGATGCGAAGTTTTCCGCACCGAGATATAAGTATAGATTTTTAATCTATAAAAGTCAATCGTCATTTTGCCGTTAATATAACAGTTTTTTTCACTTAATTTATTATGTATCACAATAGAAAAAAGGGGCTGTATCAAAAGTCCCTGAAAAATAAGATAGAGCCAAGTGCAGAAAAGACTGTACTTGGCTCTAAATATTTAGTAAAATTAAAGTGTGAAAATAAAAATACTAAACACAAAAGACTATACAATATTCGGTAGA
>JAFXFC010000001.1 GCA_017513525.1 Clostridia bacterium
CCCTAATGACAATCACTCGTGAGCGGCAGTCCCATCATCCAGGACGGAAAGCTGATTGGCGCGGTGACTCATGTACTGGTGACTGACCCGACGAGGGGATACGGAATTTTTATAGAGAATATGTTGGATGCGGCAGGATAAATGATTTGACAGGGGCATTTTGCCCCTTTCATTTTGCTTTTGTATGTGTTATAATTAAAAAAACTACTCTTCTGAAAAAGATTTTGTCAAGAGGGGAGGTCAACGAGCATTATGCACCAAACAAATGCGAAAAGAGGAAAAACAAGGAAGGGGAGATACCTGGTGATTGGAAGTATATGCGGTGCCGTTGCAATTGCGGTAGTTGTTTTTCTTTTTATTATGACAGGAAACAGAGAACGTGTGGTTGGAGTAGATATTGCCGCAGAAGATATTACCGAGTTCTTTTATACATATTCTTCCTCAACATATCCACCTGATTATCAAAGATATCGCCTTTATAAGGAAAACGGAATATATAAATTTTATCATGAAAAAAGAGAGGGTCAGGATTGGCCGCTTACAGAGGCTCATATCACCATTTCTGGTTCGGTAGAATTATCAGAGGAAGAATGGAAAGAATTTCTAAGTTGCATAAATGGAGGAAAGGTTAAGGAGAGAAATCAGGAATCTGAAACAGGAGGCTCTGGGCCATGGTTGTATCTGTATTGGAAAGGCGATGGCGGCAAATATCAAGAATTCTCTTTTTTGACTGTAAACGAAAAAAATTCTTTTGAAGAGTTTTGTGAGGAGCTTGTAACAGCGCACACGGAAGAATCAGAAACTGTTGTCCCTAATGACAATCACTCGTGAGCGGCAGTCCCATCATCCAGGACGGAAAGCTGATTGGCGCGGTGACTCATGTGCTGGTGACTGACCCGACGAGGGGATACGGAATTTTTATAGAGAATATGTTGGATGCGGCAGGATAACAGAATGACAGGGGCAAATAGCTCCTGTCTTTTTGCTGTTGTACATGGTATAATTAGTTCGACAAATTCCAATTTGTCGAGAACATATTTGAAAAAATACAGGGGGTGTCATTCCGTCCTGTAAAGACAAAAAATACAGATACTCAAAAGAGTATCTGTATTTTTTTATGTCTGAATTAGTGCTTCGAACCCGTGTCACCGTTTTTACAGCCACGTCTGCGGCTGTTATCTGGCTCAAGCACCGCCGCTGCCTGCGGCAGATGAAGGCGGTTCTTGAGCAGGAAGAAACAAGGAGTCTATCGCCCGCTCCAAGGGCGATAGACGACATATTATGAGCAAAGCGAATAACAAGGTTCTGCCAAAGGCAGGTTCTTATGTTTCTGATCGGTCACAGGTTCGAGTCCCTTTCACTTTGCCCGCTGCTCGGCAATGTATCGTAAATTCCTATTTTTTGCAAAATTCTTGAGAACATATCCCTGTCCTCTGTCCTGCTCCCACGTATTGAATTGCTTAGTCTAGAGTGGTATAATATAAAAAAAGTATGTATAGGGGACATTATGGATACTACAAAAAAGTTCAACGGCATTGCAAATGAATATACGCAGAGCAGACCAAGTTATGCAACAGAATTTATAGAGATTTTATTTGACAAATATGGCTTTTCAGCTTCATCTTTTGTTGCAGATATAGGTTCAGGCACAGGCAAATTTGCAAAGCAGCTTCTCGACAAAGGCTGTAATGTTGTTTGTGTTGAGCCAAATGCTGATATGCGACTTGTGGCTGAAAAAGAATTATGTGAATATCCTAATTTCAAATCTGTTGCAGGCAGTGCGGAAAACACAATGCTCCCTGATAGTTTCGTTGACTTTATAACCACTGCACAAGCGTTTCATTGGTTTGATACAAAAAGTTTCAAAACAGAATGTTCCCGGATAATCAAGCCGGGCGGAAAAGTATTTCTTATTTGGAACACCAGGAATAATGAAGCATTAATAAATCAGGAATTACATAGAGTTTATTCTGAATATTGTCCTGATTTCAAAGGCTTCAGCGGCGGTACAAAGCCTCACGATGACCGTATTAAAGATTTTTTTGATAATGACTATGAATATATAACCTTTGATAATCCCTTATTTTTTGACAGGGAAAAATTTATAAACAGAAGTCTAACAGGCTCTTATTCTCTGAAAAAAGGCGATTGTAACTTTGAATTATACATAAAAGAAATAGAAAAGATCTTTGATGAGTTTGAAATTGACGGTGTTGTGAAAATTGAAAATCAGACTGTTGCTTATGTCGGAACATTATAAAATAATCTTTTCTCAAAAAATTGAAATGTAGTGTACCATGATAAATGTATAGTATTAAATCAGAAAGTCGGGTGCTAGTATAATGATGAAAATTCTTGATAACAGCGACAAGCATTTGTTACCTCTTTTACCCAAAATTGTTTTTGAAAAAATGGGCAAAAAAGTTGATAGATTGAAATTCATCGGCGGAGGTAGTTTTGGCAGAGTTTATAAGGCCGAATTTTGCGACGGTGAAATAATTGCAATCAAAGCATACAGAGTGCAGGGTTCACAATATGAAGAGGCTGAACAGTTGAAGCTCTTGTCCGGGAACACAAGTGTAAAAATGCCGAAGGTGCTTTTTATTTATGAGGATAATGAAACGGCTCTTCTTGCTATGACCTTTGTACACGGGCAGAATGTATTAAATCCGATGTTTTTATTGAAAAACAAGAGTCAAAAGCAAAAATTTGCTGATGAAGTTATTTCGGGTATGCTCCAGTGGCATAATGTTACGAGTGATAAATTCGGTTCATTATCAAACCCGTGTTACAACAGTTGGCTTAAATACTACAAAAAAGAAAAGCAGGAGCCTTGGCTCAAAGCTTTGAAAGAATTATCTGAAAACGGGAAGTTCAGCAAGAAAAAGCTGAAGCTTCTTTATGAAGCAACAGAAATTTTCAATAAACTGCCTGAAGAAAACACAGTACCTGTGCTTATTCACGGAGACCTTAACATAATGAATATAATGGCTGATACAAAAACTTTGAAGCTTACTGCTTTTATTGACCCCTGCGGCAGTATGTGGGCAGACAGAGAATATGATTTGTTCCAGCTTCGCAATATGTGGGGCGATGCCTACGGACTGTATGAAACATACAAAAGAAACTGCAAAACATCTGAATATACTGATTTCAGAGTTGCGTATTACGGGGCGATGAATGAAGCATCTTGCCGTTTGGGCGGTGGTCTGATTATGCCGCTTTGGGAAGTTTTATGGAATAACCGATTGGAAAAGGAAATGAAAAAGTTAAAAGAAAAGATGTGATTTTTATCGAATGTGTAAACATAAAAAGCTATTGCTATTTTAGAATTATATGTGTTACACTTTAGTAAAGTGAGCATTTTTTTGACGGTACGGTAACTTTTCAATGGGAAGATAAAAAACTGATACTGAAAAATGATGAATTCTTCTTAATACTTTCCAATCGGAGGCGATTTTATGTCAAAAAAAATATCCGCTGCGGTTGCGGCAATTCTTGCCGTTCTGATATTTGTGTCGGTGTTGATTTTTACTCCAAAAGCTATCAGGATTGATTTTGATAATGTTGTTGATGAAATGAGACCCGTTCACAACATCGGCAGAATGCCTGATTATGAGCTGAACAGTAAAATGAACAGCTGGTTTACCGAAGCCAATATGACTTCGTGCAGAACGCACGATATCAATGTTACCGATATCTACAAAATTTTTCCCGATTTTTCAAAGGATATTAATGACGAAAGTGCCTACTGTTTTGAAGAGAGCGATAAAGTACTTGCGGCAATCATCGATGCAGGTATGGAACCGTTTTTCCGATTCGGCATAAGCTGGAGCGACCCCGAAATATCACGCAAGCATCTTCAGCCTCCTGCAGATTATGACAAATGGGCTCAGATCTGCGAGCATATCATTCTCCACTACAACGAAGGCTGGGCAAACGGATTCAACTATAACATACAATATTGGGAAATCTACAATGAGCCTGACTGTCAGGAAGAGGCTGCCGTGAATAACTTCTGGCAGGGTACTCCCGAAGAATTCTACCGCCTTTATGATGTAACGGCAAAATATCTTAAAACTAAATTCCCTGAACTGAAAATCGGCGGATACGGATCCTGCGGCTTTTATGCACTGACAAAAACCAATGCGGTAAATACCGGCTCAAGCCCGAGGAACCAGTATTTTATCACATTCTTTGAAGATTTCCTTGCCTATATTTCAGAACACAATACTCCTATGGATTTCTTCACATGGCACAGTTACACAACAACCGAAAAGAACGCCCAATACATAGGATATGTAAACAAAATGCTTGAAAGAGCCGGCTACGGCGATACGGAAATTATTGTCGATGAGTGGAATTACAATCCTATGGAAAACGACAAAATTGACCGCAGATACGGTGCAAATCAGACATCTATGCTCATTATGTTCCAGAACGAAGGTCTTGATATGGCACATTACTACTGTGCAAATTACTGGCCTGAATCTGTTCATGCAGGTATGTTTGTAAAGGATGGACAGCCTTCTTCTGCTTACTACGGATTCTGGGCATTCGGTCAGATGTATAAACTCGGCAATCAGGCTGAAATAAAGAATAAAAGTCTTCCGGAGGATATGTATGCGGTTGCCGCAACGGGTGAAGACGGACAGGCACTTCTTATTTCGAATGTTTCCGAGAAAAAAGACCGCAAATTCAAAATTGATGCGGGAGAATATACTGTTGATAAATGTATGACGGTAAACGAGAATTGCGAATGGGTTGAAATTCCGCTTCCCGAAAAAATTGAAAGCGGAGAAATGCTTTATATAACTTTTAAGAAATAACTTCAATTGAAAATAAAATGACCTCTTTGTGCGAACAAGGAGGTTTGTTTTTTCCGCATACTTTGTTATTGATTGTTTTTTGTGTCAAGATTGTCCGCAGGTATAACTGCAAATTACGGCATCAGCCGTAAACTTTATTTCGCTGTTTTCTGTAAACTTCATTGAGTCGGGCAAATAAATCACATAAAACCGATCTCTGTCCCGCTCTGTCCTGTGTCAAATATTTTTTTATTTAATATGCAACTTCTTTACCCTTTCAATCGTTCTAATAAGTGAAAGGAGCTGATAAAATGAAAGACGATTTTGAAATACTTGTTGAAAAACATGCAGACACGGTAACGCGTATATGCTTTGTTAATCTCGAGAACCGTGCTGATGCCGAGGACGCTTGGCAAAATGTTTTCATTAAGCTTTTTAAATCAAAAAAATTATGGAATAAGCCCGATGAAGAAGTACGAAAATGGCTCGTTACCGTTGCTCTGAATGAATGCCGTGACATTAAACGCAAGCTGTTTCACAGAAAACATTATGATATTGACGAGCTGAACTTAACCTGTAGTGAGGATTTCAACAAGGATGTGATTCACGCCGTAAGAAATCTCCCCGTAAAATATCTTCAGGTTATTGAACTGTACTATTTCGAAGGATATTCCGTAAGTGAAATTTCAGGCATCCTTTCTGCAAACGAAAACACCGTAAAATCCCGTTTAAAACGAGGCAGAGAACTCTTGAAAGGAGAATTAACATATGAGCAGTTTTAATGTAAAAACTCCCGATGAGTGGAAGGAAAACCTTTATAAAAAAACCAATAATAAAAAAGCTGTCAGAATCAGACCCATAATCGTTCTTGCAGCAGCTCTTGCCGTTATTATCTGCTTTTCCGGTTCAGCACTTGCTGTCAGGGTTTCTAAAGCACCCGAATATTTCGGTTCAATATTCCTGAGGGATTCTCAGGTTGCAAATGAAGTATATTCCGAAAAAAACTATTATTTTGACAGCAACAAAGATGATTTAACATTAAACTGTAAAGGTATTGTAGGTGACAGCTACTCTGTATTCATACTCTTTGAGCTTAAATCCACAGGTGAAATTATTTTTGACGAAAACAAGACATATGATTTTGAAAACCACGATCAGAATATACCTTTTGCGTCAGGGTATGGAAAAAGCTGGGCGTGCTATGTTATTGACGAGCGCACTATGGAAATTAACGTGAGCCTCAGCGTACCCGGAGGCAGCATGGTAGGAAAAACCGTCAGCATGTATTTTGAAAATATTGAAGAGTATGAAAAAAACAGCTTTAATAAAACAGATGTGATTGAGTGTGAGTTTTCGGGCGAAATAGTAATTGATTATCCCAACACCTTAAACAAATTAAAGGCAACTCAGAACACCGTTGATATCGTCGGAGTAAAATTCAAACCCCTTAAAGGAAAAATATCCAATCTCCATTTTGATTATACCCTTGAACTCGTGGATGGCGAAGAAATTTTTGCAGGTATGAGCGAGGACAATTTGATTACGGGTACGCTGACTCTTAATTACGCCGACGGAACGAGGGATGATTTCAGAATAAAAATGCCTCCTGAAAATCCGGATGATGCCTCTGTGGGAAGCTTCGGCAAAAGGGACAAAAAGCTTCATATTGAACTGTCACTTCCCGAACCAATTTTTGCAAACAAGGTAACATCAGTGGAGCTTAACGGCACAGAAATATTTATTAAATAGAAGCAGGACACACTGAAAGGCGGTGCTTTTATGAACACACAAAGTAAAAAATCAATACAAATTTTTCAAGGTATTTTAACAGGTATCGGACTTTGGATTTTCGGTCATCTGATGTCCGGAAGACTTTCGTTTGTTGAAGATATTGTACTTTTTCCTACGGGCCCCTTGGTTATTGCTTTTCCCTTCATTTTTGCTGCTGCCTGTATATTAATGGCAAAGTATTCTGCAAAAGCAAAAAAGGATATATATTATAAAACATCAATGATTTGCTTTTCGTTACCTGCTATTTGCTGGATAATTTCTATGCTGCTCAGCTTTATAATGGAATTAAAATTGCCGGTTATATCGTTTATTGCCGACGTTATTCAACTTGCATTTATTCTGCCGTGTGTTGCGATGGTTTCAATTTACAGTCAGCTGTTAACTGTAATCGACACAGACGGTATAAAGCTGATTTTGATAATTCCTATGCTCATAGGTATGTTTATTTCAATAAAAATTTATAAAGACAATTCTGAAAATCAACATACTGAATCCACTAACTACAAACCGAGATAAAAGTAAATATGTAAAACTAAAGAATACACCGTTGTTTTATTTTTACATAAAAAACTGACATTACCAATACACTTGTTGTAAAATCAGTCTGTGTGTGATATTATGAAAAAAACACAAGAGGTGATTTTATGTATGATATCGAAATGAAAATTGATTATAATCAGGTGGACGGTTTCAACCGTTATACTACAGATATAATGGCAGAATATCAGCAGTCCATTGAAGAAGGACTTGATATTGCAGAGCATAAGGATTTTTTCGAGACTGTTGCGGCAATGAAAAACGGTGAGGAGAAAACTCAGCTGAGTAACCGTATTTTTGAAACGGTTATGAATGCCGGAATCAGGGAAGATTATAAATATAACGAGCCGAATGAATTAAAAAAGATAAAGAAACTCCGTAAGGATCACAATTTTGATACTGTTATGCCCGATGAAGAAGAGCTCAGAAAAAAGCTTCTCGGCGCTTGGACAGGCAGAGCCTGCGGCTGTCTTTTGGGAAAACCGGTTGAGGGAATAAGGAGTGACGAGTTTATTCCTTTGTTGAAAGAAATCGGTAACTATCCTATGCACCGATACATTCTCAGCACAGATTTAACAGATGAAATCTGCTCACATTACCGCTTTTTCCTTAAAAATAAGCCCTATGCCGACATCGTCCACGGTATGCCCGTTGACGACGACACAAATTACACCGTGCTCTATCAGCAGATAGTTGAGGAGTCGGGCAGGGATTTCGATTCTGAAGATGCTATAAAGGCATGGCTTAAATATCAGTCTGTTTATTCATATTTTACGGCAGAAAGAATCGCATATATTAATTTTCTTAATTGTATTCAACCGCCTGCTACGGCAATGTATAAAAATGTCTGCCGTGAGTGGATAGGTGCACAGATAAGAGGCGACTACTTTGGCTATATTAACCCCGGTGAGCCTGAAGAAGCTGCAGAAATGGCATATAAGGATGCGAGAATTTCTCATGTAAAAAACGGGATTTACGGTGAAATGTTTGTTGCCGCAATGATTTCTGTTGCCGCTGTAACAGACAGTATTGATGACATCATTCTCGGCGGTATTGCTCAGATTCCCGCAACATCAAGACTTTTTGAAGCCGTTATGAAAATATATGACGGCTATAAAAACGGCGTGACACTCGATGAATGTTATGCTTACATTCATTCTGCTTACAATGAACACACCGACCACGGCTGGTGTCACACAATTTCAAATGCAATGATTGTCACGGCTGCTCTTCTTTACGGTGAGGGAGATTTCGGCAGGTCAATCTGCATTGCTGTAGGTATGGCATTCGATACAGACTGCAACGGTGCGACCGTAGGTTCAATTCTCGGTATGCGAGGCGGAATTGACTGCATCGGCGACTACTGGAAAAAGCCGATAAGCGGTAAAATTCATACTTCAATCTTCGGCATCGAAACAATTAATATTGAAGAAGCTGTCGAAAAAACACTCAGTCATATAAAATAAAAAATGACTCTACGCAGAGTGGGTTATGAAACAGAAGGTCTGATTTAAAGCACTTGCTTGGGCAGGTGCTTTTTCAATGGCTGATAGAAAACAAAGACAGGCCACAGATTCGTTCCTTGTCCTGTTTAAAGTGAAATTTTAATACTTACTCTTGTAAAACTTCAATCTGAAAGATATAATGTAAATATAACCAGTCTTTTAACTGAGTTATCGGAAATGTTATATGTTATAATATTAAAAAAGTTTTAAGGGGGAAATAAAAATGTTTTCACGAATTTTTGCGGTGTTTATGTGCATTGTTTCTATGTTAACTGCTCCGCTTTCGCAGCTTTTCGCTGAAATGGAGCTGAAAATTGAGCTTTCAAACGGTAACTACGAAAGTCCGTATATTGTGAGACCTCTTGAGGAGATAACTGTAAACGGAGTGTCTATAGACGAATACTGCGTTGTTACTTCCGACAGTACAGAGGGCTCTTTGTACTTCAATGCAGCCAAAACTTTGAACAATGAATTTCATAAAGCTTGCGGTAAAGAGCTTGCAATCACAGAAGAAGCTGCAGAAAAATGCTTTATAATCAGTGCAACTCTTACCGATACTGACAGCTTTAATCTCAAGGTTGAAAACGGTAATATTTATATCACGGGCAGTACGAAAACGGGAATTTCAAGAGGAATTGCAGCTTTCGCAGATGAAGTTCTGCTGATTTCCGAGGGTACTTTTAACTTTGAAGACGGCTATGAATATAACAAAACCTTCACAGACTTCGTAACTTATGAGCAGTTCGGTGCTGTGGGTGACGGCAAGACTGATGACTTCGAAGCTATTGTAAAAACCCATGAATATGCTAATGAAAACGATTTCGCAGTTTTTGCGAATGAAACCGCAACATATTATATCGGCGGTGCAAACAAAACCGCTTACATAAAGACCGATACCGACTGGTCAACCGCACGCTTTATAATTGATGATACCAATGTCGAAAAAATAGGTGCATGGGTATTCAATATTGCTCCGTCAGAAAGCTCATATTCTATAACGGATAAGGTAACTCCTCTTAAGATTGATGCTACCAATATAGGTACGACACTTCCGGGTAAAAGCCTTGTGGTGCTTACGGATTCTAATGTAAAGCGATATATCCGCAAGGGTGCAAACCAGAATTCGGGCAGTAGTCAGGCTGATGTTATTCTTGTTGATGAAAACGGAAATATTTCTCCCGATACTCCTCTTATCTGGGACTTTAACGCAATTACCGGGGCTACCGCTTATCCCATTGATACCGAAGTATTAACAGTAAAAGGCGGCCGCTTCACGACTATTGCAAACGGCGCCCCTTCTGAATATAACTATTATACAAGAGGTATTCAGGTAAGACGTTCAAATACCGTTATTGACGGTATATATCACGATGTTATTAATGAGGGCGAAACGGGGGCACCCTATTCGGCTTTTGTAAGTCTTTCCTGCTGTGCAGATGTAACTGTAAAGAACGGCACGTTTACGGGACATAAAAAGTATTCAACAATAGGCTCTGCAGGAACCTCAGTATCAATGGGCACTTATGATATAGGTGCCGCAACTGCAGTTAATGCAAGCTTTATCAATTGCAAGCAGACTAACGATATAACAGACGGTGATTATTGGGGAATTGCAGGTACAAACTACTGCAAAAATCTCATGTATGACGGCTGTGCATTCTCTCGCTTTGACGCACATCAGGGTGTTCTTAATGCGACGATTAAAAATTCCGTTCTCGGCCATCACGGGATAAAACTGATAGGTATGGGAACTGCTCTTATTGAAAATACCACTGTTTTATCCGACAGCTTTGTTGACCTTCGTGCAGACTACGGTTCAACCTGGAACGGTGAGCTTATTATCCGTAACTGTAAATTTTATCCCACAGGTGTAAAAAACAATATTGTCAATGCTGAAAACTCCGAGGATCACGATTTCGGTTATACCTGCTATTTGCCTCAGAGAGTTGAAATTGACGGCTTCTTTGTTCGCAGTGTCGGAATGAATTTTGTTTTCTCAATGGTTAATTCAAAGCATCTGACATCGTTTTATGATGCAGAGTACCCCGTTGTTCCCCCTCAGGAAATAACAGTTAACAATTTCAGCGATTTGCTTTTCGGACAGATTTCCGTTTCGATGAACAAGGCTATATTTAAGACCCAAATTTCATCATAAAATAAATTTACCTGCAATTTGAATTAGTTATGTTCCGATTGCAGGTATTTTTGTTTTTTTCTCCTTGATATTATTATGCGGTGTTGATAAGAACGGAAATGCAACAATTATCCTTACTTATTACAGTGATAATGATGTTCTGCCCAACAAAAACATTTCATTGGATCTTGGTAAAAAAGGTAGATTACGAACAAAAAAATAAAGACATCTTCGGATGCTCTTTATTTTTTCATCTTATGAAATCTCAGAAAGAGTAATAAAAACAATTGATAACATAACAACTGAAGTTGTTGTTTGTATCGATGCTTTGTGATATAATTATCCCGACAAATTTGAATTTGCGGGTGAGCATATGAATGGTGTGAATAAAACATTATATATTCCTTTGTACGGTAAGGCGTATGTGAGCAAAAGGGGAATATTTCTTGACGATAAAAAAGCGGAAGAAATCTGGGATGCAGAAGGTTTTGCTCTCAAGGGAAAATCCAAATCGAAATGGCTTGCCTACTATATGGGAATACGCTCTGCTGTTTTTGATAACTGGTTAAAGCAGCAGATCGCCGATACAGAAGATGCCGTGATCATTCATATCGGGTGCGGTATGGACAGCAGAGTTCTGCGAGTCGGCACGATGAATCACAAGTGGTACGATGTGGATTTTTCAGAGGTTATCGAGGAGAGAAAACGATACTACTTTGAGTCTGCTGACTATCAAATGATTGCAGGTGATGTGAGAGATTCTAACTGGCTGGCAAGTGTTCCCGAAAAGAAGAGTGCTGTTGTTGTTATGGAAGGCGTGAGTATGTATTTAACCTCCGAAGAATTACACGGATTAACAACAAGTCTGTGTGCTCATTTTGAACAGGTTGCGTTTTTGATGGATTGCTATACTGTTTTGGCTGCAAAAATGTCAAAGTACAAAAATCCCATAAACGATGTCGGTGTTACTGACGTTTACGGTATAGATAATCCTGAGTTATTTCAGCACGGTGAGTTTGTTTATGTAAAGGAACACACGATGACACCGCAAAAATACATAGATGAATTGAGCGGTGTCGAGAAATACATTTTTGGGAAACTGTATGCAGGGAGTTTTTCAAAAAAGCTGTATCGCTTGTTTGAATATGGAAAATATTAATATAGTAATATTGCGACTGCTCTCCATGTGAGGGCAGTTTGTAGTGTTTGACTGCTTTTTAGGTGAAGCAAAAAATGAAGAATACCTGCAATCAGAAGCATTTGTGCTTGTTAGACGTGGTTACAAAGCCATTTGTTTATTAAATATTCAGATTCATAAGAATCAGCTGCTTTGTATCGAGGTATCATATTAACTGAAGTTGTTGTTTTTTTTCGATGCTTTGTGATATAATTATCCCGACAAATATGATGTTTGAGGTATAATATGACAGAGCGTGAAAGATTTATAAAAGCACTTAAAAGAGAGCCGATTGAGGGGCATTGTCCTACCTTTGAGCTTGTGTTTTTTCTGACTCTTGAGGCAATCGGAAAAATTCACCCTTCACAGCAGCATTTTGAGCAATGGAAGCAGATGAGTAAGTCTGAACAGAAGCTGCACATTGATTATATCGCCGACACTCATATTGAGGTCGCTGAAAAATATCATCACAGTGCAATTTTTGTTCATCCCAATCCGTGGAATTATGAGGATATTGTCAGGCTTCTTGAAACTATCCGTGAAAAATCGGGAGATAAATATTTTCTGATGATTCACGGCGACCCTACTTTTGAAATTCCAAACGGCGAGAATATGATGGCATTTTCCGAGCGAATGTATGAGGATGAGAAGGGACTTAAAGCCGAAGCACAAAGAAGGCTTGATGATAGGGTAAGCCTTGCAGAAAAGCTTTCAAAGCATAAGGGTTTACTTGACGGATTCGCACTTTGTTCAGATTACTGCTTCAATGTTAATCCTTTCTTTTCTCCGACTATGTTTTCCGAATTTATCTCACCGTATCTTCAGAAGGTAATAACAGATTATCGGGATATGGGTTTTTATACAATCAAGCATACCGACGGTAACATTATGCCGATTATTGACCAGATTGTTGAGTGCGGTACCGATGCACTCCATTCTCTTGACCCCCAGGGCGGAGTGGATCTGGCAACGGTGAAGCGGCTTTACGGTGATAGAGTTGCCCTTTGCGGCAATGTAAACTGCGGCCTGCTGCAGACGGGCACTGAAGAAGAGGTTATCGCTGATGTGCGCCGTTCTCTCATTGACGGAATGAACGGTTGGGGTTATGTGTTCTGTACTTCAAACTGTGCATATACAGGACTCCCGCTTGAAAGATATGAGCTTATGAACCGCATCTGGTATGAAGAAGGTATTTATAAAAAATCAGAAGAAATTTAATTAAGTGAAAAAAGTATAGCTCAAAAGCTGCGAACTTACGGAAGTTGAAGGGCATGTGTTTGACAATAATTTCACAATATGATAAAATCATAATCTGAAAAACAGCTTGACGGAGATAGGTGTCAATTCACTTAATAACTATTGACTTACTAAACCGTCAGTTGATTGAAATAATCGGAGGAATTTTTAATGAGCAATTTGTTTAATATCAAGGGTAAGGTTGCCGTAGTTACAGGTGCATCTTCAGGTCTTGGCCGTCAGTTTGCTCTTGCACTTGCAAGAGAGGGTGCTAATGTTGCTGTACTCGCAAGAAGAGTTGAAAAGCTTGAACAGGTCAAAGAAGAAGTTGAGGCTTTGGGCGTTGAGTGTATTTCCGTTAAATGTGACGTTGTTGATACTGAAAGCATTAAAAGTGCCGTTGCTGCTGTTGTAGAGCGTTTCGGAAGAATTGACATTCTTGTCAATAATGCAGGTGTCGGAACAGGTGCGCCTGCTGAAGCTCAGGAAGACAGTATCTGGAATATGACTATCAACACAAATCTTAACGGTGTATATTATGTTGCGCGTGAAGTCGGAAAAGTTATGATCAAACAAAACTACGGAAAAATCATTAACATCGGTTCTATACATTCAACTGTTTCAATGAACGGAAGTCCCATAAGTGCATATTGTGCAAGTAAGGGCGGCGTTGCTATGCTTACAAAGGCTCTTGCTTGTGAGTGGGCTAAGCACAACATTACCGTTAATGCAATCGGTCCCGCATACTTTGAGAGTGAAATGACTGATCAGGTCATCAATACTCCCGAATTCGCTCAGGCAGTTATGGCTTATTGCCCGATGGGAAGAGTCGGCAAAGCAGGTGAGCTTGACGGTGCGGTTGTATACTTTGCCTCAGATGCTTCAAGCTACACAACAGGTCAGCTTCTTACTGTTGACGGCGGTTGGACAACGATCTGATCAAAAAACAATTTTTGCCCGAGTGATTGGAACACTCGGGCAGTTTTTTGCTTTATAGGAAATTCCTCAAAAAAGAGAAAGAAAAAAATAAGCCTGCGGAAAAAAGCAGGCATAGAAAATCAGGCGAAAAATAATCAGAAGATATAAAAGCCTTCAGCACCAAAGAAATCTTCATCATCGTCATCGCCTTCATGGAGAAAATAGTCCATATCGAGAAGTTCGTCATCGGACATATTTTTAATTTCTTTTTTAGATATACCATCAGGGAGATTTTTTTAGTATTTAAGTCTGAGTTCCTCAATTTCTTTTTTAGTCATATAATATCCTCCGTTTTTTCTTCAGTGTAACATAAACGGAGCGAAATGTGAACAGGAATTCGGATGAGATTTCCGATATTTTTCAATAGCCTTTCTGAATAAATCTTCAAGAGAAACTCTTTTGTGATTATGGAAAAGTTCAAAAAGAACCATCATATTGCCGCAAGAACATTTCAGGGGATCGTAACCGAAAGTTAAACCGATAGATAAACGCCATTTGTTATCATCAATATATATATCAGCCGTTAAAAGTTGACTAACCAAGTATAGTTTTGTATAATAACTGATGATAGGATTGTTTTATTATTTAATGTAAGGTAAAGATAATTACAATGATTGATGCTAATGAATACGGCTTTTTGCCCGAAAACAGCGCCTTAGAAAATTCAAAAGCTTTGCAACAGGCTATTGACTGCGGCGGGGAAATATATGTCAGTTTACCCGGTGTATATAAGCTCTCAGAGCAGATTGAAATAGGCGATAACACAACTCTTACATTCAAGAAGGGTGTCACACTGCAGCGTGTCCCGAGCACAACGGGAGTTGACGGAAATGCTTTTATAAACAAAGGTGCAGTAAAGGGAGAATATAATCACAATATAACAATCAACGGGTTGCATCTCGAATGTAACGGCGTAGAAAGTGATGACTTTGGTGTAAACAGCCGAATAGTAGGACTCAGGGCACAGGTTGCCATGATATATATAAAAAATCTCAGAATCACCGATTTTGAATGTCACGGACTGTTAGAAAAGGATTATGCGGTACAGATAAGCGCATTCGAGAATATACATCTTGAAAAGCTTCATATTACAGGCAACAAAGACGGCGTTCATCTCGGATGGGGTAAAGGGTTTGTTATAAAAAACGGAGCATTTTGTACTTATGACGACCCCATAGCGCTTAACGCATTTGACTATGCAACCTCTAATACCCATGTCGGTTGGATAGAAGACGGTGTTATAGAAAACTGCTGCGATCTTGACGACGACTCAACTGTCGGTTATTTTTGCCGTATTCTCGGCGGTGCGTGGTGCAGGTGGTACAAAGGGATGCAGGTACAGCATTCAGATACTGTAGCAGTAAACGGCAGAACCTATCGTGTCGTTATGAATCCGAAGGATGGAAAGCTTTATACATCTGATACACCTCCGAATCACGAAAGAGGAGTCAAGGCTTATGACGGCATAAGCTGGACAGCGGTACGCGACACAGAAGAGCTTAACTGCGGTTGCCGTAATATAACAATACGCGACTGTAAACTTCAAAAAAAGCGTGATACAGGTATTGCAATAAGTCTTAATTATGATACATATGCACGCAGTTTCTATCCCGGCTGCAAAATGATACCTCAAAGTAATATCACTCTTGAAAACATCACTGTAGAAAACGATGTCGGAGTGCTTCTTCATTCAAATTATCCCACGAAAAATGTAACTCTTAAAAATATTGATTTCGGGAATTCGAAACTGTGCTTTGATGTGCCAAGTGTAACCGATGAAATTAATTATCCGAAGGTTGATATAACGGCAGAAAATGTTATATTTTATGATAACACAATTTACAGTAATCCGGAGCATCCGATAAAAATAACAAAAATGTAAATTCGAGGTATGTTATGAAAAATCTTACTACTAATCAAATACTTCAGGCTGAATTTAAGGTGAATGTTCAAAGTCCCGTAATAAAGCCGTTTGACGGTTCATTTATTGCAGCGGACCCGTCTGTTCTTACTCCTATTGATTGTCACGATAATAAATGGCATATGTTTTTTCACACAAACCTCGGAGTATATCAATTTATAAGCGAGGACGGCATACACTTCAAAAAAATGCAAAAGGTCGTAAACAGAGCAATGCGTCCTAATATAAATAAGATAGATAACACATATTATCTTTTCTATGAAAGAACACGCTCTTTACCTGCAAACGCTTTGAATGTGGTGAACGCAGTAAAATGGAAATCTGAAATTTATGTGACTGTCAGCACTGATCTTATAAACTGGTCTGAGCCAAAGCTTGTCATAGGTAATACAAGAGATTTTGAAAAAAGCAGCAGAGGAACGGCAATTTCAAATCCTTTCCTTTTACAGGAAGACGAAGTTAACCGCCTTTATTATTCCTGCGGTATGACATATATAGACGATTGCAAATTCTGTGAGCCGACACATATAAGCTATGCTGAAAGTAAGAGTATTACAGAAGGGTTTATGTCTGCTGAGTTGCCGCTCATTTCCCCCGATAAAAATAACCCTTACCTTAATCTTTGCAGCGGTTGCCTTAAGGTATATAAGCTCAGTGACGGTTATATAGGAATTCAGAACGGAATTTATGAAAAAGACGGAAAAAGCCACTCCGCAATAATTCTGCTGACTTCGCCTGACGGACTCGAATTTACATTCCAAAAAATGCTGATTGAACCGAAAGTGGTTCAAGGAAAAGACTGGATGAAGCAGTTTGTTTATGCGAGTCACTTAGTAAAACACGAAAACACTTTACGGCTTTATTTTAATGCAAGAAATATATCAAATCCTCTTTTGGGCCGTGAATGTATCGGCTTTGCCGAAGCTGTTATATAAATTTTTATTGAAAACCATACAGTGTCATATGTGGGTACACTGTAAGAGGAACAAATAATGGTATTACAAGAAGAAAAAAATATAAATAATGAGAGTTTAATTAATGAAGAACAAAAAAGGCTGTCCGTTTTATCACGCCGAAGAGTGTATCTGTTTTCAGGTGTGTTGGTTATGCTTTTTTCGGGTGTATTATATGCCTGGTCAATACTGAAAATTCCGTTTGCAGAGGAGTTTAACTGGGATGCAGGTTTTCTTGCGCTTAATTTTACTCTGACGATGTGTTTTTTCTGTCTTGGAGCATTTTTCGGCAGTCTTCTCAATAAAAAAATCGGAATAAAATACACACTCTTTATTTCTTCCGTTCTTACGGGAGCAGGTTTCGTTTTTACGGGATTTATAAAAGACAGTCTTCCCGTTTTGCTGATTATAGCATATGCCGTTTTTGCGGGAATGGGTATCGGTATTTCATATAATGCAGTTGTTTCCACCGTAACAGCATGGTTTCCCGACAAAAAGGGCTTCAGCTCAGGCTGTCTTATGCTCGGCTTCGGACTCAGCACATTAATTCTCGGAAATGTTATTGACTTCATGTATAAAAGTGAGGTTTTTGGTTGGCGAAAGGCTTTTATTATTCTCGGAGCGGTTTTGTTTTTTGTTTTGGTTTTTGCTGCTTTTACTCTTAAGAAGCCTGATGAAAATACAATTCTTCCGAGTGCCGAAAACAAAAAAACAGCGAAAGCGGAAGATTTCATAAAACGGGATTTTACAACCGTTCAGATGCTTCGTAATTTTACTTTCTGGAGAGCATTTGTCTGTATGATTCTTTTAACGGCTGTCGGCAATTCTGCCATAAGCTTTGCAAGGGACCTTGTGCTGTCTGTTGACGCTTCTCCCGATATTGCAACAACAATGGTTGGTGTTCTTGCCGTGTGTAACGGATTCGGCAGAATATTGACGGGAATTTTGTTTGACAGATCAGGCCGCAGATTTACTATGTACTGCGCTAATATAATTACAATTATCGCAGCAGGGGTAACACTTATTTCAGTAAGTATAAATTCGTTGCCGTTATGTATCATAGGACTTTGTCTTACAGGTATTTCATACGGGTCTTGTCCTACTGTGACATCAGCTTTCACTTTGGCATTTTACGGTCAGAAGCATTTTTCCGTAAACTACAGTCTTATTAATTTTAATCTTATTTTTGCTTCTTTTATTGCAGGCTTCAGCAATACTATGATGATAAACACAGGCAGCTATTTTGCTTCATTTATAATGCTTGTTATATTGGCAGTTTTAGCTATGGGACTTAATATTACAATAAAGAAACCGTAAAGAAAAGGAGTTTTAGTATGGAAAAAAAGATAGTTGTTGCAAATATAGGTATGAAATTCGGTATGTCACATGTTGAGGGTGCTTTAAGCTTTGGTGCGGAAATTGCCGCAATATGTGACTTAGATGAAGAAAATCTTCGTTTTGCAGGAGAAAGATACTCTATTCCCGAAGAAAAGCGATTCAGCGATTATATGGATATTGTAAATAATAAAGATATCAATGTTGTAACGGTGGCAGTTCCCGATCAGCTGCATAAAAAAATTTCCTGTGATCTGCTGCGTTCGGGAAAGCACGTGCTTTGCGAAAAGCCTCTTGCACTGACAAGAGAGGATCTTGAAGAGATTATTAAAACCGCCGATGAATCAGGCTGTAAATTTATGGTGGGGCAGATATGCCGTTTTACCCCCTCTTTTATAAAGGCAAGGGAAATTGTGGAGTCGGGCACAATAGGTGAGATTTATTTTATTGAATCCGAGTATGCCCACGATTATATGAAGCTTTGCGATACCTGGAGGGCAGACCCGCTTCGTCACGGAGTTATCGGCGGCGGCTGTCATGCAGTGGATCTTATCCGCTGGCTTGCAGGCGATCCCGAAGAGGTTTTCGCTTATGGTATGCACAAGCTCTTACCGCAGGTGTCATATGATGATGCGACAATAGCCATTATGAAATTCGGTGAGAATGTGGCAGGAAAGGTATTCGTTTCAACAGGCTGTAAGCGTGACTACACAATGCGCACCTGCATTTACGGCACAAAGGGAACTCTTATCTGCGACAACACATCACCTACAATGACTCTTTTTACAACTGACAGCGAGGGTGTTGTAAACGAAAAGCCTGAAATAATCGAGGTTGAAGTAAATAATCATAATGCCGCCAAGGAATTTGAGGTTTTTGCTGATGCAATTCTCAATGATAAGCCCGTCTTAACAGATGCATGTGAGGGAGCAAGGACTGTTGAAGTATGCCTTTCAATAGTCGAGTCTTCAAAAACAGGTAAAATCATCAAGCCGAATTATGAATTCTGATAATAAATGTTTTCGGGTGGAGTGAAAAATGAGCAGCGAAATGAAAAGAACTTATATTCCTTTTTGTGATTGGAAAGAAAAATCAAAGCAAACAGAATATACAGAATTCACCCCCTTACTTGATTCTGACGGGACTTTACTTGCAAAAGGCTGGGCAAGAAAAAATGTTTTCGAGTATAACAGAGATTATGTGAAAAAGGGAATAATCAGTCGAAAAGAGTGGGATTTTTATACGATATTTGATGACGAAATGCAGATACTTTTAAGCTTCGCAAATATCAATATCGGCGGTTATGTTGCCGCAAAGCTTGTCAACCTTAAAACAGGTGAAGTGATTTGTGATTCAATACAGTATTTTATAGGTGCAAATAAGCATGTTTCTCACTCGAAGCCCGATGCACCGAGCCGATTCAGGGATAAAATCGGAAAAACCGAATTTGATTTTAATACGAAAGAAACCCAAAGAACACTTTGGTATAAGGGTACATATAAAGGAAAGCCCGTTGAAGTTACGGCATCTATGGAAATAATGGAGGGTCTCGAAAGCATTACCACTGTTTTTCCGTTTGATGAAGATAAAACAAAATATTTTATGACTACAAAACAGCTGTGTATGCCCTGTGAAGGAAAGTTTGTATTCGGAGATTTTATATATGAATTTTCAAAGGAAAAGGCTTTTTGTTCTCTTGATTGGGGCAGAGTCAACACCATACACAAAATGGTCTGGTATTGGGGCAGCGGCAGTCAGTACATAACGGATGATAAGGGAGAAAAGCATCTTTTCGGTTTCGAGATAACATGGGCAATCGGTAACGAAAGCAACGCTACGGAAACCTGTCTTTTCTATGACGGAAAAATACACAAAATAGGCGCAGTAGACGTTGAAAAATTCCCCAAAGGCAGATTTCTTGAGCCTTGGAAATTTATTTCAGAAGACGGCAGATTCAACATGACTATGCAACCGAGCCTTGATAATCATTCGGATGTCGATTTTAAGGTGGGCAGAATGAACTGTCATCAGATATACGGTATCTGGAACGGTGAAGTAATTCTTGATGACGGCACAAAGCTTGAAATCAAAGACCTGTTCACATTCTGTGAATATGTTGAAAACAGATGGTAAGAAAAAAAATAATTGTTTCGGGAGATGTTTATTATGCTCAGAAAAAGACAAGTACACCTTGATTTTCATACAAACGGTACCCTGCCAGTAGGCAAAAGCTTTTCAAAAGAACAGTTTCAGAAGGCATTGAAGATAGGTCATGTTGATTCCATAACCGTGTTTTCAAAATGTCATCACGGTTGGTCTTATCACCCCACAGATGTTAATGAAATACATCCCGAGCTTGATTTTGATCTTTTAGGTGCTCAGCTTGAGGCTTGCAAAGAAATAGACGTTAAGGCACCCGTTTACATTTCCGCAGGTTTTGATGAAAAGGAATATGTAAAGCACCCTGAATGGCATTATATCAGATCAAATGATAAGGATGATGTAGCAGAATATGAAAGTGAGGTTCATTTTCATCTGTTGTGCTTCAACACGGGCTATCTAGACCTTCTTTGTGCCCAGATTGAAGAGGTAATGGTGAAATATGATCCGTGCGGCATATTCCTTGATATTATTTCACCTAAAGTGTGCTATTGTGAAAAATGTATTTCCGATATGAAAGCTTTAGGTTTGGATATCGAAAACGAAAAAGACCGTGAAAAATTTGCAGGGATCACATTCGATAAATATCTTAAAGCAACTAATGCGGCAGTAAGAAAGCACAGTAGCACTGCTACTATTTTCCATAACTCGGGCCATGTGCCCAAAGGCGATTACGGCTATATTGAGTCCAATACTCATCTTGAGCTTGAGAGCTTACCTACAGGCGGCTGGGGATATGATCATTTCCCGCTTTCTGCGGCATATACCCGTTCTTTGAAAAACACAGAATTCTTAGGCATGACAGGTAAATTTCATCATTCATGGGGTGAGTTCGGCGGCTTCAAGCATCCGAATGCTCTGATTTATGAAACTTCATTGAGTATCGCTAACGGTGCGGGCTGTTCTATCGGTGATCAGATGCACCCGCTTGGTGAAATGAATATGGCTACATACTCTCTTATCGGAAAGGCATATTCTCTTATTGAAGAAAAAGAACCCTGGCTTGAGGGTGCCGAGAATATTGCTGATATAGCGGTTTTAAGTGCGGAGGCACTTAAAAATGACCGTGATCAGAAGGCAGACTGCGGCGCTAACAGATTGCTTCTTGAAAATAACTATCTCTATAATTTTATTGACAGTACAATGGATCTGTCTGAATATAAGCTGCTTATTTTGCCCGATGTTTCAGGGCTGTCTGATGAAATGACGGAAAAAATAAAATGCTTCACAGAAAACGGCGGCAAGGTAATTGCAAGCGGTGAAGCTTTATTAAAAGACGGGCATTTTATTCTTGATACAGGTGCAGAATATATCGGCAAAAATACATTTAATCCTACTTATCTTGTACCAAATTATGATACCGTAAACGGCAAAACCGAATATGTTATGCGCTGTAACTCCTATATGTTTGATGCTGTTGACGGTGAAGTGTTTGCTTACATGCAAAATCCCTATTTCAACAGAACTGCAGAGCATTTTTGTTCACATATGCACGCCCCCAATGATCCCGATAAAACATATCCCGGTGCTATAATAAAGGGCAATGTCGCATATATCGGCTGGGATATTTTCACTGCTTATGCAAAACACGGACATCTCTGCTTTAAGGAACTGTTTGATTTCGTTGTAAGTAAAATGCTGGGTAATGACAGAACTGTTTTTGCCGATATCCCCGACAGAGCAGTTGTTACTTTAACAAGACAGGAAAAAGAAAAAAGAAGTATTTTACATCTTCTTTTTGCTCATACAACACTAAGAGGTGAGCATACGGAAATTATTGAAGATACCGTTCCTCTTTACGGTGTCAAGTGTAAGGTCAAGTGTATTGAAAAACCGTCAAAAATAACTTTTGTCCCCACGGGAAAAGAGCTCGGCTTTGAATATAATAACGGTTATGCTGAATTCACTGTGCCCGAAGTCAACATTCATGTGATGGTTTCAATTGAAGACTGAGAATTCAAGGTAGTAGTCTTTAGCTGCACAGATAAAATTATCGACAATGTGTTAAGAACATGTTAAAATTTTAATAGCAATTTAATTCGGAGGAAAATCAGCATGAAAAAAGTTTTAGCTTTATTTTTATCTCTTTTAATGGTTTTCGGTATGTTAGCTTCCACTGCTTCTGCCGCCACAACTGAAAAGAAAGAAAAAAGTCCTATAATTTTCATTGCAGGCAGCTCTGTTGATATCTGTGATGCTGAAGGAAATGTAATTTCCACAGGCTTTGATGTTCTGACCGACGATGATGAAGGCGATATGACAACAGATAAAATCATTGAAACCGCAATGAATATTCTGAAGCCTCTTTTACTTGAAGGTCTCCCCCTTGATAAGTGGGATAGCTACGGAAGAGCTCTTTACGAAGAATTAGCTCCCATATGGGATGAAACTCAGCTTGGCGGTGACGGTAATGCAAAGTACGGCACAGGTGTTGCTAAGGCTGAAATAGAGCAGTGGGATAAAAAAGCTCAGACCACAGATACAGGTAAAGACGGAACATTCAATATTAATGACTATAAATTCCGTTACGACTGGAGACTTTCTCCATATGACCATGTAGACAGACTTCACGAATATATTAAGACTATCCTTAAAACCACAAAATGCAAGCAGGTTTGCCTTGTCGGCAGATGTCTCGGCGGAAGTGTTATCACTGCTTATCTTGAAAAATACGGCGATCAGGGTCTTGTCAAAAAGGTATTTTATGATGAGGTTATGGTAAACGGAACTTCTGTTGTAAACGACTGCTTCAGCGGCAAAATTCAATTCAGTGATAAGCACACACAGGCATATTTACTGCAGGCTGAATATTTCGGCTCTCAGGGCTTGGGTATTGACCTCGAGGGTGTTAACGAGTTTACTCTTGAGCTTGTAGAGACAGCAGTTGATTACATCACACAGGCAGGAATCATGAATATGATTTTCGGCGGTGTTGATGCTTTATATGAAAGACTCTATGAAGCTTTTATTCCCGCAATGATCCTTGCAACCGGTATAGGCACATGGGCTAACTATTGGTGCAGTGTTTACGAAGAAGATTTTGACGAAGCACTGGATCTTGTTTTCGGAAAAAAAGGTACTGAATCAAGAGCTGAATATGCAGGTCTTATTGAGAAGATAGAATATATCAGAGAGCATATCGTAGAGGCTTCTCCCGAGCTTTACAACAAATTCGCAGAGGAATACGGTGTTGAAATCGGCATTATGGCTTCCTACGGTCTTGCAAATGCACCCATTACAGAGCATTACGATGAAACAGGCGATACCGTTGTCGGTGTTATGGATGCTTCCTTCGGTGCAACTGCAGCAGGTCTTTTCGATACTCTTTCTCCGGAATATATTAAAGAAAGAACTGCTTTCGGATTCGGAGATTATATTTCCCCCGACGGAAAAATTGACGCTTCAACCTGTCTTTTCCCCGAAACTACTTGGTTTATAAAGAATAAGCATCACGATTACGGCGATGCATATGTGTATCTTGCAGAATATTTCACTCAGTATTCAAATGTCTCCGCTTCCTCAAATAACAGAAACATCTCGCGTTTCCTTGTGCATGATATGGATGCTAAAGGAGAAATCGCCAATATGACAGAGGAAAACATGGCAGACGGTTCCTGGATCACTGATGTTGTACAAAAGCCGACCATCACATCTATATTCACTGCTTTTGTGAACTTCATGAAGAACTTATTCAAGCTTTTATCTGACCTCTTTAATGGTATGTTAAACTCTTAAAATAATTTTGCTCTTTTCAGCACCCTGCCGTAGGTGGGGTGCTATATTTTTAATTATAAATTATGTTGCTTTAACAGCAGTATCGTGTTACAATCGATTTGTCAAACGGAATTTTTACAGATTAAAAATTTTTGGCGGTGAAGCTTTATGAAAAAATTGAAAAATAAAGAAATTATTGAAAGTATTGTTACCACGGTGCTTTTTGGTCTTCTTGTTTATGCGGCATATTCACTCTGGTACATATTTTACGGAACCGAGAGTGCTCCCGATGTTCATTTATATACTGTGCTTTCGGGGCTCGCGTTGGGATGGTTCCTTCTTTTGTTTGTGCAGACCATTTTTAAAAAAGCTAATTGGGTCATAAAGCTCATTGCGTTTTTAGCGGGTAACGCCTTATTTCAGGGTGTTATCTGGGGGATAAATGCGAAAATCAACCCGAGCGCCGGCGATAACGATGCTGTTACAATAAAAACTTTTACTGTTGCCTTCGCTTTGTCGGCAGTGGTTCTTCTTGTGACCTTTATATTAAGAGCAAAAAATAAGTATAAAGCACTTAATATTATTCTTGCAATTGTATATTTTGCAGTTTCCTGCGGAGGACTGTATATGTTCAATAAAGACAATATCAAGGCGCTCGAATACAAAAAGAATATTCAGTTTGATACTGTAAGTTTCGAAGAAATGAGCCTTACCGATGAAGAAAAAGAGCTTAATAATCATTGGTTTGCGGATAATTTCCGTTCTGAAAACGGTGAATATCCCTTTACCTTCAAGGTTGACGGTGAAAAGTTCAACCCCGCCCAGTGGGATAAAAAATATGAAAAATCCGATAAAGTATATAAGGGCGGAAAGACTGAGAATCTTGTTCTTACAAACAATGAAAAGGGACTCAGGGTAACGGTTGAACTGACCGTTTTTGAAGAAAATGCAACCTGCCAGTGGACTGTTTATATTGAGAATACGGGTACAGGTAACTCAGGTGTCATCAGTGATTTCTATGCACTTGATTCATCTTTTGCAACAGGAAAAGCAGAAGTTTACTATTCCATGGGCAGTGATACTGCCGCAAGCGATTTCTCACTTATCAAAAAGAATTTATCTGCCGTCAAAAAGACATTTTCGGGTGTTGACGGTAAGCCAACCGAAAGCTATTTACCCTATTTTAATATCAGCGGCGAAAACTACGGTATGATTCTCGGCATCGGCTGGACGGGTCAATGGGAAGCCTCTCTTTCACAATCAAAGGGAGAAACCGATATTTCAGTAAAGCAGGAATATTTTGAAGCTTATCTTCTTCCCGGCGAAGAGGTGCGTTCCCCCTTGGTTTCTTTGAGCTTCTATAAAAATGACAATCCGCTCAAGGGCTTTAATCTTTTCAGAAACTGGATCATGGACTGTGTTTATCCTGAAAGCGTTACAAAGAATCATTATACTGTTATGGAAATTGCAGGTCCCATGCACACGAGAACTTCCGATGAAATTATTGAAATTCTTGACAGTCTGAATGAGAGTGTTTTTGAAAATACAGATGCATTCTGGATGGATGCAGGCTGGTACGAATATAATGAGGGTTGGTATGACGGCGTCGGCAACTGGACGGTAGACACTCGGAGATACGATAACGGTATATCAGAGCTTTCAGGCTATGCTGCAAATAAGGGGCTTGGTCATGTTCTCTGGTATGAACCCGAAAGAGTTTATCCCGAAACCCTGTTCCATAAAATAGGTTCAGAACATGAGCAGTGGCTCATATCCACAGGCGATGAAAACATTATGTGGAACCTTGCGAATGAGGAAGCCTTCTCATATTATTGTGAATATCTTCTGAATTCTATGAAAGAAAACGGTGTTACCGTTTACCGTCAGGACTTCAATTTCGCGCCTCTTGAATACTGGCAGAAAGCCGATAAGGAATATTACGGAGGCAGAACAGGTATATGCGAAAATCATTATGTGACCAACCTCTATAAGTATCTTGATTATCTTTACGAAAATATTGACGGACTTATAATCGATAACTGTGCTTCGGGCGGAAAACGCCTTGACCTTGAAATGACTTATCGCAGTATTGCTTTCTGGAGAAGTGACTATAACTGTGATTATCATTCGGATCTGTTTGATGCAACACAGTCACATACCTACGGTATTTCTTTCTGGCTTCCTATTACGGGCTCTGCGCTTTATATGCAGAACGAATATTCAATGAGATCAGATATTATGCCTCTCATGCTTATGGACTTTTACTCACATACAAATCCTGATTTCGGCTTTTACCATGAGCAGAGAGAATTTATGTCGGGGAACTACTATCCTCTTGATTTCGGCAGCTTCGATAAGGATAAAATGCACGCAATGCAGTTTTCTTCTGAAGACGGTCTTTCGGGTACAGCATTCATTTACAAGCGCATAAATGTAAATGATAAGGAGTATACTGTTAAATTAAACGGTCTTAACCCCTCGGAAACTTATAATGTCTATGATATAGACTATCCCGAAACAGTTTATAGCTTAACAGGTGAAAAGCTTATGAATGAGGGTATAACAATCACTCTTCCCGAAGGTGAAAAAGCTATAATCTTAATGTATAATGCCTGGTAAAAAGGCAAAATAAAAACCACTTGAACATCAATATATATTAGTGTATAATTATATAAATCCTAAAAGGGGGAAATATTATGTCAACTTTACACACTGTTAAGTATGAAACAAAGCGTAAGGATCTGTTTCTCCGTGTCGCAACGGGACATTTCGCAACAACCAACCGTCACACCAATTATTATATAGATGTTGTGTCGCAGAAAGCACGTCTTTCAGAGGCAAAGGCAGTTGCAGAGGCATTGGCTTCACATTATTATGCCGCAACAAAGGTGGATACCATTCTCTGTCTTGACGGAACTGAGGTTATCGGTGCTTGTCTTGCAAATTTCCTCACAAAATCTGATAATATAGTGAATTTTAACAGACATAAGTCCATTTATGTGGTTTCTCCCGAATACACAAACAGTAATCAGATTCTTTTCCGTGATAACATCGCGCCTATGATAAAGGATAAGAATGTCATGATTCTTGCAGTTTCAGTATCTTCGGGAAAAACAGCTCTTGCTGCTATTGATGCCATAAGATATTACGGCGGAAATGTGACGGGCATTTCTTCTATATTCTCAACGGAAAAAGAATGTATAGGTTTCCCCGTGCACTCCATTTTCGATCCCAATGACCTTGAGGGATATCAGGTATGGCGTCCACACGAGTGTCCTATGTGTAAAGAGGGTATGAAGCTCGACGCCCTTATAAACAGCCACGGATTTTCAAAGATTTAATCAGATAAAAAGCAAGAAGCTTCCCTTGAAAGAATATTTCAGGGGAAGCAGTTTGCATATACGGTAAAAATAATCATATCAAAAAGTTACAGGGATGAATAATTATGAAAAAATTATTATCTGCATCAATTATGTGCGCAGACCTTCTCAATATGGAAAGGTCAATAAAAGAGATAGAAAAAGCAGGAATTGACTATCTTCACATAGATATTATGGACGGCAGCTTTGTGCCGAATATAACTCTCGGCTTTGACCTTATAAATCAGATAAAGAAAATTACAAGTATGCCGCTTGATATACATCTTATGGTGAATGAGCCGTCAAAATTTATTGACAGTATGTGTCTTTCAGAAAATGATATAGTATGTGTGCACTCAGAATCTGAAATACATATTTTAAGAACTCTTGAAAAAATCAAGACTAAGGGAATAAAAGCGGGACTTGCAATAAATCCTGCAACGCCTGTTGAAAATTTCCGTTATACGGCAGATTTAATTGATATGGCACTCGTAATGACCGTAAATCCGGGGTTCTCTGGCCAGAAAATAATCCCGTTTGCCGAAAGAAAGGTAAAAGATACAAGAGAGCTGCTTGATAGCCTCGGATATTCTAATATTCCCATTGAGGTTGACGGAAATATAAGCATTCAAAACGGAATGAAGCTGAGCCGTCAGGGGGCAGACATTTTTGTTCTCGGAACAAGTGCTCTTTTTGTGAAAGATAAAAATATGAGTGAGGCGGCAAGAGATTTCAGAGCCGTTCTCTGAAATGGGTGTGTTTTATGTACAGTGATATAAAAGCAGCAGTTATGGGCAGTATCAATATGGATATAATTCTTTCAGCTGAAAAACTTCCCGATATCGGAGAAAATGTTCTCGGAAGTGAATATTCTTATGCTTGCGGCGGTAAGGGGGCTAATCAGGCTATAGGACTTTCCCGACTCGGCGCCCGAACACGGATGATAGGTAAGGTTGCAGATGATGTAAACGGAAATAGGCTTATTAGTAACCTTTCAGAAAACAAGGTTGATATTTCGGGTGTATCAAAGAAAGGCTCTTCCACAGGACTTGCCGCAATTTTAATTGACGGGAAGGGAAGAAACCGTATTATTGTTTATGAAAGTGCAAATGCCGAAATAGTACCCGAAGAAGCCGCCTCTTTTATAACAGATGAACTTGATATGCTGCTTGTGCAGTTTGAAACAAAAGAGGAAGTCGTAATAAAATGTGTAAATACGGCAAAAGAAAAAGGGCTCATAACAGTTGTTGACTGCGGACCCGCAAAAAACTTCTGCCTCGAAAAAATGCAGGGTATCACGATAATCACACCTAATGAAAATGAAACCGAAGCTCTTACGGGAATTTTTCCCGAAGATGAAGAAACAGCTCTTAAGGCATCTGAAATTCTTTTCGGACGAAGTAAGCCGAAGTTTGTTGTATTAAAGCTCGGCGCAAGGGGCTGCAGTGTGTTTGACGGAGAAAATATACACTTTTTACCCTCATATCCCACCGAAGTCAGAGATACCACGGCAGCAGGGGATTCTTTTACCGCAGCACTTGCCCTCGAATATAAGAGAAGCGGGAGTATTTTGAAAGCCTGCGATTTTGCCAACCGTGCGGGAAGCATTGCCGTCAGCCGTGTAGGCGCCGAGAATTCAATGCCCACAGCCCGTGAAATAATTAGTTTTATTTAGTATTAAAGAAGGGTTATATATGGATAAATTCAAATGGTGTTTTATAGGTACGGGGAAGCTTGCAAAGCAGGTGGCAGCGCAGCTGAATAAAAGCGGCCGTCATGAGATAGTTTCCTGCTATACGAGAAATTACGAAAAGGGCAAAGCCTTTGCGAAGAAATACGGCGGGTGTGCTTATGATACAGCAGAAAAAGCAATAACGGCAGAAGGTGTTGACGGAGTTTATGTCGTCACTCCCCATAATGCCCACTATAGATTCGTAAAAACCGCCCTGGGGCTTAAAAAGCCTGTTTTGTGCGAAAAACCGTTTACAGTAACAGCTAAGGAAACTGAGGAGCTCATAGCCCTTTCTAAAGAAAATAATGTATACCTGTGTGAAGCAATGTGGACCTGGTTTTCTCCCGCTTCCAATCAGACAAAGAAATGGATAGAAGAGAACAAAATAGGAAAAATGCATTCAGCCGATTTTACATATCATCTGAGAATGGTAGATTTCAAGGGACGAATCACAGACCCTAAAAGAGCGGGCGGTGCACTTCTTGATATTACTATATACCCCATAACCTATGCATACCGTCTTTGGGGAATGCCTCAAAAAATTGAAAGCAAGGGTATAATAAAAAACGGGATAGATCTGTGTGAGGATATCGTTTTTACTTATGCCGACGGCTTAAAGGTCAATATAAGCGCTTCAATGAAGGATTTTTATAGTCTGGAAAAAATGAAAATCTGCGGCAGTGACGGAAAAATAACAGCGCCGTTTTATCATGCTTTTAATTTCCTTACATATAAGAAAGGTGCATTCAAAAAAGAGTTTTTCAAGGGTAAGGGCCCGATACTCAATTCTTACCTTGATGAATTTGATACCGTTGCCGAAGAAATCCGCTCGGGGGCAAAAGAAAGTAAATTTGTACCGCTTAAATCCACAATGGATGTAATGTATCTTCTTGATGAAATAAGACAGCAGATAGGACTTCATTATGACGATCTCGAATAGTTTTATTTTCACAGAATTTTCGGAGGACTGAAATGAATAAGAAAAATATAACAATTAATTTTAATAAAAGAAACGGAAATTACGAAATCGTTCACAACGGTTTTTCGTGGATAAGTGACGGAAGAAAGCCGTATATAACTATCCGTAAAAAAAGAGGAGAAAAATATGTAAGTTTTTCCTGTCCTTTATGGTCGGCACTTAAAAAGAAAACAGAATATTCAGAAGAAAAGATAACAACATATTATTCCGACTTTTTTGCATTCGGGAAAAAACTTCCGTTTACACTTATCTGTACTGCTGAAATTACAGGAAATGATACTGTTGAATTTAAGCTGAAAGCAGAAAATGAAACAGGCTATGATATTCAGGCGGTTTATTTCCCCGCTCCCTTCAATTCAAAAATCAAGGGTAAAGAGTCTTATCATGTTGACTCCATGCGTCAGGGCTTTATTCTTCCCGACGGCAGTAAGGAGCATTTTGTTGTAGCATTTGGTCTTTCTCATTATAAGCGTATAATTAATACAGGTGACTGCTATATGCCCATATGGGGTAGAGTTTGTGACGGTCACTCCTTTACGGCGATTGTTGATACTCCGTATGACGCGAGTATATATTCATCCTTCGGAAAGCATATGGCATTTATGAACTCGGTTTATTGGCAGTCTTCATTGGGTAAGCTGTCATACGAAAGAAAGATCCGCTTTATTTTCCACGAGAACGGGGACTACAATACCGTTGCAAAGGATTACCGTAAATATCTCATTGAAAAAAATCAGTTTGTTTCCGTTGATGAAAAAATAGAGAAAAATCCCAATATCAAAAAACTTATCGGTTCTCCCGTGCTTCATCATAAGATTTTTTCAAAAATTAACGAAAAATCACAGTTTTACGATAAAAACGGTTCAAACGAGATACTTTGCGCAACCTTCCGTGAGCGCGCCGAGCAGATGAAAAAGCTGAAGTCATTAGGCCTTCAAAAGCTTTATATTCATACTGACGGCTGGGGAGAAGAGGGTTATGACAATAATCATCCCTACATTCTTCCGCCCTGTGAAAAGGCAGGCGGCTGGGACGGCTTTAAGGAATTTTCGGATGTAAGCCGTGAGCTCGGTTTCGTGTTTGCGCTTCACGATCAATACAGAGATTATTATTACAGCAGTCCTGTTTTTGACAAAGAGAAAGCCGTAACCGAAATTGACGGAGCCAATCCCTATTGTTCTATATGGGACGGCGGTGAACACAGCTACCTTTGCTCTGTTTTCGCATTGGATTTTGTGAAAAAGACCTACACTGAGCTTGAAGAACACGGAGTTGATGTTCAGGGTGCATATCTTGATGTTTTTTCGATTATGCAGGGTGATGAATGCTTCCATAAGGACCACTCCGTAACAAGAGAGGAAAGTATGAAGCACCGTGCAGAGTGTTTCGATTACCTTAATGAGAAAGGACTTATTATGTCCTCAGAAGAACCCGGAATGCAGCTTCTTAATCATATTGCTCTGGTGCACCACGGCCCTCATGCTCTTCGTCCGCAGGAAAACGGTAAGGCCATTGGTATTCCCGTACCTCTCGGAAATCTTGTTTATCACGACTGTATTATGGTTCCGTGGAATTGGTTTAATAACTGGGGTATTCCGAAGGGCGAGGATGGAGATTTATACGGCGCTCTTAATGCCGGTATGCCTTACATTCATCCTTACGGAAATTCGCTTAAAAAAATCGGAACGGATAACCGTACTGCAGATCTTGAAATTATGAGTGATGAAAAGCTTAAAAAAGAAATTGCCCGTATAGCTCCTCTTTGTGAGTTACAGGCAAGGCTTTACAATAAGGAAATGATAAAGCACGAATTTTTAGGAAGCTTCCGCACACAGAAAGCAACATATTCCGACGGAACAACTATCATTATCGATCTTGATAAAAATACATATAAAATTGAAACTGTATAAAAACAAAAGACAGGAGGCATAAAGCTCCCTGTCTTATTTTAGTTTTTCTTTAGCTTTTTTATGGTAATTTCATTAGCGAGAAATACGCCAAAACAAAGGGCGAGTAGCACATAAGGCGTTATTTTGAATGTTGTGGCGGTGGCAGTATAGCCGTATACCAGCTGAACAAAGAAGCCGATACCGTATGCGCCGCCCATGTGATAGCCTGTAAGGTCTGCCGAATAGGTTTTTCCGAAGCGTTCGGGGACAGAATGGAGAATACTCGGGAATATGGGTCCGAAGCCTATACCTATCAATAAAAATCCTAAAAGAGAGAATTTGCCGAGTGGCAGGGCAAAAATTATAATACCGAGAAACGCCGTTATTATTCCGCCTTTAATAAGGACCTTATCGCTGAATTTCATTGAAACGAAGCCGGCGATTATTCTGCCGACCATTATTCCGCCGTAATAAAGAGATACCCATTTTGCCGCTTCGTCGGGGGCAATAAGGAATGTATTAACGGCATATGTAGCTCCCCATGTGCCGAGGGAAAATTCCATTCCGCAGTAAAGCCCCATTGAAAGAATACTTGTAAGCACACCTTTGATTTTCAGAAGCTCTAAAAGCTTTCCGCTGCCGCTTTCGGTTTCTTCCTGCTTTTCAGCTTCCTTTGCACTTTTTTCAACTTTTTCCCACTTTTTAAGAGAAAAAAGAATTATCGCAGTAATGGCAAATTGTAAGAGGGCTACAACTCTGTAGCCGTTTCTCCATGAACCTGGTTCCCCCGTCAGAAACTGACTCATAATAAGAGGACTTATTGTAACACCAAGGCCCCAACAGCAGTGAAGCCAGTTCATATGCCGTGCTTCATAGTGAAGAGATATGAAATTATTAAGACCCGTATCTATTGCACCGGCCCCATAACCGAGCACAACAGAGAAAAACATCATAACGGCGATATTGGGTGAAAAGCTCATTCCGATAAGTGCAATAACTGTGAGAAGTGTTGAAAAAAGAGTGACCTTTGCCGTGCCGAAGCGGCGGAGCATTTTTCCTGCAACAAAGCTGACACCGCCCGTGCATACACCCGTTATAATGCTGTAGAGTGAAGCGAAGCTCTCGGGTATACCGAATTCCCCGTGAACCACGGGCCAGGCGACACCAAAAAGAGAATCGGGAAGACCTAAAGATACAAAAACTATATAGATTACAATGAGTAAAGCCGTCATAATTGCTCCTTAAAGGTTTTTTGAATATTATAGTTCATGGAATTTAATATTTCAATGCTTGTATTTATTTATTATAAAAATAAAAGAAATCTCAAGATATTAAAGGTGTCTTGAAAAAGAATATAGAGTGCTATATAATAAAACGAAATTAGACGAACCGAGGTAAAAAAATGTGCACTAGTTTTGCAGTCAGTGCAGAAGAGCAATACAGAAAAATGACACAGACTCCTGTGGCAAAACTTATAATAACACTGGGAATTCCGACTACTATAAGTATGCTGATTACCAACATATATAATATGGCTGACTCATATTTTGTAAGCGGTATATCTCTTAGTGCAGGCGGTGCTACAAGTATTGTCTTCGGAGTAATGGCAATTCTTCAGGCTTTCGGATTTATGTTCGGTCACGGCGCAGGAAGTCATATCAGCCGTATGCTTGGTAGTAAGCAGCTTGAAAAAGCAAGTAAATTTGCTTCTACGGGTTTTTTCTGGGCATTGTTTTTCGGTATTCTGATTATGATAACAGGACTTATCTTCATTGAGCCGTTAATGAGATTGCTCGGAAGCACCGATACAATTCTTCCGTATGCAGTGGATTATTGTACTTTTATACTGCTTGCCGCACCTGCCATGACAAGCAGTTGTGTGTTAAATAATATTCTCCGTTACGAGGGAAAAGCGGCTTTGGCGATGATTGGTCTTACAACGGGCGGGATACTTAATATAGCACTTGACCCTCTTTTTATATTTGGCTTTAATATGGGAATAAAGGGTGCAGGTATTGCCACTGCATTATCGCAATATGTATCCTTCGGTATTCTTTTATCTATGTTTATTGCCAAAAAAACACAAAGCAGTATCTCTCCGAAGTATTTTACAAAAGACAGAACGATTTTGCAGATAATGGCAACAGGACTTCCGAGCCTTGCAAGACAGGGACTTACAAGTATTTCTACTATGGTGCTTAATATGCAGGCAAAAATGTTCGGCGATGCCGCTATTGCCGCAATGGGATATGTCGGAAGAACATCAAGTCTGATATTCTGCGTTGGTCTTGGTATCGGTCAGGGCTTTCAGCCTGTTGCGGGATTCAATTACGGCGCAAAGAAATATTCAAGAGTAAAAAAGGGTACTTTATTTACATGGGGCTTCGGCACGGCATTTATCGGTGCAATTGCGGCAGTGTGTTTTATTTTTGCACCTGAGATCATTTCACTTTTCAGAAAAGAAACCGAAGTGCTGATGATTGGCAGTCAAGCGCTCAGAATTAACTGTGCATTTCTTTTGGTAGTTCCCATATCGGTAGTTGTAACTATGCTGTTCCAGAGTATAGGAAAAAGTATTCCCGCTCTGATTTTGTCGTGCTTACAAAGCGGACTGATTTTTATTCCGTTATGCTTTATTCTGCCGAAATTTTTAGGAGTTTTGGGAATAGAGCTGTCGCAGCCGATAGCCTACTTTATTTCCGCACTTGTTTCACTTCCGTGTATGCTGGTATTCCTGAAAAACCTTCCGCAGGATGAATGAGGATTACGGTATCTGATTATACAACAAAAAACTACAAGCCTACCTTCCGGTAAGTTTGTAGTTTTCTTATTAAATATAAAGATTTTTATTCTGCCGATACATTTACGGCTTCAGTGTCTTCTGCCGCTAAAGCATCTGCTCGTTTTTGGAGCTCTTCCATTATTTGTGCGTGTTTTTCGTCTGTGTAATCCCAGAAGAAGAGGTAAGGAAGACTCATTAAGAGATAGCCTGCCATATCAAATGCAAGACCTATTATCATGCACTTTACTCTGACATCGGAAATAAACAGAACATCCCAGTCTGAGGTAAAGCCTACTCTGTAGAACATAAGAGGAATTATAAGGCTTATGAGAGCGGATATGGGACCTGTGAACCAGCCGACAACGCCCTGATATGCTTCAAAGCGTTCACCCGAAATATACATCTGATAGTCGCTGATTCTTATATTCATATCCTCGGAAGCCAGTTCAATTGCGGATTTCAGGGCATCGCGAAGACAGATTCCTATGAAAAGCACCAATCCGCAAAGCATGGGAGAATCGCCTAAGAACAGGAAAGCGAGAATAAAAATACCGCTTGAGCCGAACATAATAAGCTGCTTGAACACGAAAAGTGTCTTGAACTGGAATCTCTTTCTGATCCACGGAGCTAAGAATGCACCGGGATTTCCTACGAATGCTATTGCATTTTCGGCAACTGCAAAGAAGAAGCCGGTTTCTCTCCATGTATATATAAGCATTATCTGTCCTATGCCTATCATACCGTTTCCGAGAGAGTCCAGAAGTGCCGAAGCCTGCTTTATCCACAGGTATTTATTTTTCATAATACCGTCGATGCAGTCCCAGAACGAATAGTATTTCTTCTTGTCGAGGGGAGGTGCGGGAATTCTTTCTCTGATTTTTCCGAGTCCCGAATACATCATAATTATACTAAGTACTAATGCTATCGGAATAATATACTGGAATGTGCCTCTGTCTCTTATACCGTTTACAAAGAACATACCCGAAACCGTGGGAATTACCATTGTCATTATTGAGCGCAGTAAATGGCTGAGTTTAACGGGCCAGCAACGGATAAGCATTCTTTCGTGTCCGTTGGGGCTTATGTTATCCGCTATCTGCTGAGGTGCGCCTGTGAAGCCGAACATTCCGAAGAGCTGGAACAGCACATAAAGCTTCCATACACGGTCTATAAGGGGTTCTTCAAAGAGGGGAAGCTCACAAATAAGCACGACCATTATAAGGCATTGAACTATATTTGCATAAGCAAATACCTTGTATCTGCCGAGCTTCGGGATAAGCTTTTTCTTTATTATGATACATCTGAAGCCGCCCCAGCCCGAGACAAACATATGTATACCGAAAATTTTGAAGATACTGAATAAATTCAGTCCCTGCCATTTGGTATTCATATAAGTTACGATATTTTCGGGGATAGGCAGTATTTTTGACATATCAAATATAAGTAAGATAAGTCCCAATGCCGCAACGCTTAAATATATTGAGAAATATTTTTTCTCCGTTTTTTTCGGAAGTATTCCGAGGTTTGCATCAATACCCATGTTGAGCATACTCCAAAGATAGCCCGAAACAAGGAAAAAGGCATTTATTGCGGAGAATGTCAAAATGGGAATTTCATAATAGTATGCAACAAGATAACATCCTGTACCGAAGGATAAAAAGCCTAAAAGGTGCTGTGCAGAGTAATTACCGCCGACGGCAAGAAAAATGGAGATGTATTCTTTGTAAGGAACATATTTACCTTCTGCGGGAGTATGCCAATGGTCTTTAAATTCAGATATAAAAGAACCAGCTTTTTGTTTAAACGGAACTTTTTCAGCCGTTGATTTTTTACTCATTTTTTATCCCTCCTGTTCCTGCAGACTGTCAAGTCGCACTTTTTCTGCCTGTGCTTCTTCAAGAGTTTTTCCGTATTCGGGAGTAATTGCAACATGGAAAAGCACTTTAAGAACATTCTTTGGAAGCCAGCTTTCGCCGAATTCTATAGACTCCTCATTTTCGGCACCCATATACATAGTAGATATACCGCCGCAGGAGAAGAATGCGTAATCGTCAATGAAGTTTACTGTTGAGGGAATATACATAACGGGGCTGATACTGCCGCAATAGCTGAAAGCATCTGCGCCGATACTTTCGAGTCCTTCGGGAAGCCATATGCTCCACATATTGCCGCAACCGAAGAAGGACATTGTGCCTATTGTTTTAAGTGTAGAAGGGAATGTAAGATGCACAAGGTCCGTATTTTTATAAAAGCTGAAGCTTTCTATGTTTTCAACACCATCGGGAATAACAAAGGTGTCGGCAGTATCGGCAAGACCCTGTTCAACCTTCCACTGTCCGTTTAATATCGGATGAAGAATAAGTGTTTTCATGTCTTTTGTGAAAAGCACGCCGTCAACTGAAGTAAAATAAGGATTTTCTTCATCTACAAAGACGGCTCTTAACTGTTTACAGTAATAAAATGCGGAATCTGCGATATACTGAACATCTTTTCCGATATAAATAAACTGCACATATTCGTCACTGACTATTGTGAAATCGCCTACAGCGATAACGGGCTTGGTTTCATCGGGATCGCTTCCGTCTTCATTTCTTACATAGTCTATATGTACCTCAGTAGTGTCCGAGTTTCCGTTAAAGCCGTAAAACTCCCAGCCGCTCAGCCCTTCAATATCTCCAATGTTTTCCTGTTCTCTGAATTCAAAGGTATCTCTTGCTATTGAAAAAAATGTGAAAGACAGTGAAAGACCTATGAAAGATACCAGAACAACCACAAAAACAATTTTTTTCCAGGTTGCCAAAGTAAGCCCCTCCCAACATTTTTTTATTTATACTGATATACTCTTACATAGTCAACAATGAATTCTGCTGTATCGCCGGGCTTCATACTCATTTTGCCTGTGCCGTGGCGGTCTGCGTGAGCAACACCGTTTTCACCTGCAACCTCGCAGGAAACAAGAAGCCATTCGGGATTCTGACTTACTCCGCCCGCACTTGTTCTGCAGGTTTCAACTCCGTTTATGTAGAATATATATTCGTTTTCGTTCCACTCAACACCATAGGTGTTATATTCTTCATACGGATTATTTGCATAGTATTTTCCGAGACCTACGCCCGTCATTTGCTCGCCGTAGCCGTCATAGATAATACCTGTCTGAATGCAGTCGCCGTAGCCTAATATTTCGTCCTTATAGAACATGGACTCAAAAATGTCAACCTCCGTGCCGTCCTTGCCTGAACCGTCTACATCAACTACGCCGCCGTTCATCATCCAGAATGCGGACCACATACCGGTGGATTTAGGAAGAATACAGCTTATTTCAAAATATCCGTATTTGAATTCGCACAGATCCTGAGTGGAGATACAAGCGGTATACCATCCCTCTTTGTAGGGTTTGAAATCAATGGAGTCGCCCCATTCTTCGAGATATTTATTCTCAAGGGGTTCCTCAAAATATGCAGTTGTAATAGTGAGATTGCCGTCAGCAACACTTACCATATCCTCGTGCCAGAAGCCGCCTTTTCTTTCTGTGACCCACCAATCGGTCTGCCACTTTGTACGGTCAAGCTCAGTGCCTTCAAATTCATCTGCCCAGACGAGCTCAAATCTGTTTTCAAGCTCTAATTCCTGTCCGCTGGGTACTGCGGGAAGGTCTATTAAGTTTGGAAGTGAGGGTGAAAGAAGCATTAAAAATGCTACAAGTAATCTTATAATCGTTCTGAACATAAAAAAACCTCCTGATTTTTATAAATTCATTATAACAAAAAGAATAACAGAGTGTCAATGTAAATAAAATTTGTTGTTATATAAATTATTTTTTAGTTAATAATACTGCTGAGGTGATTTTATGGCAAAAAAGGGAATGAAAAGACCCGAAAGGACTCATGTGAAGCCGAGAAATGAAGAGGCTGCAGTTCCCGAAATTCAGGGTAAAGCGAAAAGCGGAAAAGAGCATGTAAATCCTGTTATCCCCGGCACGTCAGCACCCTCTCAAAAGGTATATCATACGAGACCTTTTAAGGAAGAAAGGCATATTTCCTCTGCATATTCCTTAATTGATAATGACCTTGCAAGGGATAATACCGAAAATGATCTGCCTTTTGAAGATACTCAAGATTTATAAAAGCCTTTGAAAAAGGTCGGCTTTTGAAGCAATTTTGATGCTTCAAAGGTCGATTTTTTTGCTTTATAGGAAATTCCTTCCTATAAAGCAAAAGGATTTTATGTCCCGCCGAACGGGAAGTAAACTTCCCTCGGCGATGGACTATACGAAAACGGTCGCCGCAGGCGTACGGCGAAGCCGTTTTCTTGTTGACATAAAGCATTATGTTAATATAAAATAATATATGATATAAAGAAATGGCGTAAATTTATAACTTTGATTGATTTTGGTGAACTATGAATTATATTATCGGTCAGCTCGTAGGTATTCTTGTTACCGTTACGGTAATAATTATACAACAGCTTAAAAAAAGAACTCAGATATTGTGGGCATCGGTGCTCGCAAATATTCTCGGTGCACTGAACGTCTTGCTTCTGGACGGCTTCGGCTCGGGTGTTACAGTAAACTTTGTTGCCATAGCGCAGATTCTCATAGCCTTATGGCACGAAAAGAAGAACACAACCGAATCAACCCTTGAAAAAATTATCTTTTTCGTGCTCTACGTGGGTGTGGGTATTATGAGCTATACCTCACCTCTGGATATTCTTGCAATTCTTGCAGCCGTTTTCTATATGGTTGCAATGCTTCAGAAAAAGGAGCAGAATATCCGTCTGTGCCTTCTTGCAAATATGACCTCGTGGACAATATATCACGGAATTTTACGTTCAACGGGCATATTTGCACAGCTTGCAGGTATTTGCTCCTCACTTATCGCCCTTTTCAGATACCGTAATAAAAATTAATTTTATAAAGGAGAATGGTATTATGTATCAGATCAATAATTTTACAAACAATGACGATGTAAGAATTCTTGACAACAGGGGACCTTTTTCCGTTGTTGAGTATATCAGAGATTTAAGTGTTACACCTGCCACTGCAATGACGGCATATTATTGCAATCAGATGAATGTCCGTAAAAGACAGCTTCTTTGTGAGCTCAACAAGACTTCGGGTGTTGTATGTCAGGCAGGCTCTATGCAGTGGAGTGTGGGTAATGTAAACGCGACTACTGGCATTAAGAGTGTTGGTGATCTTTTCGGCAAGGCTGTAAGAGGTAAGGTAACAGGTGAAAGTGCAATTAAGCCCGAATACAAGGGTGACGGTGTTTTGGTGCTTGAACCTACTTATAAGCACATAATTTTACTTGATACTGAGGATTGGAACGGCTCTCTAGTTCTTGATGACGGTCTTTTCCTTGCTTGTGATGCCGCTTTGCAGCATAAGGCAGTTATGCGTTCAAACTTTTCATCCGCAGTAGCAGGCGGTGAAGGACTTTTCAATCTCAGCATAAACGGCAAGGGCATATGTGCTATTGAATCAAGATGTCCCAGAGAAGAGCTTATTGAAATAAATCTTCAGAATGATGTGCTTAAGGTTGACGGAAACCTTGCAATTGCATGGAGCAATTCGCTTAATTTCACAGTTGAGCGTTCAGGTAAAACTCTTATAGGATCCGCGGCATCCGGTGAGGGACTTGTGAATGTCTACAGAGGAACAGGTAAAGTTCTTTTAGCTCCCATTGACAGAATGCCGACAAGTTATTAAAAAATTACCCGTCAGCGGTGTGCTGACGGGTAAAATTTATTGTGTATACATATCTTTCGGAAAATGTGCCGTGCTGTTGATGTAATTAAAAATTATATCACCGTATTTGTTTGTACCGGGGGTATAAAACGATATTTTTGTTACTCCCGTATTTGCAAAATCTATATCGTATATGGGAGTTTTATCAAGTCCCATAAGGTGAAAAACTATATATGTAATAAATGCGGCGTGGGAAACTACGCATATTTTTTCGCCGTTCCCGTGATGTGAACGAAGATAATCTATTGTGTTTTTTGCTCTTTCAAAAAGAGATGGCTCGTCTTTTGCATCACTGTAGCAGACAACAGGTGCATTTTCATCTACATCGGGAGCGAGTGCGGCTTCGGGATTTATGGACTGCAGCTCCTCCCATGAAGCACCTTCATAATCATTGCCCAAGCCGTTTTCAGTAAGAAGAGGAAGAATTCTTAAAGCCTGTCTTTTTGCCTGTTTATTAATAACCTCGGTTGCTGTTCTTAGGGCTCTTCTTAATGCACTCGAATAAACATAATCAAACTGAACATCTGAGAGATATTCTCCGAGAAGCTTTGCCTGAGTGATACCAAGCTCGGAAAGAAGCGGGTCTGCCAAATCTGCGATTGTGGGAACTTCACGCACCTTTATACCTGCATTTCCGTTACTTTGTGCGTGACGGATAAGATAAATTTCAAGTTCAAGTATGGGAGTTTTATTTTCCATAAATTTATTTCCTTTTCATATACTTGAAAATAATTATAGAGAATACTCGATTTTTTGTCAAATAATTTTACTGAGATTTTTATTAAGCTTCCGGCTTAAATGCCTTACCGTAATAAATACCGTAGTCCATATTATGAAGAATGTTACGATGAAAATAAGGCTGAATATTATGATCACCGTAATATTGAACGGTATCCATGAATTTATAAGATAACATATAAGATAAGCCGCATAAAGAGTTGAGAAATGGCAGGCGAGAGCTTTCGGTACAGAAAAATGCTCTATCTGGTTGAACACACTTGCACCTGCCTGAATGAATGCTAAAAAGTAAGTAGATATTATTGCAATTAAAAGCTGTGTTGCCGAAAGCTGAAAATTTATTTCAAAAAGAGTAATAATGAAAAAAACTATCGCTGCAGTAACGGGTCCGAGACCTGAAAACATAAAGCCTCTTTTAAGAAATTCTTTTAAGTATATATTCATATTATAGTCCTAACCTTTCTTTGACTGCTTTCACCTGTCTGCGGGAAACAAAATCCGTTAAGCCGTTATTGAATGTAACCTTGAGAGTTCCCGAAACAGAGCAGTCGAATTTTTTTATTGCTCTTAAATTACCGATAGCCGATTGATTGAGCTTTATAAAATAATCGGGCATTTTTTCTTCTATCATATAAAGCCGTTCTTTTACGGTGAATTCTTCATTATTTGTGAATGCTTTGATTTTTTCATTTTCCACCGAAAATAAAACAATATCCGAAAAGTATAATTTATAAATCTCACCGTTTATAAAGCCTAAAAGCTCGTTTTCACAGGATAAGAGCCTTTCAATATCATCAACTATCTTTCTTTTTTCGTGAATGTAAATATCTATTTTTTCTTCTTTTGTTTTGTCGACAAAAACATTTAATTTCAAGCTTCAGTCCCCCTTTCAGTTTTGATTATATTGAAAGAAACCGGCTTGTAAAGTGATTTTCGGTATTTGGCCCTTTTTTTAAAGTAAACGGTAAAAAAGCAAAAAATTTTACCCCGAAAGAGGAAAAATCCTTTTTCGAGGTAAGTTTTTACCATTTATTTTCTACATATTCACAGAATGCGTACATATCCTTAATTTCAAGAACTGTGCCGTCATCGAGAGTTACATCGCCGTTCCAGAGACCGTGCACCTGATGTGTGTGCATTCTTGCAATGTTAAGTACATTCGTGTCGGAGTGGTTATCGTAATAAGGTGTCATTGTGAGATTAAAGCGTCCGTCTTCTGAAATGAATTTCCATTCATTCATGAATTTGTCGGGCTTCGGGAATACCTCAACATCAACGGCACCTATCTTATGAGCCTTGCCGTCATAGAAGAGTGCTGTTTCCGTGGCATTGCTTTCGTCACCGATTGCCCATGTTATTTCAAAGCCGAAAACATGCTTTTCGCCTTTTTCGTCCTTAAGATATGTTGAGCCGTTGCCCCAGTACCATACCATTTCGTGGGGAGTGTTTACTCTGCCCCAGTCAAGAGCACAGAAGGTATCAGTTTTCTTGAACTGATAAACGGTATTGCCTACTTTATATGTACCCTCACACGGCATACAGTTCTGCTTTGTTGTCATAAAGTATTTTTTCGGATTATTTTCAAAGGGAAGAACAGTTGTTATATTTTCAAGGCCTTCGGGGATATCCATTGTAAAGTTACATTCAATGAATGAACCCTTGTGAGGCTTTTTGAAATAGAGTGTTCTTTTGTTTTCTCTTGTATCGAATATTACATGGGCGGAGCCGACCTTTGCTTCAAAGTAGTTGGGAACATCGCCCTTGGGGGGAAGAATATATTTACTTTCGCCGCCGACAAAAAGGGAAGTAGCATCCGCTATTTTCTTGCCGTTTTTAAGGTCAACAAGTACGGCAGAAACATAACCGCCGAAAGAAATGTTTGCAAATGATATCTGCACCATATAATTACGGTTGCCGAGCTGATAGAAGTCCCATTCCTTTTTTCTTATTTTGGGAGATGATAAATTTCTGTCATACTCGAATACATTGTGTCTTGCCCAGCCTTTTGCAAGCAAGGTACCGTCGTCACCTAAAAGTCTTGTAGGCTCCGTGTATTCTGTCTGTTTAGATTTTTCCTTCCACTGTGAAAAAGGAATATAAGTTCTGTCGGTTTTTTTGCTCATAATATCACATCCTTAAAAAGTTATCGGTGTTATTTCCATTTTAACAGAAATAACAAAGTAAAATCAATATATATTAATAACTTTGTGTCAGTAAAAAAGGAAGCTCCTGTAGTAGGGAGCTTCCCGAAAATATTTTATTTATTGATTCCGAAAATTTTAAAGAAGATTATGAAGAAGTTTTCAATGTAAAGCTTAAGTTTGTTGACTATGTTTGTTAAGTTCGCGAAAATGTTGTCTGCATTTTTGCCGTCAATTCCGTAGCCTTCTATAGTTCCGTTGTTGTCGTTTACTCCGTCTGAATCGAATGCGAATTCATAAAGAAGGGGAGATACGAGAGCTACAAGGAAATACTGACCGTAGGTAACACCGCCGAAAGCATCAGAAGCAATCTTTGTGAATTCTTTTGCCATGTCGCCTGAGCCGCCCATTTTTTCAATAAGAGCATTTGCTGCACCTAAGAAAATTTCGTCATTTACGGTGGAAAGGTCATCCTTAAGAATAAGAGCTACTGTTCTGAGAAGTATTGTAACCTCTGTGCTGAAAAGGTCGAAGGCTTCTTCGCCTGCATAGTGCCAGGAAACGAGATCTGTTGCAAGATCCCAACCTGTTTCATAGGAGCTGTCGGGGATATCTATGTTATATTCCTTACCTAATTCCTGAACGGAGTTTTCACCGTAAAGGGGCATTCTGAGAAGCTTTATAAGCTCACCCACTGCGGTGGAAACAAGAGGATAGAATATGGAATCTTCAGCAATTCCCATTTTTTCCATTGAAAGAGAAAGCTCAAGTCTGTACTGAATACCTGCCTTTAAGAAGCCCTTTGCATAGGCATTGAGTCCCTCATTCATAAGGGATATCTGATCCTCTGTGTAGCCTTTAACAGCTGCAGTGAGAGCAGATGTGTCTATTTCATCAACTGTTCTTGTTTCATATGTTATCTCTTCTTCGTTAAGATAGAATACCTTATACTGAAGAGGATACATTGAAAGAGCGGTATTTGCAAAGTCATATATCTTGTTGCCGAGAGGTGTTGTGTAGGATGTTACATCGGAGCAATGCTCGTGACCTGAAAAAACTATCTGAATACCGTGATCGGCAAAAAGAGTAGCTGTTGTATAGTGGAAACGGACAATGAAGTTACGGCTTAAAATTCTCTGCACGGGAAGGTGGTCGAGAAGATTATGGTGCATCATAAGAATGGGGTATCTGCCCTCGACCTTTGCCTTGTCCGCTTCGTTTATTACCCACATGATCTTTTGGAGAGTCATGCCGTCTTCTGTTGAAACGGTGGGATCACAGCTGTCAAGAGCAATAAGGCGGTACTTGTCGCCGAGGTTGGCGGTGTAAGAGCCGTTAGCACTATCAACATATAAAGCATCATTGTAACCGAACTCAGCATAAACTTCTTTGAAGTTTTCAATTCTGAAATCAGTTTCGGCAGCGCCTACATCGTGGTTGCCGGGGATAACGAAAATATCCTTGCCTGTTTCTGCTTCAAAAGCAGCGAACTTTTCGGCAACATCATAATGCTCCTGGAAAACTGTTCTGCCGTTATCTGCAAGGTCACCGGGGATGAGAACATACTGAACGGAATCATCCTCTGCGCACTGCTTGAGGAATTCGTCGATAATAAGTCCGCTTTCATTATCCATAGCGGCTCTGCGGCTTGCATACCAGAAAATTTCATGGTCATTTGTAGCAGTAAGCTCTTCTTCGGGTACATTATAGTGAAGGTCCGAAGCTACTGCAAAGCCAAGATCTGCCGTTTCCTTTGTAACTGCGGCAAAGGATAAAACGGAAAGTGTTGAAAGAATAAGTGTGGCTGTAAGAATTACACTGATAAGCTTTTTCATTTTCTGCACTCCTTAACATGATTTGATGTAATTATAACAAATATTTTTATATTTGTATATATTTTTTTGAAAAATATAGAAAGATACACCAAAAAAGTAAACTGACGGGTTATTGAAAAACAAAAGGTTTCAGCGTAAACTTTTAAGTGAAGGAGGTGCTGAAATGGATAATTTATCTGTAGGAAAGCAAATAGCACTTTTAAGAGCGAATAAGGGTCTTACTCAGGCTGAAATCGGAGAACGGTTGGGTGTCAGCTTTCAGGCTGTTTCAAAATGGGAAAGAGGAGAAACTCTTCCTGATATTTCTTTGCTGCCGCTGCTTTCTGATGTGCTTGAAACTACAATAGATAATATTCTCTTAGGATCTGAAAAAAGCCTTTGTTACCGTGGGAGAATAAAGGTTGAGGATATCATAGAGGGACTTTGCTGTCTGAAACGCATGGGTGAACTTATGGGTAAAGAAAATATAATTTATCTTCATGCCATTGACGGGATAAATACGGGGATGAACACAGATATAGGTGAAGCCTTTATAAATGACCGTGTTTTTGAGGCATTTGTTGCGGAAGCTGTCATTCAGAGCCTTAAAGCGGGTTATTATGTTGATATAACGGACATAAACCGACATTTCAAATATTCTCATTTCAGAGATATTGTAAGAAACTTTGCAAAAAAATACGGAATAAGCTAAAAAGGGTTTGTATCAATTACATCGCAGATAATGTTTTGATACAAACCTTTTTTTCTGAATCAGTTTTCCAATATTTTTACACAGGTGACTGTTATGTCGTCATGTTTTCCCGAGGGGGACATTTCGAGAGCTTTCTGAACTGCCATGGAGGAAAGCACGGCAGCATCTGCATTTTTATTGCTCTGAATTATTTCCTTAAAGCAAATATGCGGTACTATTGCCGCACCGTCAGACATAATAAAAACAATATCTCCCGCAGAAAGCGATATTTCACTTTTTTCAAAAGCAGTTTCTTTGAGTATTCCTAAAGGCATAGAGCTTTTTTCCACAACCAGAGTTTTTTCCGCTTTCTTTATAACGGAAAAAGAAGCTCCTGCTTTGAAAAATTCGGTGTTTCCCGTATCAAGCTCTATTTTGAGTATATCAAGAGTTGAAAGAGTTTCTTCCGCCGATTTTACGAGAAGTGCACAGTTTACTGCTTCAAGGGCACTTTCGGGAGAAAAGCCGGCACGCATAAGTCTTGACATAAGATTGCAGGTCATGACTGAGTCTATTGCGGCTCTGGCTCCCGAGCCCATACCGTCACTTAAAACTGCATAAAAGTTTCCCGTGCCGTCAAAAAAGCACTGAGAGGTATCACCGCACAGGCTTTCACCTGCTCCCGTGTGTGAGGCGGTATAGTATTCTACGGTAAATTTTCCCTCTTCGCAAAAGCTTAATACCGTGCCTTCTTTTGAATATTCATCGGCAACGGGCGGAAGATAGTATTTTCCCGTGGCTTCAAAAATATTTTCAAGAAGTATGTCCATATCGTGGATAACGGGAACATGGGTGCAGTAGACCTGAAGTGTGCTTTTGCCCGTAAGGGATGTAAAAGCGCTGATACCTGCAACACTAAAGCCCATTTCCTTGAAAACAGGCATGAGTGTTACTGCCTGCATGGGGTCGGAATCGGGAATATTACAAAGATTTTCTGCCGCATCCTCAAGAAGTCCGCCGAGACTATAGAACTGTCTTGCGGCGGCTTTTTTTGCGTCAAATATTTCCTGCCGTGAAACTAGTTTTGCAAGATATTCGTAATAGGCTCTGTTAAAGCTATCGGTAATTTTGTCAGGCATACGACAAACGATACTCAGGCGGTCTGGCAGATCTTCTTTTAAGAGCTGTTCATTTTCCTGAAGAGTGATATTCGCCTTTCTGAATGCTTTTTCCGTTAGTTCCCGGCATTTATTCCAGCAGAATTCGTATTTCGTACATTCCTTACATATATCTTCCTTGACCGTTTCGGGTAACAACTCCTGAGAAGGCTTGTCTGTTTTTTGCAGAAGATCTGACACGGCGCTGACAGAGCCTGAAATGTCTCTTACAGCCTTTGCCGAGCGTTTCAGTATAAAGTGAAGGGATCTTCCTTTTTCTTCACTGAATGTGTCACGGCTCAAGGGCATCACAAAATCCGCAAACCGCAAGAGTATATTTTCGGGTACAAAAACGAAGACGACACCCGAAAGAGCTGTTTCTGCAATCGCTATCATTGCAGTAGCACCGTCACCTTTTAATATGAGAGAAAGCGCCGAGGAGACAACAAGGCTCAATGCTACGGGTACTTTTCCGTATATTCCCGTAAGTCCTGTTATAAGACCTGTAAGTATAAAAGACAGCATGAGCTGAGGATGATTTTCATTGAAGCCGAGTGTTAATGCTGCGCATATACCGGCAATTGAAGAAGCCGCTTCTTTTCCGCACAAAGCAAAAAGCATTATGATGAAATATGCCAGAACTCTTGCGGGAGAAAAACCGAAAACGGAAAACCTTTCAACGGATAATAAAAGTATGCAGCCGAAAAATATTGTGGCTATAGTATCTGTAGGAGCAAAGTATGTGCCTTTTTTTCTTAATGCCGAAACGGTAAATACTCTCACGGTAAAGCAGGAGAATGCACCTGAGATAAGAGCCTCGCACAGACACATTATAATATATGAATTTTCACCGCCCACGGCGAAAAATACCGCAAGTGAAGAAACAAATGAAGCGATAACGGGAGTAAGTACAGAAAAAATAATGCGGTGCTTGGTTATTTTTTCTTCAAGAGTCAGTCTTATAAGCACAATAAGGCAGATGCTTGCCACGAACCGCATGGAATCAAAAAGTCCGAAAAAGACTACATATCCCAAAGCCGCGCCCACTGCCGAAACTATCAGATATTTATTTATCACTCCCGCAAGAAAGCCTGTCCCGAACGGAGATATTCCCCCTGCAAAGGAAATGCCGCCGAAAAGAAAGCTCATGACAAAAAATGCGCCTTGTAAAAAGACGGATTCTATAAGTGAAATATTTTCTGCTGTTAAAATTCCGCTTAGCCTGTTTTTTAATTTCTCCATGTTTTTCAGTCCTCATTATTATACTTCTCATTAAATAATACTCCGAAGCATTTACGAAAACTGTCTTATATGCACCGCTAAATTTGTCATATAGGAGATTTTTAGGCAAAAAAACGGCTGAAGTAAAAAACTACTTCAGCCATTAAAAATATTTACTTTAATTATGCAACCTTTTCTTCAACCTGTTTCTTTTCCTTTATGTTATAGAAGAAGAACAGAACGAGGAAGGATGCAATAACGCCTACTGTCATTACAAGAAGGTACATATTCTTGATGTTGAGAGCGGTTTCTGCTGTCTGTGCAGCGCCGAGATCTTCAACATATCCGCAAGCAGCAAGAGCCAGAGCTGAGAAAGAAGAGCCGATACCCTGTGCAAATTTTCTGAAGAAGGAATAAATAGCATATGTAGAGCCTTCTTCTTTTATGCCTGTTTTTTCATAGCCGTAGTCGATACAGTCAACAACCATAGCCCAAACGATGATACCAAAGCCAGCATTACTTAAGAATACGAACATGAGGCCTACCATCCAGATTATCATGGAGGAGGAAGCGGCGGGCTCAAGGGGAAGAAGAAGCATAATAACACCTGCTACAGAGCCTATAAGGTTTACAGCAAGTAAGAAGCCTCTTTTTCCTATCTTCTTTGTGATAATACCTACTAAGGGCATAACAATTATCATGGGAAGATATGAAACATAGTTTGCGATAGTTAAAAGCTCGGTATTATGGAAATAAGACTGGAATATGATCTGATTTACGGATGTCATAGACATAAAGCAGACAATATTGATAACTGAAAGGAAGCAAAGAGCAAGCAGAGGCTTATTCTTGATAAATGCCTTGATAGTTGTACCGTAATTGAATTTTTCTTTTTGTTCAACTACCTGAACTCTTTCGGTAACAAGAGTTCTTACAAGCATAAAGCCTATGAAGCCTATAACGGAGCATACAAGAGCTATCCATACCATTGTATCGCCCTTAATATCATCGTTTTCATCATAAATAAGAAGGGGGAGAAGCATAAGAGGGCCCTGTGCAAGACCTGCACCGATACTTCTGAAGGTGGAGAGGTTTGTACGCTTGCCGGGATCGTCTGTGATAGCAGAGTGCATAGCGCCGTAGGGAACATTTGCAGTGGTGTAGGCTACTGACCATACACAGTAAGCAATAAGACAGTAAGCTACCTTTAAGCCGTAGCTCATACCTGCGAGAGGTAAGAATGTAAGAGTGGTGCAAATAACGAGCATAAGACCGCCTATTGTGATCCAGGGAGTAAATTTACTTTTCTGGCTGAGTCTTACTCTGTCAACAAGACCGCCGATAAGCGGGTCATTGATAGCATCCCAGATTTTACCTACAATAATTATCCATGCCCAGTCCTGAAGAGAAACTCCGATATACTGGGTAAAAAACAGCATCATGTAGTTTGTTGTAAGAGCAAAGCTCATGTTACAACCGAAGTCACCCATAGCGTAACCGAAATAATCTCTCATACCTACGGGACGAACTGCCTTATTCATAAGAAATCATCCTTTCTTTTTATTATTTTCATTATAGCAAATGGAACTCAATATATCAACTGTAAAATAAAAGTTGTTTTTTGTTTTGTGGTTAACCTTATTCAGCTTAAATCAGGCAGTCTGAATATGTTAGAGTTCGCAAGAATGTGCGACAAAGAGTAAAAATTTTTGGAGCTTCCGGAGAAATGAAAAAGGGAACGTTTTTTTTCGTTCCCTCGAGAATTTTAATAATGTGCCGCACCGCATTCACATATAGGATTCATACTGAATAGCTTCCAGAAGAACTGAACTATTTTCCAGATAAAGCCAATAAATCCTGATTTGTGGCATATGTGAGAACAACTGTTTTCGTCTTCTTCAACACCAAGGAATTCATCGCAGTAATCACAGTATTCATCATTATTTTTGTCTTTGTGAGCAGTTACATCAACAAAATCAGCCACATAGCTGTCACCGCATTCGCAGGTGTAAGTGGTGAATCCCTGTTCTTCGCAGGTAGGAGCAGTTATAACTGTTTTATAAGTATGCTTTGTAAGCTTTTCGATTGCTTCTGTGTAAGAATCACCGCAAGTGCAGGTATAAGTCATAACACCCTCTGTAAGGTGAGTTGCAGGTGTAGTGATTTCAGCAGTATGGCTGTGTCCTTTAGTATCAACAAAATCAGCCACATAGCTGTCACCGCATTCGCAGGTATAGGTTGTGTAACCTTTTTCTGTACAAGTGGGTGCTGTAACAACAGCTGTGTGAGAGTGTCCGTTTGCGATTATTGCTTCCGTGTATGAATTAGAGCATACTGAACAAGTAAAAGTCTTTTTGCCGTCTGTGGTACAAGTGGCGTCAGTTGTTATTGTAGGAACATGGCTATGGTCTGCCAGAGGAAGCAGTTCATCGGAGCCTGAAAGAATCTTGCTACAGATAAGGCATTTTGAATATGCCTCATGTCCTTGTGATTTACATGTTGATGCCGCCGCAGAAACATTGCTGACGGTTTTGTGTGTACAAGCAACATTTATGGTATATGTTGCGGAAAAATCTTCATGGGTGACAGTTACTGTTTTTTCGCCTTCCGAAGAAGTGTCACCGCCGCTGACAATAAATCCGTCTGTAATAACGGAAGATGTGCCGTCGCTATAGCTGAGAAGAAGAGACAGTCCTTCAGAAGAATAAACATCACCTATATCATATTCTGTTTTATCGGGATAAGTATTTATTGAAATACCTGTAAGAACTATTGGAACGGACGGATAAAGCTTCTTCTGCTGATAATCAGCCTTTGTTGTAAGTGTAAAATAGGGTGATGAATAAAGGTCGCAGAAGAGATAATTATCCTGATATTTGAAACCGTAAATTCTGAAATACTCGTTTTCTGTATCAGGTGTCCATATTTCTGTTGTTTCTCCTGTTTCAGGATTGAATTCAAAAACGGACTGACTGCTGTTATAAAAAAGATTTGTACCGTCAGAGCTAAGGCGTGCATAACAATCTGAACTTGTCTGCCACCTATCAGAAACTGATTTTACAGATGAATTATCGCTGTATTTTTTGATATAAGAATCTTTTTCATCAATATAATAGATTTCATCGCCCAAAAGCTGGAAGGCTGTTGTTGAGTTCTGCCAGAAATAATCGTCATATATTGTTGAATCAGGAGTGGTTATATAATCGTCAGCGGTATGATTTGTTTCATAAATACCTGCCGATGAACGAAGGAAGTTGGTATGCTTTACTCTGCCGGTGATATCATTTACGGGGTCATCCCATGTGATATCAACATGATATTCCTCGCCGTCAATTTCAACGATATTCCATGCGTGATTCAGAGCAGATGATTCACACAGATAACTGTCAATACCGACTTCTCTGAGGAGATAGAAATATGCTTCGGCATACCCCTGACATACGGCGACTCCGTTTACAAGCACGCCGTACATTGAATAGCTTTCATGCGGTATGGTATCAAGCTGATAATCATCATAGTCATATTCACATAAAACGGCAATTCTGTCATGGATAAGCAATGCTTTCTCAACATCGGAAAGATCGTTATTATCCTTGATGCCGCTGAGAATTTTGTCGGCACTTTTAAGACAGTCGTTATACATTACCGTATACTCATCAGCAGTGTATCTGTACTCAGGTGTAATCGATAATATGTATCCGAAAAGAGTAAAATATTTTAATGATGAAACATGAAAAAGCTCGGGGGAGTTATCATAGATAAGACTTGAAAGGTCATTTATTTTATCCGGAGTAATGTAATATGAGCTGATATCAATGACTTCAGGACACTTTATGAGCTCACTTACCAGATATTCTTCAAGGGGAATGTCAGTTGCCGCTGTCGAAATGTCATCAGGTGAAGCACTGTAATATGTATCGGGAACATAATAAATTTTTCCGGCTGAAGCATAGGCAACAACTCCGATTGACATGCCTGAATACATCATAAAAATTACAAGCAGAATGCAAAGAAAGGTTCTTAAGTTTTTATGTTGTCGTTTCATTTTTTTGTGCCTCCGTGCATAAATTTTTTTGTCAAATTATTGTAATAAAAACTAATATAGTGTAACCAATGAACAAAAAACTAATTATGTGTTTTATATTACATAATATATATATAACATAAAATTTTTGTAAGTACAAGTAATTAAAAATTCATTTGCTTGAAAATTATAAAACTTTTATTTTCAAGCTAATTTAAAAATTTCTCTGTTCAGATTCTGAAAATTGAAGTTTTGTTGATATGCTGTTGACAGTAAGAACTGCTCGAAAAATGAAATAAGGGAACGGTTTTCGCCGTTCCCTTAAAATAGTGTTACTCATCAAGAACCCATTCAAGATCCTTGTAATTATCGTAACAATTTTCGCACATATTTGTTCGTGCAATTGATTTCTTGTTCTCTATATCTGTAAATTTTCTTTCACAGAAATGACACTGATTATCTGCAAATTCAACTGAGTTATTAATAAGAGAAAATGTTACAATAACAGACACAATCAAAATTAAAACAATACCTATTATTGCATATTTTTTTGTTTCCTGTAACTTCTTTTCAGCATTCTTTTTAATATCCTCAGTTAGTTCCCGTGTGTCTAAAGTTGATTTTACATTTTTTAATCTCTTTGGGAAAATAAATGCTAAGAGAACACAAACAAGTGAAAAACCTAAGAAGAACAATGAATAAATCGCGAGTTCGCTGTCTTCAGACGAGAGCACAAAAAGCAAACCAAATGCCGCAATAAAAATCGAACAAACCACAGATATTTTAAAAAGAATAGGAAGCAATTTTACTTGTCGTAGCAATTCAGATGTTTTCAAGTTTTCAATATCAACACCATTAATGCGTTCAAACATAGACTTGGATAAATAATTTTTAGGCTTATTTACAATTTCTTTAATGTCAGCATTTGCTGAAATTTTTTCTTCATGTGCCATAATTACTTTTACCTCCATAAATTAACAAAGTGTGTGCAAACCGAAGAATGCATACACGAAAAACACAACTCCGATTGCATCAGTATAAAATCACATATACTAAATATAATATTACACCACATCAGGCGTAAAGTCAATACATCAAATATGGTGTACTGTAAGATTTAACTATCAAATATCAAGGAGATAGTTATGAAAAATTATATTGAAATCATAAGGGATTTGCGGGAAGACAATGATAAAACTCAAAAGGAAATAGCAGAGTATCTCGGAACAACTCAGCAGGTTTACTCCCGCTATGAAAAAGGGGAAAATGAAATACCCGTGCGGCATATTATAGCACTCTGCAAATATTACAATGTATCAGCAGATTTTATCCTCGGATTAAAATAAAAAAAGACCGCATCCTGTTTACTGAAATACATTCAGGGGATGCGGTCGGTTTTATTTGCTTTGATTGTTTTTGCGGTGATGGTTGCCTTAATTTTTATGATATATAGCCTTACGGCTGATGATATGCCAATTGCTTTCGCTATGGATAAAAAAATTCCGTTCATATGAACGGAATTTTTTTGGTGGGAACAACAGGGCTCGAACCTGTGACCCCCTGCTTGTAAGGCAGGTGCTCTCCCAGCTGAGCTATACTCCCTGGTGAAGACAAGTGGACTTGAACCACCGACCCCTTGCATGTCAAGCAAGTACTCTAACCAACTGAGCTATGCCTTCCTATTGAAAAAGCCTCTTTTGCAATCAGCAAAAGGGCTTTTATATGGAGCGGATGACGAGGCTCGAACTCGCTACCTCCACCTTGGCAAGGTGGCGCTCTACCAGATGAGCTACATCCGCATCTCAAACGGAACAAGAAGTATTATACACACATTCCTGTTCCGTGTCAAGAGTAATTTTCAAAATATTATTGCAAAACGCAAAGTACCGAAAGTCGTGCGAACAGAGCGTAAGCGGAATAAGCCGTAAGGCTTCCGAAACTTTTGCGAAGCAAAAATATCACTGCCCGAAGGGCAATATCACTATTGCCGAAAGGCAATAATATCACTCGCACGCAGTGCGAATATCACTTCATAAATTAACGGTTTACCGTTGATTTATGACTTAGTCGTTTGCTTCTTCTGCTTCCTTGATAAGTTCATCGGGAACAGCTTCGCCGTGTTTTACGAAGGCAATAAGAATAACTGCAAGAGCGAACATAATGGGGCTATAATAGAACAGTGACATATATGTGCCTGCGAACATTCTTATGAAGCCGTAGAGAATGGGGGAAGCAATCTGTGCAGAGAAGGTTGCTGTGTAGTAGTAGCCTGTGAAAGTACCGACCTTTTCAACACCGCCTATTTCAAGAACGAGGGGAAGAGTGTTAACAGTGATGAACATATTAGCGGCACCGCCGAGAATAAGAACGGGGTAAATGAGTACGCCGAGAATTGCTGTTACATTGGAAACACTGTCATAAAGAAGACCCAAAGCCTCGCCGAAGCCGATATTTTCATCTGCGCCGAGCTGTGAAACAGCAACGCTTACGATACTTGTATATACATCTGCCACTTCATCTGCATTTGCACCGTTAGCAACGGCAGTTGCAACAGATTCGTCTGAATACGCTTTAAGAGTCTTATCGAAATCAACATATGCGGAGTTCTTATCTTCATTTCCTGCATCAACTGCTTTACGGTATTCGATATAGCCTTCAACAGAGAGAATCATATCATCAGTAAGAGCAGTGCCCTGTGCCTTAGCTTCTTCGGAAAGAGCGGCATTGTAATTATTTATCTGATCGTTTACTGTGATGTAAGCGTTGTTAACGGTTACATAGCTGTTGATTGAAAGTCCTTTGCCGCCGAGCATTGCAATGAACACACCGAAGAAAACAACGAATGCTGCAAGGAATACACTGAGACCTGCAATAATTGTTTTCTTTCTGCCGTATTTCTTGCCCATTTTACCTGCAGGAATAGCGGCAGCACCGGAAACAACTGCAAAGATAAGCATAAGAATTGTAGCTTCGGAAGTTATCTTATGAAGGATTTCCTGAGCAAAGAGAGAGAAGAAGGTAGTTATAGCGTTTGAACCGCAGAAGAGGAAGAACAGACAGCCGAGCATGAAGAGAAGGCTCATCTTTTCGCCCTTTGAAAGCTTAATAGCTTTTCTTGCAGCCTTTTCAGCCTTCTTTGCTTCTTTTTCTGCTTGCTTCTTGGCTTTTGCATCAACATAGGCATTCATATCGCCCTTGAGAACGATACTTGTATCCTGTTCCTTTACGCAGAAGAGAAGAACCAGCATACCCGCTATCATAACAACGGAGCCGATAGCAAAAACATAGGGGAATGAAACTGTTTCATCAGCCTTTATCTGTGCTGAAGTCATACCTGTGAACAGACCGCAAAGAGCAATAGCTATAGTACCTGCTACCATACCTACAGCCGAGCCTATACCGCCCATGAGGTTGATAACTGCATTACCTTCACTTCTGAGTGCGGGAGGTGTAAGGTCAGGCATTAAAGCGACAACGGGAGCTCTCCAGAGTGACATGGTGAAAACAAAGAGAATTATGCACACCATTGTAAGAGGAAGAGAGCCTGTGCCTAAAAAGATTATCGGAATAAGTAAGAAGAATAAAGCGGAAACAGGTGCACCGATAACAATAAAGGGACGGCGTTTTCCGAGCTTTGAGTGACATTCATCGGAAAGTCTTCCGAAGGTGGGCTGGAAGATAACACCGAAGATGTTATCGAAAGTCATTATAATACCGATGAACAGGGGAACAAGAGTAAATCCGCCGCCTGCAAGAGCAACATTTTCGCCCTGTGCTGCTGCAAAATCAGCAAGTATGGGAAGCTTCTCTACAAGAGTATTACTGAGATTGGTAATTGCTGCACTTTCTGAGAGCAGTTTATTAAGTATTTTTGTGATATACGGGTCATAAATTGCCCAGGCTATGGATGTTGCAAGGAAGCCGAAACCTGTAAGTATCGTTTTCTTTACATCCAGTTTGCCGTTTTTAACATTCATTGACAAACACTCCTTTTTTTCGGTAAACCGAAATCAAACATATAGTAACAGAAAAATATTTTCGTTTCAACGATTGTGAAAAATTTGTAATATCTTAAAAATCAAATATTCCGTCGGATTCCTCCTCTTCTTTACGGCGGCGTCTTACATCCTCGAAGGCTTTATCGTCTTCTTTCGTGTTATATGAAGCAAAAAAGCTGTCGGTATATACTGCTGAGGGAGAATCGTTTTCAGGGGGTACAAATGAAACCGAAAGAGGATCCTCCTCCTTGTTATCTTTTTTGCTTAAATCATATTTTGGGGGTGCAGGCATTTTATCCTCAAAAGCGGAGAAAAGGGAAGTTTCGGAAGTATTGTTTTCATTGATGTCTTCTTCGTCTTTTCTTCTGAGTGAATTCTTCTTTTTTGAAGAAAATCCCAGTTTTCCAATGAAGCTTACGGGAGCTGAGCTGTCCGTTTCATCAAAGGTACTCTTTCTTTTTCTGCTTTGTTTTGTGCTACCGCCTGCAAAGGCATCAAGAATATCGTCACTTACTGTTTTTTCGGTATTTTCTTCGGGGATATCCTCTTCGCCCGTAATCTTTGTAAAATCAATTACTTCGGGAGGCTCGGTATAAGGAGCACCTTCCATAACGAGCTGAACATCCTTTTCGGAAAAATCTGCGGGAGAATTTTCCGAGAAAATAGGAGCGGGAGGAAATTCGTTTTCTTCGGTTTTTTCCTGAACAGGTTCCTCTTCCTGTGAAGAAACAGGCTCGTTAAAAGCTTCTTCATCTTCATTTTCAGGTGAAGTTCTGATTCTCGTTACCATATTTTCAGGAATCTTTATTTTTTCTTTAAGAGCTGCTGCAGAAAGCATTGGTGTTACAACAAAGCTTATAAGTATCCAGAAAATCTGAAGAATTACGGGGAAAATGCTGTTTATACCTGTTTTTGCTCCTGCGAGTGCAAGAATAAGACTGAAAACAGCACCTGCAACAGCAACCGCTTCGCAAAGCGATTTTGAAACTCTCTTGATCTTATCAAGCTTTATAGCGCTTGCCATGGTGCGTGAGAAAGCATCAAAGGAATCTGAGAAAACGATACCTGTATCTTCACTATCTGTAACAGTATTCTTTTGTGCAGTAAACTTTTCGTTGGTAGTACTTTTAATTATTCTGAGAGAATTTTCGGGAAGACCTAAAAGAATTTCTCCGAATTCCTCCGTTATATTCGGGTCGGTGACGCTTATGAGTATGTTTGTACCGTTCTTTGCAAGTTCGCAAAGACTTTTTGCTGCAATTGGGTTACATGAATATTTCACAGAGAAAACTGCAGCAAAATGTCCTTCTATTGCAAGAAACAGCGGTTTTGCATTTTCTTCAAGAACAAATGGAACTGTGTTTTCCTTCGGAAGCTCAACATTATGGCTTATAAGAAAATCCTTTGTGCCGAGAAGCACCTTGCAGTCACTTATCCATGCGGAAAGCCCGAGCTTATCTTCAAAAACAAGTCCTTCTACCTCGGGGAAACGGTCCTGTAAGCCCTGAGCGAAGCCTGCAAAAGCATTTTTGAGCATACCCTCAGCCTTATGCGTGAGAACCGCGGCGCAGAATTCTGCCTGTTTCTGAGCTACATTACTGCTGCAGACAGATGAAATTATTTCCGCTGAGAAAATATCAGAGCCGTCAAGAATAATATCGTCGATACAGCAGAAGCTGTGTGCATCGGTAAAGCTTTCAACAAAAGAGGATTTTACCGAAAGAACGCTGTTTTCATTTCTTAACATATATCCTGTAAAGACAAGACAGCTTACGGGGAAAGAAAATGCAGCGGTTGCAGTAAGACAGCCGAGTGCATAAACGGGGCTCTTTGTTAAAATAAGACCGATAATACCTGAAATTACGGAAATAGCCATAGTAAGGGCAACTATCCTTGATGAGGACTGACCGCCGAAGGCAGCTGCCGCACTTCTTTTTAAGAAGCCCGAAATGAATCTTGTTTTTCCTGTGTATACAACGTTTGTTTCGGTATTTGAGCTGTCTTTGAGAAGAGCTGCTATAAGTGCGGGATCTGAAATTTTTCTGAGATAGCTCTTGTCACTTGTAGCCGCTACAGCCTTAAAGCAGTGTCTTGTACTGTCATAATAGAAGATTTTTGCAATAAGCACGGGAATACATAAAATAACTGCCGCACCTGAAAGCATATGGTAATCACTTTCGGGTTTTAATACCGTGAAGAATGCAAAAATATTCTGAAGCAGAGCACCCATATAAATAAACAGAAGCGCGCTGTCGGTTTTGGGTCTTATTTTCAAAACGGAGAAAAGACCTTTTTTCAGATCATCAAGCATTAAAATACCGCAAATAATAAGAATTGCAAGGTTAACTGCATTATATGCTACAGCGGAACCGCCGAAAACTGCGAAAAAGCCGTTGTTAAGAGTAGCTGATACCATTGTGGCGATATTTATAATAAGAAGTATTAGTCCGAGAAGTCCTACGGCAAAGGTTTTGAATATAACGGATTTCCTGACTTCAATAAGGCGTGAGAATATTTCTCTTCTTCTTGACGGATCCTGATATTCGTCACTTCCTGTGGGAGTAAAGTCTGTATTAAGATGAGCGAATTTTCGGCTCAGAGTATCTAAGAAAGAGGGGAGCTTTTTTTCTTCTTTCGGTGCAGAAAAGCTCTCGTCCTCGGTTTCTCCCGTGATAACCGCTGATTTTGTCCAGAAACGGAAATTTTTAATTCTCTTTTCTCTTACTTCTGAGAGTTCTTTTTCAATTTCTTCATCATTTGAAATGACTTCGTCAGAAACATCTTCTTCGGAGAAGCCTTCCATCATAAGCTGGTCTTCGTCATCTTCGGGAATATCCTCCGAAGAACTGCCAGAGGACTTCGCTATCTCACGCAGAAGATCTCCTTTACTTGCAATATGCTTTGTTTTGTCGGAAACTTTATTTTCGGGGAGCTTTTCAACGATAACCTTGGGCTCGCCCTCTTCTTCTGAAGCGGTTTCAATTATTGAGGGAGCTATTCTGGTCTGTGGCTCGGCAGTTTTTTCAGGTGTCTGTGTTTTTGAAGAAGCTTCTCTGACCTCCTTTTTTTCCGCATCGCCGATGGGGATGAATTTCTGAGTCAGAGGAGAGGGGGAGTGATTTGCCGCATATGTGTTTATTTTACCTGTGTAGCCTGTATGAGCCTTTTTTTCGGGAATATTCGGCAGCAATCGGTCTGTGTATTTTCTGGCTGTGGTGGGCACTTCAGGCTCTGTATCCCCTTTTGTTGAAATAAAGGGAGTATCGTTTGTTTTTATAAAACGGGCAGTTCGAACACTGTCTGTGTCCTTATTTTCTTCTTCCGCTATAGTTTTTTCCGGCTTTTCTTCTTTTTCAGTGTTGTCGGTTTCGGACAAAGCCATAAACGGATCTGATACGGGAATTATATCCTCTCTTTCGGAGCCGTCGGAATTACCGGGTTTATTGAAATATTTTGAAAATGGATTGTGTTCGCTCATATCTTTTCCTACTTCCTTTGAGTTTGTCTTATCTTGCCTGAGCGGCTTCAAATATCAGAACTGCTGCGGCAACGGATGCGTTAAGTGAGTTTACATTACCTTTCATGGGTATTGATAAAACTCCGTCGCAGTTTTCTTTTACAAGACGGCTGACGCCTGCTCCTTCACCGCCTATAACGAGAGCTATTGCTCCCGAAAGGTTGGCTTTTCTGTACGGTGTGCCGTCCATATCCGCACAGTAGACCCAAAGGCCTTTTTCTTTAAGTTCTTTTATTGTGTTCGTAATATTTTTTACTCTTGCTACGGGAACATATTCCAGTGCACCTGCAGATGTTTTTCCTACAATCCCCGAAAGGCTTACGCTTCTGCGCTCGGGAATGATAACTCCGTGTGCACCTGCGGCATCTGCGGTTCTTATGATAGCTCCGAGATTATGAGGATCTTCAAGACCGTCACAGATAATTACAAAGGGAGCTTCGTTTTTATCCTCGGCTTTTTTGAGAATTTCTTCAACGGTTGAGTATTCATGTGCTGCAGCTATCATTATAACGCCCTGATGATGAGCATGTCCGCACATAAAATCGAGCTTTTTGCTGTCAACCTCTTTTACAATAATGCTCTTATCTTTGCATTCTGCAATTATGGGCTTTATGCTTCCCGAAAGCTCACCTCGCTGTATAAGAAGTGAATCTGCAGGTCTTCCAGCTTTCAGAGCCTCTTTGACGGCATTTCTGCCGATAATAAGGTCAGTTCTCTGCTCTCTTTCCTCTCTTTCTTCTTTGAAAGGCTTTTTATCTCTGAGGGGTTTGTCGGCGGTTCTTTTTTCTCTGTCGGAATATATATTATTCTTTTTATCGTAAGCCATATAAGCACTCATCTTTCAATATAATTATACAAAATATATTATATATTATATATATCCTTTTTTCAACAAAAAAATATATATTAAACAAAAAAATCTGCAGAGCTTTTGAAGGCACTGCAGAAGCATTTCAGTTTTTGGATCTTATGAATTCAAATATGTTATTCCAGTCTTCGCGTGAGAAAAAGTGTTTCCCTTTTCTTAAAAAATAGCCGATATTTCCCTCAAAAAATTTATCTCCGACTAAGGCTTGTTTGTTGCAGATAAAGCCTTTTAGTCCCTCTTTTTCAAATGCAGGGGAAGCGGCAAAACAGGAGAGCTGCTCATTCATAGGATTTGCCCAGTCATCTTCGGATGCAGAGCCTACCGATACAAAGTTCGGTGAAATGCAAGCAAGCAGAAAATGTTGGTCAAAGGGCATGTTTTCTTCGTTATCTATATATTTTCTGTAGTTTTCACAGAACCAATAATAAAAGCTGCGGTGAATGTCCCTTATTGTTTCACCTGTGTTTTCTCTTGCAATAGCAGCACCCGAACAGCCCGAATCATTGGAATGAACAAAACGAAAACGGGGATCTGAGGCACCCGCTAAAAGTGCTGTTTTCCCGAGTCTTGAATGACCGCAGACAGCTGCCTTTTTCATATCGAGCTTCTTTTCAGTTTCGGCATAGTCAAGACATCTTGAAGCCGCCCATGCCCACATGGCAATTTTTCCGCAATCCTGGGGCTTTCTTTTGCCGTCGGGGTAGAAAATACCTGCAAGACCGTCTGTAAAGTCCCCGTTATCGGCGGTGACATCATTAAAATACAGATTAAACGCGGCAAAACCGTTATCGAGTATTTCCTCGGCAGGGAAATAGTAATTGGGAACATTTTTTTCAAAGTTTATATTTACGAAAAACGGAAATGGTCCCGTCCCTTCCGGGAGCATCAGAGAAACAGGGAAAGAAAACTCTTTTTCGCCTATGGTGCACTTTATTGTTATTTCCCAAAGCTTCCCCTTGCCGGCAAAAACATTATCGTTTCGCAGCTGTTTTTTTTCAAAGCTTATCTTGTCGGGAGGCGGAGGCATAAAGCCGTATTCCTCTCTTTGTAAAATCTCAAGCATTTCTTCTTTTGTAAGAAGAGACGGAAGATTTCTTTTTAATATCATATCTTTCATATAAATCTCCACAAATCATAATTTAGCGGTGCTAAATTATGATAGTGAAGCACACATTCTGTGTGTGAAGTATTGCTGCGCAATGTGAAGTAGCCCTTACGGGATATGAAGTGTTTGCTTTGCAAACGTATCGGAAGGGCTTCGCCCTTGAATCATATAGAGCGCAAGCGGAACAAGGCGTTAGCCTTCCTTTACTTTTGTCGCAGACAAAAACTTCACTTTTGCGAAGCAAATACTTCACTTTCACTTTGTGAAAACTTCACTTCGCATCTTTATGCGAAACTTCACTATCATAATTTGTCCCCGATAAATTATGATATTATTATTTCAGAACAGAATAACCGCAAACAGGCAGTGTGAGTTTCCCTGAAACTTCTTTTTCACTCAGTACATCAAAATAGGCTTTATCGAGTGTAACTGTTTATTCCCGCCTTTTTTATAAGACGCATATCCTCGTCCCATATTTCGGGGTTTTTTATCCACTGGTCGGGATTGTAATCTCCGCCGTGTACAATATATCCTAAAGGCTTCATTTTGAATTTACCTCCTATATTTATACTACTAAAATATCACAGTTTTTAATTTGTTACAAGCAAAAAAATACCCTGCACCGAAAAACGGTACAGGGTAACGGAAATCATTTATTTGCCGATAGCGAAAAGCATACGGAAAAAGTCAAATATCTTTTTGAAGAAAGAAATTATCTTATCAAGGAAGCTTTCTGCTTTTTCGGTTGAATTGTAGCCGGGAAGAGTAACATTGTTATCCTTGGGTGGATCGTCTGTTCCGAATTCTGCAAGAACGGGGAGAACCGCAGTTGTAATGAATAATTCACTGCCATGGAATCTTCCGAGTGTGCCGCCTAATATGCCTAATATCGTATCGGAAATATTAGCATTTAAAAGCTCTGCAACAAATTGGAGTATAACGGTGAAATCCTCTGTTGTTATATCACTGAGTGCATAGTTTATTGCAACTGCGAGTGCTCTTGTAAGAAGGATCATTTCATCGGTATATGCTGCATGGTTTTCGTCGCCTTCAACATGGGACTGATAGATGTATACTACAAGATCAAGCACGGTCTTATATTCTGTTGCGGGAAGTGTAGTTCCGAGTTCCTTTGCCAGAGTTTCAACGCTTTCGCCTTTAACGGTTTCGTCTGCGGTATACATAGGCATTGAAGCAATTTTTTCTATTTTTGTGCCCGCCTTATCAATAACTGCATTGACGGTTTCGTTATTGGTATCAAGCAGCTTCTTGAGTGCGGTAGCATTGAGGTAAGAAGAGATTATAACTTTAAGTCCGAGATATGTGGTATTCTTTGCGTATTCAAGGAAATTGCTTTTAGCAAGTGCAAGAGCTGTTTCGTGAATACCCTCGGGAAGAGCGGATGTGTCGATAGCTGTAATTTTTCTTGTTTCAATTTTTACATCCTTGCCGAAAGAAACAACTCTGTAGGCACAGGGGTATGCGTTTATTGAAGTTGTAACTGCATCATAAATGGTATTGCCTTTAGCTGTAGTGTAGGATGCTATATCATGATCGTGAGTATGAGCGGTAAAAATGAATTTTACGCCGCCGTCAGCGAGTACATCTGCAAGGTTATTTGTGCCGTCATTTACAACAGAGCCCTTATGGATCTTCGATGATAAAATGTAGTGTTCAAGTAAATTGTGATGCATTATGGCAATAAGTTTCTTGCCGTCTTCACTTGCCTTTTTACACTGTTCTTCTATCCACGAGATTCTCTCTTCGTCCATTGTGTGTGTTGAAAGTCTCGGAGCGCAGGAGTCAATGGCAAGAAGTCTGTATCCGTTTGAAAGCTCAGCCGTATAGGAGGCAGAAGAAGAATCAACAGCAAGTGCTTCATTGTAACCGAAATCGGCATAGTACTCTTTAAATGCAGAAGCTTCTGTTTTTAAAAGGTCATGGTTTCCGTTGATTACGAAAACCTGTTTGCCTGAGGTTTCTTCAAATTCTTTAAGAATGCTTGCTAATGCTTCGTGCTCTTCTGCAGTTCCCTTGTTTGTGATATCACCGGGGAGAAGAATGAATTCGCTTTCATTTTTTGCAGCTTCAGCGAGGAACGCATTTATAATTGCCAAAGATTCATAGTGAAGCTGTCCGCCTGAAGCTACATGGGCATATTCTTCGCTTAAGTTGTTTTTCTTTGAAACCTTTTCTGCTGTGACTGAAGTAAGATCAAGATGCAGATCGTTTGCAACAGTTATTTTAAGCTCTGTTTCAGCAGCAGCTGCCGTAATTGCAGCACATGAGAAAAGTAAAGCTAAACATAAAATTACTGATATTAATTTTTTCATACAAATTCCTCCTTTATTGTCTATGGGCATATATTAGATTATTATTAAGAAATTGTCAATAGATTCACATTTTACAATAAATTTTTATAGCGTCATTCCGTAAGCTTCAGAACCCGATGTATGTTCAAGTAATGTAAAACCGCATTTTTTATAAAAATTTACGCCCTTTTCGTTTTCTGTGCTGACTGAGAGCATAACGCCGCGAACATTTTTTTCTTTTAAGTGCTTAAGAAGAATATGTATGAGCTTTTGTCCGAGTCCCATTCTCTGGTATTCCGGCATTATATCTATATGGAAATGGGCAGGGTATTCGTCTTTATATTTTTCCTGAAGCAATGTCGATTGCGACGCATAGAAGCGGTGTACGGTATCTTCTTCTGGAATTCTCGTAAAGTATTCTTTTCGGAAAACTTCAATAAAGCTGTCATAATTTTCTGCGCAGATGATATATCCCACCGCTTTATCGTTTTCATCAGCCGCAACAAAGCAGTTTTGCGGCTCTTGTTCTATAAAATAATCGCAGTAGGTCGAAAGAATAAAGTGTTGTGCGTTTTCCGACATATCGCAGGGTCCGTCACAGTTAAGGCATACATAACGCACAGCTTCTTTATCTTTGTTTTCATAGGGTCTTATTGCCATTTTATTTCTCCGTGTTTTGTATTCTTACATATCCGCTTTCTTCAATTATTGTCTGCTCTTCGTCGGAGAGTATCCAATCAATGAGAATGGGAATATTTTCATTGGTATTATCTTTTCTGTAAACTGCATAAAACTTTGCTATTATGGGATAGCTTCCGTTTTGTATATTTTCGGAATCGGGATATATTCCGTTTACAGACAGCATTTTTACATCTTCATTTCCGACGATACCGTCCATATAGTAACGGAATGAGAAGCCTATAGATGCTCCCGCTATTGCAAAGGGTGATTTAAGAGCAAATTCAGTTTCTCCCATAAAAGAATTCATTGCAGACTGGCTTCCGCTGCCTTCTATTCTTGTTACGGGATTTATTATTCTGTCAGCACCGCCGACTTCTTTCCAGTTTTTGTATTTTCCGCCGTAAATACCTCTTATCTGTTCTGCGGTAAGAGAATCTACGGGATTATTTTTATTTACAAAAAATACAAAGGCTTCAAGACCTATCGGAATATATACGAGTTCTACGCCCTTTTCTTCGGCATACAGCTTTTGCTCTTCGGAAGGTGCGGCGCTGAAGAAAATATCGGTTGTGCCGTCAACTAAAGCCTCATAACCTCTCACGGTATTTTTATACTGCATTTTGCTGTCGGGTGCAAAATTTTCACCGTAATAGTTATCATCGGAAAAGCTTCCGCCTTCATATGTGACAGAGCCTTCGGGGTACACTGCATCAATAAATGCCGCATACACGGGCACAAGCGCTGCCGCTCCGTCAAGAACAGGCAGATTTTCAGTTATTTTCAGTGAAGACTCAATTCTGATAAGCTCCGAATTTTCTTCATGAGGAAGAAAATTCTTTACATCTATCATTTTTATCTGAGATGTATCGCTGAAGTTGTTTCCAAGCCTTCTTGTAAGAAGCATATATATCGAGCCGTTAAATAAAGCGAATGTCATTATAACGGCAAGAATTATCGAGAGCTGCTTTATAAATTTCATGTCACCACAGCTCCTTAGAGATAAAATAAATTATTGAAGCGTGGCCGTAGGCATAAACATCATATATAACATGAGCTACCGTTAAAATAATGCAAATGCATATGACAGCAAATAATATTATTTTGAATTTTTTGTCCATTATCATAGTTATCACATATTGGCAATGAAGAAAAAGAGTAAAACGCAAAGGATAATAGTGATGCCGAGCAATACTCCTGCAATGGTTCCCGAAGCCGAAAGAGCAGTTTTAAGCTTCTTTAGCTTTTCGGAATTAACACTTTCGGGAGAGAGTGAGAGTTTTTTCTTTTCTTGCATATAAAGGATCAGGGTTATAATGAAAAACAAAACAGCTATAACGGGGATAGCAAAAAAAAGAATTGCAATGTCAGAACCTAAAAACATAGCAAAGCCTCCTTATTTGTGTTTCAGTTATATTTTACCACAGGTAAAATATTCTGTCTACAATTTTATGGTAATGAAATGTCTTAAAACATACTGAAAATGCTTGTTGACACAGCAGTTTAATGTGATAAAATAAATAGCAGAAATTTATGTCGGAGTATATTATGAAAAAAACAGTTAAAAGCCTTATAGCCGTAATCTTCGCGGCAGTATTTTTGATTACGCTACTGCCTTTTGCGTTTGCAGAAGAGATTAATGAAACAACGCAGGATCCGGGTACATCAACGGTAGAATTTGATGAAAATAAATTCGGAGATATAAATGAAGACGGAAAACGGACTGCAGGAGATGCAAGACTTCTTTTGCGGTGTGCTGTTGAACTTGAAATTATTACAGACCATATTCTTATTCACGGAGATTATGATAAGGACTCTCAGATAACCTCCGGGGATGCGAGAGTGGCACTGAGAGTCGCTGTCGGTCTTGAGTCGGTTTTTTGTATATTAAAAGGTCATGAAATAATGCCGGCTGTTATCGAGCCTACCTGTACGACTGAAGGCTACACGACCAATAAGTGCAGCAGATGCAGTTTTGCTGACGGTTCGAAAACCGATATCTTACCTGTAAAAGAACATGAACTTCAAAACAGCACAACGCAGGCAACCTGCACAGAAGACGGAATATTTACATCCGAGTGTTCTGTCTGCGGTCATATTGCACAAAGGGACATTGTGGAGGCTTCTCTCGGGCACAGCTTCGGAATATGGGAAATATCAGGGGCAATAAAATCAAAAACCTGCAAGCGATGCGGATTTACAGAAGAATCAGATAAGATAAAAACAGTATATCTGACCTTTGATGACGGTCCCGGACCCTATACTGAAAAGCTGCTCGGTTATCTCAGAGAGTATAATGTAAAAGCAACATTTTTTGTGACAAATCAGATGCCGAGATACAGATATTTGCTCTCTCAAATAGTTAATGACGGACATGCAATAGGCGTGCACAGCCTCACACATCAATGGTCCATATATTCGAGCAGTAACAGCTACTTAAATGATTTCAACGCAATGCACCAAATAATACTTGACGAAACGGGAGTAGATACGAAGATATTCCGTTTCCCCGGCGGCACAAACAATACTGTCAGCCGAAGCTATTCAAGAGGTATTATGAGCAGTATGTCAAAAAGTATGTTAGAATGGGGTTATAATTATTACGATTGGAATGTTGACTGCTATGATACTGCAGGCTATAGCTCTTCAAGAATTGCTCAGGCTACAATAAATCAGATAAAAGGCAGAAACACTTCAATAGTACTTATGCACGATATTAAAAACACAACCGTGGAAGCAGTGAAAGAAATTATAAGATTCGGACTTGACAACGGCTACGAATTCGCAGCAATAGACGAATCCACCCCGCTCGTTCGTTTCAGCCCTGTAAACTGAAAAACAATGAACGCAGAAATTATTTTCTGCGTTCGTTTGTTCTTTTGGAGAAAAGTATAGAGGCTAAAATATCTGTACCATAGTCCGTATAAAAACCGTATTTCTTCTTGCAAATTTGCTCTGTTAATATTATTGCACCTTTATGTTTTTTTAACAGCAATTATATACATTAAGTACCATAAGTCCAGAGAATTATTTTTTGTAAAAATACGGTCCGCACATACCTTCGTGTGTTTTGGTATAAGTCCAAGAAAAATCACTTGCGGTAATTGTAACATCAACAAACTGTTCTAATAATTCTGCCGAGATATTTTCTGCATTTTCCAATTGAAATGCAATATCATCAACATTATTGACAAGTACACATTTATTTTTATTTTCTTGATTGAATAAGTTTTTAGCGGTATCTTCTGTTTCGCAATTTAAAAACTCGAAACTGAAAATATGCCAAAGAAAAGGAGTGTACTTTCGAGAATCCAAACAAAGCTTTTTGATTTCTTTAACATTTGCATCGGCGGGTGCAAATTTGTTTACCCATTCTGTTTTATATTCTTTAATTTCTTGTTTACCTAACAACTGTGCTTTAATATTCAGATTTTCAAAAAAGCATAAAAACTCTGCCTTTGTTTCTTCTAAATCTAAAACTTGTTGCTTTTTATTGTCAATTTTTTCTTTAATGATTTTATGTATTTCCCAAAAGCGCGGAGGTTCATACATCATTTCTTCCGGCTTTTCAGGCAATAACCATTTCATTTCCTCACACCAAAAACGAATACAAATAAATCCTTCGGGAATATCTTCCGGAATATCTTTGATTTCATAATCTTCACATTGAAAATCAAATTGAAATATTCCAATATCGACTCGCGAATCTGGGCGCTCATCTATAAAATCGTTTTCTGCGAGTTCTTCGATTGTTGTCAATTCTTCGAGCGGATATTCTAAATACTTTCCGCAAACCAAAAAATAACCGCCACAAGGGAAATTACCCTTTTTATCGGCACCGATATGTTCAATTTCACAGCACAAGGGGTCTATACCAAACGCCTTAAAAAACGCTTTTTCTTCCGCGGTTAAGTCTTTGCAATACTCGGCAAAGTTTCTGTTGGCCTGATTGTTGTTTTTTTCGTATGTATTGTAATACTGCTTTGTTTTATCAATATCAACGGCTATCTTCCAATCACCGTATTGTACTGTGTTCATAATTTCACCAACCTTTATATTATTATAGCATATTTTATTGTGTCATTCAAGATAATTCGGTGGTTCGAATCCGTATTGTCGCAGGTTTTGGTGATATTGTGCCTTTGGCACAGTGATATTTTCACTTCGTGAAAGTGATATTGAAACCTGTGGTTTCAGTGATATTATATTCGCCGCCAAAACTGCCCATAGGGCAATATCACTCGCCGAAGGCGAATATAACTGAAAAAGACGATTGCTTTCGCAATCGTCTTTTTCTTGGTGGGAGAAGGTGGATTCGAACCACCGAAGTCGTTGACAACAGATTTACAGTCTGCCCCCTTTGGCCGCTCGGGAATTCTCCCCTATTAAAATAAAAATGGAGCTGGTGGACGGACTCGAACCCCCGACCTGCTGATTACAAATCAGCTGCTCTACCAACTGAGCTACACCAGCACATTCTTCTTGTGCAGAACGCTTAATAAATATATCATAAGATTTTATGCGTGTCAAGAGTTTTTTTGCTTTATTTTAAAAGATTTTTTGCTGAAGTTAATTCCCGAAATAAAGTCCAGCCAAACTTTCACGGCGGAACATACTTTGGGAATTAATTGAAAAATATGAGACAGATAAGAGCAAACTCTATTATCTTGATTTTAATGATTCGCTGTGTTATACTTTATTAGTTACAAAAAGCCTGTTATCAGGGAGATGTGTTTATGAAAAAATTACGGTTTTTTATTGCTTTATTTATGGCAAAGCTTGCCACATTTTTACTTAAAATGCTCGGAAGAAATGCCACTTATATGCCGGGTGAAGTTGCTCTTAAAATATCAAAGGACTTTTTAGGTCATCTGAAGCTTCCCGAAACGGTTATCTGTGTTACGGGCACAAACGGTAAGACAACGGTAAGTAATCTTCTTACCTCTATTCTTACAAAAAACGGATATGATGTTACAAATAACTCCTTCGGCTCCAATGTTCAGGCTGGTATTGCGGCGGTGCTTCTTCAGGATTCCGATATTTTCGGCAGAGCAAAGAAAAAAATTGCCGTTCTTGAGGTGGACGAGCGTTCTTCGCTACTCATTCACCCTTATATCAAGCCCGATTATCTTATTGTAAACAATATAATGCGTGATTCCGTAAAAAGAAACGCTCATACCGATTTTATAAGCTATATAATCACAAGTGCACTTACCGAAAAAACAAAGCTTATATTAAACGGTGACGATCTTATAACCTCTTCTCTTGCTCCTCAGTGTAAAAACAGAATGTATTTCGGACTTGATGCCGAGAAGCCCGAAGTAAGTGATAAGCCCTTCTTAAGAGATATTGTATACTGTCCCGATTGCGGTGCGCCTCTTGAAAGCGAATATCTGCGCTATAATCATATCGGAAGAATGTATTGCACTGCCTGTGAAAAGAAATCTCCCGACAGAGATTATCTTGTAACGGCTATTGACCGTGAAAATTCGTTTTTCACGGTAGACTTCAAGGGTGAAAGCCATACCTTTACTCTTATTAACGATAATATAGTTAATGTTTATAACTCTTGTGCGGTTGTTGCAATGCTCACCATTCTCGGTCTTTCTCCCGAACAGATAGAAAAAGGCTTTTCTCAGTCAAAGATAGTAAAGTCAAGATTTGATACCATGAGTGCAGGAAAGCTCAAGATCACTTTCCAGATGTCAAAGGGACAAAATCCCATTGCGTGTACTCGCTGTTTTAACTATGTTGCATCTATCCCTAAGGAGAATAAGCTTCTTATTGTAAGCACCGACGATATCAGCGACAATACAAATGAGAGTGAAAATGTCTGCTGGCTTTATGACTGTGACTATTCAATTTTCAGTGATGAAAGCATAGCAAAAATAATTTTCACGGGTCCCAGATGCCGCGACCATCTTTTAAGAGCTCTTATAGCAGGTGTCAATAAAGAAAAAATAGTTCTTTGTGAGGATACCGATAAAGCGGTAAGTCTTATTGATCCCGAAAAATATACCGATATTTATGTTTTGTATGATCTTTACAGACAGGAAGATGCGGCAAAAATGAGGGTTCAGTTCAAAAAATTAGGGGAGGGAACAAAATAATGACGGTTGAAATTCTTTTTTCCGAAATAGCAGGTCTTTACGGAGATGCTCAGAATGCAAAATACCTTGAATTGTGCCTTCCCGATGCGGAATTTATATATACAGATATATGCAGTGAGCCTTATTTTGTAAATAATACTCCCGATATTATCTATATCGGCACAATGAGCGAAGAAACACAGCGCAGAGTTATCGAAAAGTTTCGTCCCTTCAAGGACAGAATAAATGAGCTTATTGACGGCGGTACGGTTATTTTTGCAACGGGAAATGCTCCCGAAATTTTCTGTGAAAAGATAGATTATATTACTGAAAAGAAAGAGATCACGGGACTTTGTGTTTTCCCTCTTACCGTTAAAAACGATCTTTTCAAGAGATATAACGGTAAGGTTTTGGGCACAAGCGGAGATATCAAAGTAGTGGGCTTTCGTTCACAGTTCAGCTTTATATACGGAGATAATTCCTCGTATGCATTTCTTCAAATGCAAAGAGGCGTTGGCATCAACAAGGAAAGTAAATTTGAAGGCATGAGAAAAAATAATCTTTTCTGCACTTCATGTCTCGGTCCTTTCCTGCCGCTTAATCCGTTATTCACCGAATATCTGATTTCACTTACAGGTACAAGTGCTGAAGCCGCTTTCAGAGAAGAAGCAATGGATGCATACAAAAAAAGACTGAGTGAATTTGAAGACCCTAAGGTTAAATTTTAACATCAGAAGCGTACTCATTTACGGGTACGCTTTTTTCATTCTTGACAATTACTGTTTGTAAGTTTATATTTAATTTAAATAGATAAAGGCGGTGTGTTTATGAAAACTTCAACCCAGATAGAAGTTGCTTCCCGTTGTATCGGAGAAGAAAAAACAGTTGAACTCATAGCAAAAGCAGGTTTTGATGCCTGGGACTTTTCCATGTTCGATATGTGTAAATATGATTGGGAAAAGGATCAGCTCAAGGAAAATTCCCATCCTCTTGCAGGAAAAGATTATCTCGCCTTTGCAAGAAAATTAAAGCAGATAGGTCTTGATAACGGCATTGTCTGCAATCAGTCACACGCACCGTTTCCCGTGTCCTGTAAGGCGATAAGAGATTATATGAAAAGAGCCATTGAATGTACTGCAGAAGCTGGAGGAGAGATATGTGTAATTCATCCCGATAACAATAAAAGCCCCGAAGAAAACGCCGAGATGTATCTTGAGCTTCTGCCCTTTGCGAAGGCGCACGGTGTAAAAATTGCTACGGAAAATATGTGGAACTGGAATGATGAAAAAGATCATGCAGCTCCTGCCGCATGCTCATCTCCCGAAAGCTTTGTAAGACACATAGAAGCCGTAAACAATCCTTTCCTTGTTGCATGCCTTGATATAGGCCACGCCGAAATGAAGGGACTTGAAACAAACTCGGAAGAAATGATAAAAGCCTTAGGCTCTCATTTGCAGGCACTGCATATTCACGATAATGACTGTCATTATGATTCTCATCAGATACCGTTTTCAATGAATATAGATTTTTCCAAAATGGTAAAGACTCTTAAAGAGATAAACTACGGCGGCTATTTTACGCTTGAAGCAGATAATTTCCTTAAAGCCTATAATGCCGAAAATATGTTTGACGGCATAGTAAAGCTTTATGAAAGTGCAAGAAGACTTGCAGATATGTTTGAGGCATTATAAATTATGAAAATTATTTTAAGCGATTATGACGGTACATTAAACCACGGCGGTATTACTCAAAAAAAGCTTGATGCCATAAAAAAATGGAGAGAAGCGGGAAATTTATTTTCTGTTGTAAGCGGCAGGCAGAAGGAATTTTTCTTTGATCTGAAAAACGATAATATCCCTCTAGACTATTTTTTAGCCTGTAACGGTGCTGTGATAACTGACGGCGAACAGAATATCATCAAAGATTTTCGCTGTGAAGGCTCGGTTGCACTTCCTCTTATTGAGTTTTTGTTTTCCTTCGGCTGTTCTTTTGCAAATGTGTGCAAGGATACTTTTTTAAGAGTGGTAAATGAAGCATTCCCCGAAGAAGAGGGAAAGAAGCTCAGTGAAATAAAAGAGATCAGTTACTTTAATCAGATAAGCACCGATCTTCCCGATTTTGATACAGCTGGGGAAGTTACGGCTGCTGTTAAAGAAAGGTTCGGCGAATTTGTAAATCCTTTGCAGAACGGCACTTGTATAGATATCGTGCCGAAAGGTATTGATAAAGCACAGGGAATATATAAGCTTCTTGAAATTATTGACGAAAAAATTGAGGATGTTATAGCAGTCGGTGACAATATAAACGACGAAGCAATGATAAGAGAATTTTATTCCTATGCAATGGCAAACGGCGTAGACAGAATAAAAGCACTTGCAGATAATATTACCTCGGGTATAGAAGAGCTTATAGAAAAGGAGATCTGACATGATAAGAAAAGAATATACCGAAAACGAGATATTTTCCTATGTTGAATATTCCCCTGAAAATATGAAAGAGGGACTTCCCATTGTGTTTCAGCTTCACGGAGCAGGGGAGAGAGGAAACGGAAAAGATGAGCTGCCGCTCGTAGATGTTCACGGCTTCAGTGAATTCTTAAAGGATAACGACAGGGAATGTATATTTATTATGCCTCAATGTCCGAAAGAGACATTCTGGTGTGCAAAAATTGAATCCATTCTTAAATTTATAGAAGAAAAAATCATTCAGTACGGTGCCGACCGCGGCAGAGTATATCTTACAGGTATCAGCATGGGCGGTTTCGGAACATGGTTTACGGCTATGGCAAAGCCCGAGCTTTTCAGCGCAATAGCTCCCGTGTGCGGCGGCGGAATGCCCTGGAGAGCTGATTCCGTTACAATGCCCGTATGGGTATTTCACGGCAGTGACGACACAGTTGTAAGTCCGCATTATTCCGATGAAATGGTAGAAAAGCTGAAAGAACTGAAAAAGGATGTAAAATATACAAGAATCCCGGGCGTGGGACACAATGTGTGGGATTATACATATGACGGGGAGCTTATCGACTGGCTACTCAGTAAAACATAATTTAGCTGTGCTAAATTATGTTTTAGTGAAGCTTCGCACAAAAATGCGAAGTGAAGTTTTCACAAAGTGAAAGTGAAGTATTTGCTTCGCAAAAGTGAAGTTTTTGTCTGCGACAAAAGTAAATGAAGGCTGACGCCTTGCTCCGCTGCGCTCTATATAATTTAAGGGCGAAGCCCTTCCGATACGTTTGCAAAGCAAACACTTCACATCCCTTCGGGGATACTTCACATTGCATAGCAATACTTCACACACAGAATGTGTGCTTCACTATCATAATTTAACGGAACGATAAATTATGATATAGGTGGAATATTATGATATATTATGGTTTTTTAGCTGCGGCTGTGACTATGTTCAGCTTTCAGTTTTTATTTAACGGAATATTTGAAAAGGAGTACGGTAACGGTCTTCGGGCAATGTTTGTTTTTTCTGCAGGCTCTTCCCTTGCGGGGCTTATCGTGCTTCTTGTAATTAACGGCTTTAAGGTCGAATATACCCATTTTTCAATGCTCATGGCATTTGTTACGGCACTTGATTCCATTGGCTATACCTATTTCAGCCTTAAGTCTCTCGGTCGGATAAATCTTTCCCTTTATTCGATGTTTGCAATGCTGGGCGGTATGGTACTGCCGTTTTTAACGGGAATTATTTTTTATGACGAAGAGCTGAGCTTTTCTAAGGGAATATGCTTTGTTCTTATTATTCTGTCACTTCTTCTGACCGTTAAAAAGGGCGAAAAGAAGACAGGCTATATTTACTATATGGGCGTATTCGTTCTCAACGGTCTTTCGGGTGTTCTTTCAACGATTTTTCAGAATTCTCCTTATAATAGGACCTCGGAGGCAGGTTATTCCATTCTGATATCTGCTGCTACTCTTATTTTATCCGCTGTTTTTCTTCCTTTTGTAAAAGAAAAAGGAAGAAGTCTTACAAAGAAGGCGGTTTTCAGCATGGGCGGCTACGGTGTGCTTTGCAGAGTTGCAAACTATCTTCTTCTGATAGCTTTAGCACACATTCCCGCTTCCGCTCAGTACCCCTTTGTTACGGGCGGAGTTATGATAATTTCAACTGTTATATGCTTCTTTACTCCCGATAAGCCCTCAAAGAGAGAAATTTTCGGTGTTGCGGTATCCTTTGCAGCACTTTTAATATTGATGTTTGTGTAAAAGGAGGTAATTATGGAAAAGATAAAAATCGGCATTTTCGGACTTCGAAGAGGTTCAAGCTTTATTGACGAAATACGCTTCAACGGCGGTGAGATAGTTGCCGTTTGCGAAAAAGACGAAGAACACACAAAAACAGTGCTTTCCGAAATAGAAGGCGCCGCAGTTTATACGGATTTTGATGAATTTATCAAGCACCCAATGGATGCCGTGCTTATTGCAAACTTCTGTCCCGAGCACGCAGGGTATGCAGTAAAGTGTCTCGAAAAAAATATCCATGTTTTAAGTGAATGTCTTTCAAACGGTACTTTAGCAGAGGGCGTGAAGCTCGTCGAGGCTGCCGAAAAAAGCAGTGCTATATATATGCTTGCGGAAAACTATCCTTATATGACCTTCAACCGTGAGATGAGAAGGGTATATGAGAGCGGAACTCTCGGAAAAATCATGTATGCGGAGGGTGAATATAATCATCCCATAGATTGGTATGATACAAAAACGGTATTAAGTGTACGTCCGTATGAAAAGCACTGGAGAAACTTTTTGCCGAGAACATATTATATAACTCATTCTTTAGCACCTCTTATGGCGGCAACTCACTCAAAGCCCGTAAGAGTTACGGCAATGCCTGTATATGCGCCTCTTCCCGAGGACTGTCCCACACAGTCTCATGTGGCAGATGCGGCGGCGATTATCACAATACTGAATGACGACAATTCCGTATTCAAGGTAACTGGCTGTTCAGCCTTCGGCGCCCACGGAAATTCCTACAGACTTTGCTGTGAAAAGGGACAGATAGAAAATGTCAGAGGCACGGATAAAGTTATGCTTCGCTATAACTCATGGCAGATTCCCGAGGGGAAGGAAGAAGTGAATTTCTATGAACCCGACCTTTCGGATAAAGATGAAGAGCTCATTAAAAATGCAGGTCACGGCGGCGGAGATTTTTTTGTTATCAAGGAATTTTTTGACAGTATAAGAAGCGCAAAGCCTCATATGTTTGATGTTTATTTTGCCACCTCCATGGCATCCGTTGCAATTCTTTCCCACAGAAGTATTCTTGAAGGCTCGAAGCCATATGATATTCCCGATTTCAGAAAAAAGGAAGACAGAGATAAATTCAGAGATGATACCTTATCTCCCTTCTGGCATTCTGACGGAACACCTCCGTCTATACCTTGTTGTTCAGATCCCAATTATCTGCCTTCTTTATGGCAGACAGAAAACTGTAAATAAATTTCGGAGAAACGCTATGAAAAAAATAATATCCTGTTTTCTTTTAACTGTTTTTATTTTTATGTTGGCTTCTTGTGTAAGCCCTACCGACAAAGAAACTCCGATATCGGGGTCAGATGAAACTTCGTCTTCTGAAATTACGCTTTTTTCTGATGCACTTTATGATGAAGACACTACACTCGGTGAAGGTGAAAAAACCGTTTATCTCAGTGTTATCACACCCGAAAAAACCGTAAAGTTTACAGTGCTTACAGATAAAACAGTCCTCGGTGAAGCACTTATTGATGTAAACCTCATTGAGGGAGAAGAAGGTCCATACGGACTTTATATCAAAAAAGTAAACGGTATTTCTGCAGTTTATGAGACCGACGGTGCTTATTGGAATGTAAGTATCGGCGGTGAGGCTTCAAACACAGGTATAGACGGAATTAAGCTTGCCGACGGCGGCGAATATGAATTGACCTATACCAAAGCATAATAAAATGTGAACAATTGCCTTAAAATTTGTCTTGAAATATAACGGTAGCTATAATATAATATTTATAACTATACGAAAAAGGGAAGTATTCCGATGAAAAAAATTAAAAATTTGCTGACAGTAGTGCTGGCTCTCATTATATTCCTTGCTCCCGTAAGCGGAGTTGCCGGTATAAAAGCAGAAGCCGCCGGCAATTGGGCTTGCTCATGGGCTACAAGCATTGTTAATTCCTCTGTTTCTCTTGCAAGTCTCAGCTTGCAGGATATTATTCCTGCAAAAAGCACAGTAAGAATAGAGCTTAAGGTAACAACAGGCGGGGAAAAGCTTCGTTTTGAGTTTTCCAATGAATACGGTTCTTCTCCCGTTGTCATAAGCGAGGCTACCGTTGCAAAGACTCTGGGCGAAGGAAAAGCCGATATTGTTGCTTCAACTGCAACTGCCATAACCTTTAACGGAAATACCGAAGGTACCATTCCCGCAGGTAAAACTATCTGGTCCGATGAGATAGATTTTAAGACACAGGCACTTGACGCTTTAACAGTCAGTCTTTATTTTGCAAATTCAACATATATAACCTCTGCAGGTCTTTCAAATGCGAGAACCTTTATGGGACTTCGTTCCGTTTTCAGAGAAGAGGTTTCTCAGTGCTATGAAAAGGACCTTTTAAGTCCCAGAGAAGTAAATATCAGTTCAGGTACTATTACATATCACACAACACCTTTCCTTTCACAGATAGATACCTATTCAACGAGCGGCGCTGATGTTGCCGTGTTTATCGGTGACTCAACACTTGTTAACGATACTTACTATTATTTTGCCGAGAAGCTTGTCAAGGCAGGTATAAAGAATGTAAGTGTAGTTAATGAAGCGGTTGTTGCAAATAAGCTTTTAAGTGACGGCACGGGACTTATCGGAAATCTTTACGGAAAAGCGCTTCGTGACCGTTTTGAAAGAGATGCCCTTTCAATTACAGGTGTAAAATATATATTTGTTAAAATAGGACTTAACGATATTCTTCATCAGTTTTCAAAATCCATGGGTGCTGATGTTCCGCATCCTACATCAGAAGATATAATTGCAGGTTATAAAAATCTTGTAAAAAAAGCTCATGCAAAGGGAATAAAGATATATTTCTTTACAAAGACCTCATGGAAGGGCTATGAAAGAGCATTCCTCGGTCAGACAGGTGATATTGTCTGGACACAGCAAATGCAGGATATGTGTGACGAGCTTGATAAATGGATAAAGATCAATACTTCAGCTGACGGCTATATTGATTGCTCAGCTCTTTCAAATCCTGCCGACACAAATGCACTTTGTCCCACTTTTACTACTGACGGCGCACATCTTACCCCCTTGGCTTCAATTGCCCTTGCAGACCTTATCCCCGTATCCTTTGTAGGAGTAAATAACAGCAACATAAAAAATGCAGCATATATAAATAAAGTTGACCCCTATAAAGAGAGAAGAGAGATCTTATACGATCTTGAGCATCAGACAGAAACTACAACAAAGGAAGAACCCACTACCGAGAAGCCAACGGAGCCCACAACAAAGAAAGAGGAAAGCACAACCGCTCCGGCCCCCACTGAGGAAGCTACCACTGCTCCTACCTACATTCCTCCCGAAATAGTAACGGTTCCCGTAATCGGCGGTGCTGACACCGCCCCTGATTCCCAGGCAGGCTTGGTTGATCCTGACTATAACATTACGGATACTGTCCCCGAAGAGATAGGAAACGGCGCTCCGATAGTATTTATTCTTGTTCTGTTCCTTGTTATCGTAGTATCAGGTACAATTGTTTTCCTGACGCTTGGCAGAAAAAAAGAGGAAGAATTCGAATAATCTCTTGACGGAAATTATTTCATAAAGTAAACTAAAGTCATAGGTTAATTTAACCTGTGACTTTAATTTTTTTCTACGGGAGGTCAACTATGAAAATAACCTTTATGGGTGCAGGAAGCACCGTATTTGCAAAGAATGTTTTAGGCGATGTTATGCTCACACCCGCTCTTCGTGAATGTGAAATATCTCTTTATGATATTGATCCTCAAAGACTTGACGAGTCATATATTATGGTAACAGCTCTTAACAGAAATATTAACGAAAACAGAGCAGTTGTTACAAAGCACCTCGGTGTTGAAAACAGAAAAGAAGCACTCCGCGGCTCTGATTTCGTTGTTAATGCAATTCAGGTCGGTCTTTATGAGCCCTGCACGGTTATTGACTTTGAAGTACCCAAGAAATACGGTCTTCGTCAGACAATAGCAGATTCCAACGGTATCGGCGGTATTTTCAGAGCTCTTCGTACCATTCCCGTATTAAAGGATTTTGCTGACGATATGGCAGAAGTCTGCCCCAACGCATATTTCCTTAACTATACAAATCCCATGGCTCAGCTTGCAGGCTACATGCAGAGATTTACTCCCATTAAGACAGTTGGTCTTTGCCACAGTGTTCAGAGCTGCTCAAGAGGACTTCTTCATGACCTCGGCATAGAATTCCATGAGCCTATCAGAGAAAAGATAGCAGGTATCAACCACATGGGTTGGCTTCTTGAAATTGAAGATGCCGACGGCACGGATCTTTATCCCGAAATCAGAAGAAGAGCCATTGATGTATTAAACGGCGATCATACCGACAAGCACGACCTTGTAAGATATGAATATATCCGCCGTTTCGGTCACTATTGCACAGAGTCCAGTGAACATAATGCAGAATATAACAACCTTTTCATAAAGGCAAAGTATCCTGAGCTTATCGACAGATATAATATTCCTCTTGACGAATATCCCCGCCGCTGTGTAAACCAGATAGCACGCTGGCAGGATGAAAGAAAGATTTATCTTACAGACGATGTAAAGCACGAAAGAACACATGAATACGCTTCTTATATTATGGAAGCTATCACAACAGATGTTGCTTATAAAATCGGCGGTAATGTTATCAATAACGGACTTATCGAAAACTTACCGCGTGAAGCCTGTGTTGAGGTTGCCTGTCTTGTTAATAAGAACGGTATTCAGCCCTGCATTCAGGGAAAACTTCCCGAACAGCTTGCCGCAATGAACAGACTTATGATAAATGTTCAGCTTCTTACTATTGAAGCTGCAGTAACTCTCAAGAAGGATGCTATCTATCAGGCAGCGCTTCTTGATCCTCATACATCTTCCGAGCTTTCAATTGATGAGATTATTTCTCTTTGCGATGCCCTCATTGAAGCACACGGAAGCTATTTGCCTAAATACCACTAAATTATAATTTAACGGCGGAGTCGTTAAAAATTCGGAATTCGGAATTATGAATTCCGAATTTCGGGACCTGCGGTCGGCATTATATAAATAGAGCGTAAGCCCTTCCGAAACTTTTGCGAAGCAAAAATATCACTCGGCTCAGCCGAATAAAACTGTGCGAAGCACAATATAACTTCTGCAAAGCAGAAATATAACTATCATAATTTTGCATTGTAAAATTATGATCTGTGTGGTGTTTTTATGTCATTATTGAAATTAAAAAGCGGTACTGATATCCGTGGTACTGCAGTGGGTGAAAATACAGAGCTTACAGATGAAGCAATAAGAAAAATTGCTTTTGCTTTTATATCTTATCTTTGTGAAAAAACAGGTGTTCCGAAAGGTGAGATAACTCTTGCCGTGGGGCATGATTCAAGAATTTCTGCCGAAAGAATTAAAAATGCACTTCTTGAGGTGTTTTCTGCCGAAAATATAAAAGTATATGACTGCGGACTTTCTTCTACTCCCGCTATGTTTATGACTACGCTCATATTGGGGGTTACTGCATCCGTTCAGATAACCGCAAGTCATCACCCTTATGATAAGAACGGTCTTAAGTTCTTCACAAAAGACGGAGGCTTTGAGGGCGAGGATATAAAGGCAATTCTTGAAATTGCAGAAAAAACCGAAGAAGTGAAAACCGCTGCTCCTGAAGCTGTAAAAACGGATTTTATGTCACAGTATTGTGAAATTCTCAGAAAGAAGATAGTTGAGGGTATAAATGACGGTGAAAAGCCTCTTTCGGGTTTTAAGATCGTCGTTGATGCGGGAAACGGTGCCGGCGGATTTTTTAAGAAGCTTCTTGACTCTCTCGGTGCAGACACAAATGGCTCTCAATTTTTAGAGCCTGACGGTATGTTCCCGAATCATATCCCGAATCCCGAAGACAAGACGGCTATGGGCTTTATATCAAGGGCCGTAACTGAAAACGAGGCAGACCTCGGTATTATCTTCGATACGGATGTGGACCGTGCCGCCTGTGTAGATAACAACGGCAGAGAAATAAACAGAAATGCTCTTATTGCTTTGTCCTCGGTCATTGCTCTCGAAAACAGCAAAGGCGGAACTATAGTGACGGACAGTGTGACGTCATCGGGACTTCGTGACTTTATAAACGAGCACCTGGGCGGTGTTCATTACCGCTATAAGAGAGGCTATAAGAATGTTATTAATAAGGCAATAGAATTAAATTCTCAGGGTATTGACTGCCCACTTGCCATTGAAACCTCAGGACATGCGGCTTTAAGAGAAAATTATTTTCTTGATGACGGCGCATATCTTATGGTGAAAATAATAATTCTTATGGCAAATCTCAGAAAAGAGGGCAAAACTCTCAGTGATCTTTTAGCCCCGCTTCGTGTTCCCAAAGAAGAAAAGGAAGTAAGATATATTATCGACCTTGCTGATTTTAAGGAATACGGCGAGGGTATTATAAAAGATTTCGAAGAATACTGTGAGCAGTTCCCCCTTATTACTCCCGCCGACGATAACAGAGAAGGCTTCAGAGTGAATTTCGGAAAATGGAACGGCGACGGCTGGCTTCTTATAAGAATGAGTGTTCATGACCCCGTAATTCCTGTGAACTTTGAAAGCGAAAGTGAAGGCGGCGTTGAAAAAATAGAAAGATTTTTCAACGGTTTCATTTCAAAATACGATAAATTAAGGAGAAAAGTTTAATGTATAATTTCCCTATAGGTATAATAATCGACTCTTTCAGAACTGATATTCCCACTGCAGTGAAAAAGGCTGCCGAGCTTGGTGCAAAGGGTATTCAGGTATATTCCACCCGTGGAGAAATGGCACCCGAAAATATGAGCCCCGAAAAGAGAAAGGAATTTCTTAAGCTCGTTAAGGATAACGGACTTGTAATTTCTGCACTTTGCGGAGATCTCGGCTGCGGCTTCTACAGACCCGAAAGAAATCCCGAGCTTATAGAAAAATCAAAGAGAATACTTGACCTTGCAAAGGATCTTGAAACAGATATTGTAACAACTCATATAGGTGTTGTTCCCGAAGACAAGGAGCATCCCCGTTTTAAGATCATGCAGGATGCCTGCGGTGAGCTTGCTCGCTATGCAGACTCAATAAATGCACACTTTGCTGTTGAAACAGGCCCCGAAACCTCTCTTGTTCTTAAAAACTTCCTTGATACCTTAGGTTCAACGGGTGTCGGTGTAAACCTTGACCCTGCAAACCTTGTTATGGTAACAGGTGATGACCCTGCAGGTGCTGTTTATAATCTCAGAGATTATATAGTGCATACCCATGCAAAGGATGGCGTAAAGCTCTATCATAGAGACCCCGAAGCTATTTACGGAGTAAAAGAGGACGATGCCCTCGTAACAGGTCCCTCATTTGAAGAAGTACCTCTCGGAGAGGGAAGTGTACCGTGGGATAAATACCTCGCAGCACTCGAAGATATCGGCTTCAAAGGCTTTTTGACCATAGAAAGAGAAGTAGGCGACGACCCTGCTGCAGATATCAGAAAAGCAGTTTCTTTCTTACAGAGTAAAATGAGATAAAAACAAAAATCGCACACAGCTTTTTTTGCTGTGTGCGAAATCTTTTTAATTTATTATAGGCGGTAAAAGTTCAAGTACGGTGTCTATAAATACCTGAAGCTGGGGAGTCATTGCCTTGCCCTTGAGGAAGGCGAGCTGTGACCACTGGTTAAACTCACATTCGGGGACATTTATCTTTTTGAGTGAACCCTCTTCAATACTCTTTCTTACTTCAAATACGGGGAGCATTGTGACATAATTTGAAGTTTTTGTAAGACGCATGATAGTGTCGGTATTTGCAATTTCAATTGAGGGTGTCACAAAGAGGTTTCTCTTTGCGAGTTCGTCGTCAAAAAGGTATCTGTAGCCCTCGCCCTGAGGCATGAGGATAAGTTTTTCTCTTGTTATTTCTTCAAAGGTTACTTCCGCTTTGTCTGCAAGAGGATTGTTGGGATTTGTTACGAAAATAATGGGCTCGACCTCTTCGCGGACTCTTACCCATTCTTTTCTCGGTACCTTGTAGTCCAGCATATAGCATAAATCAAGCTCATTGGCTCTTGTTTTTTCTTCAATTTCTCTTGCAGAGCCTACAAAAATGCTTAAGTTTATATGAGGATATCTGCGGTTGAATTCGGGAAAAATGGGAATGAAGCAGGATTTTAAGATAGAATCGACAAGACCGAAGCGGATAGTGCCTCTCATATCCTCGCTTTCAGTAGCGAAATTCTGTGCTCTTTCAATGGCTTCAATAACACCGTTTGCGTATTCAACAAAATTTACACCGTATTGAGTGAGCTTTATGTTTTTTCCTATTCTGTCAAAAAGCGGAACACCAAGCTCTGTTTCAAGCTGCTGCATCTGTACAGTTACAGCCGACTGAGAATATCCCAGCACCGAAGCCGCCTTCGTGAAATTATTGAGCTCTGATACCTTTAAGAAGGTTTTTAAATTTCTGACATCCATATCTTTCACCGATTAGAAAAAATTATTAATATTCAAAATCTATTAATTATACTTATAATATAGCATTTTGCACAGCATGTCAAGAGATTATTTTTCAAAAAAGGCAAAATATAAGTATATTTTGCACAAAATGATAATTTATATTTGTGCAGTAATACTGTTAACATTATGTTACAATAAATATATATTTCTTGAGGAGAGAAGAGTTTATGAAAAAAATTATAGTATTTTTACTGGTTACAGTACTGATGTGTATAGGTTTTTCCTCTTGCGCAAAAAGTGAAGAAGTGAAGACTTGTGAAGCTAAAATCGAAGCTATAGGAGAGGTAACTTCAGATAAACTTTCACTTATTGAAGATGCTGAAAAGGCATATGAGAATTTATCACAAGAAGATAAAGAGGATGTTAAAAATTACAGTGTACTCACTTCAGCAAGAGAAGAAATTGACGATATTTCAGATTTTAATGAAAAAGCAGACGCACTTTCCGAAAAACTTCAGAAGACCGTTACAGAATACGGAATTGATGCCAAAGGTATCACGGATGAATATAAGGCTTTATTAGACAGATATGACACCGCTTCAGAAATTAAAAAAGCACAGCTTACGGCATTTTCTGCATTAAAAAAAGAGAAAGAAAACTACGATAATGTAGCCGCTTTGGCTGCTGCTTCTGCAGCTTCATATGTTAAAGGCTTCTTTGAAATAAATAAAGACAAGGATATCACAATTTCTGATATCGGTTGTATTGCACAGCAAAGCGACGGAAATGTCTATAGCTTATTCGCTCTGAAATATAAAGAGGGCACAGAAGAAAAAGAAGTGTATGCAAATGCAAGATTTGCAGGAACTCCCTCAACCGAATCAATGATATCTTATAAGGATAATTTTTATGCAGCAAGTCCCGCTTCAGAAGATACAGATGCCTTTAGCATGGGTAATGTCATTATTGATATTGACACAGTTCTGACTTCTGTAAACGAATAAGAGAGGCGAAGAAAATGAGTTGCAAAATAATAGCACACAGAGGAGCAAACAGAAAGGCTCCTCAGAATACTCTTCCGGCTTTCATTACGGCAATAAATGAAGGAACGGACGGATTTGAAACAGATGTTCATTTAACAAAAGACGGTATTCCCGTTATATGCCATAACTATACCATTGATGCTACTTCAGACGGCAGAGGAGATATAACATCCTATAAGCTTGAAGAGCTTAAAAAGTTTGATTTCGGCGCATATTTTTCCGAAGAATTTAAGGGAACACCCTTGCCGACCCTTGATGAATTTCTTGATGTAACATCAAAGAGCAATGCAGAAATCATAAATATTGAGCTTAAATGCCCCAGAGATAACAATATTTCACATCTTGTTGAAAAAACACTTGAATCTGTAAAAAAATACGGCTGTCTTGACAGAGTAATAATTTCGAGCTTTTCCCCCGTGGTGTTATCCACAGTTAAAGAAATAGACGCACGTTGCAAAACCGCATTTTTATATCCCATAAGCAATCCCGCAGTTTGCAGAATGGTGCTTTATCCTTTCTTTATGGTAAAGAAAATCGGCTGTGATATAATTCATCCCGCAAATGTTGCTGTTTCAAAGAGAATCGTGACAATAGCACATACATTGGGCATCAAGGTAAATGTATGGACTGTAAATGATAAGAATACAATATTGAAGCTGCTCGATATGGGTGTAGACGGAATTATTACGGATAAGCCTCTTGAAACCAAAGAAATAGTTGAGGAATACGAAAAAAAGAAGGCAAAAAATGTTTAACGGAAAAATGAAGGCCGTCACCTTCAGCTATGATGACGGCGTAACACAGGACAGAAGACTTGTTGAGATTTTCAATAAATACGGAATAAAGGCTACTTTCAATATAAATTCAGAGCTTCTTGATACTGAAAACACACTGACATACGGAGATAAAAGTGTCGCTCATAATAAAATCAGCCGTGACGAATTAAAGAATTTGTATGAAGGGCACGAGGTAGCAGTGCATACTCTTACTCACCCGATGCTGCCTTCCCTTGATGAAGCAGAAATTATCCGTCAGGTGGAAAAGGACAGAGAAAATCTCTCATCGCTTTGCGGCTATGAGGTTGTTGGCATGGCATACCCCGGCGGCGGTGTGAACTTTGATTTAAGAGTAGCCGATATTATAGCTAAAAATACGGGTGTGAAGTATGCGAGAACCACAGTTCCCACCTTTAATTTTGAGCTTCAAAAGGATCTTTATGTATTTAATCCCACTGTCCACCACAAGGACACGGAAAACTGTCTTAAAATGATAGATGAATTCTTAAAACTTGAAACCGATACTCCGAAGCTTTTATACATCTGGGGACACAGTTATGAGTTCGATTTCTCGGATAACTGGGACTTCGCTGAAGAAATGTGCAATAGACTTGCCTTTAAGGAAGATATCTTTTACGGAACAAACCGCGAATGCTTTGAAATATAAGAATAAAAAAGACAGGCGTAAGGCTACGGTATAATGTAGCTTTATGCCTGAAATTTTTACGGGCGGGGAAACCCCGCCTCTACGCTTAAATGTTGAATTTGTATGGTAGGGGAGGGGTCACCCCTCCCGTAATTAATATCTGTTATTTTGCAAGAGATTCTTCGATTTCTCTCTTGATTACGTTGAATTCGTGCTCGAGTCTCTGCAGAATATTTCTTATTAATCTTACGAGCTTTACGAAGATATTTTCGGTTTCAACCTCAGGTTCTTCTCCCTTGCCCATATAACAGCCGATGTTACAGCTTTCGATTTCGTTTCCGAAGAAGTCGTGAGTCAGACCGTCTTCAATCTTCATACCCTTGCCGATAAGGGGAGAGTTTATTGCAAGCTGATATGCTTCAATGAGCTCATCCGTTGAAAAACCGGGGTCGGTGTTCATCGCAAAGGGGTCGCACATAAGATTCAGTGTGTTGTAATAGCAGTTGTTTCTGTATGTATTTCCTGCGGTGAATTCATCCTCGAGGGTACAGTTCATAGGTGCGCCGTCAGCCGCTACAAAGATATTGTTTGCAATAAGGGAGTTTGTAAGGTGATAGAACTGAATTTCGCCTGAGTTGATGATTGTGTTGTTGTAGAATCTGAAATTATCTTCACCGTTACCCGAAGCCAGTGAGCTTCTGCCCTTGTTGTCATTTACGGAAAGGCAGTACCTTACGGTATTGTTTCTTTGAGGTTCTTTTTTTGCGTTATTTACAGCAAAACGCATATTGTCGTGAGAATAAATGTACTGATATGTGCAGTTGTTTGAATCTGAGTCAAAGTCAACGGTCATACCGTCGCCGAAGTTTTTCTGGCCTGCAATTTCACAGTACTGAATGGTGCTGTTTTCAGAGCCCCAGAACCACATAGCTGCGGTGAAATAGAGGATTTCGCCGTTTTCGTCAACACCCTCACCTTGGCAGGTATTTATTGCTCTGCAGTGAGTTACAAGTGCTCCGTCACAGATTCCGATAACTACTGCTTCCGCATCCATTTCGTGGAAATAACAGCCTTCAATAAGAACTCCCGTGTTGTATATGGGATCCTTTACGGCATTTTCGCTCCAGGGGTCCTGCTGGTCATTCCATGAGCCCCATATCATAAAGCCGTTTGCCGAGTCATAAACCTCGCAGTTTCTGATTGTAAGGTCATTTACGGGATATCTTGAATTGGAGGGAAGTCCCTTTACCATAACAGCAGCACGTGCAGGGGCGGCACCTCTTGAGAAATCGTCTCTTGCCGTTACCTTGCCGTTAGGCAGACCGAAGAAATAAACATTGTCAATTGTTATACCAACGCTTTCTTCGTTGATAGTGTCAATCCATATACCGCCGCCGTTAGGAGCCGTAATCTGAAGATTGGAAACGGTAATGTAAGAACAGTCAATAAATGTGAAAACTTCATCAGGAAGGTCTGTCTTAAGGAGGGGTCTTTCGCCCGCGCCGTATGATGAAATTGTGAAGGGGGCGTCCTTTGTGCCTTTGATACCTTCAAGTGTTACCGCGCAGTCATAAGTGCCGCCTGCTCTGAAAAGAACGGTGTCGCCGCCCTTCAGAGGCTCTTTGCAATTAACAAAACCGTCAAGGTCTTTCCAAGCCTTATCTGGTGAAGTGCCTTCATTGGCATTGTTGCCGTCAATGGAGTCAACATAATATGTATTTCCCGTAATAGCTGCAAAGGAGACGGGAGAAATTACCGTACAACACAACATAATAGCCACAGAGAGAATAAGACTTATAATCTTTTTCATAAAAATTCTCCTTTTATTTCATTTGTTTTAAAATAACACATAAAAACACACTTGTCAAATTATGTTTTCTTGTTGTATATTATTAATATAAATATTTATGGGAGGTAAAATATGCTTTACAGAAGCTTTAAGGATAAAAAGCTGTCGCTTCTTTCCATGGGCACTATGCGTCTTCCCACTATAGACGGAAAGATAAACGAAGATGAAACTGCCGAAATGATAGACTATGCCCTTAAAAACGGTGTCAATTATTTTGATACTGCCTGGGGCTATCACAGCGGTGAGAGTGAAAGGGTAGTCGGAAAAATACTGAATAAATATCCGCGAGACTCTTATTATATCGCAACAAAATTCCCGGGATATGATCTTAACAATATGGGTAAGGTTGAAGAAATATTTGAGGAGCAGCTCAGAAAAACAGGAATGGAATATTTCGATTTCTATCTTATTCACAATGTCTGCGAATTGAATATAGATGAATATCTCAATCCTGTTCACGGTACATACGAATATCTTCTGAAGCAAAAGGAAAACGGCAGAATAAAGCATCTCGGTTTTTCTGTTCACGGCACTACCGAAACCATGAACCGTTTTCTCTCAAAATACGGCAAGAGCATGGAATTCTGTCAGATACAGTTAAACTGGATAGACTATGAATTCCAGAAAGCAAACGAAAAAATTGAAATTCTTTCTTCTCTTAATATTCCCGTATGGGTAATGGAGCCGTTAAGAGGCGGTAAGCTTGCAAAAGAAACGGGAGAAATGAAAGCATTTTCGGAAAAACACCCCGATTTTTCACCTGTTAAATGGTCATACCGTTTCTTAAAGAGCATAGAGGGTGTAACGACCGTTCTTTCAGGTGCATCATCCTTTGAACAGATGAAGGATAACATAAAGCTTTTCTCGGTTGATGACCCTCTGACTGACAGTGAAAAGAACGATCTTCTCGGTTTTGCAAGAAATATGACGGGAGGAGTACCCTGTACTGCCTGCAGATACTGTGTAAATGATTGCCCCATGGGAATTGATATCCCCGTCATCATTGAAATGTATAACGAATACACATTCACGGGCGGCGGCTTTTTAGCGCCCATGAGACTTAAAAGTATTCCCGAAGAGCACAGACCCTCGGCATGTATTTCCTGCGGGAAATGCAAGGAGCTTTGCCCTCAGAGCATTGATATTCCAAAAATTATGGAAGATTTCACACAAAAGATAAAATAATCAAATTAAAAGTATAAATAACGGAGTGATACAAAATGGCACAGTTAAAAATGTATTGGATAAACGATAAAAAGGTAGAGCTGCTTCCTCTCCCCGAGGGATATTCATTCTCAAAATATAAGGGCGAAGAGGATAAAATGGCTTGGGTAGAGTGCTGCAAGAACGGACTTGTTGGAGACGATGCCACCGAAGCACAGTTCGATGACAGCATTTTAGGCATTGAAGCCTGTGACCCCTATGATGATGTATTTTTCCTCGATTATGAAGGAGAACATATCGGAACAATTACTGCAATAAACCATACCGACCTCAATATGGGTAATATGCACATGGTTGGTATGAAAACCGAATTCAGAGGCAAGGGACTTGGTAAATATCTTAATAACCGTTGTATACATAAGCTTTCAGAAGAAGGCGTAAAATATATCCGTCTTACCACAGATGAATGGCGTAAGGGCGCAGTTAAGAGCTATCTTACCTCAGGCTTTATTCCCGTTCAGTATGAAATGGGTATGGAAGAGCGTTGGGGCAAGGTGCTTGAGGAATACGGCATTGACAGCGTTGAAATGGTATATGAGGATCTGACTCCCTATAAGACCATTTACAGAGAAGGTCTTGCAAAGAAAGTAAAAATCGGTGTTGTCGGTTCAAGAAGAGGACAGACAATGCTCAATTACTGTAAAACAGGCTTTAATGCTGAAATCGTTGCAATATGTGACAATGCTCCCGATTTTCTCAGCAAGGCAAAAGAGAAATACGGTGAGGACGGCATCACATACTATGATAACTTCGATGAATTTATAAAGCATGATATGGACGGTGTTGTTCTTGCAAACTTTGCAAATGAGCACACACCTCTTGCAATAAAAGCACTTAAGGCAGGAAAGCATGTATTGAGTGAGGTTTTACCCTGTCAGCATCTTAAAGAAGCAGTAGAACTTATCGAAACCGTTGAAGAAACAGGAAAGATATATGCATATGCAGAAAATTACTGCTATATGCCCGCTCCCCGTGAAATGAGAATACAGTACCGTGAGGGCAATCTCGGTAAGTTTGAATACGGTGAGGGTGAATATGTTCATAACTGTGAACCCGGCTGGCACGGTTATACAAACTGTGACCCGAATCACTGGAGAAATACAATGAGTGCATTCTATTACTGCACACATTCTCTCGGACCGCTTCTTCATATAACAGGTCTTCGTCCCGTAAAAGTATCCGGCTTTGAAATTCCCTTTAATGACAGAATGTACCGTATGGGAGCATATGCGGGTGCTATGGCAGTTGAAATGGTTACTCTCGAAAACGGCGCAGTATTAAAGAGTGTTCACGGTGTAGGTCCCTCAAGAAATTCCGTATGGTATTCGATTTACGGCTCTAAGGGCAGACTCGAAAGTGCAAGAGAGGATGATTCCGACAAAGAGGGAGTAGGTACTCTTTTTGCAAATCTCGATGAAAACGAAGGCGATAACAAGGATGAGCCCAGAATAATGGATACAAGCGATTCTCTCAGCAAACTTGCAGAGGAATCAGGCCACGGCGGCTCGGATTTCTATACAATGTATCACTTTATTCAGGCAATAAAGGGTAACCGTAATGCAGAAATAGTTGATGTATATGAAGCAATGGATATGTTCTTACCCGGTCACTTCGGATATTTAAGCGCCATGAATAATAATCAAAGCTATGATATCCCCAACCTCAGAGAAAAGTCCGAAAGAGATAAGTGGAGAAACGACACCACCTGCACAGTAAAGGAAAAAGCGGGAGATATGTATATCCCATCCTATTCAAAGGGTAACCCTGAAATACCTGATGAGGTATATGAGAAATTAAAAGAGAAGTTTGATGCATAAATTCCCCTATATATAATTTCAAGGGAGGTAAAACACTATGAAAAAATTCAGTCTTATTTTTGCACTTGTTTTATTGTTCACATTTGTGCTTCCCGTATTTTCGGGTGCTACACAGCTGGGCGGTTATGTCATTTCAAGTGAATTCGGCGATGAAAGACTACAAGCGGCAGGAAAGACGCTGTCGAAGTATATGACTGAGATTACGGGAAAGGCTTTCCCTGTTTCAACCTCAGGAAACGCAGGGCTGATATTCCGTCTTTCATATTCAGACGATATTCCCGATAACGGTTATGTGATTGAAACCAAGGAAAATGAAGTTTTAATTACGGGCAGCGGTACAAGAGGCGTCATTCACGGTGTTTACGCGTTTTTAGAAAAATACTGTGATTGTGATTGGTATACATCTACTCTTTACAGTATCCCGAAAAATGAGAATCTCGTGATTCCTGCAGGTGAAAAGACAGAATACAAGCCTTTCTTTGAATATACGGACACAGACTGGTTAAGCCCCCGTGATGTTGAATATTCACTTGCCAACGGGCTTAACGGCAATCCCTACAGAATAATTCCATCGGAGCTTGGCGGTAATGTTTCCTACATTTCTAATTTCTGTCACACTTTTGCAACACAGTTCTGTAAAGCCGAAACATATTTTGACGAGCATCCCGAATATTTTGCTCTTCACATGGGAATGAGAGTTCCCGACCAGCTTTGCCTTACAAACGAAACTACTTATGAGATTGTCCGAGATGAGGTTATGGCGTTACTTCAGGAAAAGCACAACCCTGACGAATCTCTTCAGATAATTTCTCTTACTCAGCACGACAACAGAAAAATGTGTCAGTGTGTCGATTGTATGAAGCTTGACAATGAAAACGGCGGTCATTCGGGTACTATGATTACATTCGTCAACCGTATTGCAAGGGATGTGAAGGCAGCAGGATATGATAATGTAGCAATTGACACATTTGCTTATCAGTACACAAGAAAAGCGCCCTCAAAGGTTGTTCCCGAGGATAATGTAATTGTCCGTCTTTGTACCATTGAGTGCTGCTTTGCACACGCACTTGATGATGAGACTTGCCCCGAAAATGCAGCGCTTATGAGTGATCTTTCGGAGTGGAGCAAAATATGTGAGCGCATTTATGTGTGGGATTACACCACGAACTATGCTTATACTCTCGGCATTTTCCCCGACTTCGGAGTTTTACAGAAAAATATACAGATTTTCTACGAAAACAATGTTGTAGGTCTTTATGAAGAGGGTAACTACTATATGGAAGCCTGCGACGGTGAATTCGGTGAGCTTCGTGCATACCTTCTTTCAAAGCTTATGCAGAATCCTTATCTTGATTATGATAAGACAATGAACGAGTTCCTTGAAGCTTACTACGGTGCCGGCTGGGAAAGCATCCGTGAATTTATAGATATGACAACAGAAAAGCCGGTGCCCGAAAAAGAACACCTTTTTATTTATTCCACTATGAACGAAACTCTCGGGTTCACGGCAGAGGATATTGAAAAAGCCGATGCTCTCTGGGAAAATGCAAAGGCACAGGCAGAAACCGAGGCTCAGAAAAACAATGTTATAAGAAGTGAAATCTGCTGGAGAGTATGGAAGGCATATCACTCTTCTGACAGTGAAGCACACGCAGCTCTTATTGAGGATATCAAGGCTCTGGGCATCACACAGACCCGCGAGGGAGACACCAAGGGGCCCGACGGACTGAATTTCCTTGACGGCACAGTTAAAAAATGGGGAGACAAAATTTTATTCCCCCTGTCAATCGTATTTTACGCAATTTCAGCTGTTATCTCCCTTGCAATTGCAGTTATTGCAGTTGCGAAGAAGCCGAGAAAATATGTTTACCTGCTTCTTCCCATTCTTGTGGGAGTTTTCTTCGAAATCTTCGGCTGGCACAGAAGAGCATACATTGCCTGGGTGGATGTTGATGAATATTACCTGACACTTGCCCTTATGGTCGGCATTTTTGCTTTCGGCGGTGTTCTCTTAGGCCGAGGCGTGATGCGCAGAATTCTTTCGGCAGTGCTTATTCCTGTAATATGGTCAGCCGGCTATTTAGCCTTTGTTGTTGTTATCAATAACGTTATATTCAATAACAATGCAGGCTCTCTTGCAATAGGTGCAGCTTTTGCCTTTACGGGAATATATTCTATATTTGTTCTCGCCCTTAATCTTCAAAAACTTATAAAGGAAAAAAAGAAATGATTGAAAAATATTATCTCTCACCTGAATATTTACATATAGGTTGCGAAAAGCCTGCCGCTTATTTTATCCCCTTCGGAAAGGGTCAGTGCCCCTTTGAAGAAAGAGAGAACTCACAGCGCTTCACTCTTCTTAACGGTGAATGGGATTTTAAGTTTTATCCTAATGTCAGAGAGGTAGATTTTACGGCGGATACTTATCCTGCGAGTGAAGTATGTCCCGATAAAATGAAGGTACCCTTTAACTGGCAGTTGGTTCTTGACAAGGGCTATGATGTGCCAAACTACATCAATCAGGACTATCCTTATCCCGTTGATCCTCCTCATCTTCCCGACATAATCCCTGCTGCTCTCTACAGAAGAGGCTTTAGCTACAGCAAGAAGGACAACAAGGCTTATTATCTCTCCTTTGAGGGCGTAAGTGCCGGCTTCTATCTCTGGGTAAACGGTGAATTTACGGGTTATTCACAGGTAAGCCACGCAGAAAGCAAATTCAATATCACGGATAAGCTTCTTGACGGTGAAAACATTATTGAGGCTCTTGTTATCAAGCACACCGACGGCTCATATCTTGAGGATCAGGACTTCTTCAGACTTTCGGGCATATTCCGTGATGTATATATTCTCGAAAGAGATGAAAAGCATCTTAAGGATATACATATCTTAAGAGAATTTACGGAAGATTTTTTAAATGCTAATATTACGGTAAAACCCGATTTCTCAGAAAAAACTGAATTTCTCTGGACTGTTTTTTCTCCCGACGGTGAAGAAATTCTGTCGGGCACGGAAGACGGAGAATTTACCTTTGATATCAATAATCCCGTTTTATGGAATGCAGAGCTTCCTTTAAGATATTCTCTTGTTATAGCTTCGGGGGATGAGGTTATAAGATTCCCCTTGGCTCTTTCAAAGGCAGAAATAAAAGATCGCTGTTTCCTGTTTAACGGCAAGAAAATCAAATTCTACGGTATAAACAGACATGACTCCAACCCCGAAACGGGTTACGCTGTCACAATGGAGGATATGATAAAGGATCTTCATATCTTAAAGGGCGCAAATGTAAATATGATCCGTACATCCCATTATCCCAATGACCCGAGATTTGTTGATCTTTGTGAAGAAAAGGGATTTATGCTCGTTGACGAAGCAGACTTTGAAAGCCACGGTATGGGCTATAACTACGGCGACTGGTATTGGGATTACTGGGCACATCTTGCCGATGTCCCCGAATGGAAAGAAGCCTGTCTTGACAGAGCAGAACGGCTTTTTGAAAGAGACAAAAACTATGCCTGCGTAGTTATGTGGAGCCTCGGTAATGAATCGGGCTGCGGCGAAAGCCACCGCCGTATGGCAAACTTCATCAGAAGTCGTGACAGTAAGGCTATAATTCACTATGAAAACGCACGTCTTGAATATGAAGGCAGAGTAGGCGGAAGAGATTTCAAGGATATTTCAGATGTTGAAAGCCGTATGTATGCCACACTCGAATATCTCGAAGAATACCTTAATGACGAAAAGCACACGAAGCCTTTCTATTACTGCGAATATGTTTCATGTACTTCAACAGGCGATATTCCTCTTCATTGGAACGACTTTGAAAAATACGATAATTACACAGGCGGTTGCATATGGGAATTCTGTGACCATGCGGTAAATATCGGAACAAAGGAAAATCCTCAGTATCGTTACGGCGGTGACTTCGGAGATTATCCCCACGATAAATATTACTGCATTGACGGACTCGTATACCCCGACAGAAGGCCTCGTCCCGGTTTTTACGATATGAAGCAGACTTATATTCCCGTTACAGCTTCTTTTGAAAACGGTGAGCTTACCGTTTTCAACAAGAGATATTTCTCTGACCTTTCGGAATATGATTTGCTCGTATATCTTTCAAAGGACGGAAAAGTTACAGAAGAAATAAACCTCGGAAAGGGAAATATTGAAGCAAGAACAGAGAAAAAGTTCGCTCTTTCCTTTGATACTGTCGGAGAGAATGTCACACTTACTCTTGTACTTTGTCTTAATAAAGATACATTTTATGCCCAAAAAGGCTTCAAGGCAGGCTTTATTCAGTTAATTCTTGCCGATTCAGCAGTAAAATACACAGAAACAGAAAAATCTTCTCTTGAAATAAAAGAAGATAAGTGTAATTTCTATATAACTGCGGGAAATATTTCCTATGTATTCAGTAAAATTACAGGTAAAGTGACTTCAATTAAGAATAAAGAAAAGGAATATCTTACCTCTCCCATAGAATTTACATTATGGCGTCAGACCTTTAATCACAAGGAAGCTTCTGAAAGAGCAAGATATTTCCATGCTTATCAGAAGACATATGCTGTGAATATGGAAAATGGTGAAGATATAAAGATAACAGCAGATGTGTCCTTTGCTTCTCCCGCTATGCCCCCCGCTCTTAAGGGTAAGGCAATATACACATTTAAGCGGGACGGCAGAATTGAAGTTTCATTTATGGGTGATGTAACTCATAATGCACAGCCTTTACCCCGTTTCGGTCTTAAGCTTTCACTTATTAAGGATTTTGAGGCGGTTGAATATTACGGCTACGGTCCGAAGGAGAGCTATTCCGACAGATACAAATCTCAGTATCTCGGAAGATTTACTTCCACCGTTACAGAGCAGTATGAAAACTTCATTAATCCCTGTGAATCCTCTGCTCACTATAAGACAAAGTACGCGAGTGTAAGAACTTCTGACGGTGAAGGTCTTGAATTCTACGATACATCAGACAGAGGATTTTCATTCAAGGCAATTCATTTCAGTGATATTCAGATGGAAAACACGGCTCATCACGACGAGCTTGTACCTTTAGATGAAACAATAGTAAATATTGACTATAAGCTTCATGCAGAAAATCAGGAGCTCTCATACCTCGAACCCGAAAGAGCCTTCACGGAAAAGCATTTTGAATTCAGTTATATCATAAAGCCCATATGATGTAAAAAGACATCCCCCGAAATCATTCTGATTTCGGGGGACATTTTGTAAAGAAGTTTCTCCCAATTTCTTTATTATAATAAAATAGACACTTTCGGTTTGAAAGTGTCATAGCGAGTTACATACTTTGAAACAATACCCATCTCAAAGATAAATACAATAAGTGATATTGTGAGACAGGTCTCACAGTGATATTTTGCATTGCGGCAAAGTGATATGAAAATCTAACGATTTTCGTGATATTATATTCGCCGCTAAAACTGTCAGAAGGACAATATAACGATGCGTAGCATCATATAACTGCGAAGCAATATAACCCGCCTGAAGGCGAATATAACTGAGGCACACTTCCTTGCGGAGTGTGCCTCTTCGGGGGACTACTGTTTAATAGCCTTTTTTTCCTTCAAGGGATTCGTCGTTTTCTATCCAGTCGGAGACGGGGATGATTCTGTAATTATCCTTATCGTCACGGATGATTACTTCTTTTATGCCTGCATTTATTACCATGCGTTTGCACATTGAACAGCAGCAGGAGTTTGAAACATAACTGCCGTCAGCTACTTCAACTCCCGTAAGATATAAAGTAGAATCTATCATCTTATCACGGGAAGCGCTGATAATTGCATTGGCTTCCGCATGTACGCTTCTGCAAAGCTCATATCTTTCACCTCTGGGAATACCAAGCTCCTGTCGGATGCAGTAGCCGAGGTCTGTGCAGTTCTGTCTGCCTCTGGGAGCGCCAACATAGCCTGTTGAAATAACCTCATCATTTTTAACTATGACTGCACCGTATCTTCTGCGAAGGCAGGTGGTTCTCTGGGAAACTATCTCCGCTAAATCAAGATAATAATTAATTTTATCTCTGCGTTCCAAAATGATCATCCTTTATTTTATTTATTGAAGTCTATTGCTTTTACACCGTCTTTAACATAAATGATACCTGATATAACTGCAAGTATTGCTGTTATCCATAAAAGCACGGAAGAAATGACGGTGAGAGGGAATTGCTCTGTAAGAACATTAATTTCAGTAAGTGCCATAAAAAGCATTATGAGAATGGTTGACACCATCTGAGATACTGTTTTGATCTTTCCCCAGATGTTTGCAGGAATTACAACTCCCTGTGCGGATGCTGCAAGGCGAACCGAAGTTACGGCAAATTCTCTGGTGAGCACTATAAAAACTATGTAAAGACTGCAAAGACCGGCATCCATAAGCGCTAAAAGAGCTGCTGTGGTAAGCATCTTATCTGCAACAGGGTCAGCTAACTTTCCGAAGGTTGTGATAAGATTATATTTACGGGCAATTTTGCCGTCAAGGAAGTCTGTTATACAGCCTATTGAATAAACGGCAAGTCCCAGAAAATAGTGATAGGGAATGAAGGGTGCTAAAAATACAACAAGAAATATTGGTGTCAACACCATTCTTACTATTGTTAATTTATTCGGTAAATTCATAAATTTCCTTTCTTATATGTCTGCAGTGCCTAAAAGGTCATATTCATTTACTGCAGTTATTTCTACATCAATTATCTCGCCTATACCAAGCTCCTTTCTTGAAACTATATTAATAACTGAGTCTATTTCGGGCGCATCCATCCAGGTTCTGCCCTGATAACTGTCGGAAAAGCCGTCATAGTCCTCTACGATACATTTAACAACTGTTCCTACAAGGGACTCAAGTTTTTGTGAGAATATTCTATATTGCTGATCCATAATAATTTCGCCTCTGCGGACAGCCGTTTCGGGATCAACTCTGTCAGGTAATTTTTCTGCGGGTGTTCCTTCCTCAGGGGAGTATGAGAAACAGCCGAGTCTGTCAAATTCAGCGTCATTAACAAATCGGGAAAGTATTTCAAAATCCTCCTCGGTTTCCCCGGGGAAGCCTGTAATAAATGTAGTTCTTATTATGCAGTCGGGCATAATTTCTCTTATTTTTGAGATAAGCTCTAAAAGTGACTTATCGTCACCGTGTCTGTTCATGGCACGGAGTATTTTTCCCGATGCGTGCTGTAAGGGTAAGTCTATATAATGAAGAACCTTTTCGCATTCTGACATGGCTTTTAATAAGCCGTCTGTAATTCTGTCGGGATAGCAGTAAAGAAGTCTTATCCACTGTAAGCCTTCAATTTCATTGAGTTTATAAAGAAGCTCATCAAGAACGGGTTTTCCGTATATATCCTCACCGTATCTTGTTGTGTCCTGTGCTATTAAAATTATTTCTCTGACGCCTGCTGAGACGAGTGCTTTTGCTTCAAGAATTATTTCTTCCTGTTTTCTGCTTCTGAAAGGACCTCTTATTGAGGGAATAGCACAGTATGTGCAGCAGTTTGAACAGCCGTCTGAAATTTTAAGATATGCCCAGTGAGAGGGAGTTGTAAGAATTCTTTGTCCGCAAAGAGGTAGCTTTTCCTTTTCGGGATAACGGCTTTTTTCGGAGCCTTTTATTACATTGTTTACGAATTCAACTATATCACCGTTAACACCGAGACCGCCCACTGCATCTACTTCGGGAATTTCATTTAATATCTCATCACGGTATCTCTCAGCAAGACAGCCGATAACAATAATTTTCCCTACTTCGCCCTGCTCTTTAAGCTCGACCATTTCGAGAATATTATCAATTGCCTCCTGCTTTGCCGCTTCAATAAAGCCACAGGTGTTTATAATAACTATATCGGCACCGAATGCCGTGTCTATTATATTAAAGCCTGCAGAATCAAGCTTTTCGAGCATAAGCTCGGAGTCAACCTGATTTTTCGGACAGCCGAGAGATATAAAACCTATTTTTTCGTGCATGGTTATCTTCCTTATTCGTATATATTGATATATTTTGAAATATCAGAGTATGAGTACCCCATATTAAGAAGCCGTCTTATTACACGGTCTTTTTCTTTATTGGTGCTGTTTTCGGTAATACCGCATTTTTCAATTACTTTAATTATACCTATTTCTTTATTAATATCAAGGGCATTTACTGCATTTTCGGCATAATTTCCCGAGATACCTCTGTTTTTAAGCTCTAAAAGTATTCTTTTGGGAGCATACCCCTTTCGTTCATAAAGCTCTTCGGCGAGCATAAGAGCGAATTTTTCGTCGTCAATAAGAGAGAGCTCTTTAAGCCTTTCTATTGCTGACTCTGCAGCTTCCTTTGAAAATTTCATGCTGAGTTTTTGTTTTAATTCAAATTCGGAATGGGCACGAAGAGAGAGCATTCTCATTCCGCTTTCAAAAGCCGAAGAGGAGTCACCCAGCTTTTTTAATGCGGATAACTCCTCGTTTGTTACTTCATCACCTTCACGAAGATGTGACGAATACCATATAACAGCAGGGACGGTGAATATACATTCACCGTCTGCATAAATTTTTATTTTACCGTTTTTAGACGATTTTACTGTGAGTTCCATCAGTCGGCTGCAATGTCAATTTTGATTTTGGGCAATTTGCCGTTGTTGGGAGCGAGAACATCGTCATCATCGTCTTTTTTTGCAGGCTTCATATCACCGGCTCCCGCCTTTTTAGGCTTGAAAGCATCGCTTTTTCTGACTTTTTCTTCTACTTCTCTCGCGAAATCGGGATTATTGGTAATATACTGTCTTACATTATCTCTGCCCTGACCGATTCTCTGCTCACCGTAGGAGAACCAGGCACCGCTCTTATGAATGATATCAAGCTCAACGGCAATATCAAGAAGCTCACTTTCCTTTGAAATACCTTTGCCATATATTATATCAAATTCAGCCTCTCTGAAGGGAGGAGCCATTTTGTTTTTAACTATTTTAGCACGGGTTCTTGAACCTACAAATTCATTACCGGGTGCTTTTATCTGCTCGATTTTTCTTACATCTATTCTCATTGAAGCGTAGAATTTAAGAGCACGGCCGCCTGTTGTGACTTCGGGATTTCCATACATGACACCGACCTTTTCACGCAGCTGGTTAATAAATATAACTATTGTGTTTGAACGGGAAATTGCACCCGCAAGCTTTCTTAATGCCTGTGACATAAGACGGGCATGAAGACCTACATGGCTGTCACCCATTTCACCCTCTATTTCGGCTCTCGGAACAAGCGCTGCAACAGAGTCAATGACTATAACATCAAGAGCTCCCGAACGGGTAAGATATTCTGCGATTTCAAGTGCCTGTTCACCGTTGTCGGGCTGTGAAACAAGAAGAGAATCAACATCTACACCGAGCGCTTCTGCATAGGTGGGATCAAGTGCGTGTTCAGCATCAATAAATGCTGCTTCGCCGCCGTTTTTCTGAGCTTCTGCCACAACATGAAGAGCAAGAGTTGTTTTACCTGAGGATTCGGGGCCGTAGATCTCTACTATTCTTCCTTTGGGAAGTCCGCCGATTCCCGTTGCCTGGTCAAGCATAATTGAGCCTGTTGAAACAGCCTCTACATTGAGAGCGTTGGTCTGTCCCAATCTCATTATGGCTCCCTTGCCGTATTGTTTTTCTATCTGCTGAAGAGCGGTTTCAAGTGCTTTTGTCTTATCTGCCATGTTCATTTCCTTTCGCGTGCAAACATTTGTTCGATAGGCTAATTATATACCACTGTTTATTAAATTGCAATAGTTAATTTAAATTTTTAAGTTTTTTATATTGCTTGGGGGAGCAGTTATTGTATTTTTTGAATACATTTATGAAATGGCTTGATGAAGAGAAGCCGAGCTCAGTTGAAATTTCGGTAATGCTTTTACATGTAGTCAGAAGAAGACGCTGAGCTTCATTTATTTTGAGGTAGTTTATATATTCCTTAAAGCTCATATTCATTATCTGCTTGAAGGAGCGCGAAAAATAGCTGTAGCTTATATTGAAATGGTCTGCAACATCCTTTTCGCTGATAAAGCTGAAATTTTCATTAATGTATTCGAGAATACCGCTTATCATCTGCTGAATATTACCGCCTGATACTGATACTCTGACATTGATGCCCTGTTCGCTTAAAAAGCCTACTACACGGCGGATTATCTTGAGAACATCTGCCTTGAGTGCCAGTTCGAAGCCAATGTCCTTTTTATTCCATTCTCGAATGGCATCAAAAAGAAGCTCGGATATGTTTGAGCTTTCAACAAATTCTCTGCTGTAGACTCTCGGCTGTTCGCTTTGCTCTGCAAGAAAGGGCAGAATATACTGCGTTTCTTTCGGAGTCTGCTGAAAAGTGCAAAGAAGCTTTGGTGTAAATTTTATAACGAGATATCTGCTCTCACTGCTGTTTGAAGACAGACGGTGAGTTTCATTTGAATTAATGATTATCAGCTCACCCTGTTCGAATTTATAGAGCTTATCGTTGAGCCATATATTCATGCTGCCGTCTAAAAGATACAGCATTTCAAGAAATTCGTGGAAATGTGCAAAATGATCGGGCTCGTCAACGGTTTTTATCATTTCAAGACATTCCACGGGTACCGTAACTCCGTCAATATCTGCTGCTTTTTCGTAAACAGCTTTTTTCATTTATAATCACCACAATTTTTTGTTATTTTTTGTGTAATAATATAATAGCAAAAGTCTCAATGGAATGCTATACTTTTTTTAGCAAACATAAAAATAAGTAAATTTCTCAAAAAGGAGAGAACGAAATGATAAAGGTACTTATATGGAATGAATTTATGCACGAACAGGATCCCGATAATAAAGCGAGTGAGATTTACCCTGAGGGTATTCATAACTGTATTGCAGAGTTTCTCGGCAAAGAAGAGGATATTGAAGTAACAACAGCCACACTTTATGATGAAAACTGCGGTATAACAAGAGAAAGACTTCGTGAAACGGATGTTATTATCTGGTGGGGACATTGCGGACATCATAAGGTTCCCGATGAAGTAGCCGCTCTTGTTCAGGAAGAGGTATTGAACGGCATGGGTGCAATTTTCCTTCATTCTGCGCATAAATCAAAGCCTTTTATGCGTCTTATGGGTACAAGCTGTTCACTTACCTGGAGAGAAAGTGACGATATGGAAAGAATATGGGTATCAGCCCCCGGTCATCCTATAGCCGAGGGTATGGGCAGATATTTTGAGCTTCCCGGTGAAGAAACCTACGGTGAGCCTTTCGGTGTGCCCGCTCCGGATGAAACCGTATTTATCGGCTGGTATGATGCAGGCGAAGTATTCAGAGCAGGACTTACTTATGTCAGAGAAAGAGGAAAGGTGTTCTATTTCCAGCCCGGTCACGAAACCTATCCCACATATAAAAATGCCGATGTTCAGAAGGTAATCACAAATGCAGTCCGCTGGGCAAAGCCCGTAACAAGAATAGATAACTGCATGGATTGCCCCAATCTCCCTAAAGTGAACGGATAAAAATTTCTGCGGCGTTGCAATGGATATAAAAAAGGCTTTGACTATAATTGTCAAAGCCTTTTTCTGTGCTCAAAAATCTGTACATTCGTCTTTTAAAAATGTTTTGATTATAATGTGAAAGCAACAAATTTTTTTGGAAGTGATTATTTGTTCAATAGCCAGTCTGCAACATCAATAATTTTAACGCCCTCATATTGATATTCGGGGTTTCTTGTTCGTGCTATTACCATTTTGGGATAGGCGTCTTTAATTTTAAGAAGAGGCTCTATCTCTCGCTTAAAGGTTTCGGGCAGAGTTATGTTGTCAGAAACCTGAATATAGATCTTCTCGTTTCTTTTTAATGCAACGAAATCGATCTCTGTTTTATACAAAACGCCGACATAAACCTCATAGCCTCGTCGGAGCAATTCCATTGCAACGATATTCTCGATCACTCTGCCGCTGTCTGAGTTTTTTGTGCCAAGCTTGGCGTAACGGAAGGTATGGTCACTTAAATAATACTTATCATTGGTTGTAAGATACTTTTTACCTTTAATATCATATCTTCGGAACTTATAGAAAGCAAAAGCGTTACAAAGAAATTGAAGATAATTACCAACAGTCTTATGATTGATTTTATCCTTGTTTGATGTCAGTGTATCCGTAATGCTTCTTGCAGAGGTTAAATTTGATACATTGTCCATTAAGAACTGAGAAAGTCTGTCCATCAAAGCAGGATTTTTGATATTATACTTTTGTCTTATATCCCTTAAAATCAAGGTATCAAAAACATTTTCAATATAATCAAATTTATCTTCCTGTTCTTTATACAGATATGAACCTGCCATACCGCCCTCAATCATGTAATTATCAAAAGCAGTATATTTGTCCGTAAGTCCGAAGTAATGAACATACTCGGCAAATGAAAAAGGATATATCTTAATTTCAAAGGTTCTGCCCGTAAACAATGTTGCCAAATCTGAACTGAGCAAGAAAGCATTGGAACCCGTGATATAAATATCGTACATTTCGGTTGCATGCAAATTGTTTATGCACAGTTCAAAGTTATCGCACATTTGGATTTCATCAATTAAAACGAAATTCTCTTTGTTTTCTATATAGTTATTTTCGATATATTCGTTAAGAGCCTTATATTCCTTTAGAGTGTCATATTTAGATAAATTAAAGTTGATATGGATAATATTGGCGTTTTGAATATTCTTCTGCACATAAGCCTTGAAGGCTTCCAATAACTTCGATTTTCCTGAACGCCTTACACCCGTTAATACTTTTATATCAGGTGTTCCGATTACATTTATCATTTTGTTCAGGTAATTGCTTCGATCAATCAATTTCATAAAAACTCACCTCGCAAAGTTATTATACCACACTCACTTCCCAAAATCAACAGATTTTCATTTTTGGGAAGTTGTTGATTGTTGCAATCGGTATAAATGAAAAGAGGTGCAGCCCCATTTAATGAGGTTACACCATATTTCAAAAATATTTTCTTATTTGCACTTGGCTAATTTAATAAGCAGTTATTTCACAGGTGGATTTTTCCGTCATAATAAGTTCACCGTAAGAGGGGGCTTTTATGAAGCCTGATTTCGGGTTTTTGATGCTGATAACGGGTGAGAGGAGCTGAGCTTCCACATCACTTTTTTCAAATGAAAGGTCTGCGCCGTCCATTGTGCAGTTTATAAGCTTCAGTCCTTCGCAGTAGCAAAGAGGCTGTGTGCCTGAAATCTTACAGTTTATGAAGGTAAGATTTTTAGAATACCATGCAAGATATTCACCGTTTATAATGCTGTCTTTGACAACAATATTCTCACCGTGCCAGAAAGCATCCTTTGTATCGAAATTACAGTTTTGGAAGATGCAGTTTTTTATGTACTGAAAGGAGTATTTACCTTTAAGCGTTACATTATTAAAGGTAAGATTTTCGGCTTTCATCATAAAATATTCACCCTCGGCAGATGAATCTGTGATATTAATATTTTTTGAAAACCAGCCGTATTCGGGAGAAATTATGCTGCTGTCGGAGATTGAAATTCTGTCACATTCACGAAGCGCTTTTATTCCGTGCATTTTTGTGTTTTTTATTTCAATATCAGTTGAATACCAGAGAGCTGCTCTGCAAAGAGATGTCATTTCACAGCTGTTTATTTTTAATGTATGAGTGTGCCAGAACGGATATCTGAGGTTAAAATAGCATCCGTCAGTTTCGATATTACGGCTTTCCTTAAAAGCACTTTCACCGTCTTGGGGGCCGTCAAAACGGCAGTTAACAGCCGTAACACCGTCACTACCGTATAATGCTCTTTCTTCGTCAAAGGTTTTGTTTTTTATAACTTCCATTTATTTTCTCTCCAAAAACTATAAATTCATTATTATAAGCTCTGTGATAAAAACGGTAACACAGCAGGAAACTGCTACCTTGAAAAGATCAAAGCCGATGGCGGCGGTAATTATTCCGACGGCGAGGGCTAATGCTCCCGATATCGGGGACTGTGTTGCGGTTATTATCGCGGGGAATGTCATAACAGCAAGAGTAACATACGGTACATAATATAAAAATGATTTTATAAAGCGGTTCTTTATGGGTTTTCTGAGTAAAGTCATGGGAAGAGCTCTTATTAAATATGAAACCGCACCCATAATGAGGATATAGATATAAATATTTTTTGTCATGCTGCCGTTTCCTCCTCTTCGTCTTTTCTCGGGAAGAAAATTGCTGCAGCACCCGCTATTAAAACTGTAAGAATTATGGTTCTTGTTCCCTCTGCTATATCGCAAATAAAAGGAAACTTACTTGCCGCAAAGCTTAATATAAAGCTTATTACAACAAGGGCAGCTATTATTTTGTCTTTTTTTGCAGGGGGGATAAAAACAGCCATAAACATACCGTAAAGGGCAACACTCAAAGCACTGACCAAAGAAGCAGAAAGGATATTTCCCGCTATAATGCCTAATGCCGTACCTATTGCCCATAAGGGGACTGCCGTTATTGAACCGCCGTAGTGGTAATAGGGGTTAAAAGCTCCCTTTCTTGCAATAGAAATTCCGAAAAGCTCGTCTGTTATATACATTGCTGAAAGCGGTCTGTGAATAAACGGCATATCGGGGGAAGCCTTCTGACTTAAAGCACAGGACATGAGCATATATCTTGCATTTGCTACAAAGGTGGCAATAGCTACTTCTATATATGAGGCATTTGCGGCAATAAGAGTAAATGCTACATATTCACCCGCTGAGGCTGAACATAATACACTTGCAAGAAAGCCCTGAAAAGGGGAAAGTCCCGCATTTTTTGCAACTACACCGAGAGAAAAGGCAACGGCAAAGTAGCCGAGCCCTATGGGGAGTCCGTCTTTAAGACCTTCGAGTAAGGCAGTTTTATTTGATTTTATTGAATAAACGGTGTTCATTTCGGCAATAAACCTTCTTAATATATTACATCACAGAATTTTAACACCCTTTTATATGATTTTCAATAGAAAATTAATACTCTCCCGAAAAAATGATTCCGGGAGAGTAAATTAATATCAGAAGCGAGGTATTTCAATTGCCGTGCCGCCGTTTACAGCGGATTCATGGGCAAGTACACCGGGAAGTGACATATTGATAGCAAAATCAACATCAAGCTCGGGCTTTTCGCCTGTTTTAAGGCAACGGATGAATTCTTCGACCATCTTATGGTCTGCACCGCCGTGACCTTCCTTGCTTTCGCCTTCATATGCAGAATTTACGGGAATTTCTATTTTCTTTGAGAAGGTGCCGGGGATAGACTGAAGATTTGCATAGGAGTAAGCATCGTCAACAACCTGAAGTCTGCCTGTTTCTATTGCACCCTTTGTGCCACAGATACGGAAATTGTGGTCGTAGCTTGTGTATGCACCGAAGGAAACGAGTATTCTTATAACAGCGCCTTTTTCAGTCTTTATGAGTGCCACGCCTGTTGATTTGATGTTCGGGAAATAGGGGTTATAAATAGTGTCGGCTTCCATGCCCGAAACGCTGACACACTTGTCATTCATTATGTAAAGAAGAGGTCCTAATTCATGAGTTAAATATTTTACTGCGGGGTTTATTGTTCTCCAGTGTCCCTCTGGGTAATTATCGGGAGCAAATTCTTCGGGGTCCATTGCATGAAGGTATTCGGCTTCAGCATATGATATTTCACCGAAAAGACCCTGCTCGTGCATCTTTTTCCATGTTTCAATGAATGCCCAGAAACAGCAGTTTTCTGCTGCCATGTATATAAGCTCGGGATGTGCGTTACAGCATTCCTTTAATATTCTTGCCTCTTCAACGGAGTTTACCGACGGGATCTCGCTTAAAACGTGCTTGCCTGCTTCCATTGCTTTTTTTACTATCGGCACATGGTAAACGGCTTCCGTTGCAACGATAACTGCATCAATATCGCATTTAAGCAGTTCGTCATAGTCTGAAAGCTTTATTATATCGTAACCGCTAAGCCCTGTTAATTCAGCGTAGCCTTTTTCAAGAATTTCGGGGTTGTGATCACATGCGGCAACAAGTCTGGTTCCGGGAATGGTAAAAAGCTCTCTTGCTATTGCAGTGCCGCGGCCAAGACCTACAACACCGAGTTTTATTATCTTATCACTCATAAGTGCATCTCCTTTTGTGTGTTTTTTGCAGTATATCAAATTATTAAAAAAGTTTCAATAAATTTATAAAATTCCTCCTTGAAAAATCAGATTTACAATAAGATATATTACCCCTGAACAAAGCATTACGGGAATGGGAGAGAGCTTTGTTTTTCTGAGGATAATAAATGCTGCAACAAAAATTACAAGGCTTATTATATCAAAGGAAGAAAAAGATAATTCACCGTTGGAAAATACGGCATACTGTAGAATAGAAAGCCCTGCCGAAAGGATAAGTCCTATTGTTGCAGGACGGATGCTTTTTAATATGCTCTGAAGGGTTTTTGCTCCCTTATATTTATAATAAATGAAAGCAAGAAGAGAACAGATGATACAGGACGGAAGAATACTGCCTGCAGTTGCAAGAAGAGCGCCGGGTAAGCCTGCTATTTTGGTGCCTACGAAGGTGGCGGCGTTGACAGCTATGGGGCCCGGAGTCATTTCGGCGATTGTTGTAAGATCGGAAAATTCACTCATTGTGAGCCACATATTGGTATCGACGACCTGTTCTCGTATAAGAGCTATTGCGGCATACCCTCCGCCCACAGAGAAAAGACCGACCTGTAAAAAGGCAAGAAATAATTTAAGATATATCATTTCTTCACCGCCTTTTTGTTCTTTATAAGAACGGTCACAAAGCCTATTGCGGCGGCGCAGAGAATAATCAGAATTACATTGATTTTCAGGAAAAACACTGCAGTAAATGATACTGCAATAAGGATAATTTCAAATATTTTTCTGTTTTTAACATAGTCCTTTGAAAGTGAGCATACAACATCAAGTATTACCGCGGCAACACCTGCCTGCATACCTTTAAGTATCAGTGCAACATAAGGGTTTTCGGAAAACGCATTATAGAAAAAGGATATAACGGAAATTATCACAAGAGGGGGAATGACAGTGCCGAGAGTGGCGGCTATAATCCCCATGATACCGCCGAGCTTCTTTCCTACTATAACTGCGGCATTGACTGCAATAGCGCCAGGTGAAGACTGTGCAATTGAAGTAATATCAAGCATTTCCTGTTCTTCTATCCAATGATATTCATCAACAAATTTTTTCTTCATCAATGTCACGATTACAAAGCCGCCCCCAAAGGTGAAGGTACTTATATAAAGCATAGAAAAAAACAGCTTTAATAAAATTCTTGTTTTGGAATTTTCTTTCTCAGACATTTTATCACCCTAAAAGAACATCGGTTACAAGCATTACCGAGAAGCCTACAAGAAGTGCGTATGTTGCGCCTCTCTGACTTCCGTGACCGTGAGTTTCGGAAAGCATTTCATCACTTACAACATAAAGCATCGTGCCGCCTGCAAAGGCTAAAGCTACGGGGAGAACAACATTTGAAATGCTTACGGCAAAATATCCTACAAGCGTTCCCACGACCTCTACAATGCCTGTTATCATTGCAATAACAAAGGTTTTTACGGGTTTTACACCTGCCGAGAGCATAGGTCCTATGATTATCATACCCTCCGGGATGTTCTGAAGAGCAATTCCTATTGCAATCATAAGAGCCCCCGAGGTGTCTCCCGAGCCGAAGCCGACACCTGCGGCGATTCCTTCAGGGAGATTGTGTATTGCAATTGCCAGAACAAATAAAATCACCTTGTTGAGATTGGTTTTTCTGTGCTCCTCCGTGTCATCGGGTCCCACCAATTTATGAAGATGGGGAACTAATTTGTCGATAAGATTAAGACAGGCGGCACCGAGGAAGATACCGATAATGGTTTTTAACAGGGCAAGCTCTCCGCCGTATTCGAGGGAAGGCAGAATAAGCCCTATAACGGAAGCCGCAAGCATTATGCCTGCCGCAAATGATAAAACGATATCCGAAAATTTATGTGAAATTTTTTTGAATATAAATCCCAGCATCGCACCGATAACGGTAGCACCGCCAACGCCCAGTGCAGTTAAAATAACAAGCTTCATAAAAACCCTCCTATTCTGCATTATAATAACTTATTCCCGATAAAAAATCAATAACCGCAAAAGATTGCGGTCATTGGTTCTGATTATTTTTTCAGTTTATCAACAAAATATGCGTTTGTGTCGGCGGGGAGACCGTGTTCGTCCTTTGCCGATACTCTTACATAAATAGAGTTTTCGGGAACATCGCATTCGGCTTCTTCAATATAGGCGTCTTTTTCCGCAATTCTTGTCACGGCGCGTCTTGAGCCGAAAACAAAATCTATTTTTTTGACCGGAGAGGTCTTTATATGAATTTTTCCGTCTTCATACCACATCTCTTTTATTTCGGGACCCTGTGAAGCATAGAAATTTCCGTTTTTAAGTGCCGAAATGATGTTCTCATAAGTGAGCGACTCTGCTTTTATAACCGTAAAACCGCCGAAGGAATCGCAGTAGAGAGAGTCTTCAGGATATCTGTTGTGATTATCGTCTGTTGCAATGCAGTAAATTCTTTCTCCGTAACGAAGCATTTCGTCATATACCATAGGCACATAATCCTGATAGCCCACGGCAATGCAGCCGAAATTGCATATTTCCATTGCATCCATGCCGTGATAGTTTATATAATCGGAGAAATCCTCAAGTGACCAGTTGGGGTGATTGTAGGTGACAAAAAATCCCTTTTCCTTTGCCTCTTTCATAAGCCGTGAGATATTCTCGGGAGTGTATGTATCTTCATCTCCGAGATCGGGCTGAGGTGTTCCCTGCTTTTTTGCAATAAGACAGAAATGACAGGTCTTTTTATAGCCTCTGCCGGTATCTTCAGTTTCAGTTACATCTATTTCATAGCCGTCAAGAGCAAGAAAGTTTTCGTCTGTAAGATATGACTGTGAATGCAGTGTTCGGTGATCGGTAAATGCAATGACCGAGTATCCGTGACGCATATATTTTTCTTTTAATTCTTCGGGTGTCCACTGTCCGTCAGAAAAGGTGGAATGACAGTGAAGATTTGCTTTGTAAAAATTTCCGTTTTCGGGTAAAAGATACTTTTTCATAATAAAACGCTCCTTTTAACAGATTGTAGCACTGTTAAAAACTAAAGTCATCAGTATATCCTACAGAAAATACTTTTTTGCTTTGTTTAAGTTTTACAAAAATTTTTTATTATAAAAAACTGCTTTATTTCGATTATCTGAAAATATATAATAAAAGGAAAGGGGGAAATATTATGGATGTAAAACAGCTTATCTTAAAGGTAAAGGATGTTCCCGATTATATTAAAACTCACTGGAATACTCCGGGAGAGGGAGAGTATCTGACATTAAAAGAAATGGCGGCATATACCATATCGCAGGCAGGTACATATGTTTATGCCACGGCGGGAAACCTTATGACCTTTTCTGCATCATACTTCTGCGGTTCAATTATGGGTATTGCCGCAATGGATTTTTATTTTATTAACCTTGTGTCAACCATTATAGGCTATGTACTTATGTTTACAAATCCCGTAGGAATGCTCATATATGAAAACCACGGAAGACTCAGTAAGGGTATGAAGATATTTGCACACTGCACGTATCTCGGGCAGATCCTTATAGGCCTCGGATGCTATTTTATTCCCGAAAACACCTTTGAAGTGGTGATGATGGGACTTCCTCAGATAGCGGGAAACATTCTTCTTGTAGGCGGTATAACGGGATATATTACATGGGCTATAAGAAGATTATTCTGTGCTAAATACGGCAGAGTGAAGCCGTTTATTATTATCTGCTCAATTCCTTCGGCGATTATAGTTTCAATCATACCGTATCTTCCCGTAGACGGAATGTCTTATTCGGGCAAGCTTATAATGCTCCATTTTGCATTCACTCTTATGAACTTCTTCTATAACAGCTTCATCGGAGTAAACGGTCTTGTTGCCTTTATGACTCCGAACTCTCAGGAAAGACAGAAGCTTCATTCAATAGTTCCCATTATTACGGGACTTTTCCCTTCAATAATCAATATGTTTTTCCCCATTCTTATTGCAACAACGGGCGGATATCTCAATATTCTTACATATAAAATTTTTATCCCTATATTCGCATTAATCGGTGCTGTATTTTCTCTTGCTGCAATATTCTGCAAGGAAAGAGTTATTGAAGAAAATATTGAAACGAGAAAAAAGGTTAAATTCTTTGAGGGTGCAAAGCACGCACTTAAGAATAAATATCTCTGGATAGTAAATGTTTCAAATGTTGTGGGTCAATGGCAATGGCTTACATCTTCTCTTCTTTCATGGTGGTTTATTTATTCACTTCGTATGGAGTGGTTTTCGGGTATTGCCGCAAACATCGTGGTCGTGGGTATGACTGCAGGTAACATACTTTGTCCCATACTTACGGCACGTTTCCAGAAAAGAGATATTCTCATAGCCTCCAAGGCTGTCAGCCTTCTGACGGTACTCGGTGCCCTTCTTGCAGTAAAAACAGAAAGCATAATTATTTTCATGGTGTCAATATTCTTAAGAAATACCATTCAGCCCGTTGAAACGGGTATCACATCGGGACTGGGTGCTGATATTCAGAACTATCACCACTGGAAATACGGTGAACGCTCCGACTCTCTTTCAGGTATATTCAGTTGGTTCTTAAATCCCATAAATATGGGTATCGGATATATAGTTCCGTGGCTTATAGAGCTTACAGGCTTTACCTCAGACTGGGATGTTTTATACGATTCTGTTATTCTTAATAATGTGTTCAATATTTACACATGGTGTACTATTATAGGCATAGTTCTTTTCACGGCACCTTATTTCTTCTACGATCTTACAAAAGAAAAGCACGATATGTGCGTAAGAGAACTTCAGGAACGACTTAAAAAAGCAGAAAATGCAAAGGAGGAAACTGCCGTATGAAAAAAGCAGTATCAATGATCTTAATTCTTCTTTCGGTTTTTCTGCTTCTTTGCTCATGTGATGCACAGGAGATGCTTTCGGGCAATCTCAGCATAAAGTATAAGATCGAAGACGGTAAAGCCATAGTTACAAAGCTTCCCGATAATTCAACCCTCCCCGAAATTGTTATCCCCGATGAATATGAGGGACTTCCCGTAACGGAAATTGCAGATTATGCCGGAGTAAATCTCGAATATGTAACTAAAATTACAATAGGCAAAAATGTAGAAGAAATTGCTCTCTGGGCATTTGAAAACGCAGGAAAGCTGACCGCTTTTGAAGTATCTGAGGAAAATGAACTTTTCTGTGACAAAGACGGCGTGCTTTATACCAAGGACATGAAAACTCTTCTTTTCTATCCGCTTTCAAGAGATGTTAAGAGTGTGAAGGACGAAAACGGAAATGAAGTCAAGTCAATTTCCTATGAAGTCCCCGAAGGAGTCGAAACCATCCGCACAAAGGCATTTTATAAATGCTCTATGCTTAGTGAAATAACGCTTCCTTCAACACTGAAAACTATTGAAGAAAAAGCCTTCTTCCGCTGCAGTATAGGTGAAATAACACTTCCCGAAGAGCTTACTTTCATCGGAAAGGATGCCTTTGGCTACTGTCAGCAGCTTAAGGAAATTACAATTCCCGCAACAGTTAAAGAGATAGGTGAATACGCATTTTATAACTGCACCTCGCTTCTTAACATTACGGTTAATTCCATTGAAAGCGAAATGACCCTCGGAAAGCAATGGTATCCCACAAATAACGGACTTGATATAAAAGAACTTGTTATAAACTGGAACGCATAACAAAAAGACGGCACCTTAAAGAGCAGGTTTCCTAAGGACAGTTTTCAATAAAGAAAACGGAATAAGACAAAACTACCCGAAAAAGAGTTTTCGTTTCTCTTCTTCGGGTAGTGTTTTTTTGTCGATATATTGCTGTGCAATTCGATATTTTTTCCTAAAGGAAAAATCGATATATTTACCTAACGGTAAATTCGATATGATATAAATCCCTCCACGCCCCGCAGGGCATATCGAGTGCTTAGCACATATCGAACGCCGAAGGCGTATATCGAAAATCCCGTTAGGGATTTATATCGATGCATTGTGTCCTTTAGAACACAATGCTAATCTGTTCGTATTTCTATTCGGTACGGAGGGCTACAACGGGGTCCTTCTTTGCTGCTTTGAGGGCAGGGATAAGACCGCCTACGAGGGTTATTACTATACTTATTGCGATAAGCATAAGTGCAGAAGTAAAGGGGAGCTGTGCATCGAGGTTTTCAATTCCCGTTTTCGCTTCAATAATTGCATTTATGGGAATAATTCCGATAAGCGTTATTATGATTCCGAGAAGTCCCGAGAACCATCCGATAATAAAAGTTTCGGCATTGAATACCTGTGAGATATTTCCCTTTGAAGCACCCAGTGCTCTGAGAATACCTATTTCCTTTGTTCTTTCCATGACGGAAATATGAGTAATAATTCCTATCATGATGCCCGAAACAAAAAGTGAAATGGCAACAAAGGCAACAAGAACATAAGAAATACCGTTGATAATTGAGGTAAGTGAAGAAGTGAGCATTGCTGCATAATCTGTATATGCAATAGCTGTTTCTTCGTCTACATTCTCGTTATAATTTTTTATACATTCCGCAAGTGCATCCTTATTCTCAAAATTGTCGGAATAAAGGCTGATAGAAGAGGGTTTATCAATACTTATATATCCGAAAGCCGAAATATTTTCATCATAAGAGGATTCAGTAATATATTGGTCATAAACCGTCAGAAGCATTTTTTCATCGGGAGAATTTTCGAGCCACTTATCAAGCTCTGCGGCAAAATATGAATCATTGGAGGCTATATCTGAAAGGTCTGAACCGATATAATCCTTTATAATGGACTCTATATCAATACCTGCAATAATATCTTCAAAATTTCCTGATTGTATATCCTGAAATTTATCCATTATGGAGCCGATATTTTCGGCATTGAACTCAGGGTATTTTTCGGAAAGTGAATTTATGACCTTCAGTATTTCAAAAAGCTTTGAAATATTTCCTAGTGTGTTTTTTATGTTGCCGAATATTCCCTCAAAGAAACCGAGAATGCCCGACGAAGAGTTACTCTGGGGTACAGTTGTGGGCTTTTCAATTACGGGAGGAAGTGTTACGGGTTCGGTGACGGCTTCGGTTGAGGGCTCTTCGGAGGTGCTGCCCGTAAGTCCGCCTAAACCTAAAATGGATATCATTTTATAAATAGATGATTTTTCCGCTTCGCTTAAAGATGATAAATAATTTTTTGTAGCTGTGATTTTTTCAGCATCATTCGGTATCTGGAATTTTATTCCGTTTAAGATATTGATATCGGGAGATGCTGTTTGCGCCGTTACAACGGCGGTAGAGCCGCTTGATGAAATGATATAGTCTTTAATTGCCGATGAATATGCTATAGGACCTGAAACAGATGCACCCTCAGCACCGTCTTTTCTTTTTACAACACCTGAAATATTAAGCACAAGAGCATTATTTGTTAAAATATCTTCGTTGCCTTCAATTTCTTCAATATATGAAAATGTTCCGTTTTCATTTTGCTTGTAGCGGTTGCCGGGAGTTATAAGATAGAAGCTTTTTGAGCAAACGGTTGCGTAATCAAGAACTATTGACAGCGCTTCTTCGCCGTTATTTATCTTATCGGCTATTTCGTTATACTGTGCGTTTGTGATAAGTCCGAGAGAAAACATTTCTTCAAGGGAAATGCTGTTTCTGCCGTCAAGGACTAAAAGTGTGTCTGTCATATCAACGGGCCATTCGCCGTAAAGAAGGTCGTAATTATCCTTGATTTCGGGGTTCATGACCTCGCCGTTTTGTCCCATTGACATTTCACGGAAGTTTTCTGCCGTGTCGGAGCTGCCGCCGCCGAAAATTGAAAGGCTTCCCGAAAAGAGACTGCTTAAAAATCCGCCGCCGGGAGTTGATGTATCCTCCAATTGAGGAGCAGAGTCTGTATCTATTAATTTACCCTCGGTATCATATGTGAATACATTGAATTTTATATCGTAGCCGTATTGGACACCCTTTTCGCCGAGGTACTTGTGTACTTCACTTGACGGATCATCAAGGTATTTCTTAAAGGAGCTCAAATCATTTTCTTTAATGACTGTATTGATAATATTACTTGTCTGAAGAGCTCTGAAGTCGGAATATATACCGTTTCTGACAGTGGTTTCTTCTTCGGTGCTCACAGCGACGGTTGAACCTTCCTCAGAAGAGCCTGTGCCGTATAAAGAGCCTGTATCAATAGCTTCACTGCTTATTGTAATGGGATATTGGGACATTGTATCCTTCTGAATACTGTTAATATAAGCAGTCATGCCTGTGGATATAGCAAGAATAAGACCGATGCCTACAATGCCTATGGAGCCTGCCATTGCCGTAAGCAGTGTTCTGCCCTTTTTGGTTCTGAGATTATTAAAGCTTAAAGAAAGTGCTGTGAGAAATGACATGGAAATCTTCTTCTGCTTTTCGGGCTTTTCGATTTTTACTGCTTCTTCATAAGGGTCTGTATCACTTATGATATTACCGTCGGAAAGTCTTACAATTCTTGTGGAATACTGCTCTGCAAGCTCGGGGTTATGCGTTACCATGATAACAAGCTTATCCTTTGCAATTTCCTTGAGAAGCTCCATTATCTGAATGCTGGTTTCCGTGTCAAGTGCGCCTGTAGGTTCGTCTGCAAGAAGAATTTCGGGATTGTTTATAAGTGCACGGGCAATGGCGACTCTCTGCATCTGACCGCCCGACATCTGATTAGGCTTTTTGTGAATATGTTCACCGAGTCCAACCTTTTTCAGAACTTCAACGGCTCTTTCACGGCGTTCCTTTTTAGAAACACCTGCAAGCGTTAAAGCCATTTCAACATTTGAAAGAACACTCTGATGAGGGATAAGATTATAGCTCTGGAAAATAAAACCTACAGAATGATTTCTGTAAATATCCCAGTCCCTGTCAGAATATTCCTTGGTCGAAACACCGTTTATTATAAGGTCGCCTCTTGTGTATCTGTCAAGACCGCCTATGATATTAAGCATTGTAGTCTTTCCCGATCCGCTCTGACCGAGAATAGATACAAATTCATTATCACGGAAGCTGACACTGACACCCTTAAGTGCATCCTGCTTAATATCTCCCGTAAAATATGTTTTGATGATATTTTTAAGCTGAAGCATTCCCGAAAAACTCCTTTCGTGTGTAAAGGGTAATATAACACACCAATGTAAACAATTAAAAAACTAATGATGAATAATATAATACTTTTCTTAATTTCTGTTTAAATAAAGATATATAAAACGGTCTCAAGTCTTCTTTAAGCAGACTTGAGACCTTAAATTTGTGTTATATATATGTTTTATGAGAAAAGATTCTTGAAGAAGTTGATAATGCTTTCAAAGAAGTTTGTGAAGAGAGCAATGATTCTTTGGAAGAAATTCATGTCATCGGCAGTCTTTTCACGCCACTGTGCATACAGTGTGACTTTTGTGCCGTCAAGGGTTATTTCGTCACCCTCATAATATGTTGTTCCGCTGCCGTCAGCCGCCGTGTTCCAACTGTCAAAAATAAGTGTGTCATGTGTGAATTTGCTTTCGGGTAATGTCAGAACATCTCCAACAAGAAGGGCGCTTTCATTGAACATATTTCCTGTTCCGCCGTTGGCTTCATAGAATACACGAACAGAAGTGTTCGATAAACCTTCGTCAAGGAAAGCTTTTCTTTGAGTCATGAAGGGTAAGAGAACTGAGTCAATATATTCCTGATGCTTTTTAGATGTTTCAGAATATGTCTTAGTTGAGAAGATGTTCCAACGGAGTGCATCTATGGTAAATGCAGGTTTCATGGTTGTAATAAAATCTGAAAGTTCGGAAATATATTCATCGGTAATAATGGGAGAAAAGACTGTTTGCCATTCTTGGGTTGCCAATGAGAAGAAATCATCTTGTTTATACAGAGCATTGAGTATTGTGGGGAGTGATTTGATTGCATTTTCGGAGAAGTTATAAATAATACCTGCCCACCAACCATCCGGGGTATTTGTGTTCATGCCGTAACGAGGATAACTGTCACCGAGAGAATTATCAAAGTCCCATACGGGAGCTGCAACAAATTTGTCACTGTCTCTGTCTTTATAAATATAGAAGCTTGTTAATCCGGCATCGAGATTCTTTACATATTCCTGGAAAACATACATTTTAGCAAATGATTCAACATCAATGTATTCTGTATAATGCTTTCCTTTAGAATTATATCCGTCCTTTGAGAAAACAGCATCTTCAAATTCCTGATACAGTGCACTTATATACTTTACCTGTGCTTCTGAAGCATATTCGGGTTCTTTTACAACAATAGTCTGATTACGCTTAGTTACAAAGCCGCTGACTTCGTTTACATAACGGCTCGGAAGATCATATTCAAGCAGATAACCGCCGGTGATATTCTCGGGGTTATTGGGGATGTTTACCCATTTCTGTGTACCTGCAACCAGATTTTTATAATTTGTTATCTGTGAACCGCCTTTTTTATATGAGTCAAGGTCTTCGGTGTTGGCATCTTCTGTATCGCCTTCAAGATCGTTGATATAAATACGTGTTTCGCCGATTTCAACACTTTCGCATAAGAGGTAATTGCCGAAGTATTCATTGTTAATATATAAATCAACGAAAACACTCTCGGATGTATATGCAATATCAACTTTTTCAGCTAAATCAAAAGCAATATAATTACGCATAAGTGTAACATCAAGATAATTTGCAAGCAAAGTCCATTTTTTTGCTTTGCCCATATCAAACAAATCTGTCTTCTTGTCAAACTTGATATTGTAGGGTTTTTTATCATAAGCCCATGTGGCATTTCCTCGACCTTTTATGTATTCCAGTTCTTTTTCGAGAACTACCTCACCCTCAGATGCAATAACAATATTTGCAGCCTCTTTGTGGCTCTTATCAGCATGAACAGCATCCATGGAGCCGGATTCGGTGGTAATATGTAAGGAAGGGATATCTGCTGACTGCAGAACCGTCAGCTTATAGGTGCTGCCGCTGCAGGTGAGTGTATAATCGGTTGAGGGTGTCAGTGAAACGGTATCGCCGTTGTTTACTGCCGTACCGTTAATTGAAACAGAAGCTGAAGCAGTACATGATACTTTAAGATTTTCTGTATCAGCAACAGACGGCAGGAAAAGATAGTAATTACTACCGTCATTCCACCAATTTATCTGTATCTGTGTTTCATTGATGTCAGTCTGTACTGCAAACTCAGAAATGCCGTTTGCGGCATTTGCAAACAACACTGTGCAGCAACAGAACATTACTAATGTTAAAGCGAATAACAATATTTTTTTTGTCGCTTTCATAATAACACTCCTTTAAGAATATTAAGCAATTTTTATGTTAACATATTATTTACAAAAAAACAAGGCAATTTGTACCTCAAATAAGTTATTTTGTCATACAATTTTTATTAAAATATTGACTTAATTATAAAAAACAGTATAATGGTAATGAATAACATTTGAAAGGAAGTCTTTGTTATGAACAAAAAAATAAAGAAAAGTCTTGCTGTTCTTATGAGCATCGCAATGCTCATGTCAGCTTTTGCACCCAATATCTTTGCTGCAATTGACGCCTCTCTTCTTTGGGAAGATACAGTTGTTACCGCAGAAAGAGAATACAAGCTTGTAAGCGGTGTTATTCAGAAGGATATCGTTCTGAACAGCACAAGCGGAGACTCACAGAATAATTGCTTTGTTCTGGAAGTAGATCTTAATAATCCCGATGTTTCCATTGTTGCCGGTTACAATGACGGCGATGCAGACGGATGGGGAAGAATTCCTGTTCGCGATCAGGCTTATGCTCTGGAAGAAACTCGCGATGTTAATGTAATCGCTGCAATTAACGGCGATTTCCATAACACTTCAACAGGTGAGCCTGCAGGTATTCTTGTTATGAACGGAGTACTTGGACATAAACCTAACGCCCGTCCCTTCTTTGCAATTCTTAAGGACGGAACTGCAGCTATCATGGATGCAGGCAGCAGTCTTGATAATGTTCAGGAAGCAATCGGCGGCGGTCATATACTTGTTAGAGACGGAAAGAATGTAGCTCCCAATGATAAGCTTCAGCCCAGAACTGCTATCGGTATTAAAGCTGACGGTTCAGTTGTTATGTTTATTGTTGACGGACGTCAGGCACCCTCTTCCCGTGGTATGAATTACCCTGAGCTTGCTGCAGCAATGATTGCACTCGGTTGTGTAGAAGCACTTGAGCTCGACGGCGGCGGATCCTCCACTCTTCTTGCACAAAGAGAAGCTTCAAGCGATCTTGAATGCAGAAACAGCCCCAGCTATGGTTATGAAAGAAAAGTTGCAACTTCACTTGCAGTTTGCACTACAGCTAAACCTACAGGTATTTTTGATCACATTGCTTTCTCCGAAACTACATATATGTGTGCTCCCTATTCATCAGTTCGCATCAGCACTAAGGGTGTTGATGTAAACGGTTACGAAGCTGCACTTCCCTCAGGCGGTTCTCTCAAGCTAAGAGATACATCCTATGGCAGCTTTAACGGTTCAAGCTTTAGATCCAACGGTAAAGTTGGTACAACAATCATCGACTATGTATTAGACGGTGAAGTAATTGCTTCTGCTATGATTGAAATTACAGAAGAAGCTGATAATATTTTTGAATCTCTTGTTAAACAGATGGTACAGTTTATTGCTAATATCTTCAATATGTTCAATCTTTTAATTGAAAAGCTTTTCCCTCAGGCAATAGTAAAATAAAACTGTAAAATATCTTTTTGGTGTTTATGCGGTGCACCATAGGTGAATCCCTATGGCGCACCGTTTTTACTTAAATTTTTGTTGATCTGAATTTTATAAGGGGAATAAATATGAATTATCGTACCGATAAATACGGAAATAAATTATCTGTTCTCGGATTCGGCTGTATGCGCTTTCAGAAAAAAGTAGGAAGAATACAAATGATAGAAACCGAACGGCAGGTCATGGAGGCTTTTAATAACGGTGTCAACTATTTCGATACTGCTTTTATATATCCGGGCAGTGAAGCGGCAATAGGTGAAATATTTGAAAAAAACGGTATCCGTGACCAAGTTTTTATTGCAAGTAAGATTCCTCCTGCACTGATTAGAAGTCTTGATATTCTTGATAAATTGCTGGACGAACAATTAAAGCGTCTTCGCACGGATCATATTGATTATTATTTAATGCACATGATGGCAGATGTTAAAGTATGGAACCGTTTGCAGGAAATGGGCATTGAACAATGGATAGCCGACAAAAAGGCAAGCGGTAAAGTGCGTCAGATAGGTTTTTCATTCCACGGTAACACAGAGCGTTTTTGTCAGATAGTGGATGCTTATGACTGGGATATGTGCCTTATACAGTATAATTATATGGATGAACACACACAGGCAGGCAGACGAGGCTTACAACATGCACATGAAAAAGGGATACCCGTTATGATAATGGAACCCTTGCGCGGCGGTAAGCTTGTAAATGATCTGCCGAATGAGGCAAAGCGCATTTTTGACTCCTACGCTGTTCAGCATACCCCTGCACAGTGGGCTCTTCGATGGCTTTGGAATCAGCCCGAAGTTACAGTCGTTCTGTCAGGTATGAATACTGACGAAATGGTGCGGGATAATATTGCGACTGCAAATGACACAAAAATCGGTGAACTGACTGAAGCTGACGAAGAGATGCTTAAGAATGTCGTAAAAGAGATCAACAGCAAAATGAAAGTCGGCTGTACAGGCTGCGGTTATTGTATGCCATGTCCGCAAAACATCAATATCAGCGGTGTTTTTGCTGCCTACAATAAGAGTTATTCAAAAAACAAATTGGCTGGACTTAAAAGCTATACCGAATGTACCGCACAGTCAGCGCCTGCATCCTCTTGTATCGGCTGCGGAAAATGCGAAAAGCACTGTCCGCAAGAAATTGCAATCCGTGAACAGCTTAAAAATGTTCAGAAGGAAATGGAAGGCACGGCATATAAAGCTATGAGTAGGCTTAGCTCTGTTTTTTCCAAAAAATAAGATATTATAGTAAAATAATAAAAAGATTACACGCTTACCGAAACGGTAGGAATGTAATCTTTTTTTGCTTTGTGACTTTGTCACAGAAATAAGCATTCGGATTGGTTATAATAAAGATGAAAACAAAAGAAAGGAAGTAATGAATATGTCAGCACTCAGTATAAATAAAAATAATTTTGAACAGATAAAAAACAGCAACAAGCCCGTACTTCTTGATTTTTATGCCGATTGGTGCGGTCCCTGCCGTATGGTTTCCCCTTTAGTAGACCAGATAGCCCAAGAAAACCCGCAGTACATTGTAGGTAAAATCAATGTCGATAATGAACCTGAGCTCGCCCAAGAATTTGGTGTAGGGAGTATACCGACTCTCGTGGTATTAAAAGACGGCAAAGTCGTAAATCAATCCTCAGGTGCAAGACCTAAACAGCAGATACTTTCTATGTTAGAGAGTTAATTCACGAAGCTGCTTCTTATCCAGAATTTTAACGCCCCCGCGTGAAATTTCGACGATCCCCTCGTTTGAAAAGTATTTAAGCATTCGGGATACCACTTCACGGGCAGAACCCATATATTTTGCAATCTGCTCGTGAGTAAGCGGTATAACATCTGAGCCTGTTCTTGCTTGTTCATCCGAAAGAAAAATAGCCAGTCGTTTATCCATATTCATAAAAAGGATCTGTTGCATGACCCACATTACATCTGAAAAACGGCTGACAGCCGCTTCAAGAGAAAAGATTTTTATTTTCGGATTACTTTCACTAATGGCAGCAAATGCTGGACCGCTCAGAACAAAGCAATCGCTGTTTTCCTCGGCATCAATAAATACATCAAATGTGATCGTTTGTAATACACAGGATGCGGAAAGCATACACATGTCGCCTTCGTGCAGACGGTAAAGCGTAATATCCTTTCCCTCCTCAGACATTATATAAACTCTGAGAGTGCCTGAACGGATAAGATATACTCCGGAACATTCAGAGCCGTCGTGTATAGTTGTTCCTTTTTGATAAGTTTGTGCTACGGAATTGCGACAAATGTATTCTTTCTCTTTTTCAGAGATTTCATTCCAGAAAGGAAATATATCTTTATAAACAGATTCGAATGCAGCATGTGTCATTTTTATCGGCTCCTTCACAAATTTCATACACCGATTTTATTATAAGAAAAATTTACATTGTATGTCAACAATTCACCTGATAAAGAATAGAGGAGGTTCATTATGGAACACATTTACGATATGATTATCCTTGGAGGCGGGCCTGCGGGTTACGCTGCCGCTTTATATTCATCACGCGCAGGACTTGATACAGTTTTATTGGAAAGACTGTCCGCAGGAGGCCAGATGGCTCTGACAGGAGATATTGACAATTACCCCGGCTTTGAAGAAGGTATTGACGGATTTACCCTTGGCATGAAAATGCAACAGGGAGCTGAACGCTTTGGAACTAAGACCGAATATGCCGAAGTGACTGCCGTTGATTTCTCAGGTGAAATAAAAAAAGTTCATGCAGAAAATAACACCTTTCTCGGAAAAACGGTAGTTATCGCCACAGGAGCAAATCCGCGTGAGCTTGGGATTAAAGATGAACAGAAGCTCATCGGTAAAGGTGTTCATTACTGTGCTCACTGTGACGGCAGATTTTATAAGGACAAGACAGTTGTTGTTGTAGGGGGAGGAAATTCTGCCGCTCAGGATGCTCTGTATCTTTCAAGACTCTCTAAAAAAGTGTATATCGTTCACAGAAGAGATGCGCTCAGAGCTACCAAAATATATCATGAGCCTCTCATGAAGGCGGATAATGTCGAATTTGTCTGGAACAGCACGGTTTCTGAATTTATCGGAACGGATAAAATTTCGGGTGTAAAGATAAAAAGCGTGATCGACGGGGAAGAGACGGAGCTTTCCTGTGACGGCGTGTTCATAAGTATCGGAAGAATTCCTGCAACCGAGTTTCTGTCGTCTTCCGTGAAGCTCGATGAAAACGGCTATGTGATTGCAGATGAATCCACGTTGACAAGTGCTAAAGGTGTATATGCCGTAGGAGATGTCCGCACGAAAGAGCTGCGTCAGGTAGTAACCGCAGTATCAGACGGTGCAGTAGCCGCACACCAAGCCGAACAATATCTTTCTAAACTATAACAGCTTCCTTCATCGTCCACACGATGCGTGAAGCCTGAAACTCCTTGGGAAGAGCTCTCGTGTTCATCCCCTCGGAGGTGTCAGTTCAAGTCCTTATGCACACAAAAAAGGGGATGTAAAAAAAGCACAGATCGCATAAAACAAGAAAAATCAAGGGGTTCGAGCAAGTCAAATACTTGTAAGAACCCCCAAAAACAACCCAAAATACATAAATTATTAAAATTTTATGTTTTATGCTACGAACAAACCTCGCCTCTCGACGTACCTTTGTACGCCTTCGGGCAGACAAAAACAAGCCTGAAGCCTTGTTTTTGCTCGGTTTGTCCGTTCTGCATCATTTTTTCCTATCCCCTTAAAAGGAACTGTAAAAAAACGAAAGTTTTTTTACAGTTCCTTTCTTCTGGCAAGTTGCACCGAAAAAGATATCATAACAACGCAGAATAAATTTCCTCTCCGCCGTTTACAAAAATTTCAACGATGTAAGCATCACGAAGAATTTTAATATCCTTAATATCTCCTACATATGTAACCGGCTCACGACCGTTTCTTTTAACAATGAAGCCGTGTTCTGTTCGTTCTAAACACTCATCTTCATCTTTTAGCAAGTGTTGTAATTCTTTTATAGGGAAGGCAGTTATTTTTCCGTCTTTCAGCTTTAACTCTCTTGGAACAGACATACAACCAACATCTTTTTCGGAAAAACCGACATAGCTCCATCCGGGAATCCAGCTAATTAGAATATTTCTACCCAAATGGTCGCGGAATACCTGTCCGGCATATTGGTCAGGCCCTTTATCCACCTCGGCAATGTGTTTGATTGTAAACTTACCGTCTGAAAATTCGCCGTACATTACCGAGAAGTAGTGCTTTTTATCAAACGGGCAAACCGATGCAGTAAGCAGATATAGGTCGTTTTCCGCTGACATAAACGACGGACACTCCGCATATTTACAGCCTTCCCACTCACACATAACTCCTTCATATTCCCAATTAAACAGATCATCACTTTTATACAGCAGAAGTCGTCCTGTCTTACTTTCGGGATTACCGCTTGCCATAACGCAGTAATATTGTCCATCAATACAGCAAATAGCCGGATCACGAAAATCAGGACCGCCATCATCGGGATAATGATCAATCACAGGGTTGCCTTCGTATTTTTCAAAATAAATCCCGTCGGTCGAATATGCCACACTGACGGTTTGAACTTTTTCTTCCCCTTTGACTGAAGCATAGAAAAGATAGAGCGTATCGTCTTTCACCGTTGCTGTACCTGACCAGCAACCATTGTTGTCATAGTCTTTGTCCGGAAACAGTGCGACGGGCAATTCTTCCCAATCAGCAAAGTTCTTTGTTCTGGCGTGTCCCCAATGCATCGGCTGTTTCCACGGAGTTTCAAAATCGGGTGCATGCTGGTAAAAAATATGATAATAACCTTTAAAATAGACCAAACCGTTCGGGTCATTGACCCAGCCCTTTTTAGGTTTGTAGTGATAACACAGTTTTTGCAGATAATCCATAAATCAACCTTTCCTCTCGAATTTATTATTTGGGTATTTATATTTTTTCGAGCAGCTTTTGTGCAAGTGCTGTTTTGCCTGTATGCAATGTCCCGGCAATTAATATCCTCGTCTCTACATATTCTTACTTGTTGAGTAGATTATATCACAAAACTTCAGATTTTTCCACCTAATATTGTTCTTGTATTATAGTTCAAGTCCTCACCAAAGGTCGTTTTGGGGAAATGATATCTTTTGAATTTCCCTTTGAAAAATGGCATAACGAACCCCCGAAACCGCCCAGGTTTCAGGATTTTTCGCACCGATATCTTTTTCGTTGCGAAATGATGGTTGCGGGAGAAGGACTCCCGAAATTCGCACAAATGCTTTGCATTTGTTTGCACCCGCAAAACATAGTCGTCTCGGGCACTGCCGTACCCGATACTCCTTGTTTTAACTTTTTCAGCCACCCCCTTTATCGTCCACCGGACGCGGGGGCGTCTGAAACTCCGGGTTATGAGCCCTTCGGGCTCATAACCCTCACTTCAAGGGGAAGAAGTCATCATCCCATGATGCAAAAAAACAAGGTGTACCAAAGTACACCTTGTTTTTTACTGGTTGCGGGAGAAGGACTTGAACCAACGACCTCCGGGTTATGAGCCCGACGAGCTACCAACTGCTCTATCCCGCGATATTTATCTGTTGCTTGATTAGTATATACTAAATCGCAGAAAAAATCAAGTGTTTTGCAGAAATTTTTTATATTAAATAAAAATTATTTGATTTGATGCAAAAAATTAAGGGAAAACGGGCGCTAAAAGCTACACTTTTGCACATTGAATGCAAAATTATTGACAAATGTGTACATGGTTGTTACAATGGAAAAAAGCTTGAAAGGCGGCGGACAGTATGATAATGGTGATTGTTATGAATAAAAACCGAAGTGCTGTTTTGTCCGTTTGATATCAGATATTTTATTTATCAGGATAAGGCATCTTCGGTTTTCGGAGATGCTTTCTTTTGTTGTAAAACGATGAGAGGAGATTTATAATGATATTTGAAGAAAAGAAAATTATACTGAAAAACGGTAAAACTGCGATACTTAAAACAGCCGAAATTACGGATGTTGAAAAGATGCTCTTTTTTATAAAGCAGGCTTCGAGGAAGACTGATTTTTTGTCCCGTTATCCTGAGGAATGGACGAGCACGGCTCGGAGATTTTAGAGCTTGAATGCTTCGGTGATAATAAAAGAGCGCATCACCTTTATGAGAAATTCGGTTTCAAATCTGTAGCAGTAAAACCGAAAGCATTTAAACTCAAGGACGGCACTTATCAGGATGAAATTTATATGCAGAAAGAGTTAATTTAAGGTGTAATACAGAAAAAATCGAAAAAACAGCGTAATTTTTTATATTCCGAAAGCGAAAAGGAGATTAACATGCCTTTATTTACGATTACTTTTTGTGTGCTGATTGTGATTATTTATATTCTGGATAATTTTCTTGTTATTCCAAAAAGCACAAATGTTACTTTGAAAGAAAAGCTTCTTACGGGGCATAATTACGGATACATAAATCACGCCTTGCACCTGTCGGAAAAGAAGATAAAAGGCGGTCAGGTGTGGCGGCTTGTATCTTCTTGTCTTTTGCATGTGGGAACGGTACATATTATTTCTAATGTGACCGCCACTTTAATTGTCGGCTACGCCGTTGAATCACAGCTCGGTACACTGAAAACTTTAATTTGCTATGTTGTATCCGCTTTTATTTCGGGGCTTTATATGACATTCGTTTATAAGCTTCACGAGGGTGAGGGTGCATCAACGGGAATTTACGGACTTATCGCGATCTTTGTGATACTTGCAATTAAAAACGGTACGGTAATGTTTTCACCGCTTCCGGTGGCGGCGCTTATAATTCTTTTGATATACACCGTCGGCGGAATGTTCATGGGTAAAGCTACCGCATGGGAACATATCTCGGGCTTTACAGGCGGAATAATTATCGGGCTTATTTTAAGTTGACGGATGTGGTTTTATGGTAAAGGATAAAATTAAATCAATTGTTGAAAAGCACATGAAAACAACGGTGAAAGACATCCGTGAAGTGGGCAAGGGTGCCAGCGGAAATGTTTTTTATGTTAAAATTTCGGATAAACCCTATGAATTAGCCGTTAAAACAAGTAAATTCTACGATAATATATGTAAAGAAAAGAAAATGCTTGAATTTCTGCAATCAAAAGCTTCTTATAAAGTTCCTGAAACTTATTTTCTGCTAAGGGACAATGATATTGTATTTTTCGGTATGGAATACATTAAAGGAATGAGCGGAAAAAGCAAATATATAAAATTCGTGCCCTCAAAAAAGCATTTGAGAAACAGTATTTTATCAGCGTTCATAAACACTCAAAATGTTCATAATGATAAATTCGGTAAATTCGATGCTCCCGCTTTTAATAATTGGGCAGATTATTACAAGGATTTTTTTTCAGGTATATATGAATTTACCAAAGAGAAATATGAACGAAAAGAAATTGAGCCTGTTATTATGAAAGCGGTTGAGTTGATAAATAGAAATCTTGATGAAATATTAAAATCAACTGAGAATACCGCTTGTCTTTGTCACGGTGATTTCTGGATGCCCAATCTTATAATTGATTTTCGGAAATCTGAGCTTGCAGGGGTAGTTGATCCCTTTGATATGTTGTGGGCAGAACCTGAATATGAACTGTTTTGTTTGACCCTCGGATTCGGTGAAAAGCTAGAGCTATATGAAGAATACAAAAAGAGAAAGCAAACCTCGAAATACTGCGATCTAAAGGTTGAGCTTTACGCACTGTGCAATGAATTGAATTGGTACATTCTTTTAGGAGAAATGGAACACGGTTATCTTTTGTTCCGTTCTGAAAGATTGATAAAAAGAATGACGGAATCAGGCTTGAACTAAGATGAAATTCGTAAATTAATCGGTAATTGTGAATTGATTGCTGCGGTGACACGATGAGTGTCACCGTATTTTTTGGAGTAATATTGCCCAAATGCGGTTTTACGATTTTGTTATTTGTATGAATTGAAGAAATTTTTCTTAAATGTTAATATTATAGTATTAAATTTAAGGAATGATTTTTGCCGTGTTAAAGGAGCTTATAAACAAAGGAAAGGAATTGCTTCAGGAAGTAATTCTCTATTGGAACAATCCGAGACCTGGTGAATATGTCTGCTACAGAGAGATAATGATGCTCAGTCTTGGCTGGCTTGGGCAGTATTTTCTTATTCAGTTTTATATAGGCTTTGGTGTAGGTGATGCGTTTACGGGACAGACTCTCGGTATGCAGCACAATGAAGCACTTATTATGAGCTATATCTGTCAGTTTATAGGCTATGCTCAGGCACCCGTCAATGCATGGCTCACGGATAATCTAAGAAGTAAACACGGAAAATACAGAGTTTATATAAAGCTTGCAATTCCCCTTATGATATTAAATATCGTTTCCTTGTGGTTTCCGTATGAACAGCTTCGTGACGGAGTATCAAGATATGCTATGATAGCTGTCCTTTTTGTTTTCTGTCAGGTTCAGGGGTATGTAAGAAGCTGGCTTATTACAGGTGTTACAAACCTTGTTCATGTTATGACACCAAATACCGCAGAACGCGCAAAAATCATGGCGATAACCTCTGTTATATACAGCTTTGCTCCCACTTTGCTTAATGTTTATATGCCGTTGATGGTTGACATTCTTCCCATCAAAGGCAACAAATTCACAATGACATATTACAGAGGCACATATACACCCCTTGCAATATTTGCCCCCTTGGTTCTTGCCGCTTTCTACGGAACTCAGGAAAGAATTGTTGTACCGAAGAGCCGAATGGAGCACATGAGCTTCGGGAATTCTCTCAGAAGCGTTATGAGCAACAAGATATTCTGGATAAAGTGCTTTGATGCGTGGAACGATTTCCTTGAAGGAGCAAAGGGTAATGTCTGGGATATGCTCGTTTACCGAGCTCATGTTATGAAAAGTACTACATACGGTGTTCTCAATACTCTTTGCCATAACGCTTCGTTGTGGGCAATGGTATTTGCTCCCAAGATGATAAAGGTCTTCGGCAAGAAGAATATCAAGGTCTTTAAGAATATAATGCAGGTCTTCCTTATAGCAGGTATCGGACTTACATATAAATCGAAATTTGCCATAGTATTCCTGTTTATAATTAACTATATAAACAGATTCATAGACTGTGCTGAGGTTATAGATAAAGCAATTGAATCAGATATGAGAGATACTCAGCAGTACCTTGTGGGTGAACGTATTGACGGTTCCTTCGGTCTTGTTTCTACATATGCAAACGGTGCGGTGGGAATGCTCACAAATCTGTTTTTGCCGTGGGTATATAAAAAATGCGGATATGACGGAAGTGACTACAGCGTTCTTGATGTTTATCTTGACTATAATCCTGATTTGCCGCTTTCCCAGCAGAAAAAGAACCCCAACAGCGTGCTTTACAGCATGCTTGATGTGCTCATAACCATATCCGTTTTCGGCGCAGCGCTTGATGTTATTCCATGGCTTTTCTATGATGTCAGCGAAACGGGACAAAAATCCATGTTCCGTGTTATAAGACTCAGAACTCTTGTTGAGGACTATAATTCCGGTAAGGAAGATGTTACAAACTATATTGAAGGCTGCGAGGCTGTAATCAATGCCCGTAAATATAAGGGTGCCGAAAAGAAGACTGCCCCGAAAGCAGAGCTGAAGCAGGCAAGAGCACTGCCAAAGGCCACCGATGAAGAAAAGGAACAAAGACTCGGAAAAATCAGAGAAATCAAAAAGCAGATAAGAGAAATCAATGATCTTAACGAAGAAATTGAAATTGCAAATTTCGTGAATTTTGAGCTTGAAAGATTTTCCACCGAGTTCGGCGTTAAACAGCTCGAGCTTGTAAGTCTTATCGTAAATGCAGGAAGCGACCGTTTTTATTCAGTTTATGAAGAAGCGATAAAGCTTGCTCATGAACTTCCTGTTACAAAAAATAAGGAAGAAAAAAGATGGCGCAGACAGGAGATAAAAAATGCAAGAGCATTAAAACGAAGCACAAGACTTGCATATAAATATTATCCCGACGGCAGTGTTTATTTTGACCGTAAGGTAATGGACGAAGCCTATGATATGCCTGATAATACCCCCGAAGAACAGAAGGCAAGAAGAAAAGCCATGAAGCAGGCAAACAGGGAAATGAATATTTACACAAAAGTTGCAACACCCTATCTTGCGGCACTTAGAACCCTGAATCTTGCACAAGGCTACAGAAATATCGATGAGATACTTGAAGGCTATGATGAGGCGAAAGAAGTGCAGATAAAAACTCAGGAAACAGCCGAAGCCGAAGCAAAGGCACTTGCCGAGCAGAGAAGGCTTGACTCCGAGCGCAAGAAACAGCAAAGAAAAATGAAACAGAGATAAACGAAAAAAGGATAGCTCATTTTAATCGGAGCTATCCTTTTTAATTATGCTATAAAAGTTCTTTTGCGGTTATTTATAACTTTTGCGAAGCAAAAATATCACTGCCCGAAGGGCAATATCACTTCGGCGAAGCCGAAATATCACTCACACCGAAAGGTGTGAATACCACTGCAAAAAGCCTGATGGCTTTTTGCTTATCCGCCTGCTGCGGGGGAGAGGAGCCACACTTCACCGTTTTCGGGGAGCTTTTTGCCTTTTCTCATACATCTTTCACCGTCTATGTAGACTATGGCATCCTTGAATTTAAGTTCCTTTTTAGGTTCTAATGCTTCGTTTCTTTTCTTCTTGTATTCTGAGGTATCTGCCTTTTGCTTTTCGATATCTTCAAAATATTTCTTTTCCATTATTTCGGAAATTTCCTCAAATATGCCGTTTACGGTTTTAGCATTAGTGCTATGCTCGGAAAGTCCCGTTGTTGTACGGAGAACTCCGAAAATCTTAACCTTTACCATAAGGGAAAACCTCCTTTATACATTCGGGGATACGCACGCCGACTTTTTTAAGTGTCTTCATGGTTGGTGCGCCGTCTTTCCAGCCTCTCATTGCGTAATAAACGCCCTTCATCTTATCAAGCGGAACCTTTGTTCTCTTATCGCCGGGAACCTGTTCTTCTTTGAGAAGTCTGTCGGGAAGAGTATCGGCGTCTGCACCTACGGGAAGACCTAAGATGATGTTTGCAAGTCTTTCAGTGTTATATCCGAGATTTCCGAAAGCGATGAAGTCACCTATAGTAAACCTTGTGCCTGCTGCCGCATTCATGACTCTGGGGTACTGAACGAGAGGAATATTGACCTTAAGAAGCTTGGGATTTTTTGAAACGATATAAATAACGGGTGTTGAATATTTGAATACCGTCTGAACGAATCTTGTCATAAGGGAAGTGGGTTTTGCCACAAGGAAATGGGGGAGAATTGCATATGAGGTGAATACACAAAATCCTGCAGCAGAGGCTGCCTCCATAACATTCTGGAAGGTTACTGCAAGACCTGCTTTTCCTTTTGGTGTATAGGCATCGAGATTGAGTCCGAGTCCCTCTAAAACTACTAAGTAGCCGGCATTCAAGTGACAGCCGCCGCGGTTTGCTGTTGCATAGCCGAGACCGTGACCTACTGCGCCTCTTGGCTCATAAGCCGCAAGCTCCATACCTTTGGCGTGGATTGCAAATTCCTTACCACCGAACTTTTCGCTCATTCTTCTTGTGCCGTCTGCGAGCTCTGCACCGATACCCTTGCGGTATGCTATATCGTGGAAAACCTCGCTTAAATTATCGGTTTCACCGAAATGAAGTCCCGAATCCCATAAGCCCTTTTCCTGTAATTCCATAGCGAATGCTACACTGCCTGCGGCGGAAATTGTATCAATGCCAAGTTCGTCGAGCTCATAGTTCCATTTAATTATTTTTGCTATATCATCATTGAGAAGATTGGGACCTAAAAGACCTAAGGTTTCAAGTTCGGGACCTTTGATGTTTTTGCCCTCGTATCTTACTCTTCTTTCGCACTTCATGGGACAGGAATAACAGCCGCCGTTTTTGATAAGGTGCTTTTCGGCAAGCTCTTCACCCGATACCTTTTCAAAGTTTTGGAATCTTCCGTCACCGAAATTCTTTGTTGCAAGAATTCTGTGTGCCTGCATGGGCGCTACAAGACCTGCAGTACCGAGCTTTGAAAGCTGTGCACCCGTAATGGGATGCTTGAGAAGAGTTTTTTTCCACTGCTCATTTATCTTTTTAAGCTTTTCGGGATCATGAATTTCGGGCTCTTTATCACCCTTTGCAGTGATTATCTTGATATTCTTATCACCGAAAACTGCACCGACGCCGCCACGCCCTGCAGTTCTCTCACCCGAAAATACACAGGCATATAAAACTTTATTTTCACCTGCAGGCCCGATAACAAGCTTACCTGTTGAAGAGGGAAGTCCCTTTTGAGCTTCACCTGTCATTTGTCCTGCTCTTTCCGGAACATCGTGGAATGTGACCTGATCATTTACTATTTCAATCCATGTAAGAGTTTCTGCCTTTCCCGTTATGATAAGAGCATCCCAGCCTGCTTTTTTAAGTCTTCTGCCGAAAGCACCTCCGCAGTTTGAGGAGGTGAGTATCCCTGTAAGAGGAGATATTGTAGAAATATTAAATCTTGCGGAAGACGGGGAATCACAACGGGTGAGAGGACCTGTTGTAATAACAAGCCAGTTGTCCTCGTCGAATGCCTTCATTCCGGGTCTTATGTGATTAAGAAGTATGTCGGCAGCCATTATTTTACCGCCGAGCGTCCTCTTTCTGTCCTCGTCTGTCCAGGGGAATTCGCTTACCTCTTTTTTTGTAAGGTCAATAAAGAGCACATGACCCATATAGGCTTTAAGTTCAGTCATCCAGATCCTTCTTTCTTTGAATATTTTTACAAGTTTTGCATTTGGGTGATGATATTATTTTAAGTGACGAAAATGTGTCACTGTCATATACCGTGATTTTTCCGCCAAGGGAAATATCTTTTGTTAAAAGATACTGTATTCCGAGGGCTGCCTGAAGGGAACCGATTATTCCTGCGGCGGCACTTATATTGCTTTTTGTTTTTCCACCCTCAATTATTCCTGCACATTCGGGACAGGGGGTGATATTCGGAATATATAAATATGTTTTTCCGTAAAAACCGTCTATGCCGCCGAACACCAGCGGGATTTTATTCTCTTCGGAAAACTCCGTCAAAGCTTTTCTTGCTTCAAGGTTATCTGCTGCAAGAAAAATAATATCGGCGGTTTTTAATTCTTCGGGGATATTATTCTCGGTGATTTTAATATTATAAGCTTTACATACTGTTTCTGAATATTCCTCAAGTCTTTTTTTTGCTTCAAAGACCTTATCTTCGCCGATACTGTCTTTTGTGTAAAGAAACTGACGGTTGAGATTAGTTTCACTTATTTTATCAAAATCAAAAAGTAAAAGCCTTCCGATCCCTGCTCCCGCTAAGTGAGTTGCAATATTACAGCCAAGACCTCCTACACCTATTACGGCGGCAGTAAATTTTTTAAGGGAAAAGCCCTGCGTTTTTCCTTTTATCATTTATAGCTTCCCCCGCAGGAGAGAGTGTTTCCCGATAATGTTTCAACCGCGTGAGAGAGTATCGGTAAGACCACTTCAAGGGATTCTTTTACTGCCTTGGGAGATCCCGGCAGATTTATTATAAGCGTATTTCCTCTGATGCCCGAAACGGCACGCGAGAGCATAGCTTTTGGAGTTATTTTCAGGCTTTCGTATCTTATTGCTTCTGAAATTCCCGGCGCTTCCTTTTCGATTACCGCCTTTGTTGCTTCAGGTGTTACATCTCTCGGAGCAAAGCCTGTTCCGCCCGTTGTAAAAACAACATCGCTTTTTATTTCGTCACACATATGTATCAGCGCTTTCGAAATACCTGCTGTTTCATCGGGAACAATTTTATAGCTTTTTACTTCCCCTAAGGGTTTAATAAGCTCACTGAGAAGAGTGCCGCTTTTATCCTCACATTCACCCTTGGAACACCTGTCACTGACAGTCAGCACGGAAAAAACCATTATTAAACACCTCAGAAATAATAATACAAATATATAATAAATGTTTTAGTGCGGATTTACAAGGGGAATATTGATTTTTTCTTGATAATGTTGATTTTTTTGTGATATTTTTGTATAATAAATATGAAGTAATTCATTGTTCATTTTTCCGAGTTCGTGCTTCTAAACATTTTTTGCATGAAGCACGAAACCGTGACCGAAATAATTTTCATCGGTCTAAGGGTACAAAAGGGAAACCTTTGTGCCTTCCGTGTTTGAAAAGGAGTATGAGTAAAATGAAAAAACTTCTTGCAATTTTAATGGCACTTTCTGTTCTTTTCTCATTTGCAGCTTGCAATTCAGGCGGCGAAGAAACCACCGCAGCAGAAGAAACTACAGTAGCCACTCCCGAAAATCCGACTATCCGTATGTCCACAACAACATCAGTTAACGATTCGGGACTTCTTCCCTTTATCTTTCCTGTCTTTGAACAGAAAACAGGCTATAAAGTAGAGGTACAGTCAGCAGGTACGGGAGCTGCTATCCAAAAAGCAAAGGACGGCAATGCTGATCTTATTCTTGTTCATTCAAAGGCTTCTGAGGAGGAATTTGTAAATGAAGGCTACGGTGTTGAAAGAATTCCTTTCATGTTTAACTACTTTGTAGTTGTAGGACCAAAGGATGATCCCGCAGAAATAAAGGACAGCGAAAATGCAGCAGCAGCTTTTTCAAAAATAGCAGCCGCTGAAAGCAAGTTCGTTTCCCGCGGTGACGATTCGGGCACTCATAAAGCAGAACTTAAAATCTGGGGTGAAAATACACCCGATGGAGAAACTGATACATGGTATATAAGTGCAGGTCAGGGTATGGGTGCATGCCTTACAATGGCTAACGAGCAGGGCGCTTACTGCCTTACAGATAAAGCTACATTTCTTTCAAATAAAGATTCTCTTCCCGAGCTTGATATAATTCTTGAAGAGAGCGAGGATATGAAGAATACATATTCCGTTATAGAATGTAACCCCGAAAAGCTTGACGGAATCAACACAGACGGAGCAAAGGCTCTTATTGACTGGCTTCTTTCAGAGGAAGCCGATTCTCTTATTGCAAAATACGGCGAAGAAGAATACGGACAGGCTCTTTTCACTGTTATAGCCGAATAAGCCGTGGAAAAATTAGTTGAAGCTCTGAATATGCTCCTTACAATGGATAAGGAGCTTATTCAGATTATAGGTGTTACCCTTAAAATGTCCTTTTTCAGCACTCTTATTTCCTGTTTTCTGGGTCTTCCTTTGGGAGTGCTTATTGAAAGAGGCAGATTCTGGGGCAGACGCACCTTAAAAAAAACAGCAAGCACCTTAATGGGCCTGCCTCCTGTGGTGGCAGGTCTTATAGTCTATATGCTTTTTACAAAATACGGTATATTCGGTTCTTTAGGACTTCTTTTTACCGTTGAGGTTATGGTAATAGCACAGGTGCTTCTTATAACCCCCGTGGTAATTTGTCTTACCTCCTCCGTTATTTCCGTTTCGGGCAAACACCTTTCGGAAACCGCGAGGGGGCTTTCCTTGTCTAAAGGGAAGACTTTGCTGCTTTTTGTTTTTCATAACCGCCGTGCACTTTTGAGCGTGGTGCTCACAGCCTTCGGAAGAAGCATAGCAGAGGTGGGAGCAGTAAGCCTTGTAGGCGGCAATATTCAGTGGAAAACAAGAGTAATGACAACAGCAATACTTCTTGAAACAAATAAGGGAAAATTTACTTTTGCTTTAGCTCTCGGCATGGTTCTTCTTCTCATTTCTCTTATTGTAAATATCGGTGCTTCACTTCTTACAAAAAGGAGGGACAGCGATGATTAAGTGCGAAAATATATTAAAAAAATATTCCGATAGAACAGTTTTAAGTATCCCTCAGCTTGAAATAAAGAGCGGGGAGAGCGTTTGTCTTACGGGTGCTAACGGTTCGGGTAAAAGCACACTTCTGAAAATAATTGCAGGTGTTATTCCCTTTGAAGGAAAGCTTGAAGCTCAAGGCAGTATTTTATATATGCCTCAGAAATCATTATGCTTTGATATGAGTGTACTTTCAAATGTCACATATTCTCTTTCGGGAAAGAAAAAGGATAAGGAAGAAATAGCCTTTGAAGCCCTGAAAAAAGTAGGACTTGAGGCTTTATACAAAAAAAATGCGTCGGGTCTTTCGGGCGGTGAGGCGGCAAGGCTTTCACTTGCAAGACTGCTGGTTCATGAATGTGACATACTTTTACTTGATGAACCTACGGGCGCTGTTGATATTGAGGGTACTGAAATAATAGAAAATGCGGTAAAATCTTTTGTTAAAGAAAATAAGTGTACTCTTATAACGGCAACTCATTCACCCTTACAGGCTAAAAGGATGTCTGACAGGGTAATAATGCTCGAAAAAGGCGAAAAAGTTGAGGATTCTTCTCCCGAAGAACTGCTCATAGCGCCTAAAACCGATTTTGGTAAAAAATTTGTTGATATGTGGAGATACTGAAATGTTAAGTGTAGTATCCGTTGAAAAAGCTCTTGAGATAATAAAAGAAGAATTTACTACCCATGATACCGTTGAGGAGGTTTGTGTTACAAATGCGCTCGGCAGAGTTCTTGGTGAGGATATTGTGTCGGGTGAATATATTCCTGCCTTTGACCGCTCAACGGTTGACGGCTTTGCAGTAATTGCCTCCGATACCTTCGGTGCTTCTGAAAATGCTCCTTCAATGCTTAATATAAAAGGCGAGATACTTATGGGTGAAGAAGCAACTGAGGGTATAAAAAAAGGGGAATGTATGAAAATTTCCACCGGCGGAATGTTGCCGCCGGGTGCTGACAGCGTTATTATGGTCGAACACACTGATGAGGGCTTTGAAGGTATGTGTTTGAGCCTTAAAAGTGTTTCACCAAATGAAAATGTCACTAAAAAGGGTGACGATGTAAAAGAGGGTGCAGTTGTACTTAAAAAGGGTGCTGTGATAAATTCTTCCTCGGTGGGTGTTTTATGTGCACTCGGTATTTCAAATATAAAATGTAAAAAAAGACCTCTTGTGGGTATCATTTCCACGGGAGATGAAATAATAGATTTTTCGGAAAAACCGAAATTCGGTCAGATAAGAGATATAAATTCCGTGCTGCTGGCTTCTTTATTAAAAGAGAACGGCTGTGATGTTATAAATTACGGAATAGTAAAAGATAACAAGAAAGAGCTTCAACGGTTTTTTGCCGATGCGCTTTCAGAGTGTGATGCTGTTCTTTTATCGGGCGGATCGTCCAAAGGCGAAAGAGATATGACGGCAGAGATCATTTCCGAAAAGGGAGAGCTGCTTTTCCACGGACTTGCAATGAAGCCGGGAAAGCCCACTATTCTCGGAAAATGCAATGAAAAAGCAGTTTTCGGTCTGCCGGGACATCCTGCAGCGGCGTATTTTGTTGCTTTGAGATTGGTTGTTCCCTATCTCAGTTTTCTGACGGGTAAAATCAGTAATCCAAAAAGTGTAAAATATAAGCTCTCAACGGATATTCCGTCAAATCACGGCAGGGAAGAAGTGGTTCCCGTGAAAATTTCCGACGGGAAAGTATATCCCGTATTCGGAAAATCGGGACTTGTTTCCCTTTTATCGGAGGCTGACGGTTATATAATAATAGACAGAAACCGTGAAGGAGTCTTTCTCGGCGAAGAAACGGAGGTTTATCTTACAAAATGAAGCACAAATTTCTTGATAATATGCCGCTTATTGAAGCAAGAGATAAATTTCTTTCTCTTCTTCGTGAAAACGGCTTTATATATAAAACCGAAATTATTCCCTCATCGCTTTCTTTCGGCAGAGTGACAGGGAAGGCCATATATGCAAAAATATGCTCTCCTCACTATAATGCCTCTTCAATGGACGGTATTGCAGTTTTTTCAGAGGATACTTTTTCGGCTTCTGAAAGAGAGCCTGTTATTCTGTTTCCCGATAAATTTACCCCCGTTGATACGGGAGATCCCGTTCCCGACGGTAAAGACAGCGTTATCATGATAGAGGATGTTATATTTTCAGAGGACGGCAGTGCAAAAATATATGCTCCCTCAAAGCCTTTTATGAATGTAAGGCAGATAGGTGAAGATATATGTATGGGGGATATGCTCGTTCCATCATTTACCGAAATTACTCCCACCTTTGCAGGCGCACTTCTTGCAGGCGGAAATATAAATGTTGAAGTATTAAAAAAGCCCCGTTTCGGTATTATTCCAACTGGTGATGAAATAGTATCTCCCAGAGAAAACCCCGAAAAGGGAGAAATTCTTGAATTCAATTCCACCGTTTTTTCTTCAATGCTTTCTTCTTTCGGCGCTGAAAGTATTATTTACCCCATTGTGCCCGATAAAAAAGAGCTTATAACTGCCGCTGTCGAAAAGGCGGTTAATGAATGTGACGGTGTGCTGATACTTGCAGGCTCATCTGCGGGAAGAGATGACTATACAAAGGATATTATAGATACTCTCGGCACGGTTTTAGTACACGGAATTGCAGTAAAACCGGGAAAGCCTGCGGTTTTAGGTGCTGTCGGAAATGTTCCCGTAATAGGACTTCCGGGCTATCCTGTTTCCGCTATAGTTATTATGAATGAGATAGTAAGAGATGTTATAAATTTATACTATAACAAAGGAATTAGAAGACAGGAAACAGTAAAAGCAACGCTCGGCAGAAGAGTTGTATCTTCTCTTAAGTATGAAGAATTTATAAGAGTCACTTTAGGTAAAGTAGGGGAAAACCTTGTTGCTGTTCCTATTTCAGGAGGGGCTGGCGTTATCACAAGCTTTACAAAGGCTGACGGAATTTTAAGAGTTCCTCAGAATCTTGAGGGCATTGAAAGCGGACAAGAAGTCCAAATAGAGCTTATAAAAAATGTGAACGATATAGAAAACTCTCTTATAGTAACAGGCAGTCACGATCCCATAATTGATGAAATTGCGGATATTATGAAAATAAAGGGCTGCGGCTTCACACTTACTTCATCACATGTCGGAAGCATGGGCGCCGTAACGGCTCTCAGAACCAAAACCGCTCATATGGGAGCCATTCATCTTCTCGATGAAGAAACGGGGGAGTATAATGAAAGCTATATCAATAAATATTTTCCTGGCGGCGGTGTAAAGCGAATTCAGGGTGTAAAGCGTGTTCAGGGACTTATGGTGCAAAAGGGAAATCCTCTCGGCATAAAAGATTTTTCCGATATAGTAAAGGGAAGATATATAAACCGTCAGGGCGGATCAGGAACTAGAATACTCTGCGAATACCTTGTAAAAAAATATTCACTTGATAAAGAGCAGATAAAGGGTTATTATAACGAGGAATTTACTCATACGGCAGTGGCGGCAGGTATTAAAAACGGCAATGCCGATATGGGGCTTGGTATTTATTCTGCCGCTAAAATGTATGACCTTGATTTTATTCCGGTTTGTGATGAGGAATATGATTTTTTAGTATCTGAAGATGCACTTGATAACGAAAGTGTAAAGCTGTTTTTCCGGATACTTCAAAGTGATGAATTCAAATGTCGTCTTGAAGCGTTGGGAGGGTATTCTATATGAATTTTACACATCTGAATAAAGACGGTGAGGCTTCAATGGTGGATGTAGGCGAAAAAAGCATTACTGAAAGAAGAGCCACCGCCAAGGCAACATTAGTAATGAAAGAGGAAACTCTTTCTGTAATACTCGGAATTGAACTTAAAAAGGGAGATGCTCTCTCAACTGCAAGAATTGCAGGAATTATGGGTGGAAAGAAAACACATGAGCTTATTCCTCTTTGCCATAATATTCCCATAGATAAAATTGAAATAAGCTTTGAAAACAACGGAAAAGATGAACTTTATATTTATTCAAAGGCTAAATGCACATATAAAACAGGCATCGAAATGGAGGCTCTCACGGCTGTAAGTGTTGCGGCTCTGACGGTTTACGATATGTGCAAGGCTGTTGACAGAGGTATGGTTATAAAAGAAATAAAGCTTCTTGAAAAAAGCGGCGGAAAGAGCGATTACAAAAATGAAGGATAAACTCGGAAGAGAAATAAATTATCTGAGAATTTCCGTTACAAAAAGATGCAATCTGAACTGTTCATATTGCGGCAGTAAGAGAATTACAAAGGAAAAAGAACTGACACCCGAAGAAATAAAAATCTTAGTCAGTGCTTTTGCCGAGAAGGGCATAAAAAAAGTCCGTCTTACGGGCGGTGAGCCTCTTTTAAGAGAGGATATAACGGAAATTGCAAGAGAGATAAAAAGCATTAAGGGTATTAAAGCCCTTTATATCACGACAAACGGAATTCTCTTAAAAGAAAAAGCACTCGCCTTGAAAGAAGCGGGTGTCGATGGGGTAAATATCAGTATTGATACACTTGATCCCGAAAAATATCATGAGCTTACGGGAGTAAATAAGCTGTCTGCGGTAATGGAGGGCTTTTATGAAGCCTTGAAAGTCGGTTTTTCTTCTGTTAAAATAAATTCTGTGCTCGTCAGAGGAAAAAACGATACCGAAGCAGAAAGGTTAATTGCTCTCGCTAAGAAAAACAAAGCCGATGTGCGCTTTATTGAGCTGATGCCCTTTTCTGAGCAAGGGGAAAACAGAGAGCTTGTTATTACCGAAAAGGAGCTTCTTGAAAGATTTTCTTATCTTGTGCCATTAAAAGAGAACGAACAGGGTGCAGCAAAATATTATACTGCCGACGGTTTTTCGGGAAGAGTTGGCTTTATAAGTCCCAGAAGCAGGAAGTTCTGTAAGGACTGTAACAGAATAAGAGTACTTTCCGACGGAAAATTAAAGCCGTGCCTCGGAAACGATAAAACATACGATATAAGACCGTTTATTTCCGATAAAAACAAGCTTTCCCAAATTATAGACGAAGTGATATTAAATAAACCCGTGTCCCATCATTTTGAGGACGGTGACTTTTTCAGAGGACTGAATTTGATAGGAGGATAAATATGGCAAAGGTTTTATCAATTAACATAAGTGAAAAAAAAGGAACACCTAAGACAAAAATTAATCCCGGTGTTCTTATTGAAGATTTTGGTTTTGAGGGAGACGCACATGCAGGCAAATGGCACCGTCAGGTAAGTTTTCTTGCAAAGGAAAGCATTGATAAATCAAAGGGCCTTCCCACAGACGGACTTTGTCACGGCGTCTTTGCGGAAAATATAACAACTGAGGGTATCATTCTTCATACTCTCCCCGTTGGCACAAGACTTTCGGTAGGTGAATGTATACTTGAAATAACACAGATAGGCAAGGAATGTCACAACGGCTGCGCAATAAAAGAGCTTGTAGGTCAGTGTATTATGCCAAGAGAAGGTATATTCGCACGAGTAATTAAAGGCGGAAAGGTATTTGAGGAAGATGAGATAAAAATTATCTGATTTTCGGGCTATTTGTTATGATTGGAAGTAAAAAAATTCAATGGAGCATGCTTGGAGTAATATTTACTCTTGCCGGTCCAACTATTTTTGAGCAGTTTATGCAAACGGCAGTACAGTACATAGATACTGCCATGGTAGGTTCTCTCGGAACCTCCGCTACTGCTGCAGTAGGGGCAACAACCACCGTAAACTGGCTTATAGGAAGCACGGTTTCTGCTATCGGTGTAGGATTTCTTGCATATATTGCAAAAAAGCACGGTTCGGGTGAACTGCATGATGTAAGAAGAGCTTCTGCACAGAGTGTACTGGCAGTTCTGGTATCGGGTATATTTTTTACGGTGCTGACTCTCTCTATGAGTCCCGTTGTGCCGACACTTATGCAGGTAGACGAACCCATAAGAGAACTTGCATCAAGATATTTCTTTATTTTATATACACCGATGCTTCCGAGAGCTGCTACCATAATCTTCGGAACGGTTCTTCGTGCGGTGGGGGATACTAAAACCCCCATGAAGGCGGGTATAGCAGTAAATATAGTAAATGTAGTCCTTAATTTCTTCTTTATTTATCCCACAAGAAAAATCTGGAAGCTTACTGTGCCGGGACTCGGGCTCGGAGTTGAAGGAGCTGCGATAGCGAGTGCTGTAGGCTTTACCGTAGGCGGTATAATAATAACAGCTGTTTTATGGAATCATCCTCTTTTATCACCGAAAAAAATATCCATAAAACCCGACAAGGAGATATTAAAGCCCTGTCTTAAGGTTGCTTTTCCCAATATGCTCCAGAGATTCGGTACATGTCTGGGTTATGTTGCCTTTGCTTCAATGATAAATTCTTTAGGGGAAGTAGCGACGGCGGCTCACACAATTGCCAATACTGTTGAATCAGCTTTTTATATCCCGGGCTACGGTATGCAGACGGCGGCGGCAACTCTTGCAGGTAATGCCCTTGGTGCAAAAGATAATAAAAAAATGAAAGAGTTTGCCCGAATGACCGTTTTTTCTGAGGTTGTTCTCATGATAATTTCGGGCGGTCTTCTGTTTATATTTGCTCCGTTTATGATGGATATTTTCTCCGATTCAAAGGAAGTAATAGAGCTCGGTTCTGTAGTTCTTCGCATGGTTGCGGTAAGTGAACCGTTCTATGGAGTTTCCATTATCATAGAAGGTATGATGCAGGGCGTGGGAAGAACTGTAAAACCCTTTATATACAACATAATCGGTATGTGGGGAATAAGAATTCTCGGAACATTTATTTTTATACAGTTCTTTGCAGGCGGACTTGTTTCCGCATGGGGCTGTATGATAGCTCACAATATGTTCTTATTCATCCTCTATTTTATTCACTGGATAAGCGGAAAATGGAATCCTCTGAACAGTAAAAAAGCCGCGTAAAAAAGAAAAACTCCCGGATTGTTTTTCCGAGAGCTTTTTTCTTTTATCCGATTGTTTTTCCTATTGCGCGAAGAAGGGAGTTTTCATTTGTTGACGGAAGATCGCATGAATAGTGCCAGATCATAACTCCGCCGAAGCCGTTTTCTTTTGCAAATTCGGTCTTTTCGGAAATCACATCGGGTGTGTTAAACCAGAAGTTTTTATCAATTGATTGATCGTAATAAAAACCGTTTTCGTCGAGCTGGTCATAATAACCGTTATAACCGTACCAGTATGCACCGTGGTCAGTGGGTCTTGCATAGAAGGGAAGTCCGAAATTCACTTTTTCGAGTGGCATTCCTTTCAGTGCAGTATTTTTTGCTAATTCATAGCAGACATCTGAGGGAGCGTGTCTTCCCTCGTCATCATAATTGTCATAAAGCATAAGCTCTATATAATCAACGCTCTGCATAGCTTTTGTGTTAAGTCCCATGTCCCATTCGGATACGGCAACTCCGAGCTTTTTGTCGGGCATTTTTTCTTTTATACCTACAAGGAATATATTAAAATCCCTCCATGCCTTATTTGAAACGGGATATTCATAGTCAAAATGAACTCCGTCAAGCTCATATTCGTTTATTATATTGATTATATTATCTTCAAGCACGCCGCTTCTGAAGGCTTCGCTGTGAAGAGCTGCCTGATATTCCATTTGTTCATAGTAGTCTGTTGCATCCCCGTAACGCTGCGGGCCCAAAAAGTTCAGGGTAACAGTGATGTCTCTATCGCCTATTGCCGATTTTAAGTTTTGCAGAACTGTTTCAAGCATCGTTTTATCTACCGAAACACTGCCGTCGTTGTCAAATGTTGCAACACCGAAAATAATAACATTAGTTATTATATCGAAATCCTCACTGTGAAAAGCATCGGGAGATTGAGCGGAAGAAGCTACGACATAAGAAGTAACTCTGAAAGTATCGGTTTCCTTACCTAACGGCTTTTCTATTCCGAAAAAGGCAAGTATAACGCTTGAAAGAGCCATAAAAAATGCACATATTCTTTGAAATAACATAATAAACACTCCTTTTTCTATAAGATACTTAAAAATACACAAAATTTCAAGAGATAAATGTAAAATTTATATTTTTGAGAATATAATTCATAAATTATGAAATAATACCCTTAAGAGGTGATTTTATGAATTACTTATGGGCATTTCTTGTAGGTGGTTTAATTTGTGTTATCGGACAGATTCTGATTGATAAAACGAAGCTTACTCCGGCAAAAATTCTTGTAGGATTTGTTTGTATCGGTGTTGTTCTCGGTGCTTTCGGTATTTATGACCGTATTATTGATTTTGCAGGTGCAGGTGCTACTGTGCCCATTTCGGGCTTCGGTGCACTACTTGCAAAGGGAACAAAAGAGGCTGTTGACAGCCAAGGACTTTTAGGAGCTTTTACGGGTCCGTTGACCGCGGGTAGTGCAGGAATTATGGCTGCGGTATTATCGGGACTCATTCTTTCCTTTATGACAAAGCCAAAACCCAAATAAATTTTGCAAAAATGTGATAATAATATTAATTTTTGAATATTTTTATGAAAAAATATTGTGTTTTGGATATAAGCATGATAATATGGTAATGCAGAAGACTGTAATATTTTAGTTGGAGAGGTGAATAATATGTATTTTGCAGAATTCGTTGAAATCATTGAAACAATCGTTAATGCTATTCTTGAGGTAGTTGAAAAACTTAAGGCAGCTTTCGGTATGGCAGAATAATTTGAAAGCTTCTTCCCGTGCAGAATAATTTAATTAATATGCTGCTGAAAAACCGACAGATGATGTCGGTTTTTTTCTTTGCGGATATTGACATCAGACAGAGTTAAATGTTAATATATTATAAACAAAATGTGATTAAACAGTAGACGCGCTGTTTCACATGTATTAACGGAGGTAAGTATGAAAGCTTCAAAAAAATTAATTTCATTGATTCTTGCTTTTGCTCTTATTTTTACATTGACTGTTGTTCCTGTCAGTGCCGCTGAAGATGACGGCATGCTGAGCTGGGAAGATCTGACAGATAATGAATATCCTTTTGTTTTTGTCCACGGCATGGGCGGCTGGGGTGCATATGAAGAAAATGCTCCGATGCCTTACTGGGGCGGAATGAACTTCAACGGACTTCAGATGAGTGTAGGAGACACAAATATCGTTGATATATTAAATGAACACGGTATTGAAACCTACGAAGCCTCTGTCGGACCTTTTTCAAGTGCATGGGACAGAGCCTGTGAACTGTTTGCTCAGCTTACAGGTACTGTAGTTGACTACGGTGAAGCACATTCCAAAGCACATAATCATGACAGATACGGCTATTCATATGAAGGTAATGCTCTTATGGGTGAAGAATGGAATCTCGATGATCCCATTAACATTATGGGTCATTCCTTCGGCGGTCCCACTGTTCGTCTTTTCGCTTCTCTTATGGCTTACGGAAATGAAGATGAAATAGCTGTCTCAGGTGAAAATGTTTCTCCTCTTTTTAAGGGCGGACATAAAAACATTCATTCCGTAACTACTTTCTCAAGCCCCAATGACGGCACACCTATTGCAGATTTTCTTGTTGACGCAAAGCTTATCGCACTTATTGCATTTGTCGGAAACTTCATGGGGGCCCTCTTCGGTGATGAGGTCATGATGTGGTCATTAAGACTCGGTCACTTCGGTATTACCGCAAGACAGGACGAAGAAAGAGCCTGCTTCAGTCTTAAGGCAATTAAAAACTTCTATAAGGCAAATGATAACTGCGGATATGATATGACTATAGACGGAGCAAAAGAACTCAATGCAATGATAAAGCTTTCTCCCGATACATATTATTATTCATATACAGCTATTGCTACCGAAGAAAACCGTGTAGGTATGCAGAAGCTTCAGACTCCTTCTCTTTTCTCTTTCTCTTCATTAATTCTTAGTTTGTATGAAGGAAGAACCGTAGACGGTGTCAAAATGACCAAGGAATGGGCAATCAGTGACGGTATTGTGCCCTATGCCAGTGCAAAATGTCCCATGAATGATTTAGAAACAGCAAAGAATTATTCAGATGCCGTAGCTTCAAATGAAGAAATAGAACCCGGCAGATGGTATATGATGGATCCTCTTATGGACTTCCAGCATGCAAGCTATATGGGTACTATTGGCTGGCCGACAACTGTTGAAGATTTCTATACAAGCTATATAAACACTGTTAACAGCAGATAAGAATTAAAAGGCTGATGAGAAAATTCATCAGCCTTTTAATTTTAGTGTTTCGGTGAGAGATAAATGTTGCAGGTGCAGTTTTCTGCTTTCCGTCTGTCAGAGAAAACAGCGTATACTTTAACAGTTTTACCTTCAAGTCCCTCGGGAAGCTCAATATAGAAGGTATTGTTTTTATCACTGTCTAAAACTCTGTGCTCCCACTGATTTGCCTTGTATTCGGGGGCTCTTTCGGGGAAGCCGGTGAGTCTTCCGTCTGTTTCGGCAATACAGTAAACACCCTCATTTCCGTGTTCTCCCTCAACAGCCACTGTAAGACGGGTCAGACCCTTATATTGCGGGAGTGTAAATTCCCCGCATTTTACTGCTCTGGTCTTTTTATAACGGTAGTGTGCTTGCATATTATTGGCTTTCGGAGAAGAAAGCGAAATTTCTTTACCGTTTTTAATAAGTCTTACAGCATATATTCTGTCAACGGGTTTTGCTATTCTTAAGTATCTTATATTATCATTTATTTTATAGCTTGATACAAGGCGTTTGCCCGGAAGCTTATATGTAGTATGAACGGTAAATCTGATAATTTCTTCTTCCAGTTTTTCTTTTTCCGTAATATCAACAACAGAAGAATTCTTCCATGAGGTTAAGTCCGTTGAATATTCGGCAGTCATAGGAACACTCTGTGTTTCAACTTCACGGGTAGGGTAGTCAGCTGAGAAGAATTCTATTTCAACGCTGTCACAGAAAATCTCTTCTCCGAAATCAACTCTGAGACATCCGCCGTTTATGCGAAGATCATTATCGCAATAGGTTTTGCTTTGAGAGTCAAAGAAGGTATCATTTTTGCCGTCAAACATATTCTGTGCTTCAAGACCTCTGAGCTTATAAAGCTTTTGACCGAAAAAGGCATCTCTTGCGGCTTTAACCTGAGAAATAGCAGTTTCTCCCGAACGCAGCAAGCTTCTTTTTTCAAGGCAATCGTTTGAGATGTTATACATTGCACTTTCATAAAGAAGTTCACCGTTTGACGGATCATATTGAATTCCTTCAAGAGTACCGATAAATTTCGGTGCTTTTTCTTTTATGTCAGTTTTTTCACCTTTCATGAAAAAGGTTTCATTTTCGTTTTTTCTCAGCATTATGTCACTGCCGTCAGAAACCAGAAGCTTTACTTCTGTGGGAGTGCCGTCAGTGGCTTCTTTTATTATTTCATATTCACAGCTTGTGAGCATTGGCTCAGCTTCAGCGGATACGGCAACTTCAATAAGAGTGGCTCTGAAGGGCAAAAGCTCTGTTTCTATTATATCTCCGACGCTAAAAACACCTAAATGCTTTTCATACGGGTGGTGGATATTAACTTCTACCTTTTCACATGTTTCAATTCCGATTTCTTTTCCGAGGTTTATTTTTACGGTTTTTGTTTCCCATGAATTATTGCCTGTAGAAATAAATCTTTTTGTTTTGGAGCCTCTTGAACAGGGGTTTTCTCCGTAAGACTCGGGGAGAAGAAGTCCGTTTACAAGTATTTCTGCATTTCTTTTGTGAAGATTATAAACTCTTGCGAATTTTGAAAGCTCCTCATCTCTCATAAGCCAAGGGTTTCCGTAGGTTTCAGGGGCGAGAATAAGAGAACGGTTGAATGCCTGATAGATAAGTTCATCCTCAAAATAGTCTATACAAGAGGAAATGCACACACCGTGATCCTCAGCGAGTCTTTCAAGATTATCCGTGTGTCCCCTGTCGAACATGAAGCCCCTGTGGTGCATACAGGTTTTATTATTTCCCGAAAGCACATCAACATAGGTTTCATCTCCGTTCCATAAATATGTGGTAATGTGTTTTTCTGCCTCATATAAATTAAGGCGGTGGTTTAATACTATAAGGTCAGGGGAATATTTTCTGCATTCACGAAGCATTTCGGCGAAAAGCTCAGCCTTTTCGGGACGAAGATGTCCGCATACGCCGTCAAGCTTAAAAAGAGCAAAATTGTGGTCACGGCATAAATGCACGAAAAATTCAAATCTTTCTTTTTCTGTTTTTTCGTTTTCTCCGAAGCCGTCGGGACTGCCCCAGAGCCCCATTCTTATGCCTGCTTCCTTTGCCTTTTCGACTATCCTTTTATATTCTTCCGGATATTGACTTCTGAATTTTTCTCCGTTTATGTTTCCGTAGCCTTCACTTGCACCGTCAAAGTTGCCTGCATCCCATGCATAGATTTTAATTTCCATGCCGTAGGTATCTTTAAGATACTTGAAAAAGTCAAGATTTATGAGAGTATGTTCTTCTGTGGAGCCCTCGTTTGTGTTGTTTATCCACGAAAAATACTGAGGTATTGACGGAGTAAAATTATCAGCACCTGCATCCTTTGCTGTTTTTAACATTTTTGTTCTCCTTCTTGATTTATTAAATAATTATTACAAAACAGAAATATTTGTTTATTTTTTTGTTATTTAGGTGTATAATTCGCAATTGATTAAGGGAAAAATTCATAATTATGGAATGAGGTCATTATGACAAAATTAAAAAATCGTGCTATTTATGAATTTATGTCAATGCGTGAGCAACTGCCCACCATTGAATATTTGTCCTGGTGGGCTTTGCGTCTTGCCATGGTAATTGTTTTTGTTGTATTTACCGTAAAGCAGGAATATCTTTATGAGAGAAATCTTGTGCTTCTCAATCTGTCTCTTTCATTTGTTATACCGCTTCTGCGTTTCATATCTCCGAAAAAGCTTTTTACTTCAAAGGTATCTTTCCACATACAGACACATGTTAATGTCTTCATTTTTATGGGCTCATTCCTCGGACACGGATTTGATCTGTTTCATAGGATTTCGGAATGGGATAAGATTATGCATATTATTTCAGGCGGTTTTGTTGTGTTTATCGGTGCAGAGCTGCTTAAAGCATTCAAGGGGCATGAAAAAGTGAATGCTGCAATAAAAACCTTTATCGGTACGGGCTTTTCCTTTATTGTTATGGTAATGTGGGAGCTTATAGAATTCTTTGCTGACTACTATATTTCAGGTTCAAACAATCAGGGATATTATAAGTATCCTGATGAAACTATGGTGTTTGTTAAGATTTTCGGTCTTTCCGAGAATCTTCCCGATAATGCAGCGGTGTTTGATACCAATGTAGATATGTTCTATGCGGTAATCGGCTGCGGAATATGTGCATTGATTCTGTATATTTTCCTCGCTAAAAAAGAAAAGAAGGATGCCGAAGCCCGGCTAAAAGAGAGCATTACAGTGTGATTTTTATTACTTTCAGCGTGTTTTGTTGCACGCTGAATTTTATTTTGTATTTTGAAAACTCGAACGAATAAATTCTCTCTTCATCGTCGTGATAATGAGGTCTCGGGTCCTCTGAAAGAATTTCTCTCAAAACAGGTATATCTTCTTTTTTTACATTATCTAAAGTGCCGTTTTCAAAAACCACTTCAAGATTATCGGAAAACACCTCACCCGAAAAACCGCTTTTAGCATCGGGATGTGAATCAGTATACGGCAGATACGGTTTTATGTCGAATATAGGGGTGCCGTCTAAAATGTCGGCACCTTTTACATATATTACGGGAGCGTCCTTTTCTTCGTAATCTATTTTTTCTATTTCGACACAGGAAAGTCCCAGATTATTGGGTCTGAAAGGGGAGCGTGTCGCAAAAACTCCCATACGGGTATTACCGCCGAGTCTTGGCGGTCTTACGGTAAGAGAAGTGTTTTTTCCGACGTTTTCTGAAAATTCCCATATAAGCCACAGGTGTGAATACCCCTCAATCCCTCTTATTGCATCCTTTGAACGGTATTCGGGAACAAAAACAATTTTTGAAACTGTTTCCACAAGTCCGCTTTGTCTGGGAATTCCGAATTTTGTCGGAAACTGTGTATAAATATATGCTACGGGTGTTATTTCTGCCACAAAATAACTCTCCTTTATTTTACTTTTATGATGTAACCGTCTTTTCTGGGACGGGGAGCGGGCTCTTCGTCTGCATAGCCTATGATGCAGTTTCCTACACCTATGAAGTTTTCGGGAACTCCCCATTTTTTCATAAGCTCTTTGCCTTCGGGCGTTTCAAATACCTCTTTTGCCCTGTGTATCCAGCAGCTTCCGAGTCCTACGGCATATGCGGCATTCATAAGATTTCCCATAACAAGGCATCCGTCCTCAAAGCTTGTATAAACTTCGGGATTATAAAACACAACTATAACAACAGGCGCACCGTAGAAAGGCTTCCCGCTTTCGTTTCCCATGACCTTTGCGTTTTCTCTCTCCAAAAAGTCTCTGGTTTCTCGGTCTCTTACAGCCACCATAACGGGAGTCTGTCTGTTCATGCCTGTAGGTGCAAATGTACCTGCTTCAAGAATCTTATCAAGAAGCTCTTCGGGAACAGCAGTGTTCTTATATTTTCTGATGCTCCGTCTTTTAATTAAAATATCGGTATTCATATATTTGTCTCCTTTTATAAATCAAATTATTATAATTTCATTAATAAATTTTTTGAATAGTGTACCACAGTATACTTACTGACTGTTTTCTCTTGAGAGTTTATATATCAGTTCATATGCGGATATAAGGTCTTCCATTGAACAGTGTTTCTGAACGAAGTGAGAAGTACAGCATATCCATCTTTTTCCTTTTAGAAGTGAAAACACTCTTCTGATTTCTTTCTGGAGTTCGTCATTTTTCATTATTCCGAGTGCAGACTGAACACATATTCCGCCCATTAAAGCAAAGTCATCACTGTAGTTATCAAGATACAGCTCCAAGGGCATACCTGCATTTTCCTGCCAGGGGTGTAAAACATCAAAGCCGATATCACGAACACCGTCAAGGACCTTTCTTATACAGCCGTCAGAGTGAAGACTTGCAAAAGCACCTCTTGAATGAATATGGTCAACAATCGTTTTCATGTTGGGGTATATGGCATCGTTCCAGAAAAGGGGACTGAAAAGCATATCTCTTTGTGAGCCCCAGTCATCGGACAAATGAATCATATCTGCACCGAGCGAAATACATTTATCTGCAAAACGCATTGTCCAATGTGCCTGCCGTCTGTAAAGCTCAGCGAGCTCTTCGGGATAAAGCGCAGTATAAAGAAGATGGTTTTCTATACCGAAAACCGTGTTGAAATGCTCGAAAAGTCCCGGAGTCTGCATATAGCAGAAGCGTTCTCTCTCTTTATGGTGGGCAATCTCCCTTTTTACATCTTCAAAATCCTTTTCATCATCGGGAACGGTAAAAATATCATAATCGAGAAGTATATCGGGAGTAAGCTCTTCATGCTCACTTCTTATTCTGTCAAAGGTTTCCCCGTCAAAAGACCACGGACCTCCGAAAATATGCGCCGCATCAAAGTCGAATCTGTCCTCAAAGGCGCTGACACTGCCGAAATGTTCAGTTATTTCATCACGGAGATTTTCTTTAACCCACCCGTATATAGGCTGACGGTCTGTTGCTTTACCGAGAATGGTATTTCTTACTCTTTCGATACTGTTCATACACTATAACTCCTAAAAGATTGTAAATATATGGTAATACATTTTTGAGGATTTTTCAATACAAAAGCACAGGTAACTTTTTCTCCTCTTTCAACCGCAACATTCGGTTTTTTTGAGTAAACTTCCAAAGTCACGGAATGATTTGTTACACTTCTGCACTTAAAAGCGACACTTTTGCACAATTCGAGAAAAAGGTTGACAAAAAGAGGGCTAGTTGTTAGAATATAGAAAAATTAATTGAAAGGAAGGTGGATAAAATGACAAATACTATGCTTTATACCGTGCAGGATATGAGATTAAAATTAACTCGGAGTGTCGTTTTGTCCGCTTTTATATGCTGACAGAATAAGTTATCTGTATTTTTTTCAGGACATCTCCGAACTCACGGGGATGTCTTTTTTGTTATATAGGAAATTTTGAAAGAGGTATTATATGAAAATTTGTATTTGTGATGATGACAGTTTTTTTATAAGAGAAATCAGGAACAGGCTTTCTTTATTTCAGACTGAAACTGAAGGCTTTGATATTTATGATTTCTCTTGCACGGAAGAATTACTTGAACATTATAAAAACGGCGATACCTTTGATATTGTGTTTATTGATATTGAAATGAAAGGTATAAACGGAATTGAAGCCGCAGGGAAAATACGTGAAACAGCCCCCGAAACAATTATTATTTTTGTTTCAGGATATTCCGATTATATATTTGAAGCCTTCAGAATTGAGTCACTTTATTTTCTTGTAAAGCCTGTTAAAGATAATGAGTTTTCGGAAGTTTTTACAAGAGCGATGAAGAAATACACCTCTCTCAATGCAAGTATTATTCTGAAATGGGAAAGCACAAGAAATAAAATAACCATTGATAAAATAAGTTATGTTGAAGGATATCGCAGACATCTTACAGTACATACTGCAAACGGCATTTTTGAAGCAGTAGGAAAAATATCGGAAATATATGATATTCTGAAACCGCATGGATTTGTGAGAGTTCATCAGGGTTTTATTGTTAATATGAATTACATAAAATGTTTCGGTGTTAATGAAATTGAACTGACGGACGGCTCAATTATTCCCGTTAGTGTAAGAAAAAAACAGGAAGCACTGAAAACATATGATATTTTTATAAAAAAATGGGCTTGGTAAAATGGTAAATATTATTGCCTGTCTGTTTATTGCAATCCTGTAACACTTTTGAACATTAAATTTACACTATTGCAGAACATATTTAAATCGGAAATAGTTTTTATTATCATAATACTGAAGCGGTGGATATGGCTTCCGCCGCTCTTATTTCTTTATAGGAAATTCCTTCCTATAAAGAAAAAAGATTTTATGTCCCTCCGAACGGAAAGCAAGCTTTCCTCGGAGAGGCCTCGCCGAAAACGGTCGCCTGAGGCTTCGGCGAAGCCGTTTTCTTGTAAATTAAAAGGAGAAATAAAAATGAAGTTATTATCAATAATATTTTTTGCTGCGGCTGTTATACTTATTATTTTCGCAATTCTTGTTTTCTGCGGTAAACTGAAAAACAAAACGAAGGAATCGGGACTTAGTACCTTTATATTGGGTTTGATTATTGCGATATGCGGATTTGTGGCTTTGAGCAATTCCCTGAAAGGTCTTGTGCTTATTCTGTCATCTGTCCTTCTCATTAATGCTGTTTACATAATTTCCAAAAACGATGGAGATAAAAAATGTGAAATTGAAACGAAAAAATATTCTGCCGTAAAAATTAACCCCGCTTTGTATCGCTATTGCCGTTTACAAAGTGGGGTGTACATTATTCTTCAGCTGATTTAAGTTGAAAACATAAAAAACGCTTTAATTTATTTGCAGTATGTGATAGAATAATTCATATAAAAATTTCCGGAGGTTATATGATGAAAAAATTATTGAGCATAATGCTTGCAGCAATATCTCTTTTTCTGATTCCGTGTCAGGTTATAGCTGTTGACGGCGCTTCAGATGCCGGGGAGTTCGAATTGCTGCCGCCTGTGATAACAGAGTCTACTGAAATCCGGACAAGAAAACAGGTTGACGGTCTTCGAATGTATGTTGACGAGGAAAATCCTTTGTTTATGATGAGAAACTGTCCTAACTGGGGATGTCCTTCAACGGGTGAAGCATATGCCGAGCTTGCAATAAAGACTTATTATGCACTGCCCGAGGATATGAGAAATTTCACTGTTATTTACATAGATGAAGGCACGACATATTTTACTCCGCAGGAGCAGCTTGATTTCTGGGATGATTTACTTACAATTACCGATGAATATAATGTTCCCGTTGTGCTGCAGTCTGAGTGCTACAGCACAAACAAGAAACGCGATCCTTTTACCGTTGAAGAGCTTTCTGCCCTTTTCAAAGAGCATGCAACACTTATCGGTTTTGTTCAGGTTGAGCTTTCAACAAACGGTGTTACAAATGAAAAGCTCGCTTATGAAGGAGTTACGGAGGATAACGGTGTAAATAAAAACATTCTTGCAAGAATGAAGTCTTGTGTAAAGGCTTGTGCCGAAAACGGCGGACTTTTCATCTGGCAGGATATGGAATATATCTATTGGAAAAAGACCTGTTATGTAAACTTCCTTCTTCAGGATAAAGAGCTTTATGACCTCTTAAAAGCAAACAGTGAAAATGTTATTATCATGGATAAGCATAACGGTCACGGCAGACATTTTTCAAGTCAGTCAAACATTCTTGGCTGTTGGCTTGATGATGTGTGCGGAAACTGGGGCGTAAATCTTGAGAATTTCCTGTGGTATGAGGAAGGCTTACTTGAATATGACGAAGTGGGCGTTGCTCCTAATGAACCTGATTTCTCATATACTGCAAAATATCCTCCCGCCCTTTACGGCATTGATATGATTGCCGATATGGTTGCAGGGGCAACGGTTTATGCTATTGAAGGCACAATCGGCAGAGGCGGTATTTATCAGTATATAAACGGTGAAGTATGTTTTTCACCCACCGCATCCGAAATACTTTATCCTTTCTATCAGATGATTCTTAACGGCTCTGTTCCGAGTAAAGAACAGGTCAAAGAGAAAATAAAGGTCGCATTCAAGATGAATATCCCTGCAACATATGCTTTAAGAGGTAACGAAGCGCACATTCTTCAGGGACTTTACAGCGATTCATTTACACTTTATCAGGAGCTTATTGATTTTAAGAATCCGTACTTTGATTGCACAAAGGACTGGGTTCCCTCAACAGGCAGATATTTTGTTATCCCCATTCTGCCTATTCATTCCGATGCTAAAGAAGTTCTGCCCGACAGATTCATAATCAATGATTTTAATTATTGGTTCCGTCTTTTCTTCATAAATCCCATTAAAAAAGCCTTTTTTGATAAGCTGTATGAAGAGACTTACAAGGGTGACGGTGTTCTTTTTGATATAAATGATTATATCTATGTTTTCAACAGCAACGAAAGCAAGACCATTGACAGTGAACAGAGTGTGCAATACACTCTTCCCGACAGCGGTATAGAGCTTAACACGACATTTGTTGCACATACTTATGCAATTTTCAAGGAACACGGAGATAAGCTTAACATTGAAATGTGTAACCTCAGACTTGATTCCGATAAGATATGTGCAGGTCTAGAAAGTGAAGACCAATTCCTCACAGAGTACATTTTCGGCGGAAAAAGAAGTGACCCCAAAAACTTCAGAACTTCTGTAATTGAGCTTTCAGGCTACGAAAACGAACCCACAGTCACTGCCACAGGCACAAATAATGCTAAAATGAAAACCGAATGGAATGAAATCACAAAAACTCTGACACTTACAATTATTTCAAATGGTGAAGTAAAAATTACGGTTGAATAAAAGAGAGCCGATTTAGAAGCTCAGGAGAAGGAGCTATGATTGGTGTTTGTCGGTCAGTAAAATTCCGACTTTTCCTGAGTGACAGAGTGAAGTTTGGACAACGCCCAAGTGAAGTATCGTGCAGTGCACGAAGAGAAGTTAAGTGTTCCGTCTATCGTGCCGAAGGCACACTTCACACACGCAGTGTACTTCACATTCAAAGGATACGTCACATTCCGTTTTCGGAACACTTAGTTCCACCAAATAAAAGAAGACTTGCCACGGCAAGTCTTCTTTTATTTGGTGGAGTCGACGATGTTAAAGACGAACTATTTATCTCTTTAAGAGAAACCTTTTTTGAGGTGTTTTTGTAGTTGAATGTGATGATGAAATGGTCATCGTACAGATATATCGAATTTACGAAGCTATCAATCAGTTTTTGCCTATCTGATTGTACCGACATATCGAGTTTGCGGTAGTTATATAGTGCGAATAAAAGTTGCTCTTTCGGTACGATTGGATTGCGTATCTGATATTGAATAATATCCGTTTCGATAGTCTTTTTCTGCGCTTCCAGATCATCCAGTAGTTTTTTAGTTGTTGCCGAGAAGATGCCCTGTGCCATTGCTTCTGCAAGATTATTGAGTTTCTTCTCGACTTCCTCAAGCTGCGCTTTCAGTAGTATGGATTCAGCACTTTCAACATCCTGAAACCGGTACACACGTTCTGCAAGTTCTTCAATTACCGAGTCATCGGTGATCAGTTCAAGAATAGTATCTATGACGAGATTTTCGAGCCATTCTTTGCGGACGGTTTTCTTGTCGCACTTCTTTTTCTTTGCCTGGTTGCACTTGTAATAGCGGTACTTGGTTTCGGTATGGCTTGTACCGATCTCACCGGTCATCATAGCGCCGCATTTACCGCAGAAGAGGTGAGTGGTCAATAGATAGTCATCTTCGCTCCTGTGCATTGCAGGAGCTTTCTTGTTGCGCTTCATACGATCTTGTACAGCGTTGAAGAGACCTTCATCAATGATAGCTGGAAAAGCATTGGGAACAAGGATATCTCCGAACTTGTATTCGCCGATATATTTGCGGTTGGTGAGAATTCGGAAGATAGCGTTATAATTCATAAAGTTGCCTCGGTTTTTAATGCCACGGCTTTTCATTAGCTCAACAATCTCGCTGACTTTCTTACCATCGTTATAGAGCGTGAATATATCTATGATAATCGGAGCGTTGTTTTCATCAATCTGAAAATGCTTTTCGTCATCAATGTAATAGCCGATGGGAGCACGGACACCGTTGCTCCGGAGCTTCAAAGCGTTCTCGGTCATACCGCGTTTGATCTTTTCGGCAAGCTCCACGGAGTAGTATTCCGCAAAGCCTTCCAATATTGCTTCCAGCAGAATGCCGTCTGCACCCTCAGAAATGTTCTCTGTGGCAGACATTACTTTAACATTGTTTTTCTTCAGCGTGGCTTTGTAAAATGCAGAGTCATAACGGTTACGGGCAAAGCGGTCAAGTTTCCATACAATAACGATATCGAATAAACCCTTGCTACTGTCTTTTATCATCTTCTGAAACTCAGGTCTATTATCTGTCTTAGCTGATAATGCGCGGTCAATATATGTACCGATGATCTCAATGCCGTTCTTCTCCGCAAAGGCCTTGTTTTCACGAAGCTGGCCTTCGATAGATTCTTCACGCTGATTGTCCGATGAATATCGAGCGTAAATTACGGCTTTCATTTTTTCATCTCCTTTGTGTTAATAATAGTCGTCCTCTAAATTGTGTTCTCTTACAAATCTGTCGAATTGCCATTCGGGTCCATCGAAGAGTAGTTCAAGCAAAGCTTGTTGAGATTCGCTTTTCTTCATTTTCCAAACGTATTGGCGAACCTTTTCATAAAGTTCTTCTGCGTGTTTTTCTTCCTCTTCCTGATAGGCGATTGCTTCGTTATAGATTCGCTGAGCTTCTTCCGGAAAGGCGGTGAAATATACCGCCATCATATGTTTGCACACGATACGTTTTCCATCTGCATGAGGACAGTTACATTTGGATTTTCGAGGGTGTGCAATATCGATCTCTACAACGTAAGGTTCATCAGAAGTTCCCTTAACATCAGCGGTGAAGATCCCCGGTGATGTTTCAATTAAATTCTCAACTTTGTTTTCTTTGTAATAATCATAGCCGCGCCAGAGAGATGTGCCGCTTGTGCATTCAATCATTCCCATATTTTTACCTCATCTGTATTCCAATAAGTAGGTTACTTTGTGCTTTCTTCCATTAACTGCACAAGCATCTTTTTCAGCTTGGCGTTGGCAGGGGAGGAGGGATCAAAGCAGAACTCGATAAAGTCATTGATACTTGCTTCGGAAGGTAAGGACGGCTCGTCCTTTTCGTACAGATGCCCCTTGGGATCATCGGTTCTGCCGAAGATATAATCCAAAGACACCTCAAAGGTTTCTGCATACCAAAGAAGCTTGTCCAGAGATACATCTACAAGGCCTTGCTCATATCTGCCAATGGTCGCCTGGGTAGATCCACACATCTCTGCAATCTGCTGCTGAGAGTAACGGTTTGCCATACGCAGTTCTCTCAGCCTTTTACCAATTATTTTCGTCATGAAAATTCACCTCTTCGTATAATAAAGTAGTAGTTATTAGAGTCCCTCTCCAAGGACTGTATGATATACTGTAATGGATACTGTGGATCGGTTTCACCTCCTACCGCAAGACGGTTTAAGAAAGGCTCCGACCACAGACCTTTACGAGTTTGTTA
>JAFXFC010000041.1 GCA_017513525.1 Clostridia bacterium
TAAATGCGATATGATATAAATCCCTTCACGCCCCGCAGGGCATATCGCGTGCGCAGCACATATCGAACGCCCAAGGCGTATATCGAAAATCCCGTTAGGGATTTATATCGCTGCATTGTGTCCTTTAGAACACAATGCTAATATGTCGGTTTTTTTGTTGTTATGACAAAAGTCAACCCTTGCAAAGTACATTCAATGCTTTGCAAGGGTGAAATTTTAATATATTGCTATGTGTGAAATTACCGGGTTAACCCGAGAGTCTGTTATGTTGATTCTTACTGCATTGGTGAGTATCGGGCGAAAGCGTGCTATTCTTTTATAGCCTACGGTTGTACCCTCAAAAATGTTTTTCCAGCCCCGGCCGCGTTGACATTCTATTGTAAAGCTCTCAATTCTTTGGCTGAAAAGCAGATTTTCTTTAATGACAGCCATGCGTATTTTTCTGCTTTCGGGGAAAGTAATAGTTATTGTTGCGGTATTCTCGCCCTCGTTTGTTGCGAAATATGTATCGTATGTATCGGTTTTTACATTATCTATGAGATTTTTACCGTCATCAGAAGAAGCAGTAAAAACCGCATCTTCTGATAAGCAGGAGCTTACAGCGGCTTTAATAGTCTGTCCCAACGCTTCCAGTCTTTTTACATCAACATCCGCAAAAAGACCTCTTGTATCAGGCGGTATATTAAGAAGCAGCGTGCAATTTCCGCCGACACTTCTGTAGTATATGTCCGTCAGAGTCTTAAGTGAACGGACCTTTATATTCTCCTTACGGTGATAAAACCAGCCGGGGCGAATAGATGTATCTACCTCTGCCGCTTGCCATATAGCAGAGCTTGCCTTCAGCATAAGAGCTCTGCTGCCAAGATCCTTATCTGTATCAGAAGGAGTGGTGCCGTCAGTGAACTTACTTGCTATTACGCTCCACTCACTTTCTCTCGTGTCACCTGCTTCATTTCCGCACCAACGAACATCGGGACCCGATACTGAGATACAGGCATTCGGTTGAAGAGAACGAACAATACTATAATATCTGTCCCAGTCATATTCCTGTTTTTTGCCGTTAGGCCCTTCTCCGCAAGCTCCGTCAAACCATACGGAGAAAAGTTCCCCGTAATTTGTCAGAAGCTCAGTGAGCTGATTGCAGTAATAATCGTCATATGCCTTTCCCTGTCCGTAAAGAGGACAGTTTCTGTCCCAGGGAGAAAGATAAACTCCGAATTTTATTCCGCCCTTTTTACAAGCCTTTGCGGCTTCTTGTACAATATCTCCCTTTCCTTTTTTATAGGGCGAGTTTTTAATGGAATGTTCGGTATACTTTGACGGCCAAAGACAGAAGCCGTCATGATGCTTTGCTGTGAGAATAAGTCCTGTCATACCGGCCTTTTTGCAGGCATCGACCCATTGATCACAGTCAAGCTCCGTCGGATTGAAAATTTCAGGCTTTTCCGTGCCGTCGCCCCATTCTTTATCTGTAAATGTATTTACCGTAAAATGAATAAAGGCATAAAACTCCATTTGCTGATGCTCTAATTGCCTTTCGGAGGGGATAATATTTATAAGCTTTTTATCAAGCTCAAAGTTATTGTACATTAATATTGCTCCTTATAGCGTGTAGGATAATAACATATTCTACATTATAAAACAGCCTTTTTCAATATATATAGGTAAAGATTACATAAAATCTTATTTTTTATTTATATACTATTAATTGACTTTTATTTATTTTGATAGTATAATTGATTTGGTATATTATAAATTCTTTTAGGAGGAATTCAAATGAAAAAAGCGTTAAGTGTTTTTCTCTCAATTCTGATGATTTTTATGTGTACTGTTCCTGCCTTTGCTGCAGAAGGCGATGTAACAGACAGCACAGAAAATACAAAAACTTATACCGTAAAATTCAGACAGCCTTCTAATGCTTTTAAAGACGGCTATATGTTTGTTAAATCTGTTAACGGTGAAATACAGTATGAAGAAGATCCCAATGGTATTTATGTATTTTATGATAACCGTTTCATGACAATGGATAATATTTATCCTTCATTTCAGGACCAGGTGCCCCCTGAAAGATACAGCCCTGTTCAGCTTACCGGAGAAATTGTAACCGAAAACGGAGAAAACTTTGCTTGTGTGGAGGTAGCTGAAGGCGAAACACTTACTTTCAGAGTGATGACATCAAAGAAATACAATGTTCATACTGCGGCTGTATTTATTAACGGTCAGCGTGCATATCTTAATCCGATGAATGAATATTCTGTATATGTTGACCGTGATCTTAAGATACATGTTGCTGAATATGACAATAACGGAAATGAAGCACTTCTGAAAAGCCATTACAATGTAAAGCTTACCTCCGGTGAAGGCTATAAGGTAAAGACTCTTAAGGATCAGAACTACGGCGTTGTTTACTATGGCGGCAGCTTTGAGTTCCGCGTACAGATAGCAAGCGGTTTTGTTGCTTCCGGAATGACAGTAAGTGTTCAGAGAGGCAATAACGATTTCAGCGCGATTTTTGGTGAAGATGAAGATCTTGGTGCAATCGGAAATCTCTTTGGAGAGAATGAAGAGCTTATTTCCTATGGTATTGATGAAGACGGCTGCCGTCTTTACAGAATTGAAAATATCACCGATGACTGCAAAATTATTATCGACGGTGTGCAGGAAGAATCTTCAGTAGGCATTATGTCATTCTTCAAGAGAATTATCAGACTTATAGCAAATCTTCTTAGCGGACTTCTCGGAATAGATCTTGGTTTCCTTGATTCAATAACAGCGTATTATACTGTTTCTATTGATGCTTCACAGGCAGACGGTGTTACATATGAGATTATTCGCAGCAACAGCGATGAACTGAGTCCCTCTGAATTTACTGTCACAAGCGGTGAAGGTATAACTATAGTTGTTACAAAGAAATCTCTTAATGATACTGTAAATGTTATGTGGACACCCGGTAATGAAAGCGGTTCATACACAACTCCGTGGATACTTGACTATAACACAATAACAGGTGAAGTATCTTACAGTGCAGTATATAATATAGATAACATTTCAGCAGATACACAGATAATTATTTCTTAAATCTATAACAGGTTAATAATCAAAAGGTGTTTTTATCCGATTGTGATAAAAACACCTTTTTGTATTATAAAAAATCTCTTTTCGTAATGAAAAAAGGGAACTGCTCAGCAGTTCCCAAAAGCTTTATATATGTAAGCCCTTTCGGGCATTGTTGTCGGCGAAGCCTTTAAGGCAGAACCGAAGCTTCTTTTACTTAGTTGTTATAGTAAGTAAGAAGAGCGTCGAGTTCGATAACCTTGAGGAGCTTCTTGAAAGAAAACTTCTTCATGCCTGCAATTTCATTTATAAGCTTTTCTTCTGCTCTTGCGATTTCTCTATTGTACTCTTTCATATCAGTACTCCTTTCGTTTGATTACATCCTTATTATACTCAAAAAATCAGAAATGTCAAGTGATATTGCACAAATAAGGTATTTTACAATTGTGCAATATGCACAATTAGTGATTTTGTCGAAAAATAATCATGCTAAATAAAACAACCAAATATGCATATAATAATTTGTGAATATTGCACAAGTGAAATGTCGTGTATTGCTGCAAAATAACGAAAAAAGGAAGAACCGTTTGAGTTCTTCCTTAAAAAGTTTGTTAATATTTTTTTGTTGAATTTAGTAAAGAGGATATTTTTTAAGAAGGTTATTTACTGTGTTTCTGATATTTTCGATATTGTTTTCGAAGTCAGTAGCAGCAAGATAGATACATTCTGCAACAATTTCCATATCTTCTTTTTTAAGACCTCTTGTTGTAACGGCAGCAGTTCCTATTCTTACACCGCTTGTAACAAAGGGACTCTGAGGATCATTCGGAACAGCATTCTTATTGACTGTGATATATACTTCATCAAGTCTGTGCTCAAGCTCTTTACCTGTGATGTTCATATTCTGAAGATCAAGAAGGATAAGATGATTATCTGTACCGTCTGAAACAAGGTTGAAGCCTTTTGCTTTAAGTGCATCTGCGAGTGCAGCTGTATTTTCAATAACACCCTTCTGATATTCCTTGAAGCTGTCCTTCAATGCTTCGCCGAAGCAGATAGCCTTACCTGCGATAACATGCTCAAGAGGGCCGCCCTGTGAACCGGGGAAAATAGCCTTGTCGATAGCCTTTGCAAGCTCTTCCTTGCAGAGGATAAGACCGCCTCTGGGGCCTCTTAAGGTCTTATGTGTTGTAGATGTAACTATATCAGCATAAGGAACGGGTGAGGGATGAAGACCTGCTGCAACAAGACCTGCGATATGAGCCATATCTACCATGAAATATGCGCCGACTTCCTTTGCGATAGCAGAGATCCTTTCAAAATCAATAATTCTCGGATATGCACTTGCACCTGCAACAATAAGTTTGGGTTTTACTTCAAGTGCAAGTTCTCTTAACTTTTCGTAATCTATTCTGCCTGTAACACTATCAACACCGTATGGAACAAAGTTATAGAGCTTTCCGGACATATTAACGGGAGAACCGTGTGTAAGATGTCCGCCCTCGGCAAGGGACATGCCGAGTACTGTGTCACCGGGCTGAAGCACAGCAAAATAAGCAGCAAAATTAGCCTGAGAGCCTGAATGAGGTTGAACATTGGCATGTTCTGCACCGAAAAGCTTTTTAGCTCTCTCAATTGCTATTTTTTCGCATTCGTCAACAGCAACACAGCCGCCGTAATATCTCTTTCCGGGATAACCTTCGGCGTATTTATTTGTGAGAACACTTCCCATAGCTGCCAAAACAGCTGTGGAAACGATATTTTCGGAAGCGATAAGCTCCAGATTTCTGCGTTCACGGTGAAGCTCATGCTCCACAGCGGCACCTACTTCGGGGTCGGCAATTTTTATGAATTCCGTTACATTCTGAACATCGAACATTTTTCTTTCCTCCGAATAATTTATATAGCTTTGGGAAGATCCCATTTGAATACTGATGCTAAAATTCTCAGTGCAAAAATAAGAATTATACCTGCAACAGCAGAAATAATTTCACCTTGCTCAAAAGTAATATATAATATGTAATAAAGAATACCGCCTGCAATGGATGCTACGGCATATATTCTTTTTCTTAACACAAAGGGTACATCGCTTACAATAACATCACGGAGAATTCCTCCGCCGCAGCCTGTTGTCATACCGAGGAAAATAACAAAAAAGAAGTTATCTCCGAATCCGCTTGAAATGGCAACATTCATACCTACTACTGTGAAGACGCCGAGTCCTATTGCATCAAAAATATTATTGACCTTATCTATTATAATAATGTTTTCCGAGAATTTTGTTTTGAGAATTCTTGCTGTCACAAATGTAAGAATACATGTAGCAACTGCAAAAATAAGATATATATAATTTTTAAACATAGCAGGCGGGAGATTACCGAGAAGTATATCTCTTATAGTTCCGCCGCCGAGAGCCGTAATAATTCCGGAGAAGATAACGCCGAAAATGTCAAAACGCTTGGTGATCCCCAGAACCGCTCCGGAAACAGCAAAAGCACAGGTTCCTATAAGCTCAAGAACAAGAAGCATCGTATCCATAAAACGCTTCCTCTCAGAAAAAATTAATGAAAAAATTATATCAAAACAAAAAGAAATTTACAAGGAAAACTTATATAATTATAAAAATTTGTAATAACGCAAAGACAAGTTAAAAAACTTTTCTCAAAAATGTGCAACTTGACATCAAAAGACAAAAATCTCCCTTGCCGTAAAGCAAGGGAGATAAAAATTAAACTGTATATTTTTCCGCTTGAAGACTGAACATATAAGCATATTTTCCGTTAAGCTTCATGAGCTCATCGTGAGAGCCGCTTTCAATTATTTTACCGTTCTGAAGCATAAATATCTTATCTGCGTGTCGAGTGGTCGAAAGGCGATGGGATATAAATATTACAGTCTTATCCTGACAGCCTTCGCTTATGGCTTTATTCAGCTCATACTCAGATACGGGATCAAGATTTGCAGAGGGCTCATCAAGTATTATATAGGGACATTGCTTATAAAATACCCTTGCAATGGCAAGCTTTTGCTGTTCTCCGCCCGAAAGCATAAGTCCGTCATCGGAAAATTCACGAAGAAGCATAGTTTTTGCTCCGTTTGGTAAGTTCTTTTTAAATCCTGCTTTTTTTAGTGCTGCCATTACTCTTTCTTCATCGTAGTTCTTACTCAGTGCTACATTTTCGCCTAATGTTGCGCCGAAAATACAAAAATCCTGAAAAACTGCAGAAAATCTCGCCCTGTGTGACAACACGGTTTCTTCTCTTATATCTTTGCCGCCTATTTCAATTGAACCTTCCTTTACATCGTAAAGCCGCAGAAGAAGATTTGTAAGTGTGGTCTTTCCTGCACCGTTATAGCCTACAAGAGCTATCTTTTCATATGGCTTTATTTCAAGAGATATCCCGTCTATGGACTCTTTTTCATTTCCGTCATATGAAAATGAAATATCTTTGATTTTAATAGTTTCAGGCGCACCTGATTTTGCAACATGGCTTCCGTCTTTAATTTCGGTTTTTTCATTGAGAAATTTTTTACATTTTTCAATCATTTCCGAGCGTTCAGTAAAGCTTCTGAGAGAATATACTGTAAGATACAATATCCCTGAGCCTATTTGCACAGAGCCGTTGAAGGTAGCCACAAAATCACCAGCCGACATATTCCCCGTAACAAGGGTCTGGTATCCGATATAAAGCCCCAGTACCAACACGAAGCCTATGCACTGTATGGTAAAATCCTGAAAAAAGAAAAGAAGATCCAGCTTTTTCATGAACTTTTTCTGAGAGGATATAACTTCATCTGCACTCTCATTAAAGCGTTTTCTTAAAAGAGGATATATTCCGCTTGTTCTTATCTCACCTGCATATTCGGGAAGATAGAAAACTCTTGCAAAATAATCTCCCTTTCGGTGCTTTTCGGTTATTTCCTCTCTTCTTTTAATTTGTAATTTACCTGTGTATTTTCCAAGAGGTATAAATACAGTAACAAAAGCAATTACGATAAGAAGGCAAACAGGGTCAATGCTGAGCATTACCGCAGAAATTGTTATAAATGAAATAACCTCTTCTATCCATCCTTTAACAATCCCTAAGGTATATTTTATACTGTCAGATGAATTTTCAATGGAAAGAATGAAATCCGCATAATATGAAGGATCGTCATATTTTTTCATATCAAGCTCAGAGGCTTTTTTATAAAACATAGACTGAATACCGAGATCAATTTTTTCTCTTTCTCTGTGAACAAAAAGCTCAAAAAACAGTGAAGTTGATATTTCGCCCATAACTAAAATTCCTATCATAAGCGCTATACCGATAATGATTTTTACGGGATCTCCGTCATTTTGTACCTCATCAATAACAAATTTAAGTCCTATTACGGAAATTATTTTTGACGGCATTACGCTCATCATGTGTTCGAGTATTTCACCTATAACGAGCATCGGGGATATTCTGAACATTAATTTCAATATATAAAGTATATTGGATACGGTCTTAAAGCCTTTTTTTATTCTGTCATAAAGCTTCATATTATATCACGCTCCTTTCATTTTCATTGTAGCTTGAAGCTTGGAGCGTGAACAGATTACAGTAACTGCCGCCTGAAGCTAAAAGTTCTTCATGTGTTCCGCTTTCGGTTACACGGCCGTTTTCAAATACATATATCTTATCCGACAGCACGGCACTTGAAAGGCGGTGTGATATATAAATGACCGTCTTGTCTTTTGTTTCCTCAATGAGGCTTTCATACATTTTATACTCAGCTATTGGGTCAAGTGCGGAAGAGGGCTCGTCAAGAATTGCAAGCTGGAAATTTTTTGCAAACATTCTTGCAGTGCATATTTTTTGCTGCTCACCGCCTGAGAGGCCCACACCTTTTTCGTCAAATTCACGGGTCAGAATGGTATTTTCTTTATATGACATTTTTTCTACCTTGTCATAAATACCGGCTTTTTTTAGTGCGTTCAGTATCAGTTCTTTGTCACCGATATTTTCCTCTTCACGGCAGAGAACATTTTCTCCGACGCTTAAAGCGAACACCTGATAATCCTGAAATACAGCGGATAGCTGTTGCCTTAAAGAGTTTATCTCATAAACCCTTATATCTTTGCCGTTATAGAGAATTATTCCGTCGGTGGGATCGTAAAACCTTAAGAGCAGCTTTACGAAGGTAGTTTTTCCTGCACCGTTTTTACCCACAACGGCTACGGTCTGCCCTTTTTCTATTTTAAGATTTAAGTTATTAAGCGATTTTTTGTCGCTTTCGGGATAAGAGAAACTCACATTCTTGAATTCAAGGCTTTGGAATTCTTCGGCTTTGATATTTCCCGATTTTATTTTTGTTTCATATTCCATGAATTCTCTTAAATTTGCGAAATATTCTGATTCCCGTCTTACGCAGGACAGAGCTTCGCCGAGGTCGTTAAATACATCCTTAAGATTGCTCATCGCGGTCATAATAACGGAGAAATCAGATACTGCAAGATTTTTCCTGATTACAAATCTAAAAGCCGCATAAATATATGTAACAGCAACGGGAAGTGCCTTTCCGAAAAATCCAGAAAGAGTTTCAAGAATTGCTATTTTTATACCGTATTTTTTTATTATTTCACGGTTTTTCTCTACGGCAATTTTATATCTTTCGTGTAAAACATTAAAAATATCAGAGGTTCTCATATCCTTTGCAAATTCACGAAGATATAAGGTTCTTTTTACATATGCTTTTGAACGCTTATGTGTTGTCATTTCACGGTCTTTCTTGACCTGTATTTTCCCCTTTACCGCTTCAAGCAGCAAAACAAGAACCGACACCAGAAGAATAAGGAGGATTTTCGGGTCAATGGTAATTACATAGATTATTAAGAATATTCCCGTAAGTCCGCCCGCAAAAAAGCTGGAAAGGTAATATGCAAACTCATCAAAGTGCTCTTCCGTGATTATTTCGGTAGCCCGCTTATATTTATCGTAAAAATCGGGGTTTTCAAAGCAGGACATATCGGTTTCCACTGCCTTTTTGAATATACGGTCATTAAGATTTTTATAAAAACTTTTTCGCTTGATGCCGATAAAGTAATCGGACAGGCAATCAGTTCCCGTTGCCATAAGCTCCGCACCTACAAAAATAAGTATCAGAAAAACATATTCCTTAAAACTGCCGCCGCTTGTAATAAGATCGAGAAGGAGCTTCAGAAAGAGTATCTCTTTAATGAATGCCGTAAAAAACCAATAAGAGGTCTGAGTGAGTATACGGAATATGATAAGTCCCGGTGCACATTTTGATATTGTTTTAATTGCATAAAATGAGTTTTTCAGAGCAGTAAATTTCGGTTTTTTGCTCTTTTTTTGTTTGATTTTCAATTTTAACCTCCTGATTATATGGTAGCTGTATTAAAGAAAAAAGTCCGAAAACTTTTTAGTTTTCGGACTGCTGAATTATAAAAGAGCACCTTAGCATAAAAGTGCGAACACAGTTACCGAAATCGTCTTTTTCATAAAAATTGTATTTACCATTATGTTCGCTCCTTTCTTTTGTATTTTACTCAAATCTATCAATTGCACTTGTCTTTGTCAATACAAGGTGCAAAAGTGTTGAAAAATATGTCGTAAATGTGTTACTATATAAAAAAATGACCTTAACTACATTTGTTTTTTCAAAATAACATATTGACTAAAAAATACCGCCCGTGAATTCACAGGCGGTATTTTTATGATGTTTTCCGTGTTATGTTTTTTAAGTCAAGAAGCAGTGTATGTTTTTCGTTGTCAATAAATATGGACTCGGCTTTTCTTTCAGATTTACAGAATTTGCAGTCATAACGCAAAAATTCCTTATCCATATCCTTGCCGTTTATTCTGAATTCACCGTCATAAGAAGCCCTGAATTCACCGAAATAGGTTGAATAAACAGCTTTTCCGCCTTCAAGGAATGCAGCCTTGTTATTTTTAATGCGCTTTTTGAATTCCTCGAAGGTTTCACGGTCTGCATCAGAAAGCTCCGTTATATATGTGTGGTATTCTCCGCCTTGGCGGATAAGGTCAAATTCACTCTTTGTTTTGTATTCGTCCTTAATGGCTTTGCCTTTATAAATACCTTTAAGGGAAGCTTCATTATAAGGCTTATATGCTAATTCTCCGTCTGCTATAAGAGCTACAAAAACACCGTTTTTTCTTGCAAATACGGTATTGCCCGAAAGCTCAAATTCATCGTAATGATCTTTTGGCATATATGCGTGTGTGATTTTCGCTGTGCCGAATTCGGCAAGTCTTTTTTTTGTAGGCAGCTTATATACGGTTATATTGACACTTTCATGCTGAAGGCTCATAGGCCGTCTGCCGTTACCTATCCAATATCCGGGAGAAGAAAAATATCTGTTTTCGCCGTTTCCTGCAGGGTGTGTTGTGAACAGAGTGAGAGTTTCACCAATATTACAGGTTCGTTCGTGATCCTGTGCTCCGCACATATCGGTATTACCTGCAATAACCGTAGACATGGAATAATGTGCAGTGCGGTAGGTGTAGATATTTCCTCTGTATGTTGCAATGCCGTGTGTCATAATGTTGTGCTTTGAAGCAAATTTCCTTAGGTTTACGGGTTTGAGAATTGTAAGCTCAAGAAATTTGAAGTATGACAGAAATGAATTTCTGTGCATTTTGTTCTTTTTGAGATATTTTACGGTATTTTCTATTACCTCGGGATTTGTAAAGGTTTCAGCACCCATCTGAGCCATTATCTGATACGGCTTTTGTCCCACAAGTCCTTCATTTACCATATCACGGGGGGAGAGACCGCAGCCCATTTTTACATCAAAGCATTCATTTGAAAGTGCTATATCCTTTATTACCTCGGGAAGCACATATATCCCTTTTTCTACTGCATCTGTAAAGCATAAAACTATGTGATTGGGTTCTTTACTGAGAGAATCCTTTATCTGCGCTTTTTCCTTTTCGGAAAGATGCGGATTTGAAAGTATCCTTTGGGCACCTTCTCGTCCCCATAACACATTCATTGCAGAGAGTAGCGAATTTCCGAAGTAATTTCCCGCTTTGTTATTTCCGTACATTCTTGAGCTTACTGCAACAAAACGGTTATTCACACTGTTAAGTGCAACATCAAGCCACAGTATATCCATGATTATTTTCATTTTTTCTGAAGTCTGTTTATCTTCAGAATAAGCTATGAAGTTCGCCATAGGAGCAATATCTTCTGCAAGATAATTATTGCTTAAGTATTCCGAAAAGCCGTAATTAAAGCGCTGAAGCATCCATGCGTCAATGCGTTCTTTTGCTTTTTGCATATGCTCTTTTCCCGTCATTCCGCTGTTTGAGAATATTTCATCCTGCCACATCTGTCCTGCAAGATATTCGGCAACGGCAAAAAGTATCTGATGATTTTCAGACCAATAACACATGCTGTCGAAGCCGGGCTCATCCATGAAATACTTGAATGAAAGAAAAGTATCTTTAATCAGCTTTTTATTTCTTTCACTTAAAGTTTCGGAGAAATCATAATATATTTTGATAAGAAGCTGTGCTCTGAAATCGGAACAGTCAAAACGGTTCCCCATATACTGCGATTGCTTAAGAAGCATTGCATAAATATCATCTTCACTGAAGTGAGGAGCATCGGGCTTGCCCGATAAAAACAGATACAGATCCTCAAATTTTCTGCCGTTTGCATCAGCCGAATAATAATCAAAATCCTCATCGTCAGGCAATTCCTGCATAGGCTTTTCCTTTATGAGGATAATTACTTCAATTACGGTGATTAATATAATAAGACTCAGCACAGCGGCAAAAATATATAATATTGTCATCATTTTTCTGCACCTGCCTCATCCTTGATAAGTCCTCTTTCGTGTGCAAGCTTTATTGAAACATCTTCCATAACCTCTTTAGTGAGAGGATATTTTCTCATTGAGATATATGTTATCAAATGACCGAGAGCAGGAAGAATGAATACCGAAAGAAGAACGCAGTAATAGAATCTGTAGTTAACAAAAACATTTTCGGGAACAACGGCTTGAGCTCCGCTTCCCGAAAAGCCGCAGAATGCCATTATGCCCATTGTGATAAGACCTACAACGCTTGATGCTATCTTATTTACAAAAGTAAGAGCAGCACCTATGGTGCCGGGAATAAATTTTCCGCTCTGAAGATATTCGTAGTCTGTAAGGTCGCCTACCATGGCATTTTCGAGGTTTGTTGAAATTCCGAGTGTGCTCATATATAAACCGAAAACAAGAATTACAAGAATAACTGAGAAAGTAACACCCGTATATGTATATTCGGGGTCAGCGGGCAGGAAAATAAGTGTTACGAAAAAACCTGCCGCAGCAACTAAAGTCTGAATCAGAGATACCTCATGATAAACTTTGGCAGAACCTTTTTTTGAAGCAAAATACATGCCGATAACAAGTACAGGAGCGCCGAGTACCACACCGTTTAATATATCGAATACCGAGGTAAGTCCTCTGTTCATTATAATATTTGCAAAAAGGTATATTGAAAGACTTGCTCTAACAGATTTTGCAATTGAATCTGAGCAGGTAGCCCATAAAAGACTTCTTATAGGTTTACTTCTTTTTATAAGAACAAAAAATTCAGTGAATTTTGTTTGTTCATTTTTTTCTGACATTGAATAATATGTGGGATTATCACGGTTGCTGATAGATTTTGCCGCAAAGATAACGAAAATTATCGAAACTGCAGACATTACAATAATTGAAATTCTCCACACATACGGTTCTTGCATATCTCCTATGAGATTACTTGTGACAACAACCGAAACAAAAGCAGAAACAAGTGCATCGGAAACAGTCTGACCGAGTGCATATAAGGGGCGCTGCTTCGGGTCTTGTGTTATTATAGCCTGACCTGCTCTTGTTGCTGTCATAAGAATTGTATTTCCTATTATGATTATCGCATAAAATGTGCCGAGAATTGCAAAGGAAACACCAAGGGGTATATCGGGTGCCACGGGATAGAAGAAAACTCCGATAGCAGGAACAAAGGACATCAATGCACCCACCAGCATAAACAGGCGGAATTTCCCGGGCTTTTGGTATCTGTCAAACATATTTGCTATAAGAGGGTCGGTTATTGCATCAAGAATTCTTATGGGCAGATGAATTGATGCAAACATAATGCCGAGCTGTAATACATTTTGGGTATAGTAAGACCACTTACCCATCATAATTGTAATTGCAGCACCGCCTGCGTAATTCAGAGCGAATAAAAGCACTCGCCAGGCATCGTTTTTTCTTGGATCTGTTCCGTCATTTCTGTAGGAGTTTATAATGCTTTTTATTTTTTCCATAATATCCCACCTTAATTATGCCATTCTTTCAAGAGAGGAGAGTGTTACTTCATAGTTCAAGTTCTCACCATTGAGGAAACGCTCTAATTCATCCATCATGTAATAAGCCATTCGTTGGGGTTCTTTTCCCGTGCTTCCTGCAATATGAGGTGTAAGTATGGCATTATGGCACCAGAAAAGAGGATTTATGTAGGGGAAAAACTCTTTTTTTATAACATCGCCAACGAATGTCCTTGAGGGGTGAAGCAGAAGCGAAAGTGCAAGGGAGTATTCGGCAACCTGTGCACCTCTTCCCGTATTTATAAAAGTCGAGTACTTTTTCATTCTTTTAAAAAGAGAGTAATTAAATATATTTTCAAGCTCTTTTTTGTTTGCAAGGTGATTGCTTATTATATCGCATTCACTGAAAAGCGTTTCAAGATCAATTAATGTAACGCCGAGTTCTGCTGCCTTGTCCTTTGATACAAACGGATCATAGGCAAAGACTTGCACATCAAGCTCCTGAAGCTTTTTTGCAACCTCCTGGCCTATGGCACCAAGCCCCACAAGTCCTACCTTGCAGTCAAAAATTCCCGTTGAAGAATTTGCGAATGCCAGTGAGCGTGCAGGAAGGATGCGGTAATTTTTTGCAGACTGAAAAAATCCCTTTGCAGCAAGTGTTATCTGTGCAAAAGTGTATTCCGCAACAGGCACGGCATTGGCAGCAAATGCACTGCAAACTTTTATTCCGCATTCAAGAAACGGACGGGCAAAATACTGAACCGTTCCTGCAGAATAAAACAGAGCTTTTAATTTCGGCATATATTTTTTGATTTCTTCTTTTGTAAACTTCGGCGTACCCCAGGTAGAAAATGCTATTTCACACTCAGAGAGAAATTCTTTATGCTGTTCTATATTTTTTTGGTTTATTTTAGGGGATAATTCACCGTAGGTTTGTAGTTTTTCGAGAACCGCGGGAGTAAACACTTTAGAAAACTGAATTTCGTTTGTTCCGAACAGTGCTATTTTCATTTTTTTACACCAACCTTATTTTTAAGCTTTTGGATATCTTTTTTCATACAAGAGGGGAGTCCCCAGCGTCCCCAGATATAGGTATATTCCAGAAGTAAATTTCCGTCAAAGCCTTCTTCAATGAGCTTATCAAGAAGTGTATTTATATATGAGGGATCATATTTTGGGAATTGCTCTCTTCTTTGCTCTGAATATGAAATGTGTACACCTTCAATAAACGGAAGTGTTCTTTTTATTCTGTCAAGATCATATTCTTTTTTCTTATAGCGTGACTGAAAATAAGTTCTGAAATTTTCCATTCCGATATCTTTTTCTATTTTCAGAAAAGCATCGGTGTTATTGTTATAAGTGTTGTCGTGACATTCGGGGCAGACCGTAAGGGAGAATTCTTTTGCAATACGGCACATTTCTTTAGCATCTTTTACTATTTCTTCATATGTTCTTTTATCTGTTTTTTCGCTGTCTTTCTTCCCGAGCCACACCCGAACAGCTTTTGCACCAAGCGTACTTGCAATTTCGCATATTCTTTTCCATTCTTCGGTGTTGCCGCTTCCCACGCGGTAATAGCTGCCGTAGGAACAGACTGCTATATCCTCTTTGTCGCAGAGCTCTTTTACAAAGACAGCCGTTTTCACATCTTTGACATGAATATCTCCGCCCCATTCAATGCAGTCAACTCCTGCTTCTTTTGCGAGTGTGACAATTTTTTTAACATCCTTTATCTGCCTGAATGTAGTTGTCGTAAAACCTATCTGCATAAATATCCCTTCCTCTGCTATTCTTTTTTCAGTTTAACATACATAAAGGAAAAACACAATATTTGTTCTGCGGTAACTAAAATAACTGTTTACTGTGCTTGACATTTTTTTTGATTAAAAGTAAAATTATATTACTTAAAAAAAGGAAGTTGTGAATATGAGAGAAATAAAGAATTTTCCGAAAATACCGTGTATAGGTATTCTTGCCGTTGCTTTTGTTTATGGACTTATTCTGCCGTTTTGCTGGGGAAATGACCCTACGGCAGAGCATGGTACACTGTCACTTTTATGTGAAGATCGCAAAGTGTTTTTCTGGATATGGGGAATACTTACTTCCGGCAGCATAATAATCAACACACAGTATATGTACCGCAAATTCTCCTATAAAAACAAGTTTTTTGATACTTTATGTGCTCTTGCATTTATATTCATGGGAATTATCGCACTGACTTTAGGTCACAGTATAGAGGATTGGAATCCTAAAAGACTTGCCCATTGGATAGCAACGGGACTTTTTATTGCATTAACCGTAGCTCCCATATTGCTGTTTTTTATAGTAAACCGTAAAAGATACAAGAGCTTTGATATTCTTTCTTTGTGTACGCTTCTGATATTATCGACCTTTATAATTATTTTTGCTGTTGTCGGAAAAAGCGCTCTTATGGAAATGGTACCTATAGCACTTGTTGAAGTTTTTCTGTTTATAATTAATTTTACTCCTGCAGTAAAAACGGAATACATAGAGAATTTACCCGAAGAAATCCCTGATGTTGTAAATAAAGAATAAAAGGAGCAAAATCATGACCTGGATGAAATTTTGCAGATATATTTTAGCAATTATTATGTCCCCCGTATATCTTTTTAACTTTCTTTTCAATGACTATGCTTATCCCGTGATAAGTAAAGAAGGAGCATATCTTTTCTGTTATTTCGTAGGAAATGAAGTAAATGAACAGACCCTTCATTTTGCAGTAAGCACAGACGGATATAAGTTCAAGGCTCTTAATAATAACGAAGCAGTTATTGAACAGACAAAGGGTACAGGCTGTGTAAGAGATCCCTATATCTTAAAGGGTCCCGATGAAAACGGTAAGGACTGTTATTTCATTATTGCTACAGACATGAATGCTCTTGACGGCTGGACTTCAAACCATGCTCTCATTACATGGAGAAGCTATGACCTTATCAACTGGACAGATGAAACTGTTATTGATATGAGAACATTCGAGGGCTTTGAAACCACTAACCGTGCATGGGCGCCTCAGGCTATATGGGACAGTGAAAAGGAAATGTATATGGTATACTGGGCAAATTCCACCGAGGAAAATGACTGTGCAGGTCATTATTATGCCTATACAAAGGATTTCAAGACCTTTGAGACCGCCCCCGAGATACTTTACGGTCGCTGGAATGAAACTGACCCCGAAACAGGAGAAACCAGAAATGTTCAGTGTATAGACGGCGACATAGTTTATAATGAAAATGACGGTTATTATTATCTTTATTTCAAAGAGGATCTCACACAGAAGATTGCATATGTAAGATCAAAGAGTCTTACGGGCCCCTATAATACAGATTATACTATCTGTTCCCTTAACTGGCACGGAGTTGAAGGAAGCTCTATGTATCAGATTACGGGCACAGATAAATGGATAATGGTAATGGATGAGTATTCTCAGGGAACTTTCTTCCCTCAGGTAACTGAAGATTTTCAGAATTTTACAAGAATTCAGAGAAAAGTAATGGAAATGGACCAATTAAAGCCACGCCACGGTTCTGTTGTTGCAATCTCCGAAGCCGAGTATTTCACTATGTGTGATAATTACGGTGTAGAAAAGTAAATAAGCATAAAAAAGCACCGCAATCCATGTAAAGGAACTGCGGTGCATTTTATTATTTTGATCTGATTTGTGATTTGATGATATGTCCTATTGCTCTTGTCCCCTTTGTTATATAGTTCAATATATTTCCTGAAATTCCTGTCATTACAGGATTTTTAAGGTCTTTTTCATTTATTCCGTCGGCTGTACCTTCTCTCACACTTATATTATCCCTGTTAAAGGAAATAACAGGGGAGTTGTCGGAGGCTAAAAGCACTGCTCCGTCAGCAAAGGCACAGATTTCTTCTTTTTCTTCCGGGGAAAGCCCCTCTGAAGACATAGGATAAAGTCCTAAAAGAGCGGTTTCAGTGCTTCCGTTATAAGACGGGGCAATACTCTTTCCTTGTGATGCTACGAGGGTATATACATCTATTATCTGATTTTTTGAACGGCTGAAATGATGTCTTTGTTTGCCGTAATATGTGCCGAATGGGTTCATTCTTACGGTGCCGTCCTCTTCAAGACGCATAGGACAGTGTGCCATTGAAGACAAAACATTTCTCGCGTTTGCAATAATTATGCCGCCTTTTTCGTCATAAAGCCCCACAAGACCTGCTGTGAGCTGATGATTGAAGGAGGCGAGTTTTTTATTGTTTTTATCACATTCGGGGAAAGATTTTGCTCTGAATTCGGATATATCATCCATAAAGTTTCTCTTAAGAATTCTTATATCACCGTCAAGTGTAGGTGTAATCTGGAAGGGAACAGCCTGTGTCCATTTCATATCACAAAATCTGCCGAGTGCAGAATTTTCAGTTGAAATAGAAACAGTTTCTGCGGTATAAGGGTAGTTTACGGTAGTGCGTACAAAAACAGCATCTGAAAACTCAGTCTTAAAAAAGTCGTAAGTAAAATTACCGCCTTTAATTTCATCGGGAATATGGATTTCTCCGCAAATTCTTATTCCTTCACCCTTTCCACCTATGCGAAGCGGTGAGGCTTTTGTGTTTATAAAATCATAGTTCTTTCCGTCATATGTAATAAAGGACTGCAAAAACTTAGAGGAACCTATCTTTCGTCCGTCGCAGTAAAAGCAAGTTATTTTACCGTTTTTTGTAAAATTCAGAGAAATACGCTTACTTTCAAGAGAGTATTTTTCTTCCTCTTTTCTTTTTTCACCGTCAAAGGTTATCTTTATTTCATACTCATCACGAAGCTTATTGAATTTCATCATTAGAAATGCTGAAGAATTGTCGTTTTGAGTTGAAACTGCCGTAAAAGTTTCGAGTTCGGGGGCATCTATACGGAGTACTGAAATGTCGTGAACAGGTTTTTTGAGTTCAACCTGAACACACTGAAAAAGAGAACCGCTTGTATTAAAAACCGTGAGCTTTTCTGATTTCGGCATTGATGAGAGTTCTTTTTCTATGACTGAGTCACTTAATTTCAGTGCGGTTTTTTCTCTTTGAATATTAAGCACGGGAGTTGCAAGACCGAAATGAGTTGTTGAAAGAAGCAGAATTCTGTCGTCAAAAGAAGGAGAAAGCATATCCCTTTTACTTGTGACCTTTGACATGGTTCTTGCTCTTTCAAGTCTTGTCCATATTTTTCTGTTAAAGGGTTTTTCGGACCATGAAGCATAGCCTGTAAAATTACCGTCGGCGGTGTCATGTGTAAAATCAATTTTACCTACAGCCTCATGTGTTTTAATATATCCGCCGGGGGTATCGAATACAATAAAGGGAAGATCTGCAATTTCTGTCACAAGACCGTGAATTCCGTCTGTGTTTGCGATTTTACTTGTCAGCGGCCCCATATCAAGGGTTTCCCAGAAGATTGCATCGGCATCCATATTTATGAAAATGAAAAGATCCCTGTTTATTTCTCCTGATTCCTGTTTTTTGTGAAGCTCCTTTACCCATGCTCTCAGACAGCCCGCATCGCATACATCAGCATTGCTGTAGGTCGGGATAACCGTCATGCTTTCCCCTTTATATTCATATGTCAGAGGATTGAATGCCTCTTCGTCGGAGAGCCTCGGCACAATTGTTCTGAAGGCATCAAAGGGTATACAACTGTAATAAAGGCAAAGGGCTTTAATGCCGAGCTCATTATAAAGCTTTACCTGAGAGGGTGTAAACATAACCTCCTGCGGACGGACTATCATCTCACATTCACCGAAAATGTCTTTAAGTCCGCTGCCGTTTTTATTTGTTACGGCAAGACGGATGCTCTCACGGAATTCATCCTCGGTCATAGCAGAAAGAGCACCGTTGTTGTAGCCCATAATTATATTCTCGTCACCGTATTTTTTTACTCGCTCCTTCATCTTTTCAATTATATCGGGAGCATATTCGGGCAGAATTTCCTGAAGAGAGAAAAAGTTTTCCGTATCCCATGTGCCTTTCACGGGAATTCCTTTTTCGTTAAGCTCTGTGAGAACATCAAGAATTTTTCTTATGATCCTGATATCTGAGCCAAAGCCAAGATTATCATTGCTGTCACCTCTGTATGAATGATAACAATTGACATGAAATCCGTATGCTACATGAATATTATTCTCTTTCATAACTAACTCCTTAGTAAATCTGCATTTCTGAATTTAAGTTGCTGCTGAAGCTTTTATTTGTTGTCTGTTTTTTGTTGCTGATTGCTATAAAGCTTTTTTGCCTGAAAAAAGGAAAAGACAATACAAATAAAAGAATAAACCGAATAAATGAGATATGTTGTTATTTCAGGTTCATTCCTGAGCATTGTTATATACAGAGCTGTTCCGATTACCCCATTTATTATCATTAAAAATGTGTACTCAACAAAAGCAAACATCGTCAGAAAGTAAATAAGAATTCCAAGCAAATTAGTAACGCTGTCAAGAAAAACATATTGCGATCCTATAAGCGGAAGAATAATCCACAGCGCAGCCAAAGAAACGGCAAAGACAAGTAAAAGTAATATGCGGTGCTTCCAGCTCATTTTCCGAAGCAGTGTAGAGTGTTCCCATTTGTTTTTATTCCATCTTATAAAGGTTAAAAGCTGAATGGGAAAAGAAAATAACACTGCAGAAAATGCCGAACCGTAAAGATTGAAATGAATATAAACCGCACCGTAAAGCAGAGAATTTATACTGCCAAGAAGGCTTGCGTATCGGTTTACGCGGGATTGAAGCAGACCGATTACCAATGAAATATACAAAGGCAGTATACGCAAAAAGCTTTGATGAAAGTAAATACCTGCAATAGTGATAAGTATTGCCGTACAACCCATAAGCATAAAAATAAATATATCCTTTTTTGAAAACCCGGTTTTCATTTCTTGTGCTCCTATATATATTCTCTGAATGAATCAATTAACCATGTCAAAGTAAACTTGAATTTATTACCATTATATACACATTAGAAAAAAATTCAATATTTACTGCAATTTAAGCAAAAATCTCTACCGATTTCTACGGTAGAGTAGCTGTTTATTTCTGTATTATGAGTTCTTTTATATTCTCAAACATATTTACTTTTTTACCATTTTTTTGTATAATGAAGCAGTAGAAATGCGGAATAGTTTTCATAATAACGATATGAGAGGATGTTGAATATGAAAATTACTTGGTACGGAACGGCGACTATCGGGATTGACGACGGAAAAACAAAACTGATTTTCGATCCGTTCGTGCGTATGAATAAGCACATGGAAACCACACCTGTTGAAGGCTTTGTCGGCTTTGACGCGGTTTTTGTCACACACGGACATTTTGATCATATATACAGCATCCCTGCGCTTGCCGAAGCGGACAAAACCGTTCCGATCTACTGTACCGAAACCCCTAAAAAAACACTTACGGGAAGGGGCGTGCCCGAGAAGCGGATTAAAACGATCCAACCGGATGATGTGGTTCAGATCGGGGAATACACCATTCGTGTGCATCGATTCAGGCACATTGTTTTTGATCCGATCTATATTCTCACTGTTGTACCAAAATGCATCGTGATGCTTCCTCGTCTGTTCCGGCAAGCATATATGAATCGCAAAATGCCGGAGGGAGGAGAGATCGTCGCCTATGAGATTGAAGCCCAAGGCAAAAAGATCTTCCTGACCGGTTCCTTCCGTGAGCATCCGGCAGAGTTATATCCTGAGGATATTGATCTTTTAATTCTTGCTAACGGGGGAAGCATTTTCGTACCTGAAAAAACAAAAGGATTTATAGATCGGTATCATCCGAAAAGAATCTTTGTAGACCATTTTGACGATGCGTTCCCGCCTGTTACGCGGGCGGTCAGTGTCAAAAGGTTAAAAAGAATGATAAAAAAGAACCATCCGGAAATTGAGTTCATCATTCCGGAAATCTGTAAGTCTATTGAATTATAACTACAAGAATAGTGATGTTTATGGAAAAAGTGGCACCCTTGCTATAGATTGCCATAGTAAAAAGCTTCAATAAAGTCTTACATAGCAATACTGCTTATCGTTCAGATTAGTTGATGATTTTTAAGAGCCGCCGTCAACATCTTCTGTGGGGATACCGTCCGAGCAAGCTTTGGTGCGAAACTCATTCATTCCGTTGATTAAAAGGTTTCAGTTTGGTTTTCTTATTAAACATAAAAATGACCTCCTTGTATTTGGTAATACCATTTTACAAGGAGGTTTGTGTTTTGTCGAATGTGTGAAAAAATCATATAAAAATTATTCGCGAAATTTACAAGCTCTTTTCTGAACAAATATTTTATGTTCAGAAAGGAGCATTTTAATGAAAATCTTAAGCAAAGAAAAAACAAATTACCAAAACTCTACTGACAAACACAATGATAATGTCGTTTGTTTTGTCTGTTTGAAGGTGGTATTATGTCGATAAATGACAGCTTGCTTGATAGTCAGGAGGTGGAGCTTTTGAAAACTGACCTTAGCGGACTAAATGATGTATATAAAGACATTGCTAACGAAATCGGTCTTGAAAACACTTTGATAATTTTCAAATTGTTTCATGGAACGCAGATTTCATTTCCCAATAGGCTTTTCTCAAAAGAATACACTTATAAGGCTATTATAAGTGAATACAACGGCACCAACATACCTCAATTGGCACAAAAGTATAATTATTCTGAACGGAGCATATGGCGTATTTTGAAATCAATAAAGTAGGCATTGCCACCTAGACAATTTTTAGTAGATCAGTTGTCAAAAATAATAGAATATGATAAAATTATGTTACAATATGTAAATCAAACTTTGTTCAAAGAGGAGTGAAAAATGTGGATGCTACGGAAAACTTGCAGAATAAAAAAATGCAAGGAAAGATAATATCCAAAATTAAAGGGAAATTAAGTAAGAAAATTATTATTCTAGTATCCCTTGTATTGGCTGTAGTTATCGTGCTCGGTACGGTGTTTGCAGTTAGTTTAGGCAATGACAAGCCAAGCGAACCAGAAATAATTACAACAGCTAATTTGAAGAAAATAATTGAGGTTAGCGAATTGTCAACTTACGAATGCATCTATAATGGAATTGTAACTGTTTTTAACACAAAGAAACCAGAAAAGATTGACTACCATGTTTCTTATGAAGCAAAAGTTAAAGCCGGTATAAATTTTGAAGATGTAATAATTGATGTTGATAATGAGAAGAAAACAATTTCTGTTGACATCCCACAGGTTACTATTCATTCTGTATCAGTTGATTTCAAATCAATGGATTTCATCTTTGAAAACAAAAAAGCTGAAACAAGTTCTGTATCTGCGGATGCTTATAAATTGTGTGAAGAAGATGTGAGAAATGAAACAAACACTAATGATGCGATTTATAATCTTGCAGAAGAAAACGCAAAGAATATCATTACTGCACTCTTACAACCATTTGTGAATCAATTGGATGCCGAGTATACAGTTACTATTGTATAAGGGGGCAGAATAATGAAAAAAAAATTTGCATCATTCTCGCTATTACAACATTGTTGCTTTGCTCGTCCTGCAGCAAGAAAAAAGAAATTGAAATACAACCGGAGCTTTCACAAATGAAAGCAATATGTGAATTAGCGACCTTGGAATGCTACTATCATAATGTTGCGAAATTCAAGGAAACAGAGAAAACCTTATGGTGGGAAGACATTAAACACTTTTGGGTTGAGTATGAAGGAAGTGTGAAAATTGGTGTAGATACATCATTAATCACAATTGATATTTCAGAAGATGACATCGTAAGAATCACAATTCCGCCTGCAGAGGTTTTTGGTTGCTATGTTGAGAGTAAAACGCTAAATGAAGATTCGTTTATTATTGACTCCGATTCTAAAAAGATTACTGCTGATGATCAAACAAAGGCATTTGAAGAAGCAGAAGAAAATATGCTCAAAGCGGCTCGTTCCGATAAAACATTACTCCTTAACGCTCAACAGAGAGCAAAAGACTTATTAGAAAATTATGTTACAAACATCGGAAACTGTGTAGGCAAAAAATATACAGTTGTTTGGATTGATGTAGATTTAAACGGAAATCTCGTCAACGAAACAACAGATCAGGTTCCTACAACAGAATAAAATAAAAAAATGACCTCCTTGTATTTGGTAATACCATTTTACAAGGAGGTTTGTGTTTTGTCGAATGTGCGAAATATACTAATATGCGGGCATACTTTAATATAGCATCTATTCTTAAATTCTCCCCTTAACTATTGACTTTTACCTTAAATATTGATATATTTTAAGGGAAAGAAAGGTGATTACGGTTATGCGACAGTTTAATTATTCTTCTATAAAAGACTACAAATGGGACAGTGAAATCCTCGGACTTATTGCCGCTATATACAAAGAAGCCGGAAAACAGGAGCTTTATCTTAAGCAAAAACCCGATGAACTCGAAAGATTAGTTGAAATTGCAAAAATACAGAGTACAGAGGCTTCCAATGCTATTGAGGGAATTGTCACTACAAATACACGTATAAAACAGCTCGTAGAAGAAAAAACGGCACCGAGAAACAGAGATGAGCAAGAAATTGCAGGCTACCGTGATGTACTTAGTCTTATACATGACAATTTTGATGCCATCCCTATTTCAAAAAACTACATTCTTCAGATGCACAAGATGATGTACAGCCATATGAACAATCCCTTTGCCGGACAGACCAAAAATGTGCAGAATTATATCAGTGCCACTTATCCTGACGGTCATACTGAAATACTGTTCACACCTTTATCTCCCTTCGAAACGCCTGAGGCTCTTGATAAAATCTGTGAGGAGTACAACAGAGTTATCGGCAACCTTGAGGTTGAACCTCTTATTGCAATCCCCATTTTTATTCACGATTTTCTGTGCATACATCCCTTCAACGACGGAAACGGAAGAATGAGCCGACTCCTTACTACTTTGCTTTTGTACCGAAGCGGTTTTTATGTTGGTAAATACATTTCTCTTGAAGCTAAAATTGCTAAGAATAAAGACTTATATTATAACGCTCTGAACGATTCACAGCATGGATGGCACGAAGGTGAAGAGGATGCAGTTCCTTTTATAAAATATATTCTCAGCACTATTCTTGCCGCATACAGAGATTTTGAAGATAGATATAATATTATTGAAGAAAAGTTACCGGCTGTTGAAATTGTAAGAAAAGCAACAATGAATAAGATTGGCAGATTCACAAAACAGGACATCCGTGAGTTATGCCCGTCATTGAGCCTCAGCTCCGTTGAAGGCTCTCTCAGGAAACTTGTTTCCGAGGGCGAATTAAAGCGTGAAGGCACAGGAAAATCTACTTGCTATTACAGACTGAAGTAAATACTACAAAAAAGACCTCTTTGTATTTGGTTACACCATTTTACAAGGAGGTCTGTGTTTTGTCGAATGTGTGGATGATTATATTTCGCTACAGTTTTCAACAATCAATCCACTCAATTTCGCTTTCTGCTTCCCAAAAAGCTTTTTTATTCCAAATTTTTGCATTCTCAAAAGCTTGTATACATTCAAATGCTGATTTTTTTGTTACTGTAAATATTGTTCTGCTGTCTGTAAGATTGTAAACTTCTAAAACAACATCGATGATATTACCGTTTTCATCTTTTTTTGATTGGCAACCATTCAGAAAAAACTTTTTGCCTTGAAAAATGACATAATGATCCTCGTATGAGAGCTTATCTATAAATTCTTTGGGATTTCCGTCTATCATTATTTATCTCCCTTTCATATATTTTTTATACTTTTTTAAAGTATCTTCATCTAAATATGCAGCATCGGTTCTGTTGAAATTTTTATCATAATAATGAATGTGTAAAACAGGCTTATAGTTGCCGGTTAATTGCGGTTCAGGGTGATAACCGATTTCAGCTTTGAGATAATGATCTTTACCATAGATTCGCAACATATTCATTGTACCATCACCATGTAGTTTCATATACATGTTGCTTGAATGAGCTTCTGCGGGCAAATCATGCAAACCGGTGCCTTTTATACCTTGAAGAATTTTAACACCCTCGAATGAATCGACAGTTTCGTATTTATATGCAACATTATTTCCACTTGCATAAGTTCCTCTGCCACCCATAATTATCGCACCACCTTTCGTGAATCACGATAATCAACAGTGATAATGTTGCCTTGCATTTCATCAAACGGACTACCAAAACAGATGATTTTTTCAGGCTCAAGCCTTCTTAACATTTCGTTGTAACCACGCATAAAGTTAAGTTTAGCCTGTTTGCAACCTATCATACCGATAGCTACTGTTGCTCCTTTTTCTACTCCGTCAAAGCAAAACTCATAACTTTGAGAAAGTCCCCAACTTATAGTTGGAATAACCGTTAAACCTTTACTTTGCCAATATGCTCCTACCCAACGATTTTTAGCAACACTCTGAAGTTGTCGCCATAATTCCATATCTGTATATGTTGAAAAATCAGGTGAGAGCAAAAAGGAATATTGTGAGTATCTTGCAAGTGTTCTGTCGGGATTGTCGTAGATACCATTAAAGCGGTAATCATCAACAAAGAAATGAACGCCTTTTTGTTTGTTTTCTTTGTTGTCATTGTTTCTTGTGTCTGAACATGCTACCAACGCTATATTATCTGTTGGTAAGCTTTGTTTTTGTATAAGTGGAAGTCCCCACTTACCTGTAGCTTCAAAATTGTTACGCATAAAAAGAGGGTTGTCCCTCATTATTTTACTGGTCATATTATTACACCTCCGGAATTATTTTTGTTTTTTGCATAACATTATCGCAACAAAAAGTCACACTTTTTGTGTGATATTTGTTGCATTTTTCTCCGGAAAGTGCTATTATGTATTTACCAAGATACGAATGGCAACATTCGGAGAAGAGCATTGTATTGATTGCGCCAACAATCTTTACAGTGCTTTTTATTTTTAATACTAACACACTCATAATTACATCACCGTCCTTTGCTGAAAGAATATTTTAATATGTTGATCGTTTTTGTGCGGCTGCTTTTGAAACACCATAAGTATTCATTAGTTCCGCAATCGACATATTTTTTGTTGCTTCATATGGCATCATCACTTCTCCTGCAAGAGCCATAACAATCCACTCAAGCCTTCTAAAACAAGGGGTATCTTTAGTCAATTGTCTTGAAAAAACAGGCTTGAATCCAAGCTTATCTGCAAAGGGGTGCATAATCTCATGCATAATATGCATACGGTCGCCACCTGAATTTTTTTCGTAAGCCCTATTATATGTAGATTCTTTAATTTGAATTAACCAACCAAATTCATCTTTTTCACACTGGGCAGGAACATTTCCGTGAAGCGCGTTATTATAAACTATTTCATATCTAACATCCTCGAACCCCTCAAATTCAGGTAGCTTATCAAGAAGTTTAATAGGGTCAATAGGTTCGGTATCAGAAATTCTGCATATTGAACGGAATAGTTTAGCATATAATCTTAACTCGTTACGGCTGGCAGGTTTGGTTTCGTAATCCATTAATTGTCCTCCTTGTTGAGAAGTTCAATAATTGCACTGGCAGTATTTTCATCTAGGTTTTCGAAGGAACGCTGAAATTGTATAGCAGCTCTGCGTTGCACAACATTCGCACCGGTAAGTGGTATTTTAACTTGAGTTTTAGAGTGTTCAACAGCATCTTTAAGCTCAACTTGTTCACTTGCACTTAAGTTGTAGTGTTCAATTAAAGTAGGAATCCATTCTTCCGGTACATTTCTTTTTCCGTTTTCTACTGCTGAAACAAAGGGTAATTTTACATTAAACAACTTGGCAGTATCTCCCATAACCTCGTGATTCTTTATTCGCAATATTCTCATAAATTCACCAAATTTTGTATAAGCCATTTTTCATTACTCCTTTCTTTATAAGATATAATAACACATGTGAATCTAAAAGTCAATAAAAATATTAATCAAATTTTGATTAATATAAAAACTATATCAACAAGTATATTTACTTAAAACAACCACTCACACAAAAACTCCTCACCGATTGCTCGATGAGGAGTTCATTTTAAATATAGAGTTTTACTTCAATATCTCGCCAGCCTCTTACACGCTTTGTCGGGGATATGGAATAGACATATTCCTGTGCATCCTCTACCCCGAGAGTAAATTCAGCAAATTTGAAGAAATTCTCCGTTAATCCTTGATAGCTGCCGGGGTGGCAAAGAGGGAATGCAGAATAGTGTCGTACACAAAACAACTGTAACTCAATCGTTTTATTCCAGTCGTTAAAAAAACTTTTTATATTCACTCATTATTTTTTTGTAGGACTCCTCTGTCTCTCTGATTCTTTTGGATTCTTCCGTTTTATCATTCAGATGTCCGGTTTTTTGTAATCTGTTTTATTCTACAAAAATTCTTTTTTCGTTTGAAAAGTTCTGATACTATGATTATTATATCATAATTAAGGCGATTTTAGCTTTTTTATGCCGCAAGTTTTATCAGATACAGAATCAGCATATGCACCGGGTAAAACGCGTAGAAACCATACTGCATGGTTTTGCTTGATATTCCTTTTCTGCCTCCGTAAAGCCAAATCGGGATAAGTGCAAAAACTGCAAATCCCTGATAGGGTATTTCAAAGGCTTTTCCGAGAATTTCGACGGGAAATACCTGTCCTTCAAAGAATATGATATTGATAAGCACCATTGCCACAAGCTGCGCAAGCCATGCAAAGGGGAAATCCCTTAAAATGTAAAACATCACAACAGTAATCATTCCAAGGAAACCGTAATCCACAAAACCAAGCGTAGATGCCACACAAATCAGCAGAAGCCACAACACGGAAAGTGCAATATTCTTTGCAGTTCTGTTCTTTTTTGCAGTGTCAATCACATGTATTGCGAGCAAGCCCAGCAAGAGAGTGAACAATACATTCTGATGATACGGATTGAATACTCTGCTGCTGTAAAAAAGGTTAAAAGGGATCTCGGTAATCAATGCGAATCCCAGAAGCCTTATTGCATACTTTTTGAAGTTTGATGTGTGAACAAATCCCTCTGCAATCTGAAAGGCAAAAATCGGAAAAGCCATTCTGCCGATATAGGTCATCCAGTTGCCGAAACTCATATAGGTTGCCCAGATGTGGTCACTGAGCATAAGAATAATCGCAATTGTTCGGAGAATATTTGAAGTAATCCCGCCAAAGGGAATTTTAACAAGAGGACTATTCATGGGGAGTTTTGTTTTAATATTTTCGTTCATATCGTTCACTTCTTTTCGTTTCTATAATTTTATTATAACACATAGATGCATCACTTGCAACAGATACAAAAATCCCCACCGATTGCTCGATGGGGATTCTGTTTATTTATTCATTTGTCCGAGCAATTCGGTTACGAATTAGCCCTTGATAGCTGCCTGTGTCGCAATTCTGCTTGGTTGGCAGTTTACCGCCAACCACAGAAACAGAACTGTTTTTTCTCCTTTTTCCCTCGGTTTTCATGTGAAGAGGGTCATTCGGGTCGCCGTCAAAGCGAAGATACCAATCAAAGCCGTCTTGCCTTACTACAATCTTCACCACAAAGGCTTCAATTACACTTTCGGGGATGTCTTTTTCATCCGCATTTGTGTACTGCTCGAGAGCATATTGAAGCACCGTCAGCTTGTCCTTGTAATCTGTAATTACAGGCTCTTTGTTAAGCTTTAGCTGAAGCTCTTCAATTTCGGCAGAGAGCTTTGCAATCTCTTCTTTAACCTCGGCAGTTTTCTTTGTGTAGGATTCTTTATCAATTTCACCCTCTGCCCTCATATCAATGAAATTACTGAGCTTTGTTCTGTGCCTTTCAACCTCTCTGCACTTTTTCTCAATGATAGCCTCATAATCAACATCATCCTCTTTGTCGTCAATGTGAGCCTCAAGCATTGAGTTTGCAAGAGCCAGCACCTTGTCCTTTTCCGAAAGATAGTTACGGAAAATATAATTAGCCATCATCTGCAGCTTCCACTCGGGAATCATTGGCACACGGCAGATACCCTCAAGGGGTAAGCCTTTTTTCTTTCGGCTCTCGTATGACCCGGTACGCACCGAGTCATAGCACTGATAACCGATAATGGATTTATCTCCCTCTTTTCTCCAAAGCTTTGTATTGAATCTGTGACCGCATTCGCAGATAAGGAGCTTACCCCATACCGTTGTTCTCGGTCTTTTGCCTGTTGTACTTCTTCTGCCTGTATTAAGATTTTTCATCTGAGCTGTTTTGCTTGCCATAATTAATTGCACCCTTTCAAAGTCTTCTTCAGATATAATCGGCTCGTGTCTCCCTTTTACCTGTATCAGTTCGACCTCACCGTAATTCTTAATCTTTTTCTGTGTGAGATAGTCGGGAGTGTACTCCTTGTGGTAGGTTATGATTCCGCAATAGAATGTGTTTTTCAGCACGTGACCTATTACGGTTTCGTACCACCTTGTTTTGCCCATAGCAGTTTTTCTGCCTTGGCGTTCAAGCTCTTCCTTTATCTTGGTAAGTCCGTTGCCTGCAAGATACATATCATATATGAGCCTGACTGTTTCAGCCTGCTCCGGGTCGATAATGAAATCCACCTTTTTCTTATTGTCGGGCAGAAGTTCCTGATGTCTTCTGTAGCCTAAAATGTTTCCGTTGCCGTAGAATGTGCCGTTATTCATAGAGGTCTGCTGACCGCTTTTCACTCGCACCGAGGTCTTACGGCTTTCATCCTGAGCAAGAGTCGCCATAATGGTAAGACGAAGCTCTCCGTCACCGTCAAAGGTTTTGATGTTATCGTTGATGAAGAACACCTCAACGCCCTTTGCCTTCAAATCTCTTGTGTACTGCAGAGTGTCAACGGTATTTCTCGCAAATCGGGACACCTCACGGGTGATAATCATATCGAACTTTTTCTGCTTGGCATCGCGAATCATTTTCATAAACTGCGGTCTTTTCTCGGCAGAGGTACCCGTGATACCCTCGTCAA
>JAFXFC010000042.1 GCA_017513525.1 Clostridia bacterium
CTGCCGCTGATTTGCTATATTGTATATAATCTGGTGTCAGTATAATCCGAAATATATATATCTGATATTGACTCCAGTTCTTTTTGCAACGGTTCGTATTTATCAAAAACTGCAACTGTCGGAAAGCCGTCCTTCTTTGCAGTTTTCAGTGCATACAAAGCGTCTTCGAATACATAAGTTTCATCTTTTGGGGTACCAAGTTGATTAAGAGCTGTATTGTACAGTTCAGGGGTGTTTTTTCCGTTTGGGTATTCATTACAGTCAAACACTTCCGAAAAATGTTTCATTACGCCAAGCCTTTCTAATGTTTCTATTACAATTTCTCGGTCTGTTAATGTAGCAATACAAATTTTAGTTCCTCGTCCTCCAAGATACGAAAGATAGTTTTCTATACCCTTTTTCAACGTTACTTTTGTTCTGTAGAATTCTTTAATCATTTCGTTCACACCGGATATAATCTCGTTTACAGATAGTGTCACTTTGTAATTATCCTGATAATACTTTGCAGCCTGTTCAAGCGAAAAGTTTGCAAATACTTCATTCAGATTTTCTCTTGGCTCGATACCTAAAGAACGAAGATAATCCATGCTGATGTTATCCCATATGTACATAGAATCAACTATTGTCCCGTCAAAATCAAAAATTGCTCCTTTTAACATAGTCCCAATTCCTTTGCTCTGGCTTGTAATTCAATTGCTGCCTGTTTAGGATCATCTGCTTTCATAATTGCCGATACAACACAGATACCTGCAATCGGAATACCTTTAAGCACATCAATATTGTCTTTATTAAGTCCGCCGATTGCATTTACCGGAATCGGCACTGCACTACAGATATTACCAAGGGTTTCAGTTGAGGTAAGAACAGTTTTTACTTTAGTTGTAGTTGGATATATCGCTCCAACTCCAAGATAATCCGCTCCTTGTTCATATGCTTCAAGTGCTTGAGGAACAGTCTTTGTAGTAGCTCCTACGATTTTATCATAGCCCATAAGCTTTCTTGCCATAGAAACAGGCATATCACTTTGACCGACATGCACACCTTCAGCATCTATCGCTAATGCAACATCTACCCTATCATCAATGATAAGCGGAACATTATATTTCTTTGTAAGTGTATGCACCTTCTCGGCAAGGTCTATATACTCTCTTGTAGATTTATCCTTCTCACGAAGTTGAAGAAGAGTTATTCCGCCCATCAGTGCCTGCTCGACACGATACAAGAATTCTTCTTCAGAGTAATTTGTACTGTCGGTTATAAAATACATACTTGAATCGAATTTCATCTGCTATCACTCCTCATACATATAAATAATCATTTAAAACAGGTTGCAAGCCTTCATCTTCAATATCCTTATACATTTTATCAAGACTTCTGTTATCGTCTATTTCAAACTGTTCATCGCCTTGCAGTTCTTCTGACTCTTTTCCGCTGTATTTACTTTCATGGTCACCAATACCTGTAGATACACCTGCAGATACTTTTGTTGCGGCAATCTTTACGATGCCGTTTCTGAACTCGGCACTTTCACGGGAAGATACTGTAATACCGACAAATGGCAAAAAGATACGATAAGCACAAATTATCTGACAAAGCTGTTTTTCATGCACATCCAAAGGATTGATTTTGTCATTATTTATAATCGGTCTCAGTCTCGGACAAGATAATGACATTTCAGCATGAGGATATTTTCTCTGCAGATAGTACACATGAAGTGCGCTTGCTAATGCATCTTTTCTAAAATCAGAAAGTCCTAAAAGCGCTGAAAAGGCTACACCTCGCATACCGCCCATAAGTGCACGTTCCTGTGCATTGAAGCGATACGGCCATACACGTTTATGTCCCAGCAAATGAAGCTGTTCGTATTTTTCTGTATCATAAGTTTCCTGAAATACGGTTACATAGTCAGCACCGCATTCGTGAAGATATTTATATTCATCAGTATTTACAGGGTATATTTCAAGTCCCACCATGCGGAAGTATTTTCTTGCAAGTTTGCAAGCCTCACCGATATAATCAATATCACTGTGGGCACGGCTCTCGCCTGTAAGTATCAGTATTTCTTCCATACCGCTGTCTGCGATAACCTTCATTTCTTTTTCAATTTGTTCCATAGAGAGCTTCATTCGGTTAATATGGTTATAGCAGTTAAAACCGCAATACACACAGTAATTCTCGCAGTAATTAGCAATGTATAAGGGTGTAAAAAGGTAAACAGTATTACCGAAATGCTTACTTGTTTCAAGCCTTGCTCTCTGTGCCATCTGCTCTAAAAAAGTTTCTGCCGCAGGCGACAGCAATGCTTTGAAATCCTCTATGGTGCAAGTATCATGCTCTAATGCTGCCTTTACATCTTTTGCAGTATACTTTGAATAATCGAAGGAATTCATCTGCTCCATAACGTTTTTACAAACATCAGATTCAATTTTCTCCATTCCCGGCAAATATTCCATATGGTTTTTTCGTGAGGAAGGATCTGTCTCTATTCTGTGTTTTTTTGCAAGAGCTTCAGGTGACAAATGCTCCGAATCCACAAAAAATTGGTTTTCCATTATAAATCCCCCTTAATCACGCAAAAATCCGGTAAGAGGATCAGATGCAGATGCACCTCTTGTTAACACTCTGCCAAGTCCTGAAAGATATGCTTTTCTGCCTGCTTCAATTGCCTGACGGAAAGCTGAGGCCATAAGGGGAAGATTGCCTGCGGTCGCTAAGGCTGTATTTGCCATAATTGCAGCAGCACCCATTTCCATAGCTTCACAAGCTTGTGATGGTTTACCGATACCTGCATCAACAATAATTGGCAAATCAATTTCATCAATAAGGATTTGTATAAAATCTTTTGTCGCAAGCCCCTTATTAGAGCCTATGGGTGAAGCAAGTGGCATTATTGTTGCAGCTCCCGCCGAAACCAAGTCACGGGCAACATTTAAGTCAGGATACATATATGGCATTACAATAAAACCATCATTTGCAAGGATCTCTGTTGCTTTAATTGTTTCCTGATTATCAGGAAGCAGATACTTTGAATCACGCATAATCTCAATCTTAACAAAATTTCCGCATCCAAGCTCCCGGGC
>JAFXFC010000043.1 GCA_017513525.1 Clostridia bacterium
TGACGAATATGGTTATACTGAACAGAAAGTTCGTCAAGTAATTCCTGTGCATTTCTGTTAGCCGAATCCATAGCGTTCATACGCGCATTCTGTTCACTGCAAAAGCTGTCAATCAGCGCACTGTATATAAATCCCGTTACATAGCTTGGAACTATGTTATCTAAAACCTTTTCAATGGACGGCTGAAACTCAAAAGGAATTATAATTTCTTTTTCGTGAATATCAGAAGTAATAAACTGTGCACGGTGGAAGGGCAATAATCTCGCAGAGCAAGCCTGTGAGTTTATCACTCCCTGCATATCGGTATAAATAACAAAAATCTTTGAAAGCTTTTGTCTGTTAAATAAATCAAGTAAAATTGCCGAAATCTCTCTTGCTCTGTGAATTGTAGGATTCTGCGCCGTATAAAGAAAGCTTTGCTCTATTGGAATATTACGTGATGTGAAATAATGTCTTCCAAATTCTCCTACAACAAAAAGCTTTGGATTTTCGTGTTCCTGCATAAGCCTCAGAGCCTCTTTTATAACATTCTGATTGTATGCTCCGGCGAGACCCTTATCCGCCGTAATAACAAGATATCCATAAGATCCGTGAAGCTCATGCTCACCGGTTACAGGATAGAAATATTTATTTTCAATCTCTTCAGAGGTTCTGAAAATTCGTTTTATCTCTCCCTGAATACAATTAAAAAACGGTCTGGTTTTATCGAGCTCGCTTTTTGCTTTACGAAGCTTTGTCGAAGCGATCAGATACATAGCATTGGTGATTTTCTGCGTATCCCTTACACTTTTAATTCGATTTTTTATTTCCTTTGTGGTTGCCATTCTATCACCGTCCCTGCAAAAATTCTTTTGCTATGCGAATGATTTCTTCTCTGCACTCATCTTCGAGCACTCCGCTTCCATTGATGTTTTCGGCAATTTCAAAATGCTTTTCCTCAAAATATTTGAGCATATTCTGAACAGTTACCGTAACCCTACCCGGTGCAATATTCTGCAAAAGATGATTTAAGACAACAACTAAAATAATAACCTGCTCGTGATGCTTATACGGTTTATACTGTTCCTGTTTCAGCACTTGCATAAGTCCCTGACCGTAAGTAAGCTGTGCTTTGGACGCATCATCAAGGTCACTTGCAAACTGTGTGAACACTTCCATTTCACGGTACTGTGCCAAATCAAGACGGATAGCGCCTGCTGCTTTTTTCATTGCTTTTGTCTGTGCATCGCCCCCCACACGGGAAACAGAAAGACCTACATTTACTGCCGGACGCTGACCTGCAAAAAACAAATCGCTTTCCAAAAAAATCTGACCGTCTGTAATGGAAATAATATTTGTCGGAATATATGCCGATACATCGCCTGATTGTGTTTCAACAATAGGAAGCGCCGTCATACTTCCGCCGCCTTTTTCATCGCTTAAGTGTGCACTACGCTCTAGGAGTCTTGAATGCAGATAGAACACATCACCGGGATATGCTTCTCGTCCCGGAGCACGCTCTAAAAGAAGACTCAAGGAACGATAAGCAATAGCATGCTTTGATAAATCATCATACACAATCAAAACATCTTTCCCATTATCCATAAAATACTCTCCCAATGCACATCCGGCATAAGGTGCTATGTACTGCAGCGGTGCCGAGTCACTTGCAGAGGCATTGACAATAATCGTGTATTCCATTGCACCTCTCGATTTAAGATTTTGCACAAGCTGAGCAACAGAGCTTGCTTTTTGACCAATTGCGACATATATACAAATAACATCCTTGCCTTTTTGATTCAGAATGGTATCTATTGCAATCGCAGTTTTACCTGTCTGACGGTCGCCTATGATAAGCTCACGCTGACCTCTGCCGATTGGAAACATTGAATCTATTGCAAGAATACCGGTTTCCATTGGTGCACAAACAGGCTGTCTGTCAATGATACCGGGTGCCGGATTTTCAACCGCACGATAGTCAACTGAATGAATTTCGCCTTGTCCGTCAATTGGAACACCGAGAGCATTTACTACTCTTCCTATAAATTCATCACCAACGGGAACACCTGCAGTTTTGCCGGTTCTTTTTACCGTGCTTCCTTCACTGATTTCTTCATCGCTTCCGAAAAGAATACAGCCTATTTCGCCATCCCTTAAGTCCTGTACCATACCTCTTACACCTGATGTAAAAAGCAAAATTTCACCATAGGTTGCGTTTTTAAGACCGCTGACGGTGGCAATTCCGTCACCGACAGTCAAAACTTCGCCAATTTCTTCAGCAATAGCTTCAGGTGTCCAGTTTTCAACTGTTTCACGGATTAAAGGAATAATGTCATTACTTTTATTTTTAAGCTTAGATAAGGCTTCTTTGAATTGAGCAAGGCGTCCGTCGATACTCCAGTCGAAAACTTCAGAACCAATCTCCAGCTTAAAGCCGCCTTCGGGTATATCTGTTTTCTTCCAGACCAGAGAAATGTCCTCGTTGTATCTTTGCTTTAAGAAATCAATAAATTTCTTCTCCTGCTCGTCGCTTGGCGGTGTATTGGAATACAAAACGGCAGTTTGGGTATAAATTTTATCATTCATCCGCCTCGCTCCTTTGTACCGAATTCAAAAAGTTATTGTAAGCATCCGAAGTGCTTGCATTTACAACAATTTTTTCAGCAGCATCCGCTACCATATCGGCTATTTCATTCTGAGCACTTTCAAGAAGTTTTTTGCGTTCTCCTTCAGCCTTTTTATATGCATCAGAAACGATTTTATCTGCTTCCTGCTTTGCTAAAAGCATACTCTGAGCGGTTTTCTCAGACAATGACTTGTTTGCAGCCTGCCTTTTTTCTTCAATTTCGCTATCGGCAGAATGTAATTTTTCTGCATACTTCTTTTTAAGTTCCTCTGCCTGCTTTAAATTCTTCTTTGCTTCATCGTCAATGTTTTTGTAATATTCGCATCTTTTATCCATAAATTTCTTTACGGGGTCATATAGAAGGAAATATAGTATTGCAAACAAAATTACAAAATTTAACAAATGCAGAAGAATTTGCTGCCAGTCAATATTAAGCGGCACATTCATTGATTTTCCTCCTTCCTTACAATACGAATATAATCAGTATTGCAATAACAAGTGCGTAGATAATAGCTGTTTCAACGAAAACAAGACCAAGCATCAATGTTGTACGGATTTTGTTTTCAGCCTCAGGCTGACGGGAAATCGCTTCTGCAGATTTTGCAATAGCCCAGCCCATACCGATTGCACCGGCCGCTGCCGCAAGTCCAACTGCAATCGCTGCCGCAAGTGCTTTGTCACCAAGCGCATTGTCGGCTGCTGCAACCGTTTCGGCTTCACCTGCAGCGAAAGCAGGGATTGTCAATGTAAATATCATCGCAAGCAGCATCACTGCCGTAAAGATTCTTTTAATGTTCTTTTTCATATCTTAAACCTCCAAATTTTAATTATTTCTTAACGCGAGCCGGCTCTGATACCTCGCCGTAAAAAAGAGATGTGAGCATTGTAAGTACATACGCCTGAATAACGGCGTGAAGCAATGTAAACAATACTCCGACAAGTACCGGAAGACCATAGCTTAAATGAATATAGTGATAAACAAGCTCTGTTACAAGGGCACCGCTTAAAAGTGCACCAAAAAGACGAAAGCTCATTGATATGGGAAGAGAAAATTCTTTTAAGGTTTTTCCCACTCCTTTTAATTTATTTTCTGCTATACCGCCCGATAGGATAACAAGATATGAAAGGCATCCTATCATTATTGCCCCGTTGATATCTGCAAGCGGAGCAGGCAGTGCCATTGATGTTCCGTGTGTTGTAACCACTTGAATACCAAATAGTTCAAGTATTGTTCCTACAAATATGTACACGCCTGCGGTGAAAACATATGCACCTAAAAATTTATTACGGTGCGGACTGTTGGATTTTGCAAGATTCTCAAAAAATCCAACCAGTGTCTCAAGAATAAGCTGAAGCTTTCCCGGAACCATTTTAAATTTTGGAATCACAAATATTCTAATGATTAGTGCAATCACAAAAAGTATTCCCGTAACAGTAACAGCTGAGATGAGTCCGGGATTTACATTCTTTAAGCCAAAAAGACTTATCTTATTCGTCTCATGAAGAACGGCATCCCGCATTAATTCTCTTATAGATTCATGGCTGCCGGGGGATTTTACAATTATGGTACCAATCATTAATATAAGTGCAAGAATAGCAAAAGCAACTATTCCTGTTGTCCTTTTCTTTTTATCCATAATAAACAGCCTATACCTCCAATCGTTAAAGCAGCCGCAATACAGGCAGAAACTCCTATTCCGGTTGTTATTATTTTCTTATACATTTATAAGCCCTCCTATCTTTTGCAAAAACGTCACTACAAACCTTAACAAGCAATGACTTGCAGAAAAAAAGCAAAGGCGTCCTGACTAATATCAGAACGCCTTTGCTCTTATTTAATATTATAACTCATTCCCACGATATTGTCAAGATTTTCAGCATTTTTTCTCTTTAAGATATTCGTTAATTGCATTGGCTGCTGTTTTACCTGCCCCCATTGCAGATATAACCGTTGCTGCACCTGTTACTGCATCGCCACCTGCATAAACTGCATTACGAGATGTTAAACCATCTTCGTTGACGATTATACCGCCTCTTGAATTTACCTCAAGCCCTTCAGTTGTAACTTTGATCAATGGATTTGGTGATGTTCCAATTGACATGATAACAGTATCCACATCAATCTCAAATTCACTTCCGGGAATTGGAGCAGGGCGTCTTCTGCCTTTTGCATCAAGTTCTCCAAGCTCCATTCTAATACAACGCATTCCTTTTACAAAGCCGTTTTTAGGATCTTTAGTATCATCAGGGTTATTATATCCAAGAATTTCAGTAGGGTTGCAAAGCAGACGGAATTCAATTCCTTCTTCTTCAGCATGTTCCACTTCCTCTCGTCTCGCCGGAAGTTCATCCATCGATCGGCGGTAAATAACATATACTTTTTCAGCGCCAAGTCTAAGAGCTGTTCTTGCAGCATCCATAGCAACATTACCGCCGCCAACAACTGCAACATTGCCGCCTTTCATAATAGGTGTTTCAGGATTTTCAAGATAAGATTTCATCAAGTTGCTTCTCGTCAAAAACTCGTTAGCAGAATACACGCCGTTAAGAGACTCTCCGGGAATACCCATAAAATTAGGAAGTCCTGCGCCTGACCCAATAAACACTGCCTCAAAGCCCATATCAAACAATTCATCTACTGTCAAAGTTTTTCCTATAACGACATTGGTTTCAATCTTAACGCCAAGCTTATTCAAAGCATCTACTTCTTTTGCAACAATTGCTTTTGGCAAACGGAACTCGGGAATTCCATAAACCAAAACACCGCCTGCTGTATGAAGTGCTTCATAAACAGTTACATCATAGCCTTTTTTAGCGAGATCACCTGCGCAAGTTAAACCCGAGGGTCCCGATCCGACTATAGCTACTTTATGACCATTTGAATCAGGCTTTTCGGGAGCATCCTTAGCGAACGTATTATGCCAGTCTGCAACAAATCTTTCAAGCCTTCCTATACCTACCGATTCTCCTTTAATACCTCTTACGCATTTTGATTCGCACTGTGTTTCCTGAGGGCATACTCTGCCGCAAACCGCCGGCAACGAAGAAGACTTTGTAATAATCTGATATGCTCCCTCAAAATCACCTTCCTTGATAGCGGAGATAAATTCCGGAATATGAATTTTTACTGGACAACCGTCAACGCAAGGCATATTTTTACAATTTAAACAACGCATTGCTTCGTTTATTGCCGTTTCTTCTGAATATCCTAAAGCAACCTCATCGAAATTATGTGCACGAATTCTTGGATCCTGTGTAGGCATCTGATTGCGAGTGATTGACATATTTGCTTTAGCCATATCATTCTACCTCCTTTTTAAACAGACTACACGTTGCTTCATGTGCGTGTTTTTCAAATGTTGAATACATTTTTCCTCGGGAGATTGCCTCATCAAAGTCAACTTCATATCCATTAAAATCAGGACCATCAACACACGCAAACTTTGTTACTTTTTCTCCGTTCACATTCAGGCTTAATCTGCAACCACCGCACATTCCTGTTCCGTCAATCATAATAGGATTCATAGAAACGGTTACAGGTGTTGCAAAAGGTTTTGCGGTCAATACAACGTATTTCATCATAACAAGAGGTCCTATTGCAATTATAATATCAAATTTTTCGCCATTTTCAAGCATTTCTTTTAAAGGAGCTGTTACATTTCCCTTTTCACCGTAAGAGCCGTCATCTGTCATGATTTTTAATGTGTCAGAACAATTTTTAAATTCATCTTCAAGGATTAAAAGTTCCTTACTTCTAAAACCTATAATGCTTGTTACTTGAGCTCCCATTTCGTGAAGCTTCTCAGCTATCGGCATAGCTATTGCGCATCCAACACCACCGCCGACTATACAAGCCCTTTTTATACCGTCAATATGTGTTGGTACACCTAAAGGACCTACAAAATCCGAAATATACTCCCCTTCTTGTTTGTGGCTGAGTTTTTCAGTTGTTCCACCGACAATTTGAACAATAATTTTTACCGTTCCTTTTTCTTTATTAACCCCGGCAACTGTAAGGGGAATTCTTTCTCCATCTTCATCAACTCTTAAAATAATAAACTGTCCGGGTTTTGCCTTACGAGCTACTAAAGGCGCCTCTATCTGAAGCTGAACAACCGCTTCATTTAAAATCTTCTTTTCAATAATTTTATACATACTATCTCTCCGTTCAAAAAAATGACGGCTACCGGAACTCGGCAACCGTCATTTATGATATTACACGGTGTATCCGTTATTAAAAATCAACTTCTGTGTCATAATAACAGCATTTGAGAAGTTTTTCCATTTCTTCAACAGAAATCTTACGAGGATTAGAACCTGTACAAGCATCAGCAACTGCATTCTTTGCAATTTCAGGAAGTCTTTCAAGGAATATTTTTTCAGGAACAAATCCGTTTTCGCAAGGATAGCTGTCTGCTCCGTAGTTTTTGATGCACTGTGGAATATTAAGAGCATCGTTCATTCCACGAAGATATGCAATAAGGTTTGCAACTTTTTCATCATCGTCTGCACCGCCGAGTCCCATATAGTCTGCAATCACACCATAACGCTTTTTAGCTGTTTCATCTTTTGCATTAAATGCAATAACTTTAGGAAGATACATAGCATTAGCAGCACCATGAATTATGTGAGCACCTAAATCTTCAAAAACTGCACCTGTTTTGTGAGCCATTGAATGAACGATACCAAGAAGAGCATTAGAGAACGCCATGCCTGCAAGACACTGAGCATTATGCATAGAAGCACGCTTTGTCATATCGCCGTTATAAGAACCAACGAGAGCAGACTGAATCATTTTAATTGCAAATATTGCAAGGGGATCAGTAAATTCGCAGTTTGCAGTTGAAACATAAGCTTCAATAGCATGTGTCATAGCATCCATACCTGTGTGAGCTGTAAGCTTCTGAGGCATCGTTTCAGCAAGTTCAGGATCTACAATAGCAACATCAGGGGTAATTTCAAAATCTGCAAGGGGATATTTGATACCTTTTTCATAGTCTGTGATAACAGAGAAAGCTGTAACTTCTGTTGCTGTACCTGATGTTGAAGGAATAGCACAGAAATGAGCCTTTTTACGAAGTTCAGGGATACCGAATACTACACACATTTCCTCAAATGTGATTTCCGGATATTCGTACTTAATCCACATAGCTTTTGCGGCATCAATCGGAGAACCACCGCCGATGGCAACAATCCAGTCCGGTTGGAATTTTGTCATAGCTTCTGCACCGCGCATAACGGTATCAACAGAAGGATCCGGCTCAATACCTTCAAAAACTTCAACTTCCATCCCTGCTTCTTTAAGGTATGTAGTTACCTTATCAAGAAAACCGAAGCGTTTCATAGAACCGCCGCCTACGCAAACCATTGCGCGTGTACCTTTGAGTGTTTTGAGTGCCTCAAGTGCACCTTTGCCGTGATATAAGTCACGAGGTAATGTAAAACGTGCCATTACAATTTCTCCTTTATTATATGTATTTTTAAATTTATTAAATTTAGTTCTTTATATATTTAATTATACAACATAAAACTATATTTGGGAATAATTAAAAACGTAACCCAATCTTATCATTTTTGATAACTTCATTCATATATACGTTTAAGACATACTATTTTAACACAGCAACGGCATGTGAAATTGTTTTTTCAAGAGCTTCTCTGCCGTATTTATCAACTTCTGATTTGTTTTTTTCACCGTGAGTCAGGCATCCAGCACCGCCGATACA
>JAFXFC010000044.1 GCA_017513525.1 Clostridia bacterium
ATATCTTGAACTTTTCTGCAAAAAGAGTGATACTGCAAAACAGTACGTTCAGAAGTGGATGCCAATTGTAGCTGCGTCACAGTCAGTTAAAGGTAACGAGAAGGAACGTGAATTCCTGCTCTCCTGGGTAGATGTTGTTGATTACGAATAATAAATTGTTAACCGGATTATGTGCCTTTTCACAAAGGCACATAATCACGAAAAAATTTGAAAGGATTGAATAGTAAAATGAAAATAACAGTATGTATCGGTAGTTCATGTCACATTAAGGGTTCCCGTCAGGTTGTAGAACAGCTTCAGTATCTTATTAACGAAAATAATCTCGGCGATAAGGTTGAACTTGGCGGAACATTTTGTATGAATAAATGTCAGCAGGGTGTTTGCGTTACAGTAGACGAAGAATTTCATTCAGTTACACCGGATACAGTAAGCGAGTTCTTCCAGAAAGAAGTTCTTGCAAAGGTGTGATAATATGATTATTCAGATTTGTGTTGGAAGTTCTTGTCATTTGAAAGGCTCACCGGAAATAGTAGAACTGCTCACTCAAGCGGTTAAAGATCACAAACTTGAGGATGAAATAACACTTGCCGGAAGCTTTTGTATAGGTAAGTGCAATAGAGTAGGGGTAACTGTACAGGTAGATGATGTTATACATACAGGAATTAACCGTGAGAATTTTAAAGAATTTTTTAATGACAAGGTGCTCTCTGTAATAGAAAACGAAAGGAAGTAACGGGAAATGCCAAATTGTTTGACCTTAAAAAAATCAAATTGCAAAAACTGTTATAAATGTATTCGTCATTGCCCCGTAAAAGCAATTCGCTTTTCCGGAAATCAGGCACATATTATAGGGAATGAATGTATCTTATGCGGTCAGTGCTTTGTTGTATGTCCGCAGAATGCAAAACAGATTGTAGATGAAACAGAAAAAGTAAGGGTATTATTACAAAGCGGCAATCCTGTAGTTGTAAGTCTTGCTCCGTCATTTGTTGCCAACTATGACGGAGTAGGCATCAATGCAATGCGTGATGCACTTCAAAAGCTTGGATTCTATGATGTGGAAGAAACAGCTATCGGTGCAACCATCGTAAAAAAAGAGTATGAAAGAATGCTGAAAGAGGATGAGCGCGATATAATCATCACATCTTGCTGCCACTCAATCAACTTGCTTATACAGAAGTATTTCCCGGCAGAGCTTGAATATCTTGCAGATGTGGTTTCTCCTATGCAGGCACATTGCATGGATATTAAGAAGAGATTCCCGAATGCTAAAACAGTATTTATCGGACCTTGCGTGTCCAAAAAGGATGAAGCAGAGCATTATGAAGGAATTGTTGATGCGGTGCTTACATTTGAAGAACTTACACAGTGGTTAAAAGAAGCAAATATAGAGCTGAAAAAGGAAATAGATTCAGAACCTGAAAGTCGTGCAAGATTCTTCCCGACAACAGGAGGAATTCTTAAAACAATGACTCAGGATGCTCCCGGATACACATATCTTGCACTTGACGGTGTAGAAAACTGTATAGATGCACTTAAAGATATTGAAAGCGGTAAAATTCATAAATGCTTTATTGAAATGTCAGCTTGTGTAGGAAGCTGCATCGGCGGTCCTGTAATGGAAAAGTATCACCGTACTTCTGCAGTAAAAGACTACATCACAGTTTCCAACTATGCAGGTGAAAAAGATTTCGATGTGCTACAACCTAACTCGGTTGAATTAAGCAAACAGTTTGAATTTATTGAACACAGACTTCAGCAACCGTCAGAAACTGAAATTTTCAATGTGCTTCGTCAGATGGGTAAATTTAAACCTTCTGATGAACTCAACTGCGGCTCCTGCGGATACAACACTTGCCGTGAAAAGGCTATAGCAATCTGTCAGGGTAAGGCTGAAATATCCATGTGTTTGCCGTTCTTAAAAGATAAGGCAGAAAGCTTCTCTGATACAATTGTAAAGAATACACCGAATGGTCTTATTGTTCTTAATGAGGAACTTGAGGTACAACAGATAAATGAAGCCGCAAGAAAAATAATGAATGTACGCTCAAGCACAGATATATTAGGTGATCAGGTTATTCGCATTATGGATCCTACAGACTTTATGGAAGTAAGAAATACGGGCAGAGATATCAGAAACAAGATGGTATATCTTCCTGAATATAAAAGATATGTTGAACAGTCGGTTATTTACGATAAAGACTCACATCTTTTAATAGGCATTATGCGTGATGTGACCGATGAACAGACAGAAAGAGAAAAGAAAGAAAGCATCAGCAGACAGACTGTTGAGGTAGCAGATAAAGTCGTAGATAAGCAGATGCGTATCGTTCAGGAAATTGCATCACTTCTCGGCGAAACTGCAGCAGAAACCAAAATTGCTCTTGCAAAGTTAAAGGAGTCGATACAGGATGAATGATTTATGTGCAGATATCGGCTGGAAAAGTATTAACCATGTAGGAGAGCAGCTTTGCGGAGACCATGTTGAAATTGTTGAGCAGAACGAGGATTCAACTGTTATCGTTTTAGCAGATGGTCTTGGAAGCGGAGTTAAGGCAAGTATATTGTCCACACTTACATCAAAGATTATTTCAACAATGATGGCAGCAGGTCTGCCGATAGAAGAGTGTGTTTCAACAATTGCTGCAACTCTTCCGGTATGTTCAGTAAGAGGCGTTGCATATTCAACCTTTACGATTATGCATGTTATAAACAATGAAACAGCCGAGATTATTCAATATGATAACCCACAGGTTATTGTGTTAAGGGATAACAAAAATTA
>JAFXFC010000007.1 GCA_017513525.1 Clostridia bacterium
AAAAAATGGCAATGTGGAAGTTCAAGGACGAGAATTTCCTTGATTTTCAAGACTTTTTGGCCACATTTTTCAATTTCTTCAACTTCCCAGATAAAAAACCGTGTCTCGCTTGATCGCGAAACACGGTTTTTCGACAGTCTGAGACTGTGTTTTCACACAGTCCTTTGAATGGTAATATTATTTTTGTAACTTACTTGCCTTCAGTCTTTCTTCAAGCTCTGCTATGGCATCTGCATCACCGTCAGATGCGGCAAGGGATGCAGCCTTTCTTCTTTCAAGAAGCTCTGCATACATCATTTCCTTCTTCTTACCGTTAAGGTCGTAGAAGAGCATGGGGATAACACCGAATGAACCTGTAAGCACGGGGATAATTGTAAACATTGCGAAAAGATAGAACTTAACGTAGTCAGGCTGTTCCTTACCTGATGTGTAAGCATCCTGGTCATAGTTAACAAGCTTTTTGAGTGCCGTTGTAACAACACCGCTTACAGACTGAGCTACTTTTGCTGCAAGTCCCTTTGCAACAGAGGTCATAGCCTCTGTTCTGTAACCGTTTTTCCATTCGCAGTAGTCCATGGATTCGTTGTAAAGCTCTGTACCGATAACGGATTTCAGACCGTAGAAGAGAGTCCAGATAACTTCCCATGTTGCCATTGCAACAAGCATTGCCCACTTGTTTCTGTAAAGACCACCCTTGAAGGTCTTGGGGTTGAAGCCGATACAGCCGAACAGGAAAACGAAAACATAAAGGATACTTCCGATTTCGTTGCTGACGATATAAAGGAAACGGGAAGAGAATCTTCTTCTGAACCAGGGAACGAATGAGAATGAAATGGGAGAAAGAGGAGCTGCAGGGATACCTGCTACCATTGTCATTGAAGCAAAGTGCAGAACGTCTATGTAATAGTCTGACTTACTGCCCGAAATACCGAATCCGGCAAGGAAATCGGACAATGTCATAAGAAGCACGGGCTTGTTGTTTATAATTGACTTAACGGAATCCTTGACACTGGGAGTCTGAACAGACTGCATAATTCTTTCCTTTGAGTTCATAAAGAACCAGAAGGACATACCTGAGGAAACTAAGGTAGTGAATGCACCCATTCCGACGAAAGCCATAAGATACTGAGATTCTTTTCCGTTTTTGCCTGCCTTGAACACATTATTATCAATAAGGTCAAGAATAACTGTCATTATCTGTTCAGGGAGCTTTTCACCGAAAGTACCTGAGGCAAAGTTCGCAATTGTAATAAGCCTTGTTCGGTCAACAGGATGCGGCGTTATGGTCGCGAGCATTCCCGTTCTTGCAATACTCTGGAATGTACCTACACCTTCACGGAGAATTTCAAGCATAATATAGAAAATCAATTTCGGAACGGACATTGCAGTTGTGCCTGAAAAAAGTATAGGCATAAACCAGTAAAGAAGTGTTGCAATACATCCGGGAATAGCAAGACCCAAAAGATACGGTCTGAACTTACCCCAACGAGTTCTTGTCTTTTCTACTATTGCCGCCATAAAGATATCGTTTACGATATCCCAGATACTGTTAATTGTTTTCTGAATAGTCTGGTAACCCAGATCTATCTTTACAATGTTTGTAATAAATCTTGTGGTATAGGTGTTGATATTAAGGCTCTGCGCCGCGTCCCAGAGAACGAAACCTACGGTTTCCTTTGTGCCGACATAACGTCTGTTTTCATAGACATAATGCAGCTGTTCCTCGGAATACTGCGGTACAGTATTTTTTTCATCCGCCACCGCTATCCCTCCTGTCAGAGATTTTATGTATATAATATAATAACATACTGCTAATGCCTTTGCAAGAAGCAGAAAATCAAAACACTATTTTGGTGAGAAATAGACAAATATCCAACTTGTTTTTTGTCGAACAAAAACAAAGAAAAAAAGTATTGACAAACGGATATCACTCTGTTATAATACACGGGTAAATAAAGCAGACCGTATCCCGTTCTCACCCTGCGAATTTTGTTTTTCAGGGTAAATAATTAAAGTTTTAAGAGTGTACTCTTATTCTGTAGTTATGTGCGGGCAAATTCGGTTGTCCGCATTTATTTTTGTATTTTATTTTGGAGGTGCTTATTTATAGCTACTAAGGAACTTCAAATCAATGAGGAAATAAGAGACAAAGAGGTCAGAGTCATTACCGATGACGGTGAACAGCTGGGCATTATGTCCGCTTCAGATGCTCTCAAGGCAGCAGCATACAGAAGTCTTGACCTTGTTAAGATCGCTCCTCAGGCAGTACCCCCCGTATGTAAAATAATGGACTACGGCAAGTACAGATTTGACCAGCAGAAACGTGAAAAAGAGGCAAAGAAGAACCAGAAGGTCATTGAGATCAAGGAAATTCAGCTTACTCTTAACATTGACACTCACGATATCGAAACTAAGGTAAACCATGCTATCCGTTTCCTCAAGGCAGGAAATAAAGTCAAGGTATCTATCCGATTCAGAGGCAGAGAAATGGTGCATCCCGAAAGAGGACTTGAAATCATGCAGTCCTTTGCAGATGCCTGTTCAGAATACGGCAATGTGGAAAAAGCCGCAAAGCTCGAAAATCGAACAATGCTTATGTTCCTTGCTGCTAAATCAGCAAAATAATCAAGGCTTCCATAAAAAATTATCAGGAGGAAAAAACAATGCCTAAAATCAAAACAAACTCCGGCGCAAAAAAGCGTTTTAAGCTTTCCAAGAACGGCAAGCCCATCCGTGGCCATGCTTACAAGTCACACATCCTTAACAAGAAATCAACAAAGAGAAAGAGAAATCTTCGCAAGACTGCTGTTGCTGACAAGACCAATGTTAAGCAGATCAAGCGTCTTATTCCTTACAAATAAGAAGAAGATTTAACGGAGGTAACTAAGAATGGCACGTATTAAAGGCGCATTAATGACTCGTAAGAGAAGAAATAAGGTTCTCAAGCTCGCTAAGGGCTACTATGGCTCCAAGAGCAAGCTCTTCAAGACTGCTAAGCAGGCTGTTATGAAGAGCGGCAACTATGCTTACATCGGCAGAAAGCAGAAGAAGAGAGATTTCAGAAGACTCTGGATCGCAAGAATTTCTGCAGGCTGCAAGGCTAACGGCATGAACTATTCAACATTCATGAACGGACTCAAGAAGGCAGGCGTCACACTCAACAGAAAGATGCTCTCCGAGATCGCTATTGCTGATCCCGCTGCTTTCACAGCTCTTACAGAACAGGCTAAGGCTGCTCTTAAATAAGAAAACAAAATAGGGCATAATACTCTTACGGGTATTATGCTTTTATTTTATTTAAATATATTGACAAAATCTTAAAAAATGAATATAATGCCATGTATAAAGGCAAAGATGAAGAGAAGTAACCGAAAAAATGCGGTCAAAGAGAGTGTGCGGCGGTGGAAAGCACATACATGGCAGTTCGGCGAATAACACTTCGGAGCCGCTTGCCCGAAAAGACACTTAGTAGGGCTGCCGTGTTCGCACGTTACAGCGAAATGCTTTAGATAACGAAGCGTAAGGGGCCGAAAGGCAAGATAGGTGGTACCGCGGGTTACAGTTGCTCGTCCTATAAGGACGGTCAACTGTTATTTTTTTATATTGAAAGGAAATTCTTATGAAACACATTGACATCAAAGAAATTTTCACAAATGCTGAATTTATCGGCAAGGAAGCCACGGTTTGCGGCTGGGTAAGAACAGCAAGAGATTCCAAAAATGTCGGCTTTTTAGCACTTAATGACGGTACTACTCTGAATCACCTACAGATTGTTATTGATAAAATGAGCGGTATTGAAGTAGACGTTGAAGCTACAAAGCTTGGCGCATCCGTTAAGGTTATCGGCACTGTTGTTAAAAATGAGAACAACGGCACCGTTGAAATAAACGCTAAAGAAATCGTTCTTCTCGGCAAATGCCCCCCCGATTATCCTCTTCAGAAGAAATTCCAGAAGCTTGAAACCTTAAGGGAAAATCCCCATATCCGTGTCAGAACAAACACATTCAATGCTGTTTTCAGAGTCCGCTCCGTAATGGCGGCAGCTATTCACAGATATTTCCAGGACAGAGGTTATGTTTATGTTCACACTCCCCTTATCACAGGCAGTGACTGTGAGGGCGCAGGTGAAATGTTCAAGGTAACTACCATAGGCTACTCCGAGGACTATAAGAATGCAGAAGAATACTATGCAGATGACTTCTTCGGTAAAAAGGCAGGACTCAGTGTTTCAGGTCAGCTTGAGGGTGAAGTAGCTGCTATGGCTATGGGTAAGATCTACACCTTCGGTCCCTCTTTCAGAGCTGAAAAGAGTAACACTCTTCGCCATGTTGCAGAGTTCTGGCATGTTGAGCCCGAAATCGCATTCGCAGAGCTTCCCGACCTTATTGAAATTGCAGAAGATATGATAAAATACATCATCCGTGACTATATGGAAAAATGTCCCGATGAATTAAAGTTCTTTGAAGAACGCTTTGAAAAGGGACTTACCGAAAAGCTTCTCAATGTTGTAAACAATGATTTTGCTGTTGTTGACTACACAGATGCCATAGAAATTCTCAAAAAGGCTGATGTTGAGTTCGAGTTCCCCGTAGAATGGGGCTGTGATCTTCAGTCCGAACACGAAAGATATATTACTGAGCAGGTATATAACAAGCCTGTATTCCTCATAAACTATCCCAAGGAGATAAAATCCTTCTATATGAAGCAGAATGCCGACGGCAAGACAGTTGCTGCAACTGACCTTCTTGTTCCCGGTATCGGTGAAATCATCGGCGGCAGCGAAAGAGAGGCTGACCTTGATAAGCTCCTTTCTGCAATGAAAGCAAAGGGCATGGGCACAGAGGAATATTCCGACTATCTCGATCTCAGAAAATACGGCACGGTTCCTCACTCAGGCTTCGGTCTCGGCTTTGAAAGAGTTATCATGTACTGCACAGGCATGGCTAATATCAGAGATGTTATCTTCTATCCGAGAACAGTCGGAAATATCAGATAAGGTGATATAAATGGCTAAAAACTTAGTTTTCCCCAAGGGTTATTCCTCTTCACTTACGCAAAAAGAAACCCAGAGGGCAATTAAAATAATAAAAGATACCTTTCAGGTGAAGCTCGCAAGCGCATTAAACCTCGACAGAGTAACAGCTCCTCTTATGGTAACAAAGGCATCGGGCATTAACGACGACTTAAGCGGTGTTGAGAGAAAAGTTCATTTTACCATGAAAGAAATAGACGGCACGGCAGAAGTAGTTCAGTCCCTTGCAAAATGGAAGAGAATGGCACTTCACCGCTACGGCTACACCGAGGGTGAGGGCATTTATACAGACATGAATGCCATCCGCCGTGATGATGACTGCGACAATCTTCATTCCCTTTTCGTTGACCAGTGGGACTGGGAAAAGGTAATTACCCGTGAGCAAAGAACGGTTGAATATTTACAGGCTACAGTCAGTGCCATTATAAAGGCACTCGCTGAAACAAATGCAGTTTTACAGGAAAAGTATCCGGTTCTTAATACTGTTATCAATGAAAATGTTTTCTTTATATCTTCTCAGGAGCTTGAGGATATGTATCCCGACAAATCAGGCAAAGAGAGAGAAAACCTCATAACGAAGGAACACGGCACCGTATTTATTATGGGAATAGGTGCAAGACTTAAAAGCGGACACCGCCACGACGGCAGAGCACCCGACTATGATGACTGGAGCCTTAACGGTGACATATTGGTGTGGGACGAAACACTCTCCTGTGCTCTTGAAATTTCATCAATGGGCATAAGAGTGGATAGTTTCGCACTTCAAAAGCAGCTCGAAATCGCAGGTGCAACAGAAAGAAGCGCCTTCCCCTATCATCAGGGTGTACTTACTGATACACTCCCCCTTACTATCGGCGGAGGACTCGGACAGTCAAGAATATGTATGCTTCTCTTGGGTAAAGCCCATGTAGGTGAAGTACAAGTATCTATCTGGCCAGAGGATATGAGAGAAAAATGTGCCGAAAACGGCATAATACTTCTGTAACAAAAAATCTCCCGTGTAATTCGGGAGATTTTTCTATACTCATTATAAATCTTTAAATAGACTAAATATAAAAGCTATTATCCCTCGGAACACTTTCTGCATAGCGGACAGTTTCCATTGCATCCTTTGCATATTTATCTGCACCGATCTTATCGGCGTATTCCTGCGTGAGAACTGCACCGCCTACAACTGTTTTACACCAGGGAGCATGTTCTTTCAGCAGTTTTATAGTTTCACTCATAGCAGGAACGGTAGTTGTCATAAGAGCACTCAATCCCACAATGGGTGCATGCAGTTCAACGACTTTCTCTACAATTTTTTCGGGCGGTACATCTTTGCCGAGATCCACTACAGTAAATCCGTAATTTTCAAGTAAAAGCTTTACTATGTTTTTGCCGATATCGTGAATATCGCCGTGAACGGTAGCTATTACAAAAATGCCTTTATCGGCGGTTTTTTCACCGTCTGCCATAAAGGCTTTTATCACTTCAAAAGCACTTTTGGCGGCTTCGGCACTGGTAAGAAGCTGAGGCAGATATACCGTTTTGTTTTCAAAGCCTTTGCCCACAATATTGAGTGCGGGGATGATTTCATTATTAACAATATTAAGAGACGCTTCATTTTTAAGAAGCTCTTTTGTAAGCTGGGCTGCTTTATCCTTAAAGCCCTTTATGATTGCGCGCTGCAGCTCAGAAGAGAATTCTTCGGCAGTCTTTTTTGGTTCATTTGTTGCTGTCACCACGGCAGCCGTAAACGAGTCTGATGCACTGATGTATTCAGCACAGTTTTCATCAAGACCTTTGAGCGCCTTGTAGGTGTAATAGACTTTCATCATATCCGCAGAATATGGATTCATAATTGCGGCGGATAGTCCGTTTTCAAGGGCAATGGCGAAAAATGTGCCGTTTACAGCATCACGGTTCGGAAGTCCGAAGGAAACATTTGAAACACCGAGAGTGGTATGGCAGCCAAGTTTATTTTTAATGGTTTTAAGTGCTTTAACAGTTGCAACAGCCGCATTGTTATCTGCACTTATGGTCATAGCCAGAGTATCGAAAATAATATCCTTTTTATCAATACCGTACTTTTCGGCTGTAGTCAGTATCTTTTCGGCTATTTTCACTCTGCCCTCAGCGGTTTCGGGAATACCGTTTTCATCTAAAGTAAGTGCTACCACCAGACCGCCGTATTTTTTTACAAGCGGAAAAACAGCTTCCATACTCTCCTCTTTTCCGTTTACGGAATTGATCATCGCCTTACCGTTATAACGGCGAAGAGCACACTCCATAGCGGCAATATCAGAAGTATCTATCTGTAAGGGTAAGTCTATAATAGCCTGTAATTCACAAACGGCGTTTGTGAGCATCTGCACTTCGTCAATATCAGGCAGTCCTACATTGACATCAAGGATATGCACTCCCTTTTCCTGCTGATTTACACCCTCAGAAAGAATATAGTCCATATCATTTTCAATAAGTGCCTGCTTAAAACGCTTTTTACCTGTGGGATTGATACGCTCACCGATAAGAACAGGCTTTTCGCCGAATTCTACAACATGTGTATAAGAAGATACCACTGTTAATTTTTTGCTTTCAGTCTTTATCGGTGAGAATTCACAAGTTTTATCATGTAAAGTCTTAATGTATTCTGGTGTAGTTCCGCAACATCCGCCTACAACTCGGACACCTTTTTTCATAAGAGCAGAAACTTCATCTGAAAATTCCTCTGACTTTACATCAAAAACGGTTTTTCCGTTTATTGATTTCGGAAGTCCCGCATTGGGCTTCAAAATCACGGGAACAGATGCGTATTTAAGTAACTCCTCTATAACTCCATGTAACTGATAAGGTCCGAGAGAACAGTTCGCACCCAAAGCATCCGCGCCCATACCCTCAAGTAATGCTACCATTGCGGCAGGAGTTGCGCCTGTCATCAGTTTTCCGTCTTCAGAATATGCGTTGGAAACAATAACAGGCAAGTCGCTGTTTTCCTTTGCGGCAAGCAGAGCTGCTTTTGTTTCGTAGCTGTCATTCATGGTTTCAACTATGATAAGATCTGCACCGTATTTAACGCCCAATGTTACAGTTTTCGCAAAAACAGTAACGGCATCTTCAAAATCAAGATCGCCGAGAGGCTTCAGAAGTTTTCCGGAGGGACCTATATCAAGGGCAATAAATTTTTCTTTTTCTGAAACCGACAGCTCTCGGGCGGCTTTTGCATTATTGATCGCCGCTTTAATTATTTCTTCAAGCTCGTCATCACTGAATTTAAGTGCATTTGCGCCAAAGGTATTGGTGCAGACAACATTACTGCCTGCATCAAAATATTCTTTATGTATTTTCGTGATAACATCGGGGTGGGATATGTTCCACTTTTCGGGATGTTCACCGGGAAGCAGTCCCTGTTCCTGCAACAGCGTTCCCATTCCGCCGTCAAGATAAACGATATTATTTTTTAAATATTCTTTAAATGTCATAAAAATCATTTCCCTAACATATCACAGAGATTACTCTGTATTTTTTCAGCAACATCAGGCTTATTCATCGAATACACATGAACATCCGTAATGCCGTTTGCATAAAGGTCAATTATCTGGTCTGTAGCATAGGCAATGCCTGCCTGCTTCATCGCCAACGGATCTGAACCGAATTTATCCACAAGGCTCTTGAAACGCTGCGGCATAAAAGAACCTGAAAGCTTAATTGCCCTTGCCACCTGATTTGCATTGGTAATAGGCATAATACCGGGAATAACAGGAACTGTAATTCCTGCTTCACGGATCTTATAAAGAAAATTATAAAGCAGATTGTTATCAAAAAACATCTGAGTTGTCAGAAAGTCACAGCCTGCATCTACCTTTTCTTTGAGATATTTTATATCTTCTTTCTGATTTGCGCTTTCGGGATGTATTTCGGGATAACACGCACCGCCGATGCAAAAATCGGGATTAGCGGCTTTCAGTTCCAGAACGAGGTCTATAGCGTGTCTGTAATCCCACTTGCTGCGGTCGGCACCTTCAAGCTCACCCGGGATATCACCTCTGAGCGCCATAACATTTTCTATTCCCGAAGCCTTAATCTCTTCAATTTTCTGTCTTACCGTTTCCTTGTCAGAAGAAACACAGGTAAGATGCCCTAAAGTCGGTACCCCGTAAAGCTCTTTTATGTTTTTTGCAATGTCAAGAGTATATTTGCTTGTTCCGCCGCCGGCTCCGTATGTAACACTCATAAATGCAGGGCGGAGCTTTGCTATTTCTTCAGTTGCCGCCTTTACACTTTCAAAGCTCGTTTCGGTTTTCGGCGGAAAAACCTCAAAAGAAAGAGAAAGTGTGCTTTTTGTAATTAAATCAATAATTTTCATAAGCGTTTTCCTTCTTGCAAAATCTTTGAATGTATTATAAACCAAATAAGTAGGCATATCAAGTTGTTTTACGCTTAATCAATTCTCTACTTGACTTTTTTCTTTAATCATACTAATATCAAAAAAACAAACTTTAAGGTGATACTTATGACAGAAAAGGAAAAGATGACTTCGGGAGTTATTTATCAGCCCGGAGATGAAGACATTATGGCAGAACAGCTTGTTTGTCTTGACAAACAATATGATTATAATATGACAAGACCCTCAGAGCAGCAAAAAAGAGAAGAAATGCTTAAAGGGATGTTCGCTGAAATCGGCGAAAACTGTTATATTGAACCGCCTCTTCATGCAAATTGGGGCGGAAAGCACTGTCATTTCGGGAATAACGTTTATGCTAATTTTAATCTTACTTTAGTGGATGACAGCCATATTTATGTAGGTGACTTCACTATGATAGGACCAAATGTCACAATAGCTACGGCAGGGCATCCCATTCTCCCTTCTCTTCGTGAAAAGGCATATCAGTTTAATATTCCCGTTCATATCGGAAGAAACTGCTGGATAGGTGCAGGCGCTGTCATTTTACCCGGTGTTACAATAGGTGACAATACCGTTATCGGGGCGGGAAGTATTGTAACAAAGGATATCCCCCCGAATGTTGTGGCAGTGGGCAATCCCTGTAAGGTGCTGCGTAGCATAAATGAGCATGACAAAGAATATTATTTCAAGGACAGAAAAATAGATTATTCATCCTTATAAAAATTAGCTCTCCGAAAATAAATTCGGAGAGATGTTGATTTTTTCAAGGGTGCCGTCTTAAATCATCGGTTGATGGATTTTCTATAAGCTGTCCGCTTTCAGTAAAACGCGAGCCGTGGCAGGGACAATCCCATGAATGCTCTTCTTTATTATATTTCAGTGCACAGCCAAGGTGAGGGCAACGGGGAACAGTTGGTGTTATAAGCCCCATAACAGATTCAAAGCCGTTAATAAAAAGCTGCGTATGAAGAACTGAACGAGTAGGTGAAAAGAGATCGGAATACATATTTTCTTTTCCCTGCACTAAATCGGAAAGTATCATGGCAGAAACCATTGATGAAGTCATTCCCCATTTATTGAAGCCTGTAGCCACATATAAGTCTGTAGAACATTTGGAATATCGTCCTATATAGGGAATAGAGTCCAGACTCATACAATCCTGAGTTGCAAAGCGGACAACTTCTTCTGAGTCGGGATAATAAAGGCGTGCAAAATCGGAAAGCTCTTTCCAGTTGCCGCCTTTTTTTCCTGTGCGGTGACTGCCTCCGCCGAGAAGCAGTAAATTCCCGTAATTGCGAAAAGACAGTCCTTTATCTGCTTCGTCTACATACATCCCTTTTAAGTCAGGTGCATTTTTTAATGCAATAACATAAGAGCGGTTCTGATAGAGCTTAATAAAATAACCGCCGTGCTTATTGATAATGGGAAAATGAGTTGCAATAATTATCTTTTCAGCTTTAATAGTACCGTTATTGCAAACTGCAGTGCCGGGTTTCAGCTCACGGACCTTCGTGTGTTCCATGATACGAAGGTTTTTTGCTATATTATACGCGAATTTCAGAGGATGAAATTGAGCTTGTCCGCTAACCTGTACGGCAGCTTTCACGGGAAAAGGTAACGGGAGCTCTGAAACTACCCGTGCCGGCACACCAAGCTTTTGATAAGCTTCGGCTTCCGCCTCAATTTTTCCCCTATCACACAAGGAATACACAAAAGCATCCTTTTCTTCAAAATTACAGTCAATTCCTTCGCATAAATTGCGGTATTTTTCAAGTGCTTCAAGATTTGCCGCAAGATAAATGCTCGCACCTTCCGTGCCGTATCGGCGGCTGAGCTTTTCATAAACCAGACCGTGCTGAATCGTAATTTTAGCTGTAGTATTCTGAGTAACACCACCGCAAATACTGTCTGCCTCTACCAGCAAATAATCTACCCCTGCATTTTCAAGCATATGTGCACACAATATCCCCGCAAGACCGCCTCCGATAATAAGAACATCTGTTTTTACATCGCCCTGCAAAGTTTCAAATGACGGTTTTTTTACACTTTCAGTCCAAATTGAATTCATTTACTCTCCTCTTGGTGCGAACTCTTCCTTCTATACACCGTTTTGTATATTTTCTCTTGGTTATTATGTGCAAAAAATATAAAAATAATCATTTATAAGAAACTCCCCCAATAAAGAACTCCTCATAAACGGCCAATTCGCCGCCTATGAGGAGTTTTTTTGTATGGATGTTAGTACATTCTAAAAAGTCAAATTATATTTTCATTTTCATCAGCCCGTGCTTATTACAGAAAATATATAAATTTCCGCTGCCCCGAAGCTGAAATCTTGTCTGGGCATTACCCTCAGGATACAACTTCACAAATTGAACTCTGTCCAAAGTAAGATAGGCAATAAATGAAATAAAATGAGTTTTGGTCATATCGTGCTTCACGGTAATAAAATGTTCATTCTCAACCTTTTCTATGGTGATTTCGTGTGCTTCGTCAATGTCTTCTGCATCAAGCGGAGGCAGTTTGATACCGCAACAACTGATAACAGTTTCCCCCATAGCACGGATCACATTACCGCACACAGGACAAACATAAAATTTTGACCGCAGAATATTGGCAGAAATATTTTTATTTATAACCGTTTCCCCCGACATAAGCTCCATAACCGAAACACCGATAGCAGTGCTCAAAGGCTCGATAAGCGTAATATCAGGAAACCCTTTTCCCGTCTCCCATTTTGAAACAGCCTTACTGCTGACACCTATTTTTTCTGCAAGTTCGCTTTGTGTCAACCCTTTTGTTTCACGCAAATTTTTAATCACTGAACCTGTAACATAAGTATTCATATCCACTCTCCTTTGTTTTAAGTATAGTGCATAAACCATTAAATCTCAACCTACGCTGCGTTGAATTAAAAAGCAGTACAAATTCTGGACGGCATTAAACAAGGAAAAGACTATTTGCAATAGCCGTTCTTTTGGCACATTTCGTTTATTGATTCGGCAAAAATAGAACGGGAATGCTTGTCGGGATTATCGTTTGTGTTTTTCTTGAAGAGGTAATAATCAAGCAGTTCGTCCCATAACTTTTCTTTCTTCAGCCAGTCAATTTTCTTCTCTAAGCCAACAAATCCTTTGCCTTGGTATTCCCACGAATAATAATTGTCGTCTTTGTTGAACCGAATGTACTGTTGCCTTCCGTCCTTACAATTATAAACTATTGCAAAATCGCAACTATGAATAATGCGACAGGTGAAAGTATTTACTTTCTTAATAGTAAGTACTCGAGTTGAATCCTCACAATGCTTGTATCCGTACCGAGGGGCAACACGGTCAATGGCATTTCGTATGATGGTTCGGATTTCCTTTGGCTCAAATTCCTCATCGTCGTCATTTACTTCGATGTTGATATCGAAGTCAAAGCCGATATTTGATTTTACATCGTAAGTGATCATATTCCGACTGGAACTGCCAACCGTGGTGAATTTGAAAGTAAACTGGTCTCTGACCAGATCTTGAACCTCATAAAGAATTTGATACAATTCTTCCTTTATGGGTTTTGCTTCGTTTTTTGTTACGTACCTGAAATCGTGCATTTTGTTTATCTCCTAAAAATGATCTCCCTAACCGACCATTTAACATTGTTAAATCGTTACAGTATACTACGAAATTTTCATTTGTCAAGGCTTCTTTTTATAATTACATCAAAAAGCATTTCAATCTCAAGGTAAAACAAATTTTGCCCCGCAGTAGACAAAGAAAAAGGGATTGAGAAAAGACGCGAAAAATGATATAATAATCTCACCGATAAATAAGAATTAAACGGAGAAATGATATGAAACTTAAGAACGTTCTGATCGTTGTTAAAGATATAGAGAAATCGAGAAAATTCTATCACGACTTGTTTGATATAGACTTGGTGCTTGACAACGACGGCAATATGATCTTAACGGAAGGTCTTGTCCTTCAGGACGAGAAAATATGGAAATCGTTTTTAGATAGAAATATTGTTCCCAAGAGCAACTCTTGCGAACTCTATTTTGAGGAGCAAGATATTGAATCCTTCGTCGAAAAATTAGAAAGGCTATATCCCGACGTCGAATACGTAAACCGCCTTATGACACACAGTTGGGGACAACGAGTGATCCGATTCTACGATTTGGACGGCAACCTGATCGAGGTAGGGACACCGATGTGATCAACATATTCCAATAAGTCAAACCGTTAGATAAATAAGAATTTAGAGGGGTGTTTATTTGTTGTTATATTCTATTATTATGTTTCTGGTTGCAGTTCTGTTTGCAGTACTGGGTATTGCAATTTACAAGGGAAAAACGGATTTAATTCACGACTACCACCAAACAAAAGTCACAGATAAATCAGCCTACGGAAAAGCCTTTGGAAAGGCAATGCTTGTTATCGCAACTGTAATGCTACTTAGCGGCATTATAGGACTGTTTGAAAATTTGCTTATGCTTGCTGTTGCTATACTTATCATAGGTTTGGTGGTTGGCATAGGTTGCATTGTTGCAGTACAAAAAAAGTACAATAAGGGAGTATTCTAAATTCCAATATATCGAACTGTTGTGATGTATAGGAAAAGAAAAAATTGCCGCTGAAGAATCAAACGATTCCTCAGCGGCTTTTTGTTATCACTCAAAAGAAACAGGTTTTGTATCACCCGTCGCAAATGCGTTGGGGCCGGGATCCGACATAGAGAAATACATTTTCGCGGCTTTGGTCGTGCCGAAATCACGGTTGGAACCGGAGTTCTGCACCTTGTTAAAGGCGTCACGGAACATCTGATTATGCGCTTCCTCGCGATTGAGAAGAAAATCAATGATCTCGCGCACCTTTTTATCTTCGATCTGGCGGTAAAGGTATTCATATACCACCTTCGCGCGCTGTTCGGATGCGATGTTGCTTAAGAGGTCGGCGCACAGATCACCCGTAACCGTAACGTAATCAGCAGTCCAGGAATAACCCGAAGCGTTGATAAGACCGGGATTTAAGCCCATGATCACATGGGATTGGATCTCGCCACAGGGCAACTTCTCGGCATCAACGTCATGCCCGTTCAAGAGGTTGATGGTCTGTGCCACCATTTCCATGTGCCCAAGCTCCTCCGCCGCAATGTCAAGGAACAGATCCTTGATCTCGGGGTCTTTGATTCGAAAGCTCTGGGACATATACTGCATTGCCGCCTTCAGCTCGCCGTTACCGCCGCCGAGCTGTTCCTGCAAAAGCGCCGCGTACTGCGGATTGGGTCTCTCCACCTCCACGGGATGAAAAAGCATCTTTTCGTGTTTGAACATTTCACTACCTTCGTTTGTTTACTATTAGATATTCTTGCCAATCCGGAGACGGATATTCAAACACACTGCAAATAAGGATTGAGAAAATATGTTGAAAATGTTATACTAATTAAAGAGGTGTAAACACTATGAAAAAACTGAGGGGACTTATTATAATGCTTTTAATATCACTCTCATTATTTGGAATGACAGCTTGTGATGGCGAAAACGGAAAAACTTCGACTTACGAGCAGATTACCGCAAAAGAAGCCAAAGCAATTATGGATACCGACCATGATTATATTATCATAGATGCCCGTACCGAAGAAGAATTTGCCGAGGGACATATTGAAAATGCAATCTTGATTCCCGACTATGAAATTAAAGATCGAGCCGAAAAAGAATTGCCCGACAAGGACGAGCTGATTCTTGTCTATTGCCGTAGCGGAAGACGAAGCAAAATCGCATCCGAAGAACTTATTAAACTCGGTTACACCAATGTAAAAGAATTCGGCGGTATTATCGACTGGCCGTATGAGATTGTGAAATAGGGAGAGATACGATGAGTAATTACGATATAGAAGTAAAACAACGCTGGGGCGAAACAGACGCTTACAAAGAACACGCAGAAAAGACTGCGGGCTACACCAAAGATAAATGGCAGCAGGTAAATGATGGTCTGAACGCAGTTCTTGCCAAATTTGCCAAATGTATGAATAACGGACACACCGCGGACTCGCCCGAGGCTCAGATACTTGTAAAAGAACTGCAAACCCATATCACCGAAAACTACTACACCTGCACCAACGAAATCCTTGCAGGGCTCGGTCAAATGTATGTCTCCGATGAGCGCTTCAAAACCAACATCGATAAGCACGCCTCCGGCACCGCCGACTTCATATCACAGGCAATAAAAACATACTGCAACTAACTTAGAATCCGATGAGTTTTGCTCATCGGGTTTAAACATGTTTTTAACCTCCTTGTATTTTAGTAATGCGGCTGCCAAACCATTTCTATTATACATGGAGGTTAATCTTTTCTCTGCTGTTTTGTGGCTTGCCTTTGCTCGCCGCACTTTATTTTTACTAAAGCTTTTTTATTCCCCCGGTAGAACCGGGGGTTTTGTCTTTGCTAAAGACCAACAAAAAAAAGAAAGCCCGATTTTTATCAGACTTTCTTTTATGGTCGGAGTGAAGAGGCTCGAACTCCCGACCTCCTGCTCCCAAAAATATTTCACAACTTCTTTTTGTTGAGAATGCCTCTTTTTAGCCCTTTCTGCTGGGGTTTTAGGGGCGTTTTTTGTTGCTTTTGGCCCATTATTTCCATATATTTTTCCTGTTTTGCTTCCGGAAGTGGTCAAATAAGTGGTCAAAAATACAAAAACTGTGGTCAAAATCTGACCACAGTTTTCTTATATATTTGCTGTAAACCCTTGATTTTACTGGGTTTTGACCACTTTTGCATCCCGTTCAAGAACGTTTACTCGAACTTGCGGCATTCAGGTTCTGCAACATACGCGCTATCAACCTTGCCATAAGTGGTCAAAATGTCCGTCATAAATCAATGCGGAACCAATTGTCTGATTTGCCGAATAACCCTTTGTGTTTTACCTTAGAACTTGCGATTTGTCAAGAGTTTCTCGAACATGTGCAGTTGACAAAGCACCTATCATAGTATATAATAAAATCACACAACAAATGATAGGCGGTATTTGTTTATGAAGATCTTAATCAAGGAGATAAGACTTGCAGCGGGAATGAACCAAGAGCAGTTCGCAAACGCTCTCGGTACAACGCCGCTTTCGATCAATCGTTGGGAAAACGGGAAGACGGCTCCTAATAAAATGGCCCAAACAAATTTGTATAATTTCTGCAAGGAACGCGAAATCGACTTGGCTCAACTGATCGTCGAGTCTAAAAGTGCTGCTGCAGAGGATGGCAAACTGATTTTATATCACGGTTCTAAAAAGGGTATCATCGGCGATATCGCGCCGATCAGCAGAAACGAATGCGACTTCGGTGCCGGTTTCTATATGGGTACCACTACTCTCCAGCCGCTGACTTTGGTGTGCAACGAAGATAAGCCAAAGTTCTATACCGTCGAACTGGATATGACCGGCTTGAAGGTGCTCCAAGTGGATATCGGCATTGATTGGGCGATGCTGATTGCCTATTACCGCAAGGAGATGGAAGATGCTAAAGGCACCGCCGTCTATGAGAAGTATGCAAAGATGGCCGAGGGGTATGATATCATTGTAGGCTATATTGCAAATGATAGAATGTATACCGAGCTTTCTCGATTCTTCAATAAAACGCTGACCGACGTGGCACTGATTAACTGCTTATCTGCCTTGGATCTCGGCAAGCAGTATGTGGCGATTTCCGAGAAGGCTTGTAAACAGATTAAGATTATCAACGAAGAACCGTTATCTCAACTGGAACTTGCGATGCTGAAAGATATGAGCGTAGCAAGACGAAAAGAAGGCGTTGCTCTGGCGGATGAAATTGAAATCAAATACCGCCGCGAAGGAAAGTTCTTCGACGAGATATTAAGAGGAGAATAAGATGAGTAAGTCATTAGAACTCGCGCTCTGTGATACCCAAGGACAGCTGTTTGAACTATCGGGAGATCGCGGAATAAGCAGCGAGGCATTTATTAAAGCATTTATGACATCGGATATCTCAAAAGATATGGATTCCGAGTTTAACCACGTTCAATGGGCAGGTAAAGAATATATCTACTCCCGTATGGAAGATGAGTGTAAAGATGCCCTCGTCACTCCCGGCGAAGTGTACGATAAAGAAACGCTCTATTGGACGGGCTATATCTACCGTTACTGGAACCTATATACCGGCGAAAGCAGCAAGGAAATCTATCGCCAAGCCCCCGCAAAAACTATGCAGGTGGTCTACCTCATGTACCACACCATGAGCCCCAAAATGGCGATTGACAGGCTGAAATTATCATTTGAGTCGCAATCATAAATTAACATTGGATGCTTGACATTAAGATTAGAAATCGAGGAATATATTATGGATTTAAAGACATTATCTTCTGAAGGTAAAATTGCATATTTGATTAAGCCTATATTGAAGGTTTTACAAGAGGCCGGTGGTCAATTAGAGCGTTCCGAAATCAAAGAGCGTATCTCGGATATGGATGACCAAATCGCCGAATATTCTGTGCTCGAAAAGAAATCCAAGCAAACTGGAAACACATATAAAGAATTTAACTTCAAGTTTAACTTTGCTATTAAGGATCTGTTCTTTAACGGGCTTTTGACCTATACCGACTCTTCTCCTATTACTTTAACAGAGAAAGGTCTATATCTTGATGTGGACAAACTCGATGTTCAAAAAGAGATTATCGAACCTTCCAAGAAGCATTGGGAAGAGCTTAGCCAAAATAACAAGAAGAATAAAGCCGTAGATGTTAGCGATAACGAGGAAGAAACCCAAGCAGAAGAAAAAATCAAGGATGACTTCAAGGATAACTTGCTTGCTGCAATTGCAAAAATGTCTCCCAAAAAGTTTGAGGCTTTTTCAAGAGCTTTGTTAAACCGCATGGGCGTTGAGTTTACCGAAAAGGGTGTCCAGATTAGCAACGACGGCGGTATTGACGGCTACGGCTACCATATTGATGCTAACGATTTTAGAACCACAAGAGTTGTTATTCAGTGCAAGAGATACAATGTAGCTCCTGTATCCGAACCTGAAATAAATCAGTTCTTGGGTGCTATGAACAAGTATCAAGCAGACTATGGTGTGTTCATCACCAATGGAAGATTTACAAATGCCGCCAAGAATGCCGCAAGAGAAGGTTCACCCATCACGCTGATTGACGGCAATGAACTGGTTAGATTGGTTATCAGATACGAGCTGTACATAACACCAGTTAAGACTTATGTGTTAGATGAATTCTACAATACGGAAGAATAAGATATAGCTGTTTTCGCATATTGCAGACCTTTGCAACCATCGGTGCGAAAATTGTAGATACTTGATGAAAACTTACCAAGGAGCAAGAATAATGACTGACATACAACTCAAAAAACTAAAATATGATCTGTGGCATTCTGCGGATATGCTTCGTGCGAGTGCGCACCTTGCCGCTAATAAATACGGTCAGCCCATTCTGGGTTTGATCTTCCTTCGCTATGCCGATATTCTGTTCAAGCAGCATAAGGCTGAGATTGCGGAGGAATATCAGCGCAAGATCGGCACCCGTGCGGAAAAGACGATGAAGCAAGTCTCCATTGAAAAGTGCGGCTTTTATCTGCCGGAGTGCGCCTATTTTGACTTTATCAATAACGCACCCGATGATGCTGAAAAGGCAACCCTCGTAAAGAAAGCAATGGAGGAAATCGAAAAGGAGAACCCCAGTATGGCCGGTGTCCTTCCAAAAGAGGTTTACGGTCAGCTTGTTCCCGAAGAAGAGCCGGAACTGCTTTCTAAGATTATCCGTGTTTTCAAGGATATTCCCGAAGATATCAGCATTGACCTATTCGGTGAAATCTATGAATACTTCCTTGGCAACTTTGCTCTGCAGGAAGGCAAGGACGGCGGAACATTCTATACCCCTGCTACCGTTGTTCGCTATATGGTCGAGGTGCTGAAGCCCGAGATCGGCAATAAGCTATTCCTTGACCCGGCTTGTGGTTCGGGCGGTATGTTCGTTCAGGCAGCTCGCTATATGCACAGACACAATGCCACTGCCGAAGATATGATGAAATTTATGTGTTACGGTGTTGAGAAAGTATAAGGAAACGGTAAGCTCGCGGTGGATGTTCCCGTCACCGCAAAATCCCGACGTACCGAGGTATCCCACATCCGTCGGCGATATCCTGTCGATTCTACTCAAGCGAGCGGGATGCAAGCACGTGCGGTTTCACGATCTGCGACATACCTTTGCTACGATGGCGCTCGAAAACGGCATGGACGTGAAAACGCTGTCGGCAACGATAGGCCACGTGTCAGCCGCGACCACGCTCGATATCTACAGCCATATGACCGACACGATGCAGATGCAGGCGGCGGTGAGCATCGACCGCAAAATCGGCGGCACAAACGCGCAGATGCCCGTGGTAGAGCAAACACCCAAGGAGAGTGTAAACCCGCCCGTAAACGCCCCGTGTGCGCCCACAGAGCCCCATCCCGAGCCTGTCCCGAGAAAGATACGAAAAAGCGGCACCGGATGCCTGTATCAGATCAATGACAGCCTGTGGGAAGGCAGCTTCTTCCCACGACTGCCCAGCGGTAAGCGCAAGAAATTCAACGTCTACGCTGAAACGAAAGAGCAATGCGAAATCAAACTCGCCGAGATGATTGAGCGAGTGAAAGCAGAAATCGCGGAAGAAAAAGATAAATTAAAGAAGAAAATGAACTAACAGCAGTCCCCGAATGGACTTAGTCCATTCGGGGACTGCTGTTAGTTGAGATTACAATTTCCCGGTGATACGATATTTAATATAATAGAAATAGTAATACCTATCTAATTCTTCTTTCGTCATACCTGATGTACGAAAAGCGTTAGAAAAACCAGTCATTATCTCGCACTCCTTATCAATGTCAATAAAGAGATTTGCTCGAAAACTATTTTCAAAAATGGAGAGGTAGGTCATTTGATTCTGACGAATGATATATCTCTCTTCTTCTGTTAAAATATTGGTAGTCTCGTAGTGAAGATTATTGCGAAGTTTTCGATTAAGCGAAAAGAAACTGGAATCGACAATGAAATTTTTAATATCAATTTTAATTTGATTTGCAAATGAGGAATCTAGTTGACACAATTCATCACCCATGATGGTTATTATTAACGCTCTATATTTATCCAAAAATAAGCTCATATCAGCAATCTGCCTTTTGCCCATTGTAACTTGAAAGTTTGGCAGATATTTGGAAAGAACATTTATGGACGTTATCATCCGATAGCGATAAAGGATTAAAATTTTATCGAGAGTTTCGAGATGAACTGTATGTTGAAATAATTTTTGAGCGGAGTACGAATAGCGCGAAAAAGACAGCACCTCGTCTAGTTGAATGGCAATCGTGTCTAACTTACTACTACTTTTATCGTAAATCTCCTGCAAACTGAAATCGGGCGATAGCGTCGAGAATGCTGCAGTTAACATTGTGTGAGGAAGGCAAAAAAGGTAATTCCAAAAGTCAAAATCCTCTACCGGTGAAACCTGCGACTCGAAGTTCAGGTCGTAGAGGATACCATTTTTGGCAATGATGTTGATATCATAGACCTTGCGAGCAAAAGAAATTCCCATTTCTTCGATTGCTTTCGTAGCTTCGTTAGAATTGACAATAACTTTATGCGCAGATAACTGCCTTTCCGCATTAATTCGTTTAGATATAGTTGGTTCGAGCAATTTATCTTTAGAAACAATGCCTAATCTATCCAAGGCATTGGCGATTTCATGAACATAAACAGGGGCTAAAATTCGAAGAAAACTACCTAAATAGGCCTTTGCTTCTTCGTTTTTCATCTTACGCTTGATTTCTAAAATTAGATCGAAGCAAAGCAAATCCCCGACAATCTCTGCCACAGTATCCAAGGACCAGTTTTTCTTTTGATTTGTAGAAGTCACACTTACACCTCGTTTATAGTTGTGATTAATATTATAGCAAAAAATATCTAATAAGACAAGGAATCAAAAATTGATCCGCAGTAAACAAAGAAAAAGAAATTTACGATGCGTATTATCAAGTGAAAATCGATTTTACTTGACAATGTAAAAATGGTCAAAACCTGTGGTCAAAAATCTGCATATTTTCTAAAAGTAGGAATAAAACGCCTAAATAGCAATAAAAAATGACCTAAAGTGGAGAACAAATCTCTGCTTTAGGTCGTTTTTGTGGTCGGAGTAGCGTTATAGTAATCAAGCGTAAACCCGCATAAATACTAGGCTTTTTGCAGCCAAAAACAGTACATATCCCTTTATTACTATGATTAAGCTGAAACATAAATTGTTGTGAACGTGGTTATTCTTGAATTAAATTAAAGGCTGAAATTAACTCATCGATATCTTGAAATCTTTTTTTCTTATCTGAAGAAAGACCACGAGTTACAAACTCCCTTAAAGAAGAATTTTCGATTTTTTCGGTGTTGGTTCTACCCGTCATCGCGTAATACACAAGTCGGGTAATAGCATAAGTTTCGTGGATGATGCAGTATGTGTTGAACCCTTCTAAACGAAGTTCGGGATCATTAAAATATCCTTTATATTCTGTATTAATAGATGTTAAATTTGTGTTGGGTATTTTCACTAATCCAAAATCGGAAATTTTTACCACCCTTACATCATCATACAACCGAAGCAATACATTTTTGGGACAAATATCCCTATGCAACAAATCTTTTGAGTGTATGTATTTGAATGCTCGTAGCATTTGAGAAACAATACCTTTTCTTTGTGAGAAAGTGAGTTTCCCATTGTTTTCAGATATATATTTATCGAGGGTACAATCCATATACTCCATTACATACTCGTTAGAGCTACCGTTGTATGAATACACCTCGACTATATATGGAGAATGAAGCGTCTTCATTTGTTCGTATTCACGCTTAAAACGAGTTAGTTCTTTTTCTGTTAAATCTTTTTTTGCCCGTTTAACAACGAAAAAAGTATCATAGAAAGAATCTTTATACTTAAAAACTTGTGCGTATGATCCTTCACCAATTAATTTCAATTCATATGTGGGATTTGTTGCTATAGGTATGGCAATAGTATTTGGTACTATGGTCTGCCAACCATAAACAGAACGTCCGGATATATGACTTTTTTCTATAATCTCATATCCATCATGCTTTAGAAGTTCATTAAAAGTTTCTAAGAATTTTTTCCAGGGTTGGTGTTCGTTTCTAACAACAGGATGAAACATTTCACATAGAAATTTTAATAACGTTTCGTCATCGCCGTTCACAAGACCGAAACGATGATCAGTAAAGACCCAACCATCTTCCCAATCATCGTTATTAATAGTATGTTGCCAAATGTCACCTTCCGCATTCTTAAATCTACTGTCCGTGGAAGGCATATTACTGAGATTATAAACTCTTGATAAAAAGTCAATTTCATTGAGACGTCCATGATAACACATATGATAGTCAACTGTAACTTCCTCGGGATATGGATGTTCATAGTAATTGACTTTAAGCTCTAGCTCTGTACCAATAAACCCATTGCGGATAATATCAATGATGTCTCTGCGTGTTACTTCTGTAATTTTGTTCATAAAGCTTTCACCTAAATATAAGTATTATTATCTTTTTTCTTTTCTACAAATAGGGCAACCTCTTCCATTTACCCTATTATTGACCGTGGATTCCCATTCGTGTCCATGTTCACATATCCACCAGAATTTTTTGTTACTGTGTGCAGTAATATGTGTAGGTAATGCTTCTCCATTTCTTGTGTAATTCCATGATTTTGCAACATCAGGACGTATAGTGGCTAAATCATTAAATCCTACTAACACTTTTTTGCCGGCACAAACTGGGCATCCTTCTCCTCGTACACGCTTTATTATTGATTTGGTGTAGCTGTGTCCTTTCTCGCACTTCCAATATACAACCCTTTCGCCGCCTCCATATATTTCTGATGGATTGACATCATTTCTTTCATAATCCCAATATTTGAGTAGTTCCGGGTGTTTTGTTGCTAAATCATTACCCTCATATTTCAAAAGATTGCGATGCTTAGAGCACACGCTTCCCTCAGCAATTCTGCTCGGTAATGCTAAATATGATCTACCACATATTTTGCATTTCCAATAATATCGATGCCCCGTACCGAGCGTAACCATTTCTGGTGTTATAGATCCGTTTTTCTCATAATCCCATCTATCAATTAAATCTGGTCTTAGTGCAGCAATGCTATTTTCTTTGCGCAATAAAACATATTGGTTTTTAATTGCAATGGCATCTCTTGAACAATCCACATCAATCGATACGTCAAAGCAAATTGATTTAAGCACATCTCGTATAAGGTGGGTCAAAGCATTAAAAGAAGTTCTTTCATTAATATAAAAATCTGCTTGATTCCTTTCTTCGGTGCACTTGTATTCCTTTATAACAAATAATGTGATACCGATAGATTCGAAAAACTCCTTTTTGCTAATATCTTTTTCTGATTTTTCTTTATGGGAATAATATCCGTTATATTCAATTCCAATGTTTTTAGACGGAATAAATATATCAATTTCTTGTCCTTCAAATATATATCTGTTTACAGTGTCATTAAATAGTTGTTTAAGATAGAAATATATTGCTTGTTCAGGAAAAGATGTTTGACTTTGCTTTGCACAAATAGGGCACCCCTGTCTATTGCTACGTTGCTTAATGGACATCAAATAATCATCGTGACCAAGCGGACAAATCCAATATACCTTTTTATTTGAATGCGTTGTAACCTCGGTTGGGTTGATTGTATTTTTCTTGCTCCACTCAGCGGCCAAATCGGGTGATTGGGATTGCAAATCATTATAACCAATAAGTACTTTTTGATTTGCACAGTAAGGGCATGAGGAACCTCTTAGTGTGCGGTTTGCAATATACGCTTCATATTCGCCACCGCATTTTTTGCATTTCCACCACACTTTTTTATTACTTCCGTGAGTTAATTTCTTTGGGTCATATTCTGTGTTCTTTTCCCAATTCCATTCTGCCATCAGTTCGGCATTATCAATTATATATTTCTTTTCTGCCATAACTTTGGCACCTCACTTTTAAAATTATTACTTATAAATTATACCATAAAATTTTCCAATAGTAAACATGCACTGTTTTATGATAACAACAAACAAGAAAGGAGTGATGTTATTTGTTTGTTTAATAATTTTGAATTAGTAAAAATTCGACTGGAGAATGTGAAAAAGTATAAAAAGCGTTTATAAAAAAGAAAATGCCGAAATCGGCATTTAGATTATTCATTATTCATCAGCGAAGCGACTTCATTATTCATTACGGAAATCCGTTTTAATGAATGATGAATATTGAATAATGAAAAATGAATAGTACAAAATCAAAAATCCGCCGATTTTCATCAGCGGATTTCCGATTTTGGTCCGAGTGACAGGGATCGAACCTGCGGCCTGATGGTCCCAAACCACCCGCGCTCCCAGCTGCGCCACACCCGGATATCTATTCAATTTTTCAGTTTCTTGCGTGGAAGTGGGACAAACTGTGGTCAAACGCAAAATCCACGCTTTTTTGAGTCTGCTTATGATCCCGAAAGCCCGCACCGTTAAAGGCTTTTCGGGACTTTCGTAAAATCTCGGCTATAACTGCTGGGCACGCTCCCAAAGCAGGCGCGCTACCAACTGCGCTACACCCCGATTAATATATATTTTAAATAGTATATCACAACTCAACTGTAGTGTCAATAAAACAGAATTATATAACTGCAAGGATTTTAAAATTTTATTTTCTTTCGAAATAAAAACTTATCAAAATCATTAGCATTGTAATCACTTGTAATATTTGTATGGTATATATGAAATCTTTGTAGGGAGTTTATTACAGTTTAGTCATTTTTCCCTAAAATATTGATTTTTTCTTTTATAACGAATAAAATTATCATTGTAGAGAATGAATTGATATGGGGCGGTGATCGGCTGTGAAAATGTGGAAGAAAATTTTATCTGTTTTTATTTGTATATCTCTTTTTTCGTGGATTTTTTCACTATGCGGTGTTTTTGCGGCTGAAGTTCAGCCCGGTGATGTAAATTCCGACGGAAAAGTATCCTCAGAGGATGCAAGGCTCATTCTTCATTACTGTGTCAGCATTAAAAAAGCGCCTGAAGGCATACTGCCGTTTGCTGATCTTGACGGTGACGGAAAAATCGGTGCAGAAGATGCAAGAATTACTCTTCGTCTTTCAATCGGACTTCCAAAAGAGCGGGTTTCTTCACGAAGTGTTCCCGGTGGTAAGATTATTGGTTATACCGCTAAAAATTATCCTATTTATAGTGTTGACGGACTTATTTATATTGACGGTATACTTATTGTAAATAAAACCTATTCATTACCCGAAAATTATAATCCGGGGGATCTTCTCCCGGATTGCAGCAACGCTTTCCGCAGAATGCAAAATGATGCGACACAAAATGGTCTTTCAATATATATAAGCTCCGGATACCGCTCATATGCTTCTCAGAAAAGCATATATAACCGCTATGTAAGCCGTGACGGAAAATATCTTGCAGACACATATTCAGCCCGACCCGGACATTCCGAGCATCAGACGGGACTCTCTATAGATCTTAACACTATTACCCGCTCTTTCGGGAACACAGCCGCAGGCAAATGGGTAGCAGCTCACTGTCATGAATACGGCTTTATCATAAGATACCCCGAAGGCAAATCACACATCACGGGCTACTGCTATGAGCCATGGCATCTGCGTTATGTTGGAATTGATACTGCTTCAAAAATTGCCGCAAGCGGTCTTTGCCTTGAAGAGTATTACGGCATTACATCAACATATTCATAATGAATTGCACTTTACAAAAATTTGTAAAGTGCTTTTTTTGTCTTGAAGAGAGAACGCCTGTGTGTTATAATCTTTTTTCGGAATTATGTTTTAAGGTGATGTATGGTGAATTACGAGATTTACAAAAATTTAGGCATAAGCTCTGAGGTACTTTCCTACAGCGAAGAAATTTTAGCTTCTCTTGAGAAACGCTTTAAGAAAATAGATGAAGTTGCCGAGTACAATCAGGCAAAGGTCTTAAAGGCCATGCAGGATAACCGTGTGAATGCCGCCTGCTTTGCGGGAACTACCGGCTACGGTCACGATGATATCGGCCGCGATACTCTCGAAAAAGTATATGCCGATGTATTTCACACAGAAGCTGCCCTTGTGCGTCCACATATTACCTGCGGCACACATGCGCTTGCTGTTGCTCTTTCAGCTAATCTTCTCCCCGGAGATGAGCTTCTCTCTCCCGTCGGCAAGCCCTATGACACCCTTGAAGAAGTAATCGGTATCAGAGAATCCGCTTGCTCTCTTAAAGAATACGGTGTTTCTTACCGTCAGGTAGATTTACTCGAAGCCGGTAGCTTTGACTATAAAAACATAGAAAAAGCAATAAACGAAAAAACAAAGCTCATTACCATTCAGCGCTCCAAAGGCTATCAGATGCGTCCCTCTTTCTCCGTAAAGCAGATAGGAGAGCTGATTGCCTTCTGTAAGAAGGTAAAACCCGGTGTCACTGTTATGGTTGATAACTGCTACGGTGAATTTGTTGAAGAAATCGAGCCTTCAGACGTAGGCGCCGATATGATAGTAGGCTCTCTTATTAAAAATCCCGGCGGCGGTCTTGCTCCCATAGGCGGTTATATTGCAGGAACTAAGAAATGTATCGACCGCTGTCACTACAGACTTTCAGCTCCCGGTATCGGACAGGATGTAGGCGCAAGCCTCTCACTTCTTACAAACTTCTATCAGGGCTTCTTCCTCTCCCCTACTGTAGTTGCAGGCGCTCTCAAGGGAGCAATATTTGCAGCTAATATATATGAAAAACTCGGCTTCAAGTGTGTTCCCAATTCTACTGAAAGCCGTCACGATATTATTCAGTCTGTTCTTCTCGGTTCCCGTGAGCGGATGCTCGCATTCGCAGAGGGTATTCAGAAAGCCGCTCCTGTGGACAGTTATGTGACACCTATACCCTATCCCATCCCCGGTTACAACTGCGATGTTGTTATGGCTGCAGGCGCTTTCGTTCAGGGTTCGTCAATTGAGCTTTCTGCAGACGGCCCCGTAAATGAGCCATATGCCATATACTTCCAGGGCGGACTTACCTGGTATCACGCAAAGTTCGGTATTATGATGTCTCTTCAGAGAATGTTTGAACAGGGACTTATAAATCTCAATTAATAAAAAAGGACGCAAATCCGTTTGGAATGCGTCCTTTGAGTTTTTTTGTGCTTTTTATGCGGCTGTTGTTTCTTCTTCAACTGCCGGTGTTTCTTCTGCCTCGAGTTCAATTTCGGGCTGAGGCTCCGTTATTGTGCCGAGAATCATCTGAAGAGCTTCAACAAGCTGACCTTCACTTGCTTCATCAATAGTAACTGTAATAGTGTCACCTACATTGAAGAGAACCACCATATCTGCTACATCTGCTGCTACATAGTAGTATACACCTGAATTATCAAGCTCGATGTAGAAGTAGGTATTACCTGAAACTACTGTTGTGCGGATATCTGTTACAGTACCTGTAATAGCAGCAAGTCCTGTAGAGGGACTGTCAGTTGAAGGCTTATTTCCTGATACATCAAAGCTTATATCAATGATAACAGAGGGACTAAGAGCCTTGAGACCCTTGATATATTCGCTGACAGCACTTGCCAAATCAGCATTTTCTTCTGTGGGAATAGCAACAACATTATACTGCTGAACGTTAACCATAGCATAGGATTTTACAATATTTGCATTGTCCTTAAGCGCCATGAAATAGGTAGCTTCGCCGTCAATATTAAGAAGAATGGGGAATGCAGCCTTCCAACCCTTATCGGAAACCTTACCCTGTGCAGAAAGCTGTGCAGCAGCTTCGGTAGCACCTGTAGTGTTATAGAAGAAGCCTTCCTTGGTTCTCTGGTTAATAAAGAAGAAACCAAGAATTGAGTCGTCGGATGTAACGGAAGTAACACCTGTGTAAAGATAAACGTCATCGCCTACTGCAATGAATGAATATCCCTGTGAAGCCTGCTTAACACCTGACTGACCGATAATGGAGTTCCAGAAACCGCCTGCATACTTACCGAGGTAATTATACTGCTGAACAAGAAGGTCAGCGTCAAATGCCTGGTCAATCCAAGCGATCTCGGAGCTATCTGCACCGATTTCATCAGCAGTGTAATAGGTATCTTCACCTGTTTCGGCATCAACAAGGATTACACCTGCAACATCGTCACCACCTACAAGGCCGACAGTCTTTTTAATGTGTTCAACTACCCAGAAGGGCTTACCGTTGTCGTCTATTTCAAAGGAAGTGTCACCGAAAATGTATGTGGGATACTTAAAACGAAGATGTCTTACAAGTAATTCTCCGAAATGCTCAGCTGTAGAATACTTTATATCAAATTCTGTAATAAGCTGTGCTTCCTGTGTATTGAGGTTAACTCTTACGTAACCCGGAATACCTTCATATTCATCACCCATAACGGAGTTTGTGAACCACTTGAAGATATCGCCGTACTGCAAGGGATAAACTCTGTAGGGAGAACCCTTATAGTTTATCTGAGTTGAATCAGCTTCAAGAATTTCAAACTGAGATTCAAGACCGAGTGCTGAGAAGTCACCGATAGTCTTATCGGCAAGTGCACGGGCAGCATCCTTATCAATAAGAGGAACCTTATCAAAATCGGAAATGCTGTCGATAACGGAAATTGTATTATCAAATTCTGCATTTTCAATTGTAAGAATTTCTGAATAGTCCTTTGCTCTGAAGAAGGGACTTGAAATAATATATCCTACACCTACGATAAGTCCGAGAACAACTGCAAGAATTACAGGAACAGTTGCCTGTCTTTTTACATAGGGAACATATTCAGGCTTAATGAATGCTCCTGAAGTCACGAATGCAGAGCCTACATAAGAGGCAAGAACTATTGCCCAATAGATGTAGAAGTCATAGGACTGCAAATTCATGGGGGGAAGCATGAAATAATAAGCAACTACTGCAACAATAAGTGTGATAACGATATTAATAATGATTTTAAGACCTGCTTTTTCGGGGGGGATAAGCACATCTTTTACACTTTTCTTTTTACCGCTGTCTGAAAAATCTACTTTAATAGGATCCATAGTGTCAGCTCCTTTGTGATATGTAAAAAATATTTTACCATAATATTCTTTCTTATGCAATAATTATTATTTTACGGGAATGATTTTTTCTTTTCCGCCCATATAAGGACGAAGAGCTTCAGGGATGTTTACACTGCCGTCTTCATTAAGATTATTTTCAAGGAATGCAATAAGCATTCTGGGGGGAGCTACAACAGTGTTATTAAGAGTATGAGCAAGATATTTGCCGTCCTTACCGTTTACTCTTATCTTAAGTCTTCTTGCCTGTGCATCACCGAGATTGGAGCAAGAACCGACTTCAAAATATTTACCCTGTCTTGGTGACCATGCTTCAACATCAATTGATTTTACCTTAAGGTCAGCAAGGTCGCCTGAACAGCATTCAAGTGTTCTTACGGGAATATCAAGAGAACGGAAAAGATCTACTGTGTTCTGCCAGAGCTTATCGAACCACATCATGCTGTCTTCGGGCTTACAGACAACTACCATTTCCTGTTTTTCAAACTGATGTATTCTGTAAACGCCTCTCTCCTCAATACCGTGAGCGCCCTTTTCCTTACGGAAGCAGGGAGAATAGCTTGTAAGTGCCTGCGGAAGTGTATCCTCGGGAATAATAGTATCAATAAACTTACCTATCATTGAATGCTCGCTTGTACCGATAAGATAGAGATCTTCACCCTCTATTTTATACATCATGGCTTCCATTTCAGCAAAGCTCATAACGCCTGTAACAACATCGCTTCTTATCATAAACGGAGGAATACAGTAGGTAAAGCCTCTGTCTATCATGAAATCTCTTGCATATGAGATAACTGAAGAATGAATTCTTGCGATATCTCCCATGAGATAATAAAAACCGTTACCTGCAACTCTTCTTGCGCTGTCAAGGTCAATGCCGTTGAATCTTTCCATAATATCTGTGTGATAAGGAATGGGGAAAGACGGAACTACGGGCTCACCGTAACGCTGAACCTCAACATTTTCGCTGTCATCCTTACCGATGGGTACACTTTCATCAATAATATTGGGAATTACCATCATTATATTCTTGATTTTTTCCTGAAGCTCTGCTTCCTTTGCTTCTGCAGCAGCAAGAGCCTCGGACTGCTCATTTACGAGTTTTTTCATTTCCTCGGCTTCTTCTTTTTTGCCCTGTCCCATAAGTGCGCCGATTTGCTTCGAATACTTATTTCTTGATGCACGAAGATTATCAGCATCTGTTTTGTTCTTTCTGCTTTCTACATCAAGAGCCAGTACCTCGTCAACAAGGGGGAGCTTGCTGTCCTGGAACTTCTTTTTAATATTTTCTTTTACTGCTTCGGGATTTTCTCTTAAAAATCTTATATCTATCATTTTTCTATCTCCTTAAATCAATCTTCGGAAAAAAGTAAAGCTATTTTCTGTAAATCTTCAGCATCGAAGAACTCTATTTCAATTTTACCGCCTTTGCCGGAATTTGAAACAACAACCTTTCTTGCAAGCACCTCAGATAACGCAAGCTCAACCTCATCATAAAACTTTTCTCTTGCTTTTTTCGGTTTTGCTTCCTTTTTGGGCTTGCGAAGCTGCTTAACAAGCTGTTCAGTCTGCCTTACGGATAATTGTTTTTCAACAATTTCCTTTGCAATGTCGGATATCTGTTCTTCATCGTCAAGTCCGAGAAGTGCTCTTGCATGACCTGCAGAAAGAAGACCGTCCTCTACCATTTTTAATACATCCTGAGGAAGAGCTAAAAGTCTTAAAGCATTGGTTATTGCAGGACGGGATTTTGAAAGCTTTTCCGAAGCTTCTTCCTGCGTAAGTCCGTATTCTTCGATAAGCTTTTTGATACCTGCGGCCTCTTCTATAGGATTTAGGTCCTCACGCTGTAAATTTTCAATAAGTGCTATTGCTGCAGCTTCTGTATCTGTCAGGGATTTTATAATTACGGGAACTTCATTAAGTCCTGCTCTTCTTGCGGCACGGTAGCGTCTTTCTCCCGCTACGATCCTGTATGAACCGTCTGACATGGGACGCACAAGAAGAGGTTGTAAAATACCGAATTCTCTGATAGATGCTTCAAGCTCTGCCAAAGCCTCTTCCGAAAACTTTGTTCTCGGCTGTCCGCGGTCGGGCTCTATATCTCCTATAGGGAGTAATACCGAACCGCCCTCAGATAAAGCATCTGATGAATTATCAAGAAAAAGACTGTCAAAACCTTTTCCGAGACCGCCTTTTTTTGCTGCCATTTATTTACCTCCTGTTCTGTTTAGACAGAAATTCTTCGGTAAAATCAATATATGCTTCTGCACCTTTAGATCTTCTGTCAAAATATATTATGGGCTGACCGAAGCTCGGCGCCTCTGATAATCGTACATTTCTGGGAATTGTGGTAGAATATACCTTTTTGGGGAAGAATTTCTTTACTTCCTCAACGACCTGTTGTGTTAAATTCAATCTGCCGTCATACATGGTAAGAAGAACACCTTCAAGCTCAATATAGGGGTTATAAAGTCTTTTAATATTTCTGACGGTAGCCATAAGCTGGGAAAGTCCCTCTAAAGCATAGTATTCACACTGAATGGGAACTAAGAAAGAATCAGATGCAGTAAGTGCATTGAGTGTTATAAGACCGAGTGACGGGGGGCAGTCAAGGAAAATATAATCGTACTCCTCCCAGACAGCAGCCAAAGCATTTTTAAGAAGACTTTCACGGTTTTTAATGTCAATTATTTCAAGCTCTGCACCTGCAAGGTTCATATTTGATACCATGAGATCAACACCTTGAAACTCGGTATGAATAACAGCATCCTTAGCTTTATTGTTTCCGACAAGTACATCATATGACGATACTTTAATTGCTCTTTTATCTATTCCAAAGCCGCTTGTGGAATTTCCCTGAGGGTCAATGTCAACTAAAAGAACCTTCTTACCTTTTGCACCTACGCAGGCGGCAAGATTAACAGCGGTAGTGGTCTTCCCTACTCCGCCTTTCTGGTTAAGTACGGCAACAGTTTTTGCCATCAGCGGCTCCTCCTTTTTATATTATTAATAATTATTAGAACAAGTATACCAAACAGCACAGAAAAAATCAATATTTAATACAAATAAAGTAGTCTTAAATAAATGTTTCACGTGAAACAAAAAAAGAAGACCGTCGGTTTTCCCGACGGTTCCGATATTATTCAGATCTTACTTAGCAGAAGCGTTGAATAAGACCTATGCAATAAGAAATAGTCTTATAGCACTGTTTTATTATTGTGTATACAAACTTGATATCATTTTCTATTTTTGTTCCCTTGTCAGTATTCTGCTTTTCACCGCAATCTGAGCAGGTTTTATATAATCCGCACTTTGATTTTTTCCAATCGTGACCGTCTGCTTCCCCATTAGTTTTGCCGCAGGTAAGGCAGGTTTCGGGAGTAGTACAGGTCGCATCTTCCCAGTTGTGACCGAGAGCAGGGATGTCTACTCTGTCGAATTTGAGGAACTTTTCACATACCGTGCAGTAGTAATTATACTTATATCTGCCTGTTTCCTCGCATGTGGGCTCCCATTCTACCTCAAGAACTGCTTCGCCCATTACATGCCCCACTGCTTCACCGTTTGTTTTTCCGCAGGTAAGACAGGTTTCGGGTGTAGTACAGGTAGCTTCCTCCCAGTTGTGACCGAGAGCAGGGATGTCTACTCTGTCGAATTTAAGGAACTTTTCACATACCGTGCAGTAGTAATTATACTTATATCTGCCTGTTTCCTCGC
>JAFXFC010000045.1 GCA_017513525.1 Clostridia bacterium
CTGTTTTTACATGCAAAGAATGTGATGGCTGCAATGGAAGGTCTTGCCAAGCACTTTGGAGAAGATTCAGAACATTGGAAAGCAATCGGTTATCTGCACGATTACGACTATGAACAGCATCCGGAAGAGCATCTTCAGTATGCCGAAGAGCCTCTTAAAGAAGCAGGCCTTGAAGATTCAGAAGTTCGTGCTATTCTGGCACATGGTTACGGTATCATAAACGATGTTGAGCCGATAACCAATTTGGAAAAGAGCCTTTTTACAGTAGACGAACTTACAGGAATTATTCAGGCAGCAGCAAGAATGAGGCCTGCAGGAATAACCGATATGGAAGTATCAAGCTTTATGAAAAAGTTTAAGGATAAAAAGTTTGCCGCTAAATGCGACCGTGAACTTATCAAAAAGGGCTGTGAAATGCTTGGAATGGAAGTTAAAGAAGTTGCAACAATTTGTATTGAAGCTATGAAGCCGTATGCAGATGAATTGCAACTTGGTGCGAAAGAATAATATAAAATCCAATGTTATAATTTTTTGGCACATTAAAAATAGTTTATATTAATATAAAATAAAAAATTTAAAGAAAGAGGTAATGTACATTATGAAACAAGTAGACTTAAGCAAGTATGGTATTAACGGAGTAACGGAAATTGTGCACAATCCTTCTTATGAAGAATTGTTCGCTGCAGAAACGGATCCAAAACTTGAAGGCTTTGAAAAAGGTCAGGTAACAGAACTTGGTGCCGTTAATGTTATGACAGGTATCTACACAGGACGTTCTCCAAAAGATAAATTTATTGTTATGGATGAAAATTCAAAAGACACTGTGTGGTGGACATCTGATGAATTCAAAAATGATAACCATCCTTGCAGCAAGGAAGCTTGGGCACAGCTCAAGGATATTGCAGTAAAAGAACTTTCCGGAAAAAAACTCTATGTTCAGGATGTATTCTGCGGAACAAATAAAGATTCACGTATGGCTATCCGTTTTATTATGGAGGTAGCTTGGCAGGCACATTTTGTTAAGAATATGTTTATCAATCCTACAGCCGAAGAACTTGAAAATTTTGAGCCAGACTTTGTTTGCTACAATGCATCAAAAGCTAAGGTTGAAAACTACAAAGAGCTTGGACTTAATTCCGAAACAGCTGCAGTGTTTAACATCACATCGCGTGAGCAGGTTATCTTAAACACATGGTATGGCGGTGAGATGAAGAAAGGAATGTTCTCTATGATGAACTATTTCCTTCCACTTAAAGGCATGGCTTCTATGCACTGCTCTGCAAATACAGATATGGAAGGCAAGAACACGGCGCTGTTCTTTGGACTCTCCGGAACAGGTAAGACTACACTTTCTACCGATCCAAAGCGCTTACTGATCGGTGATGATGAGCACGGTTGGGATGACAATGGTGTATTCAACTTTGAGGGTGGTTGTTACGCAAAGGTTATCAATCTTGACAAGGAATCCGAGCCTGATATATACAACGCTATCAAACGTAACGCCCTTCTTGAAAATGTTACGGTTGACGAAAACGGTGTATGCGATTTTGCTGATGACTCTGTTACGGAGAACACACGTGTGTCTTATCCGATAGACCACATAGAGAAGATAGTTCGTCCTGTATCAGCTGCTCCTGATGCTAAGAATGTAATATTCCTTTCTGCAGATGCATTTGGAGTATTACCTCCTGTTTCTGTTCTTACACCTGAGCAGGCACAATATTATTTCCTCTCAGGCTTTACATCAAAGCTTGCAGGAACAGAGCGTGGTATCACAGAACCTACACCTACATTCTCAGCATGTTTCGGACAGGCATTTCTTGAACTTCATCCTACAAAATATGCAGAAGAGCTTGTAAAGAAGATGGAAAAGAGCGGTGCAAAAGCATACCTTGTAAACACAGGATGGAACGGCACAGGTAAGCGTATATCTATTAAAGATACTCGTGGTATTATCGATGCTATTCTTGACGGTTCAATTTTGAAAGCTGAAACAAAAACAATTCCGTATTTCAATCTTGCTGTACCGACAGAGCTTCCAGGTGTGGATACAGGAATCCTTGATCCTAGAGATACATATGCAAATCAGGGTGATTGGGATGAAAAAGCAAAAGACCTTTCAGCTCGTTTCATAAAGAATTTCGATAAGTACACCGGAAATGATGCAGGAAAAGCATTGGTTAGTGCAGGCCCTCAGTTATAAAACGTTGTGTCATCCAAGAAAAATATGGGCAAAAAGACGCACTTTTAAGGTCCTTTTGGAAAAGATGTAATTAATTGGGGGGAGTGCCTTCGGGCATTCCCCTCTTTTATGATATGCTGATAGTTGGAGGAACATCGCTTGCTGTATATCCGGCTGCATCATTTGTGAGATATTTTAGTGGGAAATACATTGTGATGATAAATAAATCCGAAACAGAGTACGACAATAGGGCAGATATAATAATCAGAGAAAACATAGGTGAAGTGTTTGGTAAAATAATGAAAATTCTCGAAACTCATTGACAAAATTCTACATTAGGAATATAATGATGGTAATTGAATAATTAGCAAACCGATCGAAAGGTTGGGACGCAAAGCTCAAGAGACTAAAGTTTATACCATGTCAGTCAGCTGCAACTACGAAGCAATCAAAGGATTGTTTTATTGTTGCAGCTTTTTTATTTATAAAAATTTCATGTTATTATAAAAAGAGGTGAGGGAAATGGATTTGTTTGATTTGATACACAGTAAGGTGGGGTGTTTGATGTTATCAGACATCAAATTTGAGCCATACCGAAGCTGTGCATGCGAAAAATTAAAGACAATCAATCTGGCTGATTACCCGTTATCTCAGCTTCAGGATCTTGCCCAATATCTTTTTGATGAAAAAGTAATTTTCTCAGACTATTCAGAAGTAAATGAATATTTTTCAAAGAAAATTAAATAGAAAATGATATATAAAAGCCTCTGTGATTACTCACGGGGGCTTTTTTTGATGCATATGAATTATTTATCGTTTAAAATGAAAACATCCTCATGTCCTAATTCCAACAAGCAAAGAGCGAGAGATATTAAATAATAAAAATGAAGCTCAGGATTATCGGCATCTATCTCAAATTCATCTTTAGCCTTTTGTATTCTGTATAGAACTGTATTGCTGTGTGCGTGCAGGTTCTCAGCAGTTTTCTTCAAGGAGTGATTACAGATAATATATGTGTACAGTGTTAAACAAAAGTCAGTATTGTTGTTCAGGTCGTGATAGAGCAGAGAAGAGATGTTTTTGTCAATTTGATAATTATTTTGTTTTAAGTGTAAAAGATATATTAAAACAGAGTAACTATGCTCGTATGTAACCTGTTTCAGCTTACTTTTTTCAGTAAGAAAATCTCTCATGGTGCACATTCTGTTATAGTGCTTATCCATAACGTACAGCTTGTCTAAGTCATCAGATACCATAACATTTAACTGCAGACTTTTAACAATATCTTCAACCTGATTAATGTCATGGTCTTTATGCAAAAACAAAATAATTTTGTCTTTGTACACGAACGGATGAGATGCGTGAAAATAATCCTTGCATTTCCTTAATA
>JAFXFC010000046.1 GCA_017513525.1 Clostridia bacterium
CACTTCTGCTCTTGACAACTCAACATTCTATGCTGTGTATAAATCACGAGGGCGATGCCCTCAATGTATAACCAAATTGGTTATCAAAAATACAAAAAAATACAGCAAGTTGGTGTAAACCACTTGACTTTTTATAGGAGATAAATCTATGAAAATGCGTCCGCCTTCAATTCCTTTGATAACAGTTGATCCCTATTTTTCAGTCTGGTCTGCTGCTGATAAGCTTTATGATAAAACTACCGAGCATTGGACGGGTTCACCGAATTCTATTAACGGTTCAGTATTTGTTGACGGAACTGAGTACAGATTTATGGGTGAGGGAAGTGCAGATTTTATCAAGCAGGAAAGCTTTGATATGACTGCATTTACTACTCATTATTTGTTTTCAAATGAAAAAATATGTCTGAATGTTATTTTTTATACACCTTTGTTCCCCGACGATCTATATAGATTGTCCCGTCCCGTATCATATATGAGAGTTAAGTATTCTTCAAATGACGGAATAACACACAGTGTAAAGATCAGATTAGATGTTGCAGAAGAGCTTTGCATCAATCTTAAAGGAGAAAAAGAGGTAGCAACTGAAGTTTTTTCAGCGGATAAACTCAATATCGGAAAGATCGGAGGCACTGAGCAAAATATCCTTTCCTGTTCAGGTGACGATCTTCGTATTGACTGGGGATATTTTTATCTTTCAGTGCCCTCTGACGGTAAAATAAGTGTTATAAAGCAAGACGAAATGACATATCTTCGTGCAGAAATAAATTTAAGTGAAAATCACGATGAAAATATTCTTTTTGCATACGATGATATATATTCACTCAATTATTTCGGCGAGCATGTTAAGGCATATTGGAAATCAAAAACCAATTCCATTACAGATGCTATCATAGAAGCATATAATGAAGCAGCTGAAATTTTGAAAAAGTGCTTGGAAAAATCCGCCGAGCTTACAAAAACAGCTTTGTCTTGCGGCGGTGAAAAATATTCTGAGTTACTTTCTCTTGCATTCAGACAAGTCATAGCAGCTCACAAAATTGCTTGTGATACTGAAGACAATGTTATTTTTATCTCAAAAGAATGTTTCAGTAACGGATGTGCGGCTACTGTTGATGTTACATATCCCTCATCACCGTTCTTTATTTATTACAATACCGAGCTTCTCAAAGGAATGCTGAGACCTATTTTCAAATTCGCTCAGACAGATGAATGGGAATTTGATTTTGCACCTCATGATGTAGGTCAGTACCCGTTAATATTGGGGCAGGTATACGGAAAAAATCATGAAGCAGACGGCAGATATCGCGAATTCCAGATGCCGGTAGAAGAATGCGGAAATATGCTGATAATGATGGCTAATATTACGATGAAAGACGGTAATACTGAGTTTTTTGATAAGTATTGCGATATTCTCTCACAATGGGTGAAATATCTTATTGAATACGGCATGGACCCCGAAAATCAGCTTTGTACCGATGACTTTGCGGGACATCTCGCTCATAACTGCAATTTGTCACTCAAGGCAATTATGGGTATTGCAGGTTATTCTCTGATTTTAAGAATGAAAAATCAATTGGATGACGCAGATAAATACATGTCCATTGCAAAAGACATGGCAGAAAATTGGGTAAAAAATGCTGCAAATTCAGACGGAAGCTTCAGACTTACATTCGATAAAATGGATACCTTCAGCATGAAGTATAATATGATCTGGGATAAGCTTTGGGGTACGAAGCTTTTTGCTCCGAGTGTATATTATTCTGAATTTTGCTCCAATAAAAAGCATATAAATGCTTACGGTATGCCTCTTGATAACAGAAAAACATACACGAAATCCGATTGGTTTTTATGGACAGCATGTCTTGCACCTACAAAAGAGGAATTTGAAAGTTTTATCGAACCTATGTGGAATTGTTTCAATGTTACGCCTTCAAGAGTTCCTATGACAGACTGGTATGATACCGTAACTTCTCTTGTTGTTGGATTCAGACACCGTTCAGTTCAGGGCGGATTGTTCATAAAACTTCTCGAAAATAAAATCCGTTTTAATAAGGAGTAAACTCGATGTTATTAACAGTTGATATCGGTAATACAAATATCCTTTTCGGACTTTTCCATAAAGAAAAAATAGTTCTTGAAGCAAGACTTGCAAGTGATACAAAGCGTACAAAGGAACAGTATGCGCTTGATATTAAAGGTATTTGTAACTTAAAAAATATCAGTCTTGACGATGTTGACGGTGCAATTATAAGCTCTGTTGTACCTGAGCTTACAAATTCCATAAAAGATGCAATACAGATTCTGACTCCTGTTTCACCTCTTGTTGTGGGGCCCGGGGTTAAAAGTGGTTTACATATAAAAATCGACAATCCCGTGCAGCTTGGTGCAGATCTTGTAGCAGGTGCCGTAGGAGCTATTGAAAAGTTTCCTTTGCCGTGTCTTGTTATGGATCTCGGAACTGCAACAAAAATCAGTGTAATAGATAAAAATGGTGCTTTTTTAGGCTGCACGATTTCAGCAGGTGTCGGTATTTCTCTTAAGGCTCTATCAGGTTCAGCCGCACTTTTGCCGACTGTTAATCTTAATCTGCAAGAATGTCCTGCATTTGGAACAAATACGGTTGCAAGTATGCAGGCAGGTATAATTTTAGGTACAGCTGCAATGCTTGACGGATTATGTGAACGCATTGAGGAAAGCTTAGGTTATTCTGTTGCAAGCATTGTTTCAACGGGCGGTCTTGCGCAAAATATAACTAAACATTGCAAAAGGGAAGTCACTTATGAACCGGATCTGATATTATACGGACTGAAAGCAATATATTATAAAAATTAATAATTTTTGCAAATATAAGAAATAACCCGAAAAGTCTCGAAAGCAGACTTTTCGGGTTTATGTTTGTTATTCGGCTGGAGTTTTTACCGATTTATAAAAATCATTCAAAAAATACATTAATACCTGATAAGTCCCAGTCAATAAGCATTCTTACCAGCATTACAATTTTATTTACAAGATTTGTAAATTGAAATTTAAGATAAGAAAAGATGTAAGGAGCAGTGAAATCCCAATCTTCCATGTCAATTGTAAGATCACCGTTATCAACGAAATACCCCGGTTCAAGGAAAGCTTTTGTCTTCATCTTTGCATTAAGAATATTTCTGCAGGCTTCACGCAATGCTGTGCCGAAGCCTATGGGATCAGCTAAGTATTGCATTTTTACTGCTGCAAGATGTGATGGCATATTAAGGAACCATACACCTGTAAGCATTGTGTCATTGCCGTTATAAACAGCAAGAACAGGACTCATATAACCGTTGCCGATAAAGTTGTTTGAATAGTCGGAAACAACATAACCGTCATATCCCCACTCTTTGCGCAGTAAGTCATTGAGAAGCTCTGAACTTGCACCGCACCAGTCAGTACCGATTCTGTTGTAAGCTGACATGATACCGTAGCAAGCAGAGTCTTTTACGGGGATCTCAAATGCCTTGAGATAAATTTCACGCATTGCCTGTTCATCTGCCCAAGTAAAAATGCCTGCACGATGAGATTCCTGATCATTCATAACAAAGTGCTTGATAGTTGTAACGAGTCCCTGTCCCCATGCACCGTCTATAATTTCAGCACCCATTGTGCCTGAAAGAAGGGGATCTTCGGAGAAATACTCAAAGTTTCTGCCACCCATCGGATTTCTGTGAATATTCACACCGGGAGCATACCATATATCTGTACCTATGCTTCTGGCTTCAATACCAACACTGTCACCCATTTTATTTGCAAGATCTTTATTCCATGTACAAGCAATGGCAGTAGCACAAGGATATGCAGTACCGCAATCGGAATATGTGATTCCGTGAGCGCCTTTTATGCTGGAAGGTCCGTCATTATCCCATGTCTGAGGGATTCCGAGTCTTTCAATCCCGTATGTCTGATAACCGCTGTGAGTAACAAGATGTGTCATTTCATCAAGAGTGAGCTGATCAAGGAATTTATCCATCAACTCTTCATTTTCATAAACATCCAGAAGAGTGATAACACCTGTGTCGTATGTTACACCCATTTTAGGAGCAGTGCCTTCTTTTATTACAGCGGGATATTTATCCGCATTTTTGATTTCATCTGTTTTTACAAGGCTTCTTGACGCAGGATATGTTTCTATTATATTTGCTCTTGAAAGAACGGTGAAGCCCGAATAAACATCATCAAAGAGATTATTTATTTGAGTGCCTGTAACTTCATCATTTTTTATTATAACTTCTTCATCGAGTGTATATGTAAAGGAGTCAATATGTTCACGGACATTTTCACCGAGAATGATCTTATAATCTCCCTTTTCAAGCACCCATGCTTTATTAATAAATCTGTCATAAGACGCCATATCGCTTATATCAAATTCAACTGTTAGAATTTCACTTTCAGAAGGGGCAAGAAGCTTTGATTTCACAAATCCGCCAAGGCAAATAGCACTCTTTTCAATTTTACCTGTATACGGAGCAGAGTAATAGATCTGAACAGTATCCTTACCGCTGACATTACCTGTGTTTGTGACCTTTACATCAACAGTAATTTTACCGTTTTCGGTGCTGTAAGATACGATTTCTTTTGTGAAAGTAGTATATGAAAGACCATATCCGAAAGGATACTGAACTTTTTCCTTTGCGAAGGTTTCAAAATAACGGTAGCCAACATAAATGCCTTCCTGATACTCAACAAAGTATTCTCCGCCGTCATATTTATATGAACCGAAGTTCTGTGTTGAGGGGTGATCGTAAACGCTGTAAGCTACTGTATCGGCAAGTCTGCCCGAAGGATTGACTTCACCGCTCAGCACTTGACCAACCGCTCTCATGCCGAATTCACCTGTGATCCAGATAATAGCGGCAGCCTTTATGCTTTCATATTCATCCAGGAAGCCCATTTCCATAATATTACCTGTATTGAAAAGTACGATAACTTCTGAAAATGTAGATGCCACCTTTTCTAACATAGCTCTTTCGTTATCACTTAATCTGAGTGTTTCGGGAGAAAGGTCGGAGTTTTCTGCGCTTGTTCTGCCGATAACGATAATTGCAGTATCAGAAAAAGCTTTTGCTTTTGCCATTACAGAATCAGTAAGCTTATCTGGGTTCATTTCGTTAAGTGAGCTTTTTGCGAGCACAAGCTGAAGCAGATTATTAAGAACCGTGCTGTCTGTTTTTGGAATTTCATTTGAACCGCAATACTTTTCATAAAGCTTCATAAGCTCTGTATTATACTCAATTCCCGCTTCATCGAGAGCCTCATAAAAGTATACGGGATCGTGAGTAGTGATAGCACCGGAACCTGCACCACCTAAAAGAGGCACAACAGATGCTGCGCCGAAAACATTAACTTTTTTACCTGCAAGAGGCAAAGAATTGTCTTCATTCTTAAGAAGAACTATTCCTTCCTGTTCGATTTCAACAGCAACCTGACTTGACATTGCAATAACATCTGCGGGAATATTTCCGCTGACTGCAAATGCAGGAATTGCAAGACAAGTCATAATGAGTGAAAATACAAGTATAATCGCTGTAATTTTTTTTAATTTCTTCATTCTGACATCTCCCTTAAGTAAGAATTGGAAAATCTTTACTTTTTTATAATGAAATTTATGAATTAAATCAACATTATTATGTTAATATTCACAAAATTGTAAGAAATTATCCACAAAAAATGTTATAAATACATTAAGTTATTCTTTGCTGTAATCTTGAAAATTCAAATTTTTAATGTAAAATAAATTTATAAATATTTTTTGTTTTGTGTAACAATTTAGTTCCTTTATCCGTTATATTGATGTAAGGAGGTGAGGCGATGGCAAATAACAATTTTGATAAAATATATCAAGAGCACAGCAGAAGAATTTTTCTGTATATTTTCTCGTTATGTCATGATATTCATGTTGCAGAAGATTTAACTCAGGAAACCTTTGTTAAAGCCATCGTTTCATTACCTAAAGACTGTGTTTCTGTGTTACCATGGCTTTACAAAGTAGCATCTAACCTTACATATGATTATTTCAGAGCGAAAAAGAGATATACGGATATTGAAGGACAAAAAGATTTGATTGATTTTTCTTTTACTGACAGGTTGATTGCCTCAGAGGAATATCAGTTGCTTTATCGCTGTATTCAAAAACTTGAAGAAAATGAACGTGAGGTTATAACCTTACATTATTTTTCAGGATTTAAGCAATATGAAATTGCTGCAATAACCGGTATTTCTTATTCTGCAGTCAGAGTAATTGCTTCCCGTGCCAGAGAAAAACTGAAAAGATTAATAGAGGAGGAACAAGAATGAACTACAGAGATAAATTTGAAGAATATAAAAAAGGAAAGCTCTCCACTGATGAAGCTCAGGAAATTGAAAGCGATATTGAAAAGTTTTCCGTTCTGATGGAATATTTTGATGAAAAGATTGTATCGGAGCCTATTCCGGTTTTAACTTCTTACAGTGATGATTTCTCTTTCTCGGAACAGATAGATAAGCTTATTAACAAAAGAATAAAAAAATCAACAATAAGAATTTTAGTAATCGGCATTTTGTTTATTGTATTTTTCTTGATCGGTTCAGGAATTCTGAATAGCTTTGGAATATCAGACGGTGCATCACATTTTCTGAACGGTATTTTCAGTGCTTCATATTATTCGGTTAATTTCTGGCTGCTTTACAGAGCTTTTATAAATAAAAGTTGGAAGCCCGCCGTTTTCCTTATTGGTTGGAATGTTGTATTGATTGCATTGACATTTATATTTTCAATGACAATGGGGGATGCCGTACCTTTTGCATTACCGATAATATTAGGTTTTTCAACGCTTCCGCAATATTTTGCTGATATTTTTGATTCCGATATTGTTTATAATATTATGCATGTTATTGGTATTGCAATGATTCCCGTAAATCTTATTCTTTCTGTTATTGCTGTTATTTTTTCAAAAAAGCAAAAAGATTTTAAGGCTATTTCAAAGAAAAAATCAAGGCTTATTATAACAGTATTTTTTGTGTTTTCAATTGCGTTGTCAGTGGTTAGCACAGGAGTCAATTATTATAACGGATCGTTTCCATATGATTATATAGGCTCTGCACTGGCAGAAGATGCTGTTTATGAGCTTGATGATACTTTTTTGAAGTCAAATCCCCTTGATAAATCGGATGATGAACTGAAAGATGAACTTGAAAGACTCGGATATGAATATTATCCCCAACACGGTTCTTATCGTAAAGGTCGCAGTGATAACAGGATTGCCAGCATATATTTTGGTGAAAACAACAACGAAAGCCATAGAAGCGTTAATATCAATCTTTCATATTATTGTATTAATCCGTATATAAAACAAGACAAGATGAAAAGTATATCCATGGGAGAGTATTTTAACATTGGCGACGATGAAACTTATGTTATGAAAAAGCTCTGTTCTTTTGGCTTAGTGCCGTTCTCTGTTACTTATATCGATGATAACGGTGAACGATTAACTCTTTGTAAGGTCAATGTTTCCGTTAAAGAAAACAACGGTTATCCAAACGGATATAATGATTTCCTTGAATTTCATTTTGAAAACGGAAAACTTATCTTTTTTGACAGTCGGACTATTGATGAATGATAAAGAAAATGGCAATATTAACTGTTGCTAATTTAAGGTTAAAATAAAGTAAAAAGAGCTGACTGACATTTAATCTCAGTTAGCTCTTAATTTTTGATATTCAAATGTTGACAAAACGTTGCCGCAGAGCTTCGTTGAAACCGCAAGATCGAGGTATATCAACGCTTCCGCCGCTTGACCTTATTATTCCCACTCGACCAAGACTAAACAATTCTGTTTATGCATTTTTGCTTCTCGTTAGTCTTGATTTTTTTGATACACGATGTATCTGTATTATCCTGTGTTAAACCGCCCTTGTTATCATTTTGTTATCGACGTTGATAACAAGAATAATTTTACTGTGGATAATGTGAACTTGCTTTCAGATATATTATAAACGATTTTGCTTAGAAATTCAAGAGATATGCAAGTTTTATATTTCAAAATCATTTGCTGCTGATCAAATCAACTATTAGACAAATTGGAATTGGTTAGTTACTCTCAACGCCCAATGTAATGTATTTTTCAAGAATGGAATTAACGGTTGCTCTATCTTCTTCCGACAGCACCAAACTCTTTCCGCTAACATCTTGTACTACTGATGAATAAATCGACATGTCTGATAAATCATATTGGTTCAGTATTCCACTGTTGGAATTATAATATGTCCAATGTCCTTTTAGGTTAATAATACAATCACTTTCGCAAACAGTAGGTTCTTCTATCCAAGTACCACTATGGATTATTTCTGACAAAGCGTTCGCATCATTTTCGGAAATTTCAACGGATAGATTAAATGTTTCTCTACCTATCTCTCCAACAGAGTTTTCCGTTACTTTGAGAGTGTGTGCATTTGACTTGTTATCGCTTATCAATTGATTTAGAACCTCATACACATACTCCGAATTATCGGACTGCACACGAACATCATATAAAACGCCGTCATAGGTAAAGATTGCGTAATGCCAATACTTGTATTTTAGAGAGTTCTTTGTCTGTGCAATATCTACCTCAACACCGTTTATGATTTTTGTCTGAGTCGCTTCGGGAGTGAATACAGAATCTACTTTCCAATCTTCCTTCAAATATTCTTCGGTGATTGGCCCGAACATACAGTGAAGCACAATATCACCATTAGTATCATACTTAGATGCAAGCAAAGAGTACCAATCGTCTGTGTTTTCCGGCACACCGTCAAATCGGTAATAAAATTCATAGCTTTCAAAGTCCAAATTAAAAGCAAGCAACTCACCGTCATATTTTGCCGGAAGTTCGCTTTCACCGGTGATCTCAATAAGATTACCCTCACGGTAAATATCGGTCATTTGGCTTGGTACAAAACCAATTCCAATACGGATTGCAACACCTACAACTAAGCAGAGGCAAGCAGCAATCGCACCCCATTTCAGCCATACGTTGCTTTTCTTCTTTGCGGTGTAGGTTACGGCTTCATCAACATAGCCATCCCCGACGTTGCCAAGGGCATTAGAAAACTTTTTCGCATTCATAGCAATACCTCTCTTTCTAATAAATACTCCCGTAATTCCTTACGGATTCTTGTGAGCCGAACAGACACATTCTTTTCTGTAAGTCCGACTTGTTTTGCGATATCGCAATATGTATCAGAAAACCAATAACGGCGCAAGAAAATCACACGGTTTTCTTTTGAGAGCGAATCCAAGAACGATTCGATAACCTTGGTTAGCTCACGCTCCGCAATTTCTTCCTCAACCGTTTCTGCGGATGCAAGACAGTTTTCCAATTCTTCCATAGCGACATCGTAAATGCTGTTTCTTTTGGCGGCGGTGTTGTACTCGTAGCGTTTGAGTGAAATGTTTCTCACGATCTTACAGACAAACGCACAAAGCGGATTAGGATTTGCAGGCGGGATGGCGTTCCACGTTCCCAAATAAGCATCGTTTACACATTCCTCGGCATCTGCACGGTTGTTTAATATGTTATACGACACCGAATGGCATACACGCCCATATTTAACGTCCAATTCCTTGATAGCCTGTTCAGACCGTTCAAAAAACAGTTCGATTATTCTTTCGTCATTCATCTGTTCGACCTCCTTTCACTTATATACTACGGTTTTGCCACCAAAAACTACAAGAAAGAGAGATTTATTTTTTTAAAATAACACAATTCAAACTACACTTTAGTATATTATAACACATTTATTTAAATTTTTCCACTATATGAAAAACCAGCGGCAGAGATGAGTTAATCTCCCTGCCGCCGTGCTTCGGTTAGTTATAAATTATATCGTGGTTGACGATTTCTGTGGCTCTGCTTCGGATGTTATTCATCCGAGCAACCCACTCCATTTGATTGTCTGCTTTGAGTTTTTCGGTTACATCCTCACGCTCTGCCATCTGTTTTACGAGCCGAAAAAACATATCCTCAGCCTGCTTATTTACATCGGCAAGGTATCTGTTCAGCTCGCATTTTGTGAGCAAGGTCGTATAAAAACCTTTGCGGTGCGCCTTGATATATTGCAAGTGGCGCTGTCCCCAAATGCCGACTTCGACTTGTTCCTCGGCGGGTAATACAAGGTCGGGCAGATAATAATCTCCCTGCAAGGTGTAGCTGATACCTGTTCTTTCGTCTGTGAAATGCTGTTTCATTGTGTTGTCCTCCTTGTAATTTTATCTTGAGCGTTCATCACGCCGTTTACCTTTGTTTGCTCTTGCTTGTTCAAGCAGATTGTCAATCTGTCTGCTGCCGAATACCTTTCGGAGCAGTTTATAATCACGCAGATCTTCACGGAGATATTGGTTTTCATTCTCCAATGCCGCCACCCGATTTTTTAATCTTTCGTTGCTACTCGCAAGGGAATGGTTGGCAGTGCGCCACCTTTCAAAATCAGTTCTCGCTTCAAAATACCGACTCAGAGTTTTAATAACAAGTGCCTTTAATCGTTTTATCAGCGGATCGACAAACTTGGTTTTATAGCTCCGAGCCGACATCATTGCCGTAGGTTCGGGCAACTGATATTCAGGCTCGTTTTCAAAATTTTGTGAGATGGTCGTGATAACCTTTGCACTCTCGGTGAGGTTTTCAATCTGCTTTTCAAGGATATTTGCCTCGTCGGTTTTCTCTTTGACAACCGCATCCAACTCCGATAATTCCCGCTGACGTTCCTGTAATTTATAATCAAGAACATCGAGGTGCGGACGTTCCATTCCTTTGTGTTCCCACTCAATTCCGTGCCGTTCCATAATGGCTGCAAGCTGTTCTTTTTCGGCTTGTATCCACCTTGCCCACTCGCTGTCCTTCTTGTGAACACCGACAAATCCTTGCACCTTTAACGCTTGCTTGAGGGATACTCTTGTTTCAAGTCCACGCTTGCCGTCGGTCTTGATGAAGGGTACAAAGTCGATGTGTAAGTGGGGTGTTGCTTCATCCAAATGCAAGTGCGCCGAGAATACTCTGAGGTTGGGATTACGCTCGGCAAAGCCTTTCATATACTCATCAAGTATCTCGGTGGCGAGCCTTCCGGTGTCACTATCGACGGCGGTATTCTCCCAATCGCCAATCTGCATTATGATTTCGTGGAAAGGTTTTTCCTGCTTTCCGAAGCGTATTTTTTCGTAATAGTCGTCTATCATTCTGTCGGCTCTTGTCTGCTTTGCGTTGTATTTTTCAAGTGCTTCATCAAACAATTCGTGGTACACATCACGGATATTTTCATCACAGTAGGCAATGTTTTGGTGCGACCTTTCGGGGTCAACATTGCCGGCGTGAAAGGTGCGATTGTTGTGTCTCAGCGAGCCTTTTCCGACCATTCCGCTTATCGTTCTTTTCAAATAATCACTTCCTTTTTCCTTCGCCGCCGTGCGGCGGGTTTTGTTACTTTTGTCAAAAGTAACGCAAAAGCACTTTCGACAGC
>JAFXFC010000047.1 GCA_017513525.1 Clostridia bacterium
CTTGAGAGAAAACTTTCAGCAACAGTCGGTGTCTATAACATTGAGGTCCCACCCGTTCCCATCCCGAACACGGTAGTTAAGCTCAATCGTGCCGAAAATACTTGGCGGGTAGCTGCCCGGGAAGATAGGTCGTCGCCGACACTTAAAGCAATCTGCAAATATGCAGGTTGCTTTTTTTCATGTTCTGATGTAAAATGATGTTAAATATGTTACAGGGAGAGAGAATAATGCAGTACAGAGTTTTCGGAAAAACGGGCTGTAAGGTATCGACACTGGGTTTTGGTGCGATGCGTATGCCCACAGTTGAAAAGGACGGCAAAAAAGTAATTGACGAGAAAAAGGCAATTGAGCTTATCCGCCATGCTATTGACAGCGGCGTAAACTATGTTGATACTGCCTTTTTCTATCATGACGGAGAAAGTGAAGCTCTTGTAGGAAAGGCACTTCGCGACGGCTACAGAAAAAAGACATATGTTGCTACAAAGCTCCCCATGGGAGATGTTAAGTGTCCCGAAGATTTTGACAGACTCTTAAATACACAGCTTCAAAGACTTGATACTCCTTATATAGATTTTTACCTTTTCCATGCCTTAAACCGTGACCATTGGAAAAAGGTAAAGGAATTCGGTCTTATTGACAAAATGAAAAAGGCAAAAGCCGAGGGAAAGATCCGTCACATGGGCTTTTCTTTCCATGATGATCTTGAAATTTTCGAGAATATTGTTGAAGAATATGAAGACTGCGAATTCTGTCAGATACAGCTTAATTACCTTGACACAGACTATCAGGCAGGTATTGAAGGCTTAAAGAAAGCCGCTGAAAAAGGGCTCGGATTAGTTATAATGGAGCCTCTTCGCGGCGGCTCGCTCGCAAACCCCGACGAAGATGTTAAAAACTGCCTTCCCGAGGGAAAAACTCCCGTTGAAGCAGCTCTTTCATACATATGGAGCTTCCCCGAGGTGTCCCTTCTTTTAAGCGGTATGGGAACTATGGAGCAGTTAAAGGAGAATATGGCACTCGCCGATAAATACACCGAAAACTGTCTTTCGGAAAGTGAAATTAAAGCTTTCACTGCTGCAAAAAAGGCATATGACAGAAAAGGACTTATCCCCTGCACAAAGTGCCTTTACTGCAAGGACTGCCCCAAGGGCATAGATATCCCCGCAATCTTTGCCGCTTTCAATCTCGTAGAAAACGGCGACAGAAGAAAAGTCAAGGAAGCAATGCCCGACATTGAGGACAGAATAAGAGAATGTATCGACTGCGGTGCATGCGAAAAGAAATGCCCCCAGAACATAGAAATCAGAAAAATGTTTAAACATATAAAAGATTCATTCTGATAATAAAAAAACAGGTGTTCAATACACCTGTTTTTTTGATAAATCTTTTCTGTTAAAATCACATAAGCAGTTTTTTAACAACGGGGATACTTTTAATTAACATAGATATAAACAAACACAATGTCATTACACAAAAAGCATAAAGTATATTGAACAAATAATTATCAACGTGAGGTATTAACGGTAACAAATACTTTGAAAACAGATGTAAAAATACTACATGAAAATAATATATGCCTAATGTGTTTTGTGAAATATTTCGGATATATCTGTTGACTATATTTCCCTTATATTTATAATTGCTGCTTATAAAGTAAATACCAAGAACATTAATCGCAGTAAAAATTGTTCCATAGCCATCCCATACCATATCAGGAAGGTAACCTGTCAATTTTGCAACAAGAATCCCCCATGCTCCTAACATTAGCGTAGAAATTAATATAATCGCAGCTAAAGAAAAGGTGTTAATATACGGTATTTTTTTTATTATTTCATGTATCTTTTCTTTATTTCCGCCAATAAAACAACCTAAACTCATAAAAGCAAAAGAAAAGCCATACATCGATGCAAACGGATTGAACATATTAAAAAAGTTATAATCAAAAACTGTGCTTCCGTCCCGAAGTATATAATTGGCAAATGTCAGTCCCATAGCAATAGCACTGTTACCGATAGATAAAAGAATTGAAACAACAAGCCAATAATTAAAAATCTTTTTGTTATAATCAAATGTAAGCTTGATCAAAGGAAAAAATATGTAAACACAAATTAAAGCACCCATATACCATAAGTGATTTATCCAACCTTGTTTCCATGACCACAGAGCATCTACAAATTCTCTTAAAGTAAACCATTGTCCTTCAATCGGCATTAACAGCAGCAGATCAATAGCACCCCATATGAATGTCAGTATAATTAAGCGTATCATTTTGATGATATGCTTTTTTAAATCGAATTTTTTGTTGATCAACAGAAATCCGTTTGCAAAAAAGAACAACGGAACACATGTTGCTAAAATAGGTCTTACAATATAATTAATATATGTCCATACCGAAGCATCTGCCAATATATTCCATTGAACAGTAGTCGTATGATAAATCATAACAAACAACATTGCAAGAAATTCAATTAAATCGATATTATCATATCTGCCAGCTGAAATATCTTTTCTTTCGAGGCCAAACTGTTTTTTTATTAATGCACCATTTTTAAACATATTATTATCACTTTCCAAAACTTGAATTCATAAACAAGATAAATTTATATTTAATTATTTGATATCAGTCTTCCCATTAAAACTCCCATGACTGATGCCATCATGAGTCCTCTTGTCCAGCCTGAGGAATCGCCGAGGCAGTGAAGGCCCTTTACATTCGTGTTGAGCTTTTCGTCCATCTTAATCCTGTTAGAATAGAATTTAAGCTCGGGGGAATAAAGAAGCGTTTCATATGAAGCAAAACCGGGGACTACATGGTCCATTGCCTGAATGAAATTTATTATATTGGTCATTGCCCTATAGGGCATTGCGGCGGTGATATCGCCTGCCACGGCATCGGGAAGAGAGGGCTTTAAGTTCGCCTGCATAAGCTCCTTAGGCCAAGTGCGCTTACCGTCTAAAATATCTCCAAAGCGCTGAACTAAGATATGACCGTTTGCAAGCATATTTGTAAGCTCGCCCACCTTCTGCGCGTATTCTATGGGCTGATTAAAGGGAGTGCTGAAATTATGAGAGCAAAGAATAGCAAGATTAGTGTTGTCGGATTTAAGCTCCTTATATGAGTGACCGTTTACAACAGCAAGGTTATTATCGTAATTCTCCTGACTTACGAAGCCGCCGGGATTCTGACAGAAGGTACGCACCTTATTCTTAAAGGGCTTCGGGTAGCCTATGAGCTTCGACTCATATAAAGCCTTATTGACGGTCTCCATTACCTCGTTTCTGACTTCTACTCTGACACCGATGTCAACAGTACCGGGTTGATGTGCTATGTTATACTCTGCACAAAGCTTTTCGAGCCAGTCTGCACCTCTTCTGCCTGTGGCAATTATGGTATATTCTGCGAATATTTCGGAATTTTCGCCTTTTGCATCGGTTATAATACCCTTACAAACTCCCTTTTCATTGTCGAGAATAAGGCTTTTGCATTCAGTGTCAAAGAATATCTCAACGCCGCTATTAAGTAAATACTGCTCAATGGCGAAATAAAGCTCCTGAGCCTTTTCGGTGCCTAAATGCCTTATGGGACAGTCAACGAGCTTCAATCCAGCCTGAATTGCTCTTTTTCTTATATCCTTTACTTCATCTGTAGCATTTATACCCTCGATATGTGTATCCGCACCGAATTCAAGATAAATTGAATCAGTGTAATTTATAAGCTCCTGTGCGTTCATTTCACCTATAAGCGTGGGAAGATCTCCCCCGACCTCATAGCTTAAAGAGAGCTTTCCGTCCGAGAATGCACCCGCCCCCGAAAAGCCTGTTGTGATATGGCAATTCGGCTTACAGTTCAAGCATTCCTTTGTTTTAGTTTTGGGGCAGTGGCGTTTTTCTATTGCCTTTCCCTTTTCAACTATTACTATTTTCTTTTTACTGCCTTTTCTTAAAAGCTCCAATGCGGTAAAAATACCCGACGGGCCCGCACCTACTATAACAACATCGGCATTCATACAAATCTCCTAATTTTGGCTCATCACGGGAAGTTAAGAAGTTTATAAATTATAATTCGGAATTCGGAATTAAGAATTAGGAATTAAGGAAGACACTTCGTGTCTTGTTCCGCTTGCGCTCTATTACGAGAGTAGGGAGTAACAAGGTTCTACCGCAGTCAGGTTCTTATTTATATAATGCTGACCGCAGGTCCCGAAATTCCGAATTCATAATTCCGAATTCCGAATTTTTAACGGCTTCGCTGTTAAATTTAATTATAAACTCTCGGATTTCCGTAAATCTCCTAATTTTGTTTTTTTACAATAGTATATTCGTCACCGGGTCTGAAATAGGGACAGCTCCTGAATGAATAAGTCATGAACTGCTCAGCCTCGTCCATATCAAGGTCAACCGAGCATCTGTAGCAATCGTATTCCTCGTCATATTCGTAGTTCATACATATGTCGCAATTGTGTATTGTTGCCAAAAGAACTCCCCCGATCAGTTTTTCACAATATTATTTTATCATAAAAAATACGCCTTTTCAAGTAAGCTCATTCTTTACTAAAGGGGATTTTTGTGTTAAAATATAAAAAGAATCAGAAAAGGGGAATTTTTATGAATTCTTCAAGAAACAAAACCATAAACACCTCTTTGGAAGAGGGAAAAGAATATTTAGAAGAGTGCCGCTTTATAAAAAAAGCGAAAGGCACCGAAGAAATTCTCGATAAATACTATAATGCTGACTTTTTTACGGCTGTAAAATATCTGCCCGACGAAAGTGTCGATTTAATTATTGCAGATCCCCCGTATAACCTCAGAAAGGATTACGGCGGTGAGGTATTTAATAAGAAAAAAGACAGTGACTATGAAGAATTTACCCGTAGGTGGCTTAAGGAAGTAAAAAGACTTCTGAAAGAAAACGGCAGTATTTATATCTGCTGTGACTGGCAGTCAAGTCTTATTATAGGTAACATATTACCCGAATTCTTTACGGTCAGAAACCGCATTACATGGCAAAGAGAAAAAGGCAGAGGTGCTAAAAAGAACTGGAAAAACTCCATGGAGGATATATGGTTCTGCACCAAAGGTGACGAATACACCTTTAATCTTAATGCCGTTAAAATAAAGAAAAAGGTCATAGCACCCTACAGAGAAAACGGTGTGCCAAAGGACTGGGAAGAAAGTGACAGCGGAAATTTCAGAATGACCTGCCCTTCTAATTTCTGGGATGATATCACGGTGCCGTTCTGGTCTATGAAAGAAAACACCGCCCACCCGACACAAAAGCCCGAAAAGCTCACAGCAAAGCTCATCCTCGCTTCCTCAGATAAAAATGACCTTGTTTTCGACCCATTCGGTGGCTCGGGCACAACGGCAGTTACGGCAAAGAAGCTAAACAGACACTTCCTTTCAATTGAAAAAAATCCCCGATATTGCATATGGGCACAGCAAAGGCTTCAGAGTGCCGAAACAGACAAAACCATACAAGGCTATGACGGAAAAGCATTTACTCAAAGAAACAAATCATAATTTATCGGGGAAAGATGTTCATAAATCACCGTCTTTGACGCAAGTATAATTTTAAGGTGCCTGCCACGAAAAAAACTAACTGAAAAAATTATAGTTTTTATCCACGCATTAAATTTAAGATGCTTTGTTTTC